>CAYOEO010000010.1:0-53075 GCA_964403125.1 uncultured Pseudomonadales bacterium | reverse complement strand
TGAGGCTTTGTTCAAAGAGTTCTGCAAAACTTTCCATTAGTACACCTGTGCTGATTGCGTGAGCAATCTATCAATGCCGCAAGCCAGTACATGCGGGTTAACGATGAACAGTGACATTACCCCTGCCAAAAATGCTGTGCAGGACTGGTGGTAAATCTCACTGACCGATAGAAACTTTTTGCACCAAACCACATTGCATGGCGTGATGTAAAACCGCTTCTACTACCTCCTCAATGCCCATCGAAGTGCTATCTATTTCGATGGCATCCACAGCAGGGCGCAAAGGCGCTACAGCGCGGTTCATATCGCGTTCATCACGAGCGCGTATGTCCTCAAGGAGGGCTGGCAGGCTAACACTCTGCCCCTTATTTATCAACTGCTTATAGCGCCTAGACGCCCTTTCCTCTGCACTCGCCGTCAGGAAAATTTTTACGGCTGCCAAAGGAAAAACTACCGTGCCCATATCGCGCCCATCGGCTACCAAACCCGGCAGTTGCGCAAACTGGCGCTGGCGATCTAACAGTGCAGCACGCACAGCGGGCAAAGCTCCCACTTGTGAAGCGCCTATGCTCGCCTCTTCTGTGCGTATCGCTTCGCCAAAGTTTTCATCGCCCACCCAGATATGGTTGTCCGAGGCAAAACGAATGTTGATATGCGCCAGCAGCGCTATCAGCGAGGACCCATCGTTCAGCGCAATGCCCCTCCTCGTGCCCGCCACAGCTACGATGCGGTACAGCGCGCCGCTGTCCAAACAGTGCCAGTTCAAACGGTCAGCCACGCGCTGCGCAATCGTCCCTTTGCCCGATCCGCCAGGGCCGTCAATGGTGATGATGGGAACGGTCGTGGTCATACGGCGCTCTGGATGCGCAGGCCGGCGTTGGCTGCTAGACCCACAAAATCGGGAAACGAGGTGGCGACTGTATCGCAGCCATCAATGGTGATGGGTTGATTCGCTACCAAGGAAGCCATCGCAAAGGACATGGCAATGCGATGATCGTGATGACTCCAAATCGCGCCGCCGCCCATCGCACCACCCTGAATCACAATACCGTCGGGAGTGGGCTGCGCATCAATGCCAAGGGTTTGCAGACCATCAGCCATCACTTGGATGCGATCCGATTCCTTCACACGCAATTCTTCTGCGCCGTGCAAAACCGTTTGCCCTTGGGCTGCACTCGCTGCAACAAACAACACCGGAAATTCATCAATCGCCAACGGCACCAATGCTTCTGGAATGTCGATGCCGTGCAATGGGGCAGAGCGCACACGAATATCCGCAACGGGTTCGCCACCTACTTCGCGTTGATTGAACACCTCAATATTCGCGCCCATCAATTTCAAAATATCGATCACACCAGTGCGTGTGGGATTGATGCCAACATGATGCAAAGTGATATCGGAATCCGGCGCGATACTCGCACCAACCATAAAAAACGCAGCAGAAGAAATGTCTGCGGGAATATCAATTTTTGTGGCGTGCAATGTCTGTCCGCCATGCAGAGTTGCTTTTGCGCCTTGCACAGAAACTTTGCAGCCAAAACCTTGCAACATGCGTTCAGTATGATCGCGTGTGGGCGCAGGTTCTGTGACAGAAGTTTCACCTTCTGCATACAAACCGGCGAGCAAAATACTGGATTTCACTTGCGCACTCGCCATCGGCATCTCGTAATCAATGCCGTGTAGCGATGCGTTGCCGCGCACGGTCATCGGCAGCGTGCCTTTATCACCCGTGGTTTCAATTTTTGCGCCCATACTGCGCAGTGGTTTTGCTACGCGTTCCATCGGGCGTTTCGTTAAAGATTCATCACCAATCATTTCCACATCAAAATGCTGACCCGCCATCAAGCCAGCAATCAAACGCATGGACGTACCTGAATTACCCAAATCCAAAGCTTTTTTTGGCTGCTGCAAACCGTGTAAACCAACGCCGTGAATAGTGACTTTGCCTTGATGCGGACCTTCAATTTGCACGCCCATATCGCGAAATGCTTGCAGCGTTGCTAAAGCGTCTTCGCCTTCGAGAAAACCTTCCACATGCGTCACGCCTTCCGCTAACGAACCCAACATGATGGAACGGTGCGAAATGGATTTATCGCCCGGCACACGAAATTGCCCACGCAAACTTCCTCCGGGCTGGAGTAAATATTTCACTGCTTATCCTCTGAATCTGATTGCTTTTGTTGCTGACGCGACGCATAAATTTCACCAAAAGCATCGCGTGCACTTTTTGCCCGCGTAAATAAATCATGCAGGTAGTTGCCATCACTGTTTTCAATCGCACGGCGTAACGATGTTAAATGCTGCTCAAAATCTTCCAAGCCACTCAATAATGCTGCACGATTAGCTAATGCGATGTCATGCCACATCACAGGATCACTGCCAGCGATGCGCGTGAAATCACGAAAACCGCCAGCGGCGTAGCGAAAAATTTCACGATTCTGTGAACGTTGCGCCAGCGTATCCACCAGCGTGTAAGCCAACATATGTGGCAGATGACTGGTCAGCGCCAACACTTTGTCATGTTCTTCCACAGACATTAAAGACAATTCCGCACCCACTGCGCGCCACAATGACGAGACAGCTTCCACTGCGGCTGCATTCGATTGCACAGTAGGCGTCAAAATAACTTGATGACGCATAAATAAATTGTCGTTAACTGCATCAAGCCCGCTTTTTTCAGAACCTGCAATAGGATGCCCAGGGACAAAGTTTTCTGGTAAGCGATCAAACACAGCTTCTGCATCTGCCACCACAGAACCTTTCACGCTGGCAACATCGGTGACAATCACGCCGTTTTTGATTGCCGCATGCAACTTTTTGCAAATACTTTTCACGCTCAGCGTGGGCGTGGCAATCACAACAATATCGCCAGCGTGCAACTGTGTTGTCATCGCATCTATATCGATTGCGCCGCGATCAATCACACCACGAGCTACCGCTTTATCTATAGTTGCCGCGTTGCGGCTGACGCCAAGCACTTCGAGACAAGCATTGCGTTTCTTCAATGCAAACGCCAACGAGCCACCGATAAGCCCCAAACCGATAATGAGGACGCGCCGCGATTTCATGCCGACAACACCTTGCGGCAACTGTTCAGAAATCTTTCGTTTTGTTCAGGCAAGCCAACGGATACGCGCAACCAAGTCGGCATGCCGTATACCGCAATCGGTCGCACAATAATACCTTCGCGCAGAAACGCCTGATATAAAACAGAAGCATCCCGCGCAAAATCAACCGCAATAAAATTACCTGCTGAACGAATATATTTTAGATTGAGCGCATCCAAGCCCTCTTCTAACATTTTCATGCCCTGTGTATTTACAGCGATGCTTTCGCGCAAATAGCCTTCATCACGCAATACAGCTTCCGCTGCTGCCAAAGCCATAGAATTGACATTAAATGGCTCGCGCAAACGGTTCAGCAAATCCGCTACAGCAGGATGCGATATGCAGTAACCAACACGCAATCCCGCCAAACCGTAAGCCTTGGAAAAAGTTCTGGCCACAATCAAATTAGGAAAGCGCGCCAAGAGCGTCAAACCGCTGGCGTAGTCGTCTTGCGTAACATATTCGTGGTACGCCTCATCCAGAACAACGATTACATCGCGCGGAATATCATTCAGAAACTTTTCAATTTCTTGAATACCCAAATAAGTTCCCGTCGGATTATTGGGGTTGGCAATAAACACTAATTTGGTTTTTTGATCGACTAACTGACGCATGGCAGCCAAATCGTGACCAAAGTTTTTCGCTTCTGCCACGCGCAACTCAGCACCGATAGATTGCACCGCAATTTCATACACTACAAAAGCATGACGCGAAATCACAGCATTGTTTTCAGATGATAAAAATACACGTGCGATTAAATCAAGCAGCTCATTCGAGCCATTGCCCACTGTGATTGAAGATATATCGATAGCCAGTTTTTTTGACAGCGCCGTTTTCAAATCAAAGGCCGCACCATCCGGATATAAAGCGAGAGCAGCCATTGCCGTCTGCATAGCAGCCACCGCTGACTTAGGCACACCCAAAGGATTCTCATTACTAGCGAGTTTAATAATGTTGGTGATACCTAGCTCTCGCTCCAATTCAGCAACAGGCTTCCCTGGCTGATAAGGCGACAACTTCTGCACACCGAGAACAGCAAGATCAATAATATTTTTCATGATTAGCTCGAAGGAAAATCAAAGTACAGCGCGTGGATATGAGCCAAGAATGCGAATATCAGCAGCTTGTTCTGCCACTTCTTGCAAAACAGATGCGACTTTTGCATCGTCCACATGACCAACAAAATCCATAAAAAACACATAACTCCATGCGCCATTGCGTGAAGGACGTGTTTCAACACGTGTTAAATCAATATTGTTTTTATGGAACGGTGCTAATAAGTTATAGAGCGCGCCAGGTTTATTGCGTACCGCAACGATAATGGAAGTTTTGTCGTCACCGCTCGGTGGTACGCGTTGCGTGCCTATAATTAAAAAGCGCGTGGAGTTATCGGGTAGGTCTTCAATTTTTTCATGCACTTTTCTAAGACCGTACAACTCTGCCGCCATGTCACCGGCAATCGCCGCTGCATTCCATTCACTCTGAATACGGCGAGCTGCTTCTGCATTGCTAGAAACAGCCACCCGTTCAGCGTGAGGAAAATGAGAATCCAGCCATTTGCGACACTGCGCCAAAGATTGTGAGTGCGAATAAATGCGCGTGATATTTTCAACTTTGGTGACATCTGACACCAACAGATGATGATGAATACGCAATTCCACTTCGCCACAAATATGCGCCGAAGTTTCCATAAAGTTATCGAGCGTGTGATTCACTACGCCTTCAGTAGAGTTCTCAACAGGCGCGACACCGTAATTAACCGCGCCAGCGGCTACTTCGCGGAACACTTCATCAATGGCAGCCATCGGAATGCTAACGCAAGCGTGACCAAAATGTTTCAGCGCAGCCGCTTGCGTAAATGTGCCTTCTGGACCGAGGTAAGCAACACGAACCGGTTGCTCTAGCGCCAAACAAGAAGACATAATTTCGCGAAACAAGCGCGCAATTTCTTCGTTATCCAAAGGCCCTTGATTACGCTCCATCACCTTTCTTAAAACCTGCGCTTCACGCTCTGGTCGATAAAAAATAGTGTCTGTGCTGCCATCGCTTTTTTTTATTTCAGCGACTGCTTGCGCACAACGAGCGCGCTCTGAAATTAACTCTTGAATTTTTGTATCGATGCTGTCGATTTGATCGCGCAATGCAAGCAAGCTTGTTGTCATCTTATTTAACCTTATTATCCGTGACGCTTGGCAAAGTTATCCATGTGTGTGATCAGCGCATCAACCGCCGCCTCAGGAATCGCGTTGTACAAACTGGCGCGCATACCGCCAACAGAGCGATGTCCTTTTAGGTTCAACAAACCCGCTTCTTCGGCCTCTTTGAGAAAGAGTTTATCCAAAGACTCATCTGGCAGGGTAAATGGAACATTCATCCAAGAACGGCTTTGCATTTCTACAGGGTTTTTATAGAAACCACTGCCATCAATGTATCGATACAACTTCTCTGCTTTGCGTTGATTGTACAGAGCAATACCTTCTACACCACCCTGCGCTTTCAGCCACTTGAACACTAAACCGGCGAGATACCACGAATAAGTAGGCGGCGTGTTGTACATCGACTCATTGTCGGCAGCCGTTTTCCAATCCAACATTTTTGGAATATCAGATCGCGCTCTACCCAATAAATCTTCACGCACAATCACAATTGCCAAGCCAGCAGGTCCAATATTTTTTTGCGCACCTGCATAAATCACACCAAATTTTGATACATCAATGGGGCGCGAAAGAATCGTTGATGACATATCAGCCACCAGTGGCACAGCGCCAAGATCAGGCGTCCAGTGAAATTCAACGCCACCAATGGTTTCATTGGGCGTGTAGTGAAAATACGCCGCGTTTTTGTTCAGCGTCCAATTTTCTTGCGCTGGAATTGTAGAAAAATTACTGTCTTTTGATGAGGCGGCAACATGTACTTCGCCCAAGCGTTTGCCTTCTTCGTAGGCTTTTTTTGACCATTGCCCCGTTACTAAGTAATCGGCTTTGCCTTCAGCGGGCAATAAATTGAGTGGCACTGCGGAGAATTGCAGTGATGCGCCACCTTGCACAAAAAGCACTTTGTAATGATCAGGTACAGCGAGCAAATCGCGCAAATCTTGTTCCGCTTCCGCAGCGATGCTTGTCATTTCACTGGAACGATGGCTCATCTCCATAATAGATAAGCCGCGCCCGTGCCAATCCAACATTTCTTGCTGTGCTTGCAGAAGTACCGCTTCTGGCAAAGCTGCCGGCCCCGCGCAAAAGTTATATTTTCTGCTCACCGCTTTACCTCAGTTTTCTACAGTTTCATCAACATCGGAATCACCTTCTTCTGATTCCGCAATGCGCTCCACGCTCACTAAAGATTCATCATCTTTCAAGCGAATCACACGCACGCCTTGTGTGTTGCGCGACAGCACCGAAATTTCATCCGTGCGTGTACGCACCAAAGTGCCTTGATCAGAAATCAACATCAGTTGATCGCCGTCAAACACCTGCACAGCGCCGACCAACTTACCGTTGCGATCAGATGTTTGCATGGCGATTACACCTTGTGTGCCGCGACCTTTTGTTGGGAAATCAGACGCTTCAGTGCGTTTGCCGTAACCGTTTTGACTCGCGGTCAAAATTCTTCCGCCTTCAGCCGGCACGATTAACGCAATCATGCGCGCATCTTCTGCCAAACGAATACCGCGCACACCGCGCGCAGTGCGACCCATCGCGCGCACATCCGCTTCTTCAAAGCGCACGGCTTTGCCATTGTCAGCAAACAACATAATGTCATTTGAACCGTTAGTGATGGCGGTTCCCACCAACACATCGCCGGCATCCAATTCCACAGCGCGCAAACCGACAGAACGCGGACGAGAAAACTCCGTCAAGAAAGTTTTCTTCACCGTGCCATTGGCGGTTGCCATAAAAATAAAATGATCTTCTACATATTCTTTAACAGGCAGAATAGAAGTGATGCGTTCGCCTTCATCCAACGGCAATAAATTGACCATCGGACGACCACGCGCACCGCGCGCCGCAACAGGAATTTGATACACCTTGAGCCAATACACTTTACCCAGATTACTGAAGCACAAAATGGTGTCGTGCGTATTGGCAATCAATAAATGTTCAACAAAATCTTCATCTTTTACCGCAGTGGCTGACTTACCCATACCGCCGCGTTTTTGTGCTTGATACACATCTAGTGCTTGCGCTTTGGCGTAACCACCGTGCGAAATTGTCACCACACGATCTTCTGGAGTAATTAAATCTTCGGTAGTCAGATCCAACTGCGAGCTGATAATTTCAGTGCGGCGTTTGTCGTTGTAATCACTTTTAACTTGTTCTAACTCTTCACGAATGACCAACATCAATCGTGCGTAGCTGCCGAGAATGTCGAGATACTCAGCAATCTGCGCGAGTTTTTCTTGATATTCAGCGAGTAGTTTTTCATGCTCCATGCCAGTCAAGCGATGCAGACGCAAATCCAAAATCGCTTGCGCTTGTTCGGCAGAAAGATAGTACTGTCCTTCACGCAAACCAAACTCTGCGCCAAGATTTTCTGGGCGGCAAGCAGCATCGCCTGTTTTTTCCAGCCACTGCGCAACTGTGCCCGGCTTCCAACCGCGCGCAATCAAGCGCTCTTTGGCATCGGCTGGTGTTGGCGACTGACGAATCAATTCAATCACTTCGTCAATGTTTGAAATAGCAACAGCCAAACCTTCAAGAATATGTCCGCGTTCACGCGCTTTGCGCAGCAAGTACACCGTTCTGCGCGTTACCACTTCGCGGCGGTGGCGCACAAAGGCTTCCAACATTTCCTTTAAGTTGAGTGTGCGCGGCTGATTATCAATCAGTGCCACCATATTGATGCCAAACACCGTTTGCATTTGCGTTTGTGCATACAAATTGTTGAGAAGCACTTCGCCGGATTCATTGCGCTTTAATTCAATCACAATACGCATGCCGTCTTTATCAGATTCGTCACGCAATTCCGAAATGCCTTCGATTTTTTTCTCTTTGACCAACTCGGCAATTTTTTCAATCAAGCGCGCTTTGTTCACTTGATAAGGCAATTCACCAACGATGATGGTTTCGCGTCCTGATTTTTCATCGCGCTCTACCGTGGCGCGCGCGCGCACATAAATGCGTCCGCGACCTGTGCGATAGGCTTCCACAATGCCTGCTTTACCGTTAATGATGCCCGCTGTTGGGAAATCCGGCCCTGGCACAAACTCCATCAAGTCATCAATGGATAAATCTGGATTGGCCACCAGTGCCAAACAAGCATCAACCACTTCGCCGATATTGTGCGGCGGAATATTGGTCGCCATGCCGACAGCAATGCCCGATGAACCGTTCACCAACAAGTTGGGAATGCGTGTGGGCATCACTTCAGGAATCAGCTCGGTGCCATCGTAGTTCGGCACATAATCAACCGTTTCTTTATCCAAATCCGCCAACAAATCGTGCGCGATTTTTGACATACGGATTTCGGTGTAACGCATTGCGGCAGGCGAATCGCCATCAATCGAACCGAAGTTACCCTGCCCGTCCACCAACATGTAACGCAGTGAAAATGGCTGCGCCATACGGACGATGGTGTCGTACACCGCTGAGTCACCGTGCGGGTGGTATTTACCAATAACATCACCGACCACGCGCGCTGACTTTTTGTAAGGCTTGTTCCAAGCGTTGCCCAACTCGTTCATAGCGAATAGCACCCGACGATGAACGGGCTTTAATCCATCGCGCGCGTCGGGCAATGCGCGACCGACGATAACGCTCATCGCGTAATCCAAGTAGGACTGTTTCAGTTCATCTTCGATATTGACGGGCAGAATTTCTTTGGCGAGATCAGCCATGTAGCAGCGTTCCTTTTATTACGACTTTTGCGACTGCGAAAGACGCAATTCTAACTGAAATCAGCCACCTGTGGGGGGATAGCGGGCAGCGAGAAACGCGGCGTTGGCGTTAATTGAGCGCAGATAAATTGATCAGCAAACTTTCAAGATACGCATCATCAACGGGATGTCCCGCAATCAACGCGCGGTAGTACAACGGCCCCCACAGCTGGTCGAGCAACACATCCAAGCGCACACTGCTACCTAACTCGCCAGTGGCGACCGCTTTTTGCAAATCGCGCAAACCGATAGCCTGCAAGCGCGCGAAAAAACTGTTGTAGAGCAAGTCCAACATGGCAGGATCGGAACGACATTCCGCCAGCACCGCCAACAACACCGGAGTCATGCGTCCGCGCAACAAGGTTTTATAGCCACCTTTTAAGCACGCCAGTAAATGCGCCCGCAGGTTGCGACCATCGAAAGGAATTTGCGGCATGAGCAGTGCTTTTTCTGTCAGCACTTCGATAACCAAGCCCACTTTATTGGGCCACCAGCGATAGATAGTCGCCTTGCTGACTCCAGCCATGTTGGCAATCGCTTCAATGGTGATATCGCCGTAGGGTTTGCTGTCTAGCAATACAGAACAAGCCTTAAGAATGGCCGCGTGGCTGGATTGGCTGCGCGGTCTGCCCACTGTGCGTCTATTGATAGTTTCAGCTTCCATAGCCAGCTCCTTTTTGTTGCATCAACATTCACTGTCTTGATTCAGTCTAGCGAGCTGCGCGAGGTCTTGTCACCAACAAAAACCCTATTTTTTCATTGTAATTGAATAAGTTACATAACATTGTTATAGTGACGCGCCCACATTTGAAGTTGGTTGTATGCGACCAACTCTGTGAGCAAAGGGTGGTATCGCGCAGCTCCGACAAAACACGCTGCCAGTTACCGGATTTAGCCTGTACAGCAGGCAAACCGCATTGCCCACCCTGTAGCGATGACTGAATTTCTCGCCTTGTGCCCTCCATCCAAAACAGGCACAAAGCGTACACAAAGGCAGGCAGAAAGCCTCCGTGATTCACTTCCTGTTGCACCAAGACGCACGCGCAGCACAGGAAAACCGGACATCTTTAGTCTGCTGACCAGCCGTCCTGCAGGGCAATGCACGCATATAGCCATTGCATTGGCGTAAAGCCAATACCTGATAGGAATTGAAAATATGAAACGCATGTTAATTAACGCAACTCAACCGGAAGAACTCCGCGTTGCGCTTGTTGATGGTCAAAAACTGTACGATCTCGACATCGAGCACACCAACCGTCGCCAAGAAAAAGCCAATATCTACAAAGGCAAAATCACCCGCGTCGAGCCCAGCCTTGAAGCGGCATTTGTTGATTACGGCGCAGAGCGCCACGGCTTTTTGTCATTAAAAGAAATCAGCCGCGAATACTTCAGCAAACAGCCCAACGAAATCGAAGGTCGCATCAACATTCGCGAGGTGATTCGCGAAGGTCAAGAGGTCATTGTTCAGATTGATAAAGAAGAGCGCGGCAACAAAGGTGCAGCTCTCACAACTTTTATCAGCCTCGCAGGTCGCTATTTGGTATTGATGCCTAACAACCCTCGCGTCGGCGGTATTTCGCGCCGTATCGAAGGCGACGACCGCTCTGATCTGAAAGACGCTCTCGCCGGTTTGGATTTACCCGCAGGCATGGGAACCATCGTGCGCACCGCAGGCATCGGTAGATCTTCTGAAGAATTGCAATGGGATTTGGATTACCTGCTGCAACTGTGGAACTCAATCAAAACTGAAGCCGACAACAGCGCAGCCCCCCACTTTTTGTTCCAAGAAAGCAATGTAGTGATTCGCGCGATTCGCGATTACCTGCGCCAAGACATCGGCGAAGTGATTATTGATACGCGTTCTGCTTACGAATTGGCGTCTGCGTTTATCAAACAAGTGATGCCCAATTACCACAGCAAAGTGAAACTGTATCAAGACAGCATTCCGCTGTTCAATCGCTATCAAATTGAAAGCCAAATCGAAACCGCTTTTGAACGCGAAGTAAAACTGCCTTCCGGCGGCGCGATTGTGATTGATGTGACAGAAGCTTTGGTGTCTATCGACATCAACTCCTCACGCGCCACCAAAGGCGGCGACATCGAAGAAACTGCGACCAACACCAACTTAGAGGCAGCCGATGAAATCGCACGCCAATTGCGTTTGCGCGACATGGGCGGTTTAGTGGTGATTGATTTCATCGACATGAACTCACCCAAAAATCAGCGCGCCGTGGAAGATAGAATTCGCGATGCGCTGCAAATGGATCGCGCGCGCGTACAAGTGGGCCGTATTTCGCGCTTCGGCTTGTTGGAAATGTCGCGTCAACGCTTACGCCCTTCTCTTGGAGAAACTTCCGGTCATCTTTGCCCGCGTTGTAACGGCCAAGGCACCATTCGCGGCACAAAATCTATCGCACTCGCATTGTTGCGCATGTTGGAAGAAGAAGCGCAAAAAGAACGCAGTTCTGAAGTGCGTGCGATTACCCCTGTATCGGTTGCCAGCTTTTTGTTGAATGAAAAACGCAAGCAGATCAGTGAAATTGAAAAACGCCATCAGTGCCGTGTTGTGATTGTGCCAAATCCAGATATGGTAACACCGCACTATCACATTCAGCGTCTGCGCGATGATGATGCACAACTAGCACAAGCCAGTTTTGAAATCGAATACAACGATGCACAGCATCATGAAATAGATGATGTCTCTGCTGCGTCACAACAACCAAAAACGGCTGCTGTGCAAATTTTAGTGCCCAGTACACCTGCACCACAGCCACATCCACAGCAAATAGAAACTGCACAGGTTGCAGCAACTACTGCTCCACAAAATACCGAGAAAAAAGCCGCCAGCTTTATGACGCGCTTGTTCGGCAAATTATTTGGCGAAGGTGAAAAACCAGTCGAAGCTGCGCCAGCACCGGAAAAACAAAATACACCGCGAGAGCGCGATCGAAATAACGATCAACGTCGTCGTGCCAATAATCGCAACGGTCACAATCGCAATCAACGTGAGCGCAATAACCGTGACCGTGATAGTCGTGACCGCGATGACACTGCACCACGCAATGACCCGAACAAAAATGAGCAAAATCGTGGCGATCAAAACCGCAGAAATAATCAGCAGCAAAAACCACAGCAGCAACAAAATGCGCGCCCGAATCATCCTCAGCAAGGTGCGCAGCAACAAGCACCACGCAACGAGCCACAAGCTCCGCGCAACCATGAAGAACGCGCACAACAGCCGCAAGAAAATGGCGATACTCCTGCTCGCCGCCCATCAGGCAAGCGTCCGCGTAATGAAAGACAGCGCCAACGCCCTAATGCTGCTGCAGATCAACCACAACAGCAGTCTTTGATTGCTGCTGAGCAAACGGTTAGCGAGGTTGCGGCGCCAGCTACTGTGATTGAGCGTTCAGAGCCAGTTGTTGCTACGCGCCCTGCTCCTCAAGTATCAACTCAAACTCAAACTGAGGCACATGTCGCTGCTGCAGCAACAGAACAAAAAGCAGAACCAAAAATAGAAAGTGCAAAACCAGAAGCCAAAGTGGTGCCGCAAGCTGAAACAGTAAAAGCGGAACCAGCCCCTGTCGTCGTAAAAACAGAAGCAGCGACAAATGCAGAAGCACCGACTGCGCCTCGCCCACGCACGCGTGCAAGCAACGACCCGCGCTTACATCCAAGAAAAGAACCGCGTGAATTCACTATTCAGTCTGTGCAAGCAACAAATCCAGAACCGGTAGCACCCACTGAAATGGCGCAGCCTGATCCGACGCGCCCACAGCGCAAACGACCAGCGAATGACCCACGCAGCAAACGCACGGAAAGCACAGAGGCAGTTCCACAATAAATTGGTGTAATTCAATCGCTCATTAGTGTGTAAAAACCATGTACGCCTATACAGACATTGACAAGAAAATACTCGGCCAACGCGTTATTCAATTTCGCGGACAAATGGATCGCTTTATTAAAGGTGAATTAGCACCAGCCGAGTTTTTACCGCTGCGTTTACAAAATGGACTTTACATTCAGCGTCATGCGCCGATGCTGCGCTTGGCTGTGCCTTACGGTCTGTTGTCGTCCGCACAACTGCGTATGTTGGCGCACGTTGCTCGACACTATGACAAAGGTTACGGTCACGTCACCACACGACAAAACATTCAGTTTATGTGGCCGCGCTTGGTAGAAGTGCCCAGCATTCTTGCCGAACTCGCAACTGTTGGCATGCACTCTATTCAAACGAGTGGCAACTGTGTGCGCAACACTACTACAGATCAATTTGCCGGCGTTGCTGCAGATGAATTGATGGATCCACGCCCTTACTGCGAAATTATCCGTCAATGGTCAACATTTCATCCTGAATTTGCTTTCTTGCCACGTAAATTCAAAATTGCTGTGAATAGTGCAAAATCTGATCGCGCTGCTATTTTGATTCACGATATCGCGCTGGAATTAACACAAAATGAAGCAGGCGAAGTTGGCTTCCGTGTTTTTGTGGGCGGTGGTTTGGGCCGTACACCTTGTATTGCCGCTTTAATTCGTGAATTCTTGCCAGAAAAACATTTGCTCACTTATTTAGAGTCGATTATCCGTACTTATAACTTATTAGGTCGACGCGACAACAAACACAAAGCACGCATCAAAATTTTAGTCAAAGCCTTAGGTCCTGAAGCATTTGCTGAAAAAGTGGAAAAAGAGTGGGCACAAGTGAAAGATGGTCCCGCAACACTAACAGACAAAGAAGTTGATCGCGTCAAACAACATTTTTCTAACCCAGATTACAAACAATTGGATGAAAAACACGTTGCAGATAATTTGGCAAAACTTGCTGCAGAAGACAAAGCCTTCGCTAATTGGATGAGCCGCAATGTCAAGCCGCATAAACGTGCGGGCTATCGTATTGTCACGCTATCACTCAAACCTACAGGCGTTATCCCTGGCGATGTTTCTGACAAACAATTTGATGCCATTGCCGATTTGGCAGATGAATACAGTTTCGGCGAAGCGCGCACAACACACTTTCAAAATATTGTGTTGGCAGATATTGATGGCGCTCGCCTGCACGAGCTATGGCAAAAAATAAAGCCTCTTGGTTTTGCTACACCCAATATCGGCACACTAAACGACATTATTTGCTGCCCCGGTGGAAGCTATTGCGCATTAGCCAACGCAAAATCCATCCCTGTTGCTGAAGCCATTCAAAGAAAATTTGATGATTTAGATTATCTGTACGACCTCGGCGATATAGAACTGAATATTTCGGGTTGCATGAATGCTTGCGGACACCATCACGTTGGCAACATTGGTATTTTGGGTGTTGATAAAAAAGGTGCAGAGTTTTACCAAATATCACTGGGTGGTGACTCAGGAAAAAATGCGGCACTGGGAGATATTCTCGGCCCTTCTTTTTCACAAGACGACGTACCTGTCGTGATTGAAAAAATTCTTGATGTTTATGTAGAAAACCGTGTCGAAGGTGAAAGTTTTATCGAAACTTATCGCCGCATCGGCATAGACCCATTTAAGGTTCGCGCATATGCCTGAACAACGTATTATTAAAGATGGCGCTGTTGTCGTTGATTTGTGGCAACAAATCGATAAAAGCGTGACTGAAATTCCTAGTGGCACACAACTGATACTACCTCACGCTTTATGGACAGCACACTATGAAAGTGTGCAAGATCGTTCTGATATAGCAATATGGTTTGATAGCGACGAATTTCCTGATACCGAGTGGGCAGAAAAACTGAATAAACTCCCACTCATAGGTATTCATTTTCCTATTTTTACCGATGGGCGTGGCTTTACCATCGCACGTATGCTGCGCCAGCGCTTTAACTATCAAGGTGAAATACGCGTTTTTGGTCATGTATTGCGCGAGCAAATGTGCTACTTAAAACGCTGCGGTGTAAACAGTTTTGTTCTGGCTGAACATATCAATTTAGATGAAGCGGTAGAATCATTGAATGATTTTACAGAGTACTATCAAACTTCTGTTGATCAGCCGCAGCCTTTGTTTCGTAGGATATAAAACGCCGCAGAAAAAACCATCCGTTGATACAACCTTTAGATGGTTTTTTCTTTTTAACAACCTCTCTTAGACAGTTCTGCGTGGCTTTCGACCACTAACTTTTTCAGCCGATGCGCGAGAACGCATGGGTTTGCGCTGCTCGCGCTTCATGGCTTCTTTATCTTCTGGTGTGAGCGCCGTAATCGGCGGCACAGACAACCCGGCCTCTTGATACAAAATCGCCATTTCCCCTGGCGTTAATTCCTGCCAACGCCCCTCTGGTAATTTATTTGCCAGCGACACGGGGCCGAATCGCACGCGCTTCAAACGCGAAACACGCAGACCCTGCGATTCCCATAAACGGCGCACTTCACGATTGCGACCTTCCATCAACGTACAGCAATACCAACGGTTGATACTTTCGCTTTCTTCTTTGTGCAAAAGTCCCACATCGGTAAAACGCGCCATACCATCATCCAGCTCTACGCCGTCACGCAAACGCTGCAACATATCGTTATCAACCGCGCCCATCACACGCACTAAATATTCGCGATCAATTTGAGCGCTGGGATGCATTAAGCGATTCGCCAATTCGCCATCCGAAGTCAAAATTAACAAGCCACTGGTATTGATATCCAAACGTCCCACGGCAATCCAACGTCCTTTTTCCAACGCGGGCAAATGCTCAAAAATAGTTGGACGACCTTCTGGATCCGAGCGCGTACAAATTTCACCAATTGGTTTGTTATACAACAGTACACGCACGCGTGGCCCAGCTAAACGCGCGGAAGAAATCAACTTTCCATCCACACCAATTTTGTCACTCAAGTTAGCACGATCACCCAAAGTAGCAACTTTGCCATTGACGGTTACGCGACCTTCTGCAATCCATGTTTCCAATTCACGACGCGAGCCAAAGCCAGCACGCGCTAATAGTTTTTGCAGCTTTTCTGTCACTGCTGCTGAAGTCGTGGCGTTTTTTCTTTCGCTCGATTTTTTGCTCGGCTTTTTTTCAGCAGCAGACTTTTCATTGCTTGGAGCGCGTGATACCGGCTTAGTTTTATTGGTACTACGACTTGGTTTTCCTTTATGTTCAGACATCAGTGCAGCACCGGTGCGTCAGTCGCATCTGTAGAGGAAGACATTGAAGGCGGCTGTTCAATGTCTGCATTAATTTCTTCCGCATCTTCAACCAACTCACCGCCCGCTTGTTCGGCAAGACGCGGTGCAAGTGCTTCCATCACTTGTTGATCTTGACCAAAATCCAACTCGGCATTGATTTTGTCAATATCGCGAATTTCACTCAGCGAAGGCAACTCATCCAAACTTTTGAGATTGAAGTAATCCAAGAATTGTCGCGTTGTGGCATACAACGCAGGGCGACCTGGCACATCACGATGCCCCACAATACGCACCCATTGCCTTTCCATTAAAGTTTTAATGATGGCTGTACTCACCGCCACACCACGAATTTCTTCAATATCGCCGCGCGTGATGGGCTGACGATAGGCAATCAAAGCTAGCGTTTCTAAAATAGCACGCGAATAGCGAACGGGTTTTTCTTCCCACAAACGCCCAACCCACAGCGCCAACTCTTGACGCACTTGATAACGCCAACCAGTAGCCACTTCTTTCAATTCAAACCCGTGATCGCGGCAGTCCGCAGCAATTTCTTCAATCGCTGCTTGGATTTCTTCTGCATCCGGCTTTTCTGCATCACCAAAGACTTCTTGATCGGCAAACACTTCGGCAATACGTTTCACTGAAAGCGGCTCATTACTAGCCAGCAACAAACTTTCAACAATTTTTTTTAACAATATTTTATCAAATTGACTCATATTTTTATCACTATTTTATAGAACACAATCAGTTGGTACGCGCACGAACATGAATAGGTCCGTAGGTTTCTGTTTGTAATAATTCAATCAAAGATTCTTTGACCAATTCCATCACCGCAAGAAACGTCACTACGACACCTAACTTGCCTTCGTTGACGGTAAACAAAGTTACAAACGGCATAAATTGCCCGTCTTTCAACTTTTCTAGCACTTGCGACATACGTTCACGGGTAGATAGACGCTCACGCTCTACCTGATGGCTTTCAAACATATCAGCACGGCGCAGCACTTCTGCCAAAGAAAGCAGCAATTCTTTCATATCCACTGCAGGATCAGCACGACGACTTTCGCGCTCTGGCGGTTCAGCACCGCCAATAAACACTTCGCGCCCTTCGCGTGGCAGCGCATCCAAATCTTCCGCAGCTTGTTTGAAACGCTCGTATTCCTGCAAGCGGCGAATCAGTTGTGCGCGTGGGTCTTCTTCCTCTTCTTCGGTTTCAGAGGAACGCGGCAGCAACACGCGTGATTTGATTTCTGCCAGCATAGCCGCCATCAGCAAGTATTCTGCTGCCAGCTCAAACTGCATGGCATCCATCAACTCAATGTACTGCATATATTGACGCGTAATTTCTGCGACATTGATATCCAAAATATCCAGATTCTGCCGGCGAATTAAATACAACAGCAAATCTAAAGGTCCTTCAAAAGCCTCAAGGATGACTTCCAATGCGTCCGGCGGAATATAAAGATCTTTCGGCAGTTCAGTTATGCCTTTGCCATGCACGATAGCAAACGGCATTTCTGCCTGTTCTGGCGAAGTTTTGACTGTGTTAATGTCTTCCATCGTCATGGCTTCTTCGATTCTCTTTTTTCTTACGGCACGCTGCGAATTTGAATCGCGTCAACGCCCAAACCAGAAATAATATCTGAAATAACAACGACTTTATCACCCGTTTGAAATTCATCAGCACTCTTCAAAATCTCAAATGCAGACAGCAAAGTTTTTTCTGGATCGCTAGAAAATGCCAAGCGATGCGAAACCACTGCGCGGTTCAGATGCATCTGTCTGCGCGTACGGCTGTCGTTGGTAAAAGCATAAATCGTAGTTTTTGTGGGGCGACAATTGGTTACCAAGTTTGCCATCACGCCACGGCGCGTGATGACAATAATGCCACGCGCGTCCATATCTTCAGCCAACTGCACAGCCGAATGCGCTAAATGTTGCTTGTCGTTGTCTTTGGTTAAATTGTCACAAAAACGCAAGCCCGCCACTTTTTCGGTAGTGCACGCAATGCGATCCATGTACTCCACGCAGCGGATAGGATATTTCCCCACTGTGGTTTCGCCAGACAACATAATGCAATCAACTTCTTCATAAATTGCATTAGCAACATCAGTTACTTCTGCGCGCGTTGGAATGGGATTTTCGATCATAGACTCCAGCAAATGTGTTGCAACGATAACGCGCTTACCCTGCTCGTTGCATAAACGCACAATCATGCGCTGCACATTGGGTAAATCTTCAATATTAATTTCAACACCAAGATCACCGCGCGCAACCATCACGCCATCAGCAGCGGCAACAATTTCTTCTATATTTTTTACGCCCTCCTGATCTTCAATTTTGGCGATAATTTTAATTTTGTCTGCCTTGCTGCCCAGCAATTTACGCAACTCTCGAATATCGTTGGCTTCACGCACAAAAGACAGCGCAATGAAGTCCACCTCTTGTTTCATACCAAACAAAATATCTTCACGATCTTTGGTTGTGATGGCGGGTAAATTGACGCGAATACCGGGCAAGTTCACATGACGACGACTTTTTAGTCGACCGCCATCCAGCACTTTGCAGCGCATCACGCGCCCTTGAATTTCCAATACTTCAAGGTTAATGATGCCGTTATCAACCGTAATTCTGTCGCCGATTTTTACATCGTTGATTAAATCGTGGTAATTGATATTGAGTGAAGTAGACTCCACATCGTCTGCACGCGCCGACACCGAAATAATGTCACCACGCTTTAATTCCAGATCATTTTTTAGCGTACCCGTTCTGATTTCTGGCCCCTGCGTATCCAGCAACAGCGGAATTGGGTGTGGCAATTCTTTGTTCAGCGTTTTGATGGCTTTAATGACTTTGGCGTGCGATTGATGATCGCCGTGCGACATATTGAGGCGCACCACGTTCATACCCGCCAGCGCCATTTTTTTTAGCATGTCATACGATTCGGTTGCAGGGCCAATCGTGCAAATTATTTTGGTCTTTCTCACAGCATTGCTCTCGCTTTATTCTCAGCGAGGCATTTTAGCCTTTCAACTGTAGCTGTTGGGTAATTCTTTCCAAGATTCGGCTGAACTGGCGAATAGCCGACATCATCACCATCGGCGCGGGAGGCTGTTCGGGTCGCGTGACGTATTCACTGATGGCTGTGAAGTTGCGAATGCCAATTTTGCGCGCCGCCGCTTGGAAAACGCGCACAGTGTCTTGTGCAGCTTCCATGTCCTGCATCTCCACCGCGCGGCGCAATTTGCCGATTTCGCCCCATGAATGGCGCACAAATCGCCCCACTTCGTCGATAGCCTTGTTGGCATCATTGCCAAAAGCATCCATCAACACTGCGACATCGACAGGTTTTTCACGGTTGCAAGCCGTCCATGCAGATAGGGTTTGAATCAACAGCTCTGGCTGCACAGGTTTGCTCAAAAAGTCGTTCACACCGGCGACAAAGCAGCGCTCCATGCCGTCACCCCAGATATTGGCTGTCATGGCGATAATCAAGGTGTCGCGCAGCTCTTCGTCGGCACGAATCAGGCGCGTTGCTTCCAGCCCATCCATCACGGGCATTTGTAGATCCATCAGCACGCAATCGTAGGTTTTGTTGCTCATTTGTTGCAGCGCTTCTTGCCCATTGCCCGCCAACGTCACCTTCGCGCCTGACATCTCCAACAGTTCCTGCACCACTTGCTGATTAAAGCGATCGTCTTCGACCAATAAAATATCCACGCCCGTGAGTCGCTGCTCCATTTTATGTGTCTGCTTTGTGCTCTCGTCAGCTTCCAGTGATTCAGACACGCCAGCGCGATTCAACATCGCCGTAAACCAAAACGTACTGCCTTTGCCGCTCTGGCTTTCAAAGCCCACTTCACCGCCCATCATGGCGGACAGGCGACGGTTGATTGCCAAACCGAGCCCTGAGCCGCCAAATTTTCGACGCAGAGACATATCGGCCTGCTGAAAAGCAGCAAACAGTTTTTTCTGTAACGCGGGCGCAATCCCTACCCCTTCATCACTCACTTCAAAACGCAGCAGCACATTGGCGATACTGCTCGCCACTACAAAAACTCTAATCGTGATATTGCCCTTGTCTGAAAATTTAATGGCGTTGCTGACATAATTACCTAAGATTTGTTTCAGACGTACCGCATCGCCCATCAACTCCCCTTCGATACGCGCATCCACATCAACATGGATTTTTAATTTTTTTACCTCGGCTCTTTCCTTGTATAAAGCTGCCACTGAGTTGACAATACGCTTCAAATCTATTTGAGAGACTTCAAGGTGCAATTTGCCGGTTTCCAGATGCGAATAATCCAACACATCATCAACCAGCTCTAGCAACATACGTCCTGAAATCTGAATTTTTTCAACATAGTCGCGCTGCCTATTTTCTAATTCTGAATTCAACACCATCTTTGACATATTAATGATATTGCTGATGGGCGTGCGAATTTCATGGCTCATATTCGAAAGAAATTCTGTTTTTATCTGCGTGGATATTTCTGCCTCTTTTTTCGCCGCTTCCAACGCCTCTGTGCGTTCAGCTACGCGCTGCTCCAGCGTGACATTGGCTTCTAACAATCGAGCTTCTGCCATTTTTTTAGCACTGATGTCACTGTGTGTTCCAACCATGCGCAACGGCTTGCCTTTGGCGTCGTAGCGCACAACCATGCCGCGATCGAGTATCCAAATATAGCTACCATCTTTGCAGCGTACGCGGTGTTCGTTTTCGTAAAAAGGTGTTCTGCCAGCAATATGCTCATCAAAATCAAACAACACTTGCTCCATGTCGTCTGGGTGCACAATTTCAGCCCATGCCTCTGGCGTAGCGGTAATGCTCTCGCCGTAATAGTCATACATACGGATAAAGTAAGCGGATAAATGCACTGTATCGTGAGACATATCCCAGTCCCACACACCGTTACCGGAACCTTCGAGTGCAAAACTCCAACGCTCCTCACTTTCACGCAGCTCCGATTCACTTTTGCGATTGGCATACATAATTAGAGAAAGGCACATGCCCACCATGGTGATAATTACCATGTACACCCAATAATTGATGAGTGCAAAACCATCTTGGTCACCATAAAAAATATGGTGATTATTGAGGATGCTCGCAATACCTTGCAAAGCAATCATCACGAGAATAATCAACACACCATGTCGCCCTAAACGAATGGCGGACCACATCACAAAAATGAACATCCAAAAAGGTTTGGCGTAATCTGTAAAAATATTGTCAAACCAATTCAGAAAAATAATTTGCCCGCACAAAAACGCTAAGACAAAACACAAACCACCGCGTATATAAGCTCTGTTGTCCCATGTAATTTCAGGTTTGTCTTGCCAAACCAATACGACAGGCGAAAACAGAATAATTCCCAAGACATTGCCCTGCCACCAAGACATCCACGCCGAAAAAAACTTGGCATCTGTGACATAACCAAATATCCATAAACCACTTAGGCTGCACGCCGTGCTAATAGCTGTTGCAATAACACCGGCTAAGACTAAAAAGTAATAATCCCGCGTTTCTATCAAAGAAGTGTTGATGCGAAATGTCTGCGTTAATAACCACCAAGCAATCAACGCTTCCAGTGTATTGCCACAGGCGATCAACAGAGAAACCGGAATGAAGTGCCCTACTCCATTGGTGTATGCGGCAATAAACGCACCCAGAAAAATAGCGGGGAAATATTGCCAACCCAAAACCAACAAAGCGGCTAATGCAATGCCGCTCGACGGCCAAAACAGCGCAATAATTTTATCGGTAGCAAAATAATTTAAGACCAGATGTGCCGCTGCCCAGTACACCAAGGCAAGCAACACACTGCGCAGAGCATAAGCAAACCACACTTTGAAAACACCCCTGTCTAGCACTCCGTTCATGAGCACTCCAGCTTCCATTATTGGTTGTTTGAACACGCTGCGACAGGTGGGCACCATCCCTGCTATCGCCACTTCTGAGCAAACAATAACGCGATGCGCGCAGCTCTACAACATTCGCGTGATGTATCTCACACTGTCGCGTCATGGCGCAAACTTTTATCATAGCCGCCGACTGATTTGCACCGAGGAACACTCATGTCTGACTTTATTACCATCGAAAAAGGCCGCCCAGGCATTGCGGTTATTCGTATGAATCGCCCTGAGCGCATGAATGCCATGGCGTTTGATGTCATGGTGCCGCTCAAAGAAGCCTTAGAAGAAGTCAGTTTTGATAACAAAACGCGCGTTGTTATTCTCACTGGCGCAGGCAATGGCTTTTGCTCCGGCGCGGACTTAAAAGACCCAGGCTATCTCTCCATTTTTGATGGCCTGACCATGCCAGGCATCGCACGCCGCGCCATGAAAGTGTTGGACGATGTGATGCACGCGGTGCAAACCATGCACCAGCCTGTGATTTCTGCCATTAACGGCCCGGCCATCGGCGGCGGCTTTTGTCTCTCGATGATTACTGACATTCGCATCGCGTCCAGTACCGCGATTTTTCGCGCAGCGGGTGTCAACAATGGACTGACTTCCGCTGAGTTGGGCTTGAGCTACACCCTGCCACGCGCCATAGGCTCCACACGTGCATTTGAAATTATGTTGACTGGGCGCGATGTCAACGCCGAAGAAGCAGAGCGTATCGGCATCGTGAGCAAAGTGGTCGCCCCCGATCAGTTGATGGACATCTGCTTTGCCACCGCCGAACAAATTTTGCAACACAGCCATCTCGGTGTGGAATTATCGAAACAAATGTTGTGGGCTGGCATACAAGCGAGCAATTTGCACACACACATGAATCATGAAGGTCACGCACAATTGTATGTGCGCATGACGACAAAAAACTTTGAAGAAGCCATCAAAGCGCGCAAAGAAAAACGCAAGCCTGATTTCAAAGATTAAGCGCACTTTTTATCATGCTCAATATCCAACAACTCTCGGCATCCATCGAACAACATCGTTTGTTCGATGCTTTGCATTGCACACTGCAAGCTGGAGAATTGTTGTTGGTGATGGGCGAAAACGGCAGCGGTAAAACCAGCTTATTGCGTGTTTTAGCGGGCTTAAACCGCCAATACAGCGGGCAAGTAAGTTGGAACAACCAAGATATAAGAGAGCATTGGCACGATTACGCAGCGCAGCTTTTGTATCTCGGTCATCAACCCGCACTCAAATCGCAGTTATCTGCGCGCGAAAATCTCGCTTGGTATGCCAGCAGTGTGCAAGCCTCTTCTGAGCAAATTGAAACTGCGCTAAAAACGCTAGGTATTGTTCATAAAGCACATCTTCCCTGTCATCGTTTATCCGCAGGACAACAACGGCGCGTTGCCTTAGCGCGACTTTTTTTCAGCAATCATCCCTTGTGGATTTTGGATGAACCATTTACCGCGCTCGACACACGAGGTTTTGCTTTGATTGCAGAACGCTTGCAACAACATTGCGCGCAAGGCGGTATTGCTGTGCTCACCACGCATCACGGCAGTGAACAATTGGGATTAACACATCGCACGCTTGCACTCAGCAGCGCATCACAAAAACAGGCGACAGCAAGATGAGCGTGCTGCTTGCAACCGCGAAACGCGAATGGCGACTCGCCTGCCGCAACTTAGCCGATGCCATCAATCCCGCCGCTTTTTTCTTGATGGTAGTCGCGCTGATTCCTCTCGGCATTAGTGCAGAATCCGCGAAGCTCGCAGTGATGGCGCCCGGCGTGCTCTGGGTCGCCGCCCTGCTCGCCAGCTTGCTGTCTGCCGACATGTTGTTTCGCCGCGATTACGACGACGGCATGCTTGAGCAATACCTGCTCTTGCCCAATCATTTATACGGCATGGTATGGATCAAAATTCTGGTGCACTGGCTGTTTACTGGCTTGCCGCTGATTGTGTTGTCGCCGCTGTTGGGCGGGATGCTGTCGCTGCCTGTTCAAGCGATGCCCGTCACCATGCTGGCACTGGCGCTAGGCACACTCAGCCTTTCCTTAATTGGCGCCATAGGTGCATCACTCACCGTAAGTTTGCGGCGCGGTGGTTTGCTCATCGCAGTCATCGTGCTGCCGCTTTATATCCCTGTGCTAATTTTTGGTGCCAGTGCGACAGCACAAGCCGCACTGGACGTTCCTGTTTGGGGACAGTTAGCTGTACTTGGCGCATTCGCGGTGATGGCTTTGGTGCTGACACCTTTGGTCGTGATGGCAGGTCTGCGTATTGCCATAGAGAGCTAGCCCATGCCCCTGTGGTATCCTTGCCGCGCTTTTTTTCGCTCGGTTTTATTCATTTATTTGATTCCAACATGATGCTGAAAACTTGGTTCCATCGTTGGGGATCGCCCCCTTGGTTTTATCGCAGAAGTGGTCAGCTCCTACCGTGGCTCAGCAGTGCTGCGCTGATTTTGTTGGTTGTCGGCTGCGTGTGGGGCTTGGCGATTGCGCCTGAAGATGCCAAACAGGGCAACAGCTATCGCATCATCTATATCCATGTACCTTCCGCTTTCCTTGCGCTCGCCGGTTACTACTTGATGGCGATAGCTGGCTGCGTTGGTTTGGTGTGGCGCATGAAACTCGCGTTTTGGGCATTACGCGCGGCAGCTCCCATCGGTGCAGCAATGACATTCATCGCACTCGTCACCGGCTCTTTCTGGGGCAAGCCAACATGGGGCACATGGTGGGAATGGGATGCGCGCATCACGTCCATGTTGATTTTATTTTTTCTCTATCTCGGCGTGATGGCTTTAGCCAATGCTTACCAAAATAATGACAACGGCAACCGTGCTGCCAGCATTCTCACGCTCGTGGGCACGGTAAATATTCCCATCATTTATATGTCGGTCAAATGGTGGAATACCTTGCATCAAGGTGCGTCACTTAAATTAACTTCAGCATCGACGATTGATCCCTCCATGCTGCATCCATTGTGGGTCATGATTATCGGTTTTTATGCGCTCTACGCTGTTCTGCTACTGCTGAACTTGCGCTGCGAAATTTTGTCGAACGAGCGCAATAGTCGCTGGCTCACCGATTTATTTAGCACAACACCTTCGGAAAAACGCTGATGTATTTCGCAACAATGCACGATCTATTCACCATGCACGGACATGGTTTTTATGTATGGAGTGCGTACGGTATCAGCCTGCTCACTATTTTAACGATGCTGTGGCTCCCCATTAACCGACACGCACATTTGCGCAAGGAGATCGCGCAACAGATTTTGGAGTAACACACCATGCATCCGCTGCGCAAACAACGTCTATTGATTGTGATTGCTATTGTTGTCGCCTCCTCTGTTGCCGTTGGTTTAATCACTTTCGCCTTGCGCGAAAATATGAATTTATTTTTTACACCTGCTGATGTAGCCAGTGGTAAAGCGCCGCTGGAGCGCACAATTCGTCTCGGTGGTTTTGTCGATAAAGGCAGCGTGCATCGCGATAGCAACAGCCTCGCTGTCACGTTCAAATTAGGTGACGGTCAACACAGTATTCCTGTGACTTACACAGGCATCCTGCCAGATTTATTTGCCGAGGAGCAGGCAGCCATCACCAAAGGCAAATGGAATGGCACAATGTTTGTTGCAACGGAAGTGCTCGCCAAACACGATGAAAATTACACGCCGCCAGAAATTCGCGACAGCATGAAAAAAATGGGTCCCAAACCCACCGCACATCCATAGTAGATCATCATGATTCCAGAACTCGGTCTTTACTGCCTCATCCTTGCGTTTTGCGTCAGCATCGTTCAGGGTGTAATGCCGATGACAGGCACTTATTTGCGCGCGCAACGCTGGATGCGTTTAGCTGCGCCGCTTGCACTCACTAACTGCGCGCTAATTGTCGGCAGCTTTTTATCCCTGACTTATTGCTTCATTACTGATGATTTTTCTTTGCAATACGTTGCTAATAATTCCAACACCTTATTGCCGCTGTATTACAAAGTCAGCGCAGTTTGGGGGGCGCATGAAGGCTCTTTGTTATTATGGCTGTTAATTCTCAGTCTGTGGTCTGCCATGTTTGCATTGCGTTCTCGCCAACTGCCTGTTGTGTTGCGCGCGCGCGTTATCAGCACACTCGGTTTAGTCGCCACAGGATTTAGCGCATTCACTTTATTCACATCAAATCCTTTTACACGCAACTTACCTTTTGTGCCTTCTGAAGGCAGCGACTTGAATCCTTTATTGCAAGATTTAGGACTCATTATCCATCCACCCATGCTGTATTTTGGTTACGTAGGTTTTTCTATTCCGTTTGCGTTTGCCATCGCGGCATTATTAGAAAAAGGTGCAGCACAACGCAGTTGTGTCAGCAATGAATGGACGCGCTGGGTTCGACCTTGGGCAAATACAGCGTGGGCTTTTCTCACTATTGGCATTGCACTCGGCAGTTGGTGGGCTTACTACGAACTCGGTTGGGGAGGTTGGTGGTTTTGGGATCCAGTTGAAAACGCTTCTTTTATGCCGTGGTTAGCAGGCACTGCTTTATTGCATGCGCTAGCAGCGAGCGATAAACGTCAATTATTCTCCAGTTGGACATTATTGCTCGCTATTTTTGCTTTTTCCTTGAGTTTGCTCGGCACCTTTTTAGTGCGCTCTGGCGTGCTGACTTCCGTGCATGCTTTCGCCAGCGATCCTTCACGCGGCTATTTTATTTTGGCATTTTTAAGCATTGTAATTGGCTGCTCACTGACGCTGTTTGCATTTCGCGCGCCGACTACACCCTCATCCGGCTATCACTTTTTTTCGCGTGAAATGTTTGTGCTACTGAATAGTTGTTTGATGGCGATTATTTTAGCAACCGTGTGCTTAGGTACGCTCTACCCTTTAATTGCTGATGCCTTGCACTGGGGAAAAATTTCTGTCGGTCCTCCATACTTCAATAGCTTCTTTATTCCGCTCATGTTTTGTGTACTGCTATTGTTACCCGTTGGCGTTCAGTTGCAATGGCACGATAAGCACACATTCTCACAACTGTTTTTTTTCTGGATTAAAAAACCGCTCATCGCATCGCTGATATTTTCACCTTTATTGCTGTTGGCACTCTCACTGCCTTTTTCTGCATTGGCATTATTGGCAGCGTGGCTCGGTTTGTGGGTCATTATCAGCACGCTGATGGATATTCGACACAAACTTCGCAACGCACGTTCTCCACTGCAAGGGCTGCAATCGCTACGCGCAAGTTACTGGGGTATGTGTCTTGCACATATTGGCATTGCTGTCAGCGTTATGGGCATTGCGTTTACATCACTCGCCAGTGAGCAGCAGGACATTCGCCTTGCACCGGGTGAATCAGCCTCTTTATCTGGCTACCACTTCAGTTTTGAATCACTAGAGCAAGACCCAGGCCCGAATTATCTTGCGCGCCGCGCAGTGTTTCGCGTTTTTGCGCCCAATAATGAAGTACACACCATGCAGCCAGAAAAACGCACTTACATGGCTTCAGAAAAAATTATGACGGAAGCGGCAATTTGGGCTGGCTTCACGCGCGATGTTTATATTTCGATGGGCGAGGCATTACAGCCTGAAGCTGGCAGTGCGAGCGCATGGTCACTGCGTTTGCATGTTAAGCCTGCTGTGCGCTGGATTTGGTTGGGTGCAATTTTAATGGCACTCGGCGCTGTCATTGCTGTGCTCGATAAGCGTTATCGCCATCGCAATATACAAAAGCATCATCCAGTAGAGAATTAAGAAAAAATGAAAAAACGTCTTGCACTGTTTATTCCTCTACTCGGTTTTATTGTATTGGGAATATTTTTAATGCGCGGAATAACGCTAGACCCACGCGAAATGCCGAGTGCTCTAATCAACAAACCTTTTCCCTCTTTTACTTTGCCTTCTCTCATCACACAAACAACATTAACCGAAAAAAATTTGCACGGTAAAAAAATGCTCGTTAATGTTTGGGCGACTTGGTGTATCACTTGCCGCGTTGAACATCCATTTTTAATGCAGCTCGCACAACAGAATATTCCTATTTATGGCATCAGTTACAAAGATAGCGATGCCGATGCCAATGTATGGCTAAAAAACAAAGGCAATCCCTACCGCAATGTGATTGTGGATGCAGAAGGAAAGCTAGGTATTGACCTCGGTGTTTATGGCGCACCTGAAACGTATTTTGTCGATTCTTCTGGTGTGATTCGCTACAAACACGTGGGCGATTTAAATGCACAAAACTGGCAAAGCGAACTCAAAGCCGTTTGGGACAAATTACCCTAGAAGCTATAAATCATTGATAGAAGGTGCTAATGTAAAATAAAACGTTGCGCCTTGATCGACCTGTGCTTCCGCCCAAATTTCCCCTTCATGTCGATGCACAATACGCGCCACAGTCGCCAAACCAATACCCAAACCTTGAAACTCGTGGTCGCTATGCAAACGCTGAAACGCGCCAAATAATTTATCGACATATTTCATATCGAAACCCGCACCGTTATCGCGTACAAAATACACCGTATCGCCACTGCGATCATGCACACCTAATTCCACGATAGGCTGCTCGGTCTTACTGGTGTATTTCCACGCATTACCCAATAAGTTTTCCAATACTACGCACAATAAATCATTGTCACCGCGTGCCAGTAAATTATCGACGCGAATAAATGTTACCGCTCTATCAGGATTGCTGGCGCGCAAGTCCTCAACGATTTTGTCTGCCATTTCTGTCAGATTGACAGTGATGTAGCGCATGTCTTGACGTGAAACACGCGACAAATGCAGCAAACTATCAATCAACGTTCCCATGCGCTGACTAGCCGCACGAATCCTTGCGATGTAGGTTTTTCCTGTAGCGTCTAACTGATCACCACAATCTTCCAGCAGTGCAGCACTAAAACCATCCACTGAGCGCAATGGCGAACGCAAATCATGCGAGACCGAATAAGTAAACGCCTCTAACTCACTGTTGGTTGCGCGCAATTCGCTGGTACGCAATTGCACTTTTTCTTCCAAATGTTCGTTGGCATGAAGCAAAGCACGGTTTTGCAACTCAATGGTATCCAACATACCATTAAATGCCTGTACCAATTGCCCTAATTCATCGTGACGATCGGTGCGCGCGCGCAGTGAATAATCTTTAAAGCGGTTAATGGTATTGGCAATTTGTGCCAGCATCAGCAATGGTGCAGAAATAAACGACTGCACTTTGCTAGATAAGGCAATTGAAATCATGCTGACCAGCAACACAATCAAAAGCATAACTACACTGAACGCGAGAAAGCGTTGATCCAATGCTTCCAGTGAAACGCGTAAATGCAATTGACCTATTTTTTGCGAGTCCTCCCACAAAATAGGCTGAATCAAATCCAAATAACCATCTTCAAATTTAGAAATAAAATTCTCTGAAGCCAAACATTCCACACCAGGAATCACCGTGCCTGCATCATCGGGCGGTTGATAATACCCACGCAAATACATCGCCATCACTTGGCCACTTTCTGTCTTAATACAAGCAGAAACAAGTGAAGGGTCGATACCGAAACTTTGAAGATTTTTGCGCGCGTCATAGACATCACCGTAAGCAACGGCATTGGCGCTGTGGCTCGCAACAACTCGCGCTAACAATGTGGCTTGATGAACCAAATTATCTCGATAAGCATAGCGGTCATAAAACACAAACGCCAAACCTGCCAACAGCAAACCCAAAAAACTGATGGCGCAAATCATCAGAATTAACTGTTGCTTGACCGGTATGCTTTTGAGGCGAGAGATCACAGGCGTTGGAAGAATGTGTTGAAAGCCTGCCCCAGTATGCTTTGCGCTCCCTCCATGTGCAAATGATGGCCCGCCTCATGCAGTGTCCAGTTAACTTGTGGCAGCGTCAACAAACGCTCGGCGTAATCAGAGTATGCCAGCACTAAACCCTGCTGCGCCAAATGCAACTCGGTTGGCACTGCAATCGCGCGATGGCAGGCATCCATTTGCTCTGGAGTCAACATCATTATGGAGGGATGACGCAGCCGCGTATCCATGCGCCAGCACCACTGCCCTGTTTCATTTTGTATGGCATTGCGCTGAACTAAAGTTTTCGCTGTCGTTTCCGACACAGGAAAACCATGACGCAAACGCTGCTGCGCCATGACTTCTACAGAAGAATAGGAACGAGGCACCGAGGTTTTTTGTTGTGCGTGCAGGCTGTCGGCTATTTGTGTGGGCGTTTGCGCGGCATCACAAGTCTGTGGCCACAGACCATCAATCAAACCCAAGGCCGTCACGCGCTCTGGCAAGGCTGATGCCAATAACGCGGCAATAATCGCTCCACGTGAATGTCCCAGCAAGCCAAAACGCTGCCAGCCCAATTGATCGGCAACAGCGAGAATTTCACGAAAATCATCCCAAATTAAATAACTGGCGTGCGCGGCACGATGATCACTCCAACCGTGACCCGCCATATCCAATGCCACTAAATCGACATCGGGCATTTCTGGTGCGAGTAAAGAAAAACTGTCACTGTTATCCAACCAGCCATGTAAGGCAATGACCGGCACACCACCTTGATGCCAACGCTGCGCTGCTAGATTTAATCCCAGTACGGAAAAAGAAATTTTTTCAGAAATATTTGTGTTATGCATTATTGGATGCAGAGATATTGGCGCGATATTCCACGTCACTGTTGTTGTCGCTGCCCATCAATGCAGCGCTGGCATCCGCAATACTTCTGCCGTTAAATAAAATATCGTTTAATGCGCAAACTAACGGCATATAAACACCCAATTCATCTGCTTTCAGTTTCACCAAATGAATGGTGTTGATACCTTCTGCCACTTGTCCTACTTCTGTAATTGCATCTTGCAAACTGTGTCCTTGACCCAGCGCAAAACCAATACGGTAATTACGCGAGCGCGGTGATATACAAGTCACGATTAAATCACCCACACCAGCAAGCCCAATAAAAGTGAGTGGGTCAGCACCAAGTTTTGCGGCAAAGCGTCCCATTTCTGCCAAGCTGCGCGTAATCAACATACTGATGGTGTTGTAGCCCAAACCGAGCGCCGCCGCCATGCCGCAAGCAATGGCGTAACTGTTTTTCAGTACACCGCCAAGTTCAACACCGTAAACATCATTATTGCTGTAGACACGAAAATACGGACTGCGCAAACAATCTTGCACTTGCTGACACACAGCAGCATCGCTACTCGCCACGACTGTGCCGGTTAATTGTTTTTCGGCGATTTCCCCCGCCAAATTGGGCCCACTCAACACCGCGATACGATGCAATGGTAACTCTTGTTTCAACACATCACTCATCAACCAAAAGCCTTGATGATTTTCGCCAGTTTCGATGCCTTTGGCTGTGCTAACAATAATTGCATCCGAAGATAACAACGGACGCATCTGCTGCACGACTGAGCGAAAAACTTTACTGGGAACGGAAACAAAAACGATCGCAGCACCCTGCAAAGCAGATTCCATATCTGCTGTCGCTTGCAAGTTGTCATGTAATTTTAAGTTGGGAAGATATGCAGTATTTTCTCGTGTTGTTTGTATAGCAGATGCTTTTTTTGCATCACGAACCCACAACACTGTTTGAAAATCATTTTCCGACAAAATATTGGCAATGGCGGTACCAAAACTACCACCGCCCATCACCACAATTTTTGATTTATTCATTTGTTGTTGTCTATCTGCGTGTCGATGCTATTGTGCGAACAATAGCACAAATGCATCTACACAAAGCCGATTAGGCATTCAACAAACGATTGACCCGCGCAACAAAGCCAGCAGGATTCTCCAAGCTTAAACCGGCTGATAAACGCGCTTCGTCCAACAAGACCAACGTTAAATCTTCAAACCGTGCATCATCATCAGTATCAGCTAGGCGCTGCACCAACGCGTGTTTTTCATTGATCTCAAAAATAGGTTTGGCATCAGGCACTGCCTGCCCTGCCGCTTCCATCATGCGACGCATCTGCATACCCATATCGGCCTGCCCCACGACCAAGCAAGCAGGTGAATCTACCAAGCGCGTAGAAAAGCGTACCGACTCTACCTGTTCACTCAACACCGTTTTGATGCGTTCAAGCAAGGCATTATCGGTTGCCGATTCGTCCTCGGCTTTTTTCTCTGGCTGCGGCTCTTTTAGCAAATGACTGATATCCAAATCGCCGCGAGCCACATCAGCAAAAGACTTACCCGCGTATTCACGAAAATAGCCCATCATCCACTCATCCAAACGATCGTGCATGAGCAACACTTCCACCTCATTGGCACGAAAAACTTCTAAGTGCGGGCTGTTTTTTGCGGTGTCGTAATGATCAGAGGCGATGTAATAAATCTGCGTCTGTCCGTCCTTCATCCGTGCAATGTAATCATCCAAGGATTGATCCTGTTCTTTTGATGAAGTGCTGGTTGCAAAACGCAGTAACTTGCCAATGCGCTCACGATTCGCTGCATCTTCAACCATGCCTTCCTTGAGGACATTGCCAAAAGTTTTCCAGAAGCTGGAGTATTTTTCTTTATCTTCAGCCAATTTTTCCAGTATATCCAGAACACGCTTGGTCAATACCGACTTCATGCTTTCTACAGTGGAATCTTGCTGCAAAATTTCGCGAGATACATTCAAAGACAGATCATTAGAATCCACCACGCCTTTAACAAAACGCAAATACAAAGGCAGAAATTGTTCTGCATCGTCCATGATGTAAGTGCGCTGCACATAAAGCTTCAAACCGCGCGCGGCATCGCGATGATAAAGATCAAAAGGCGCTTCAGTTGGAATATAAAGTAAGCTGGTGTATTCCAATTTACCTTCAACTTTGTTATGACTCCACGCCAAAGGCTCAGCGTAATCATGCGACACATGCTGATAAAAAGTCTGATACTCATCGTCGCTGATCTCACTTTTACTACGCGTCCACAGCGCAGTAGCGCTGTTTACATTTTCCCACTCGCCAATTTCCTGCTCTTTGCCTTCCTCTGCAGGCGGCATGTACTGGCGCATTTGCACAGGCACAGCGATATGATCAGAATACTTGCGCACGATACTACGCAAGCGCCAATCGTTAGCAAACTCAACAGCATCTTCTTTGAGATGTAAAATAATGCGCGTGCCGCGCTCCGTTTTATCTATCGTTTCAACAGAAAAATCGGATTCACCTGCTGATACCCAATGCACACCTTCTTCTCTGGGCTGACCAGCTCGACGACTCAACACTTCCACTTTATCTGCAACGATAAAAGCCGAATAAAAACCAACACCGAACTGGCCGATTAAATGCGAATCTTTTTTTTCATCGCCAGATAAATTACGGATAAATTCTGCTGTACCTGATTTCGCTATCGTGCCTAAATGCGAGACCGCCTCCTCGCGATTCATGCCGATGCCGTTATCATCAATCGTGATAGTGCACGCAGCCTCATCCACACTGATACGCACTTTCAGTTCGCCATCATTCTCGTAAAGACTGTTATCTGCCAGTGCCGCAAAACGCAATTTATCGCAAGCGTCTGACGCATTAGAGACCAACTCACGCAAGAAAATTTCACGGTTGCTGTACAGCGAATGAATCATCAATTGGAGGAGTTGTTTGGCCTCCGTTTGAAAGCCCAAAGTTTCAGCAGCAGGTTTATCGACAACAGACATCGTAGAAATCTCCATAAAGCAGTTAGAATCGCGGGGAACACCTGCAAAATGGGGATAGGGTGCTGTATTTCAAGGCAAATCGGGCGGAAGCCCTGATCAATTTCATCGCTCTGGCTCTGTTTATTGCCTTTGTTATCGGTCAAGGGATTTTGGCATTTGAACGCTCGCCCTCCGGCGACGATGCACTGTTTTTATCTGTGCCTAAAAACTGGCTCAACGACTATGGCTGGGCCACCAGCTACAGTGAAAAAATCCCTTTCAACCCGGATTTCACCGGCCCTGCTGCGCTGCTATTACCAGCAGCACTGCTGATTAAAATTTTTGGCAACCAATGGTGGATAGGCGGCGTAACAGGCTGGGCGATCAACCTCACTCTCTCCGCTTTGTGCTTGTGGCAAATTCGCCGCTATACCGAAAATCCAGCACTCACGATGCTCGGTTTAACTTGCGGCATTGTTGCAGCCTTTGCACAAGACTTTTCCTCATTGATCGGCTATTACACTGGCAGTTTATTATTTTTGTTAGCTGCCTGTGTGTCATTTAACACAACCTATAACATCACAAGCCGCGCACTGTTACTGGGAGCAGCAACTAGCATCAGTCTGCTTATCAAACCACTACTGCTACCGGCATTTATTTTATTAAGCTTCGTTTTTTTATTTTCAATCTTTACGCGCATCAAACAATTATTAATTCCAATCATTCTATTAACCCTTCCACCCATCCTAGTTAACAGCACGACATCCCTGCTACAAAAAAATGCACTGCAAGATTATTCAACGGTCTACCAAGAAAACTATCGGCAATATGGACAAGACTTTATCCACCATCACGGCTCTGGTATTGGACAGTGGCTACAAGCAAAAGAAAAAAACCCTTATCTTTTTCGCAATGCCAATAAAAACCTCTACTTTGTCGAAGAAGGACTAGCGGTATTTGGCATTAAAAATCCTTTCTTGGGTAAAGAACCCGCCGACGTGCATCACATCGTAGGCATACTCTATCTACTGGGGTTGCTCGCCACCTCTCTCATTAATTTTAAAAAAATAATTCAAAGGCATAACACATCACCACTGAGATGGTTACTGTTTTCAGTCAGCACTTGCATACTGATGTATGTATTGTGGTTTGTAGTGTTTGCCATGGCGATGAGCCCAGGTCACCTGTACTTCCCTATGCAGTGGAGTTTTTGGTTGCTCTGCTTATTGGTAGTGCAAACTATCAATACAAGTAGCCAAAGTATTAAAATTGTTTCTGCAATCATCATTTCGATAGCGGCGCTATCAATAATGAATCCAAATACAAGAAAAACCGTTTTCTTATGGGATAACAGTAATACCGCTAAAACAAATGCCTTTGATCAAGCCATCCAGCATTTAGAAGCAACAACGTACACCAAGCCGCTGGCAGGCTGTGGCTACAGCGGCTATCCGCGTCATTTGGAATACCGCCTGCCCACATCGCAAAACTTTACTGACTGTTTGGATTTAATCGCAGATCATGTCGTCAAAACTGGCGAGCATTACCAATGGAAATCGCCGCTTGCATTCACTCTAGTTCTTTCATTGCAAACCATGAGTTTTGATCCAGCGGTTGCGCCAATCGGTGCAGCATGCATGAACAATACGCTTTACAGAAACCGCGATATTTTTATTTTACAGTGCAGTTTTGAGGACTTAAAAACCATCAACCTTGACATACTCATGCCAAAAATTGATGCCACACATCAATGGTATAAAACCAGACTCAGCAGCACAGTCTTGCAGCCATAAAGCCACTACAACACCTGCGGCTCGTACTCCAAGGCGATGCCAAACTCTCGCATGACATCAGCAGCAACAGAATCAGCCAACGCCAAAACTTCTTTGCCTGTTGCATTAGCACGATTAACCAGCACTAGAGCCTGCTTTTCATGGACACAAGCCGCACCCATACAACGCCCTTTCCACCCCAATTGATCAATCAACCAACCCGCCGCAATTTTGAATTTACCTTGTTCACCCGAATAAAAAACCACTTGCGGATATTGTTCACGCAGCCTGACAAAATGCTCAGGTGATATTTGTGGATTTTTGAAAAAGCTACCCACATTAGGCAACAAAGCAGGATCAGGCAAACGCGTGCGGCGCACTTCGCATACAGCCTCTTTCACCATGACAGCATCGACGGCTCCATTCTCTAACTCAGTAGGATGATGTTCCGCCAAATACTCACGCAAAGCGGCATAGTGATAATGCGTCCGCGACGTTTTATTCAAACGAAAAACAACCGATGTAATCACCGTTTTCTGAAAAAGCCTCTCTTTGAAAACACTGTGGCGATAAGAGAACTGGCAGGCGGCATTATCTAATTCAAAACGTTCACTGCTATCGAGATAAATTCCACGCACACACAAAATAAAATCGGCGACTTCGATGCCGTAAGCACCAATATTTTGCACAGGTGCCGCACCGACCATACCAGGGATAAGTGCTAAATTTTCCAAGCCATACCATTGTTCTGCGACAGCTTTTTCCACCCAATCATGCCAGCGCATCCCCGCACCCACGCTGACATGAACACAGGTCTCATCTTCATATTCAACTCTGACTGTCTCATCACGAAAACGCAAAACCATACCTTCATAGTCTTGTGTTAAAACAATATTACTACCTTCACCGAGCGGAAAAATTGGTGCGGATTTTTCATGTGCTAGCGCTAAAGCTGCACATAATTCTTCCACGTTATTGGTTTCACAAAATAAAGCCGCGCGCACCTGTAAAGCCAAAGTGTTGTAAGGTTTTAGATCTACCCATTCACGCAACACAATGCATCACCCTTTCAGACGAGTTGAAATAATATGCTGCAATAAGCCCTCTGCCGCATCTTCAACCAAATCTAAAACCAATTCAAAACTCTCTACGCCGTCATTATAAGGATCAGGGATCTGTGTGTACTGACGCTGTTTACTAAAATCCAAAAATAAGCCGATGTGGCCTGAAAAATCTTTTGGTTGAATAGCGCGTAGCGTACTCAAATTTATTCTGTCCACAGGTAAAATAAAATCAAAATGCAAAAAATCTTCTTTCGTGACTTGACGTGATATTTGCGCACTTAAATCGTAACCGCGTGCAGCCGCAGCTCGCGCTGTTCTTGGGTCTGGTGGATTTCCTACATGAAACGCAGCCGTTGCCGCAGAGTCCACCAAAATCTCTTTAGCTAAACCTGCTTGCTGCACACGCTGTTCAAAAACACCGTGTGCGGTGGGTGAACGACAAATATTTCCCAAACAAACAAATAAAACCTTAACCGCCATGCCTCACTCCTGCCCCAATACAATTCGACGCACAATATCTAGATCATGTTGCGTATCCACTCCAGCAGGAATACTCACACAAGATTCTGCTACTTGAATTACAGAACCTTGATACAAGGCACGCAACTGTTCTAATTTTTCTGTGTTCTCCAACCAGCAGGATGCCCACTTCACATAGCGATGTAAAAAACCGGTGCGATAAGCATATAAACCTATATGTCGATAACCCCAAATAACTTTGTTATTCGTTTGAGTCAGCGGCTGCCCTTCGCGCGGCCACGGCATCGGTGCACGACTAAAGTACAACGCTTGCATCGCTGCATTGCATACAACTTTTACTGCGTTAGGATCACGAAACTGCGCTTCATCGGTAATTACTTCACACAAAGTTGCAATGTCTGCCTGCGTGTGTGCCAGTAACAATTCAGCCACTTGGTCGATCACAGATGACGGAATTAAAGGCTCATCGCCTTGCACATTCACCACAACTTGCTCATCAGACCAGCCGCACTGCTGCGCCACTTCTTGTAAGCGATCTGTACCTGATGGATGTTCGCTACTCGTCATCGCAACAGATGCGCCAAATTTTTGTGCCACTTCTGCAATGCGCGCATCATCCGTTGCAATGACTACTTCGCTTGCCCCACTTTGCAAAGCGCGTTGCCAAACATGCTCAATCATCGGTTTGCCAGCAATATCCAGCAAAGGTTTACCCGGCAAGCGCGTTGAAGCAAATCGCGCGGGAATAACAACCACAAAACTCATCCAACCACCTTATTTTTTTGAAACTTATTTGACGCCGTTTGCCACACAGCATCCACCCACTCCTCAGGCAAGGACATGGCAACGCGCAGCGCATACCAATTTGCTTTAGCAAAATCAGCACACTTCACAGCATCTTTTTCCGTCATCAGCACAGGAAATTCATCATTAAATAAACAATCTTTTTCGATAAACATATGATGATCAGGAAAAGCATGCTCAATCACGGTAAACCCCATGTTCTTTAGCGTCGCAAAGAAACGCGATGGATTACCGATACCTGCCACTGCATGCACCGTAGTTTTTTTATCTACCGTTTCCAGAGGAAAAACTTTACTAGAAGCAACAGACACCCAACACTGCGGCAATAACTGCACTGACAAAAAATTTTCTATTTTAGGATGCATATTATGCTGCACCGGCTGTCCATTTATTACAACAAAATCAGCAGCCTGCAAACGCGATGCAGGTTCTCTTAAAGGACCGACTGGCAGACAAAAGCCATTCCCAATACCGCGTTCTGCATCCAATACAACAATTTCAACATCGCGTGGCAATGCGTAATGCTGCAAACCATCATCGGACAAAATAACATCCACAAACTGATGCGCGAGTAAATATTGTGCGGCAAGGTAACGACCACGACCAATCACAACTGGACATTGTGTGGCGCGCGCAATCAGTAAAGGTTCGTCACCCACACGGCCGACTACATCATCTATTGCAACAATGCGTGCACTTTCCAGATAGTCACCACCGTAGCCACGACTGATGATGCCGACGCGTAATCCGCGCTGAGTCAGTGCTTGCGCCAAAGCACACAGCAGCGGCGTTTTTCCTGTGCCGCCAACCGAAATATTGCCAACCACAATAACGGGTACTGACAAACATGCTTGTTTACGCTTGAGAAAAAAACGCCGTAAAGTGGTGATGCAATAAAAAACCAAAGACAATGGCAGCAATAAAATTACAACGAGCCAATCACGGCGTTCGCGTCGATACCAAATACGCTCAAACCAATCACTCAGCGTTTTCATCGCGCCTAGTGGTAATACTCAAACGTGAAAAACCCAACTGCCCTGCTACATCCATTGCGGTCACAACAGCTTGATGCTGTGCTTTTGCATCTGCGGAGAGAATCAAAGGAATATCAGTGCGATCACCAGCCGCTTCATGCAAAGCCTTGCGCAGCGTTTCTGGTTTGTTATCCACTAACGCGCGGTCATTCACCATGAAGTTGCCATCTTCTGCCACCACCAGTTCAACGGTATCTGGCTGGCGCTGTTGCCCTGATGGATCTTCTGCTGTCGGCAAATCCAGTTTTAATTCTGCATTGTGCGTAAAGCGACTCGACACCATAAAAAAAATCAGCAGTACCAACAAGATGTCGATAAACGGCACAACGTTGATATAGTCGTCTTGTCTTTGTCGTTTGCGAATTTTCACAAGAATCAATGCTCAGCGTTATATTTTTCGCTTTTGACTTTGCGATCAGAATGCAAAGCATCGACCAATTTCATCGCATCCTGCTGAATACTGATCATGTAGCCATCCACCACTCTGTAAAAATAACGGCTAGCCAATGACGCAGGAATAGCAATGATTAAGCCGGTTGCGGTAGTTATCAACGCTTCAGAAATACCGCCAGCCAATGCGCCTGGATTGCCTGTGCCACCTTCCAACATAATGGCGGAAAAAATTTTGATGGTGCCGACAACCGTACCCAACAAGCCCATCAATGGCGCGACGTTGGCAATTGCGCTTAACGCACTTAAATAGCGCTCTAAATCGTGTTGTACACGACCGGCAGCAACTTCCATACTTTCAATCATGACCGCGCGACTATGGCGCGTATTGCTCAAGCCTGCCGCCAACACTTGTCCTAAAGGAGAAGAATCATGTACCGCTTTGATTTTTTTGCTATCAACCTGACCTTGTTGCAGCCAATCCCAAATTTGCGTAAGCAACGCAGTGGGAATAATTTTTTGCGCATTGAGCGACCAATAACGTTCGGCAGCAATAGCAACAACCGCAATGGATGCCAACAGCAACGGCCCCATCATCCAACCGCCCGCTAATACAATTTCGTACACGCCTTACCCCTTTAATTGTTCTGCTCAAAGCCGCGCAACTTTACCACACAGCCTATAGATTCAGGCATCCCAGAGGCTGCCGCCCGCCTTTTTACACAACACGGAAAGGTACGCGCTGTGCGCTTCTTGTTCGCTCGGATTTGCCGATAACACCGTTAATTGCGCGACTAACGCAGCGTCTACGCGCTGTATAGGGATGTCGTGCGCCAGCATCGTCGTCGAGCTACCGTCACTCTGACCACCACCGAGCAAACTCGTCTGCCCGCCGGTCATCGCCAAATACACATCCGCCAAAATCTCGGCGTCCAACAAAGCGCCGTGCAACTCTCGGTGAGAATTATCTACATCGTAGCGTTTACACAAGGCATCCAAGCTGTTGCGCTGCCCCGGATGGCGCTCTTTTGCCATCGCCAAGGAATCGGTAATTTTGCAGCGCGCTGCTAGAGAAAAATCATTGCCATGAGTTTTTTGTAATTCACTGTTCAAAAAACCCACGTCGAATGCTGCGTTATGAATGACTAACTCCGCGCCATCCACATAAGCAAGAAAAGCTTCTGCAATTTGATGAAACAAAGGCTTATCTGACAAAAAATCCGTCGTCAAACCGTGAACCTCTAAAGCCTTTTCTTCGCTGTCTCGCTCAGGATTGATATATTGATGAAAATTATTGCCGGTTAGTTTTCTACCAATTACTTCAACGCAACCGATTTCAATGATGCGATTGCCCTGTGCAGGATCTAATCCAGTTGTTTCTGTATCCAAAACAATTTGTCGCACATGAAATTCCTCTAAGACACTTGCATTTCATCAATCGCTTGATTGGCTAACGCATCGCAGCGTTCATTCTCTGCGTGACCACTATGCCCTTTTACCCAATGCCAAGCGACGATATGTTTATGGGCAACTAAATCTAATCGCTGCCACAAATCTTGATTTTTAACGGGCTTTTTATCACTGGTGCGCCAACCATTTTTCTTCCAGTTTGCCATCCAACTGGTAACGCCTTGGCGCACGTATTGCGAATCTGTCGTTAAATCCACCTGACAAGAATCTTTCAACGCTTCCAAAGCTGCGATGGCAGCCATCAACTCCATACGATTATTGGTGGTTAAACTTTCTGCGCCGTACAACTCTTTTTCTTTATTGCCATAACGCAAAACAGCACCCCAGCCGCCAGGCCCTGGATTGCCTCGGCACGCGCCGTCAGTAAATACTTCTACTTTTTTCACAATCTGCTCAGACATTTTTTTGATACCGCTGTGTAGCAGGACGAACCACTGGCGAAACGGGTGTAGGTGACAAAACATCTAATGGATTCAGCGAACGCTTCTCTGTTTCTACCCACAAAGGTCGCACACCCGCCACTGTTTTACGGGCTAACACAAAATAAATACTGCCACACGGCAACTTAGATTTATTTCCCCAGCGTTCAATCCACTGCGCATGACTGCTAGCCGTTTCACCTAATTGCGGCGGCATAAAAACCACGTGGGATGATTCTACGATTTCAAAATCAAGCAGAACCAACCAATCGTGCAAGCGACGCACACCTAGAAACTGATGTGCAGCAACAGTATTATCTGTACTCCAGCGCTGCTGCATCATGTGTTGCACACCCAGCGCACTCCAACGCTGGAACCCAAAAATCAATACACTGCCATAAGGCATCAAAACACGTGCAGTTTCACGCAATAACTGATGCGGCACCTCACTGTAGTCCAGTGCATGATGCAACACCGCAACATCCACACTTTCACTTTCGATAGGCAAAGCGTGCGTTAAGCAGCGAGCTGCAATATCAGACTCCTTAACAGACAGATCATTCAAAGAAAAACAGTGATGAATAGGACTGGCTTCCACCAAAGGCAAAGAGGGACAGACACTCAAATTTAATAAGTGATAACCAAACAATTGCGGCAAATATTTATCCAGCAATGCTTTTTCAGCATGCCAAACGGCTTGCCCTGTGCTGCCGGCATACCAGCGTTGTAGTGCTGTAAATTGTCTATCTACCCGTTCTGACATAGCAGCACCGTCGCATCAGTTAACAGCGTTATGATGCTTTTTTATTCATTTTTGCTTTGAGAATTTCAACAGCAATAGGAATCAGCGATACAGCAATCACGCCCAAAACAACCAACTCAAAATTCTTTTTGACGATTTCCATATCACCAAAGAAAATACCAGCACCCACACAAATTGGCACCCACAGCATTGAACCAATGCAACTGAACGCGATGTAACGCGGATACGGCATTTTTCCAATACCCGCAACGAATGGCGCAAAGGTGCGAACAATCGGCACAAAGCGCGCAATGATAACGGCGCGTGAACCGTATTTGTTATAGAACTGTTCTGTACGCTCTAAATGCTTGCGGTGAAAAAATACCGAATCCTCAAAGCGAAAAACACGCGGCCCCAGCGTTCTTCCCACCCAATAATTCACGTTATCGCCACAGAAAGCTGCCGCCATAATAATGGCGCCACACAACCAAGGATCGAGCTTTCCTGTTGATGCCGCCAAAGCTCCCACCGCAAATAGTAGAGAATCGCCAGGCAAAAAAGGCGTTACCACCAAGCCTGTTTCTGCAAAAACAATGAAAAACAAAATGGCATAGACCCATGTGCCGTACATTTCAATCATGCCAGCCAAGTGATCGTTGATATGCAAAATAAACTCTATGGGATTCATCGTTTTTTACTTCCTTTTTTCCTATTTGTTATGTGGTCCGCCCGAGACGATTTGAACGTCCGACCTGCCCCTTAGGAGGGGGCCGCTCTATCCAACTGAGCTACGGGCGGTAAATTTTTTCTTCGTTTTATTTTTCACGACGAAAAGGCAATGCCAACAATACGCACAGAGCACACCACAATAAAAGCTCGTGATTTGCCAGTATCGAATGCGCAATCAAGGGCACTTGTTCTTGTAATGTGGGATACATCGTAATGAAGTCTTCACCTTGCAACATCGCTGAAACCTCTCCCCACAGGCAAGCCAACGCAGCCAACGGCAGTAATAATTTCGGATAAATATTCCACGTAAATACGGCGCTAGCACTGGCAGGAATTGTTGGCATACAGCGACGCGTTAACCAAAGTCCGCCCGCTAATACCACAGGCAAACAATACAAAGGCACTGGCACATCCATATAGCGACCAGACGTTGCAAACATCACTGCAAATCCCATTGCACCCAAAGCGTACAAAGCGAACCCTCGGCGCACCCAAGCAACCGAATCTGATGACAGTTGTTTCGCCAGCAAAGTGTGTATCCACTGCACACCACCTATTGCAAACAACACTGAAAAACCTGCTAACACATAACCCCATAAATGCGCGAAAGGCTCCGCCCATGTTTGCAATAACAAGCGATACCAGAACGCGACATCCGCATCAGAAATCCAATGTTTATCGGCAATAAAAAACAGAACGTGTTGTGCAAACCATGTGAGTGAAGATGGCGCAACAGATAAACGAATACTTTTATAAACAGCTAAGACCAATGCCGCAGAAAATAATTGACTCCACACACTCAATGAAAATATCTGCTGCACATTGCGCGCATAAGGTACCAGCAACAACGCCATTAAAACGCCTAAAACAAGAGAAGAGACAGCGCGCAACATGGCATCATCTAGCGGTATCACAGCGCCTGTTAAGGGATATTTCATCGCGCGCGATTCATCAAACAAACCCCAACGCGCACCGACCGTGCCTTCCAATTGCGCTTTCCATGATTGGTCGTACGCTTCCACCACGTTGTAATCAAAATCGTATTTTTTAGCCAGCTCAGGCAAAGCACGAACAAATTCTGCTGCTGTCACAATATTGGCATGCGCAGGTCCACGGCTGCGCCCTTCTGTCGGCCAACCTGTTTCGCCCACTAAAATAGGTTTGTTTGGGAAGCGTTGTTTAATTTTGGCAATGATGGCGAGCATATGTTTTTGTGCATCGTGCACAGATACGGGCTCGTCTTCCCAATACGGCAAAATATGTATCGTGATGAAATCGACATGATCGGCAATTTGTGGATTTTTCAGCCAAAACGCCCACACGTCCGCATAAGAAACTGGTTGTTTAATAGCGGAACGTACTCGATCAATATAGGCAATTAATTCATCCGGCTTGAGGTCGCGACGCAGCAATACTTCGTTGCCCACAATCACACGTTTTACTGCTTTGGGATATTGATTGGCTGTTTCAATCAAAGCCTGCACTTCTTTGTCATTCGCTTCTTTTTCACGCCCCAGCCACGCGCTGTGCGTTAAAGTGAAGCCGTATTTTTCTGCCAAGGCAGGTACAGCTTCCATGCCATCCAAAGCGGTATAAGTGCGAATACCACTAAAAATACCTTGCAAGCGTACTAAATCAGACTCAATTTGCTCTTTGGATGGAAAAACTTTTTTCAGTGGTGATTGTCCATCGTAAAATGGCGCAAAAGATGCACTTTTTAGCGGTTCATGCCACTCTTTTTTAATTTCCCTAGGATAAATGACACCATACCAAACCAGTGCCGCGAGTACGGCGGTTATTAACCCCACAAAAAACTTTTTCGTCGATGAAACACTACTTGTCATGTCTTATTGCTCTCAACCTGAAACCACATCAAAATTTTTTCGCAGCACATCCAAGGCTTGCGCAATATTATTTACATCTTCTGGTTCGCCTTGCTCCTGCCACAGCAAGCCCATACCGATAGCATTACACTCCAACAGCGCCCAACTCTCTGGAAAGTTTTTCTGAAAAGAACGCAAACATTGCTGCGCTAAATCTGGCACTTCACCGGCAACACGATGCGTATTACCTTCAACATCCAACCACACCGCCCAGTGCGATTTAGGTCGTTCACTCGCGAACCACGGAAAGTAATACATAAAGCCCGACTCTGGCAACAAACGCGCTTGATAGCCACTGGTGCGCTTGGTCCAAAAACGCACGGCTAAACCGGCTTGCGTAGCTGTTTGCCTTAATACTTGTAATTTTTTATCACGATGCGATGGCTGCAAGCGCGTCACACGCGAAAAAATAAACAACAAGGCAAAAGCCAAAATAATCCAGCGCCACATAATTTATTTCTCCTGCTCTGCTGCTTCACGCAAGAGAAAAGATCGCAGTGTTGTGGCATCAAACGGCCAATGCATTTGTCGCGCGGTGGCTATCTCTTCCAATACCGGAATCACCAGTGAAAATTGCTCAAGTAAAGCATCGTCCTCGGCAATATCCACTAACTCGACCTGCCAACCCTGCGCCACATACGGCAACAACAACTGCTCCGCCACTTCGCAGAGATGACAGCCCAGCGTGCCGTAAAGCATGAGTGAACGCGGTGCGAATGATGAATCAGCCAAGGAAATCGTCTCGCTGGAAAGCAACCGGAGAACGCCCGGCCAAACTATAATGGTCGCCGATTTTAATAGATCGACCCCTTAAAAACGAACAGGATACCGCATGGCGGTCTGGAAAGATTTTGCCCTCACTCACACGGGTAATGTGCGCAGTAATAATGAAGATGCTTTCGCCTGCCATCCTGAATTGGGGCTGTGGCTAGTGGCTGATGGCATGGGCGGTCACGAAGCTGGCGAGGTGGCCAGCGCAATTGCTATAGAAACTATCGTCGAGCAAGTGCGCCAAGGGCGCGATGTCACTGAGGCCATCCGCACAGCGCACGACAATGTGCTGCACATGAGCCACACCGAGCGCGGCGCTAAAGGCATGGGCACCACCGTGGTTGCCCTGCACGCCCAAGGCTCCCGCTATCGTATTGCGTGGGTCGGCGACAGCCGCGCCTATCTTTGGACGAAAACCGGCGAGCACAGCGGCAACCTTGAGCAGATCACGACCGATCACTCTTATGTGCAAATGCTGGTTGCAGCGGGCACCATTTCTGCGCAAGAGGCGCTCAGCCACAAAGATAAAAATGTCATCACGCAATGTTTGGGCTCGATGGATAGCGAGCAAATTCGCGTTGATACGGTAGAACGCGAATGGCAGGCCAATCAATGGCTTTTATTGTGCAGCGATGGCTTATCTGATGAATTGTCTTTCGAGCAAATCAGCACATTGCTCACCACACACAATCACCCTGAAGCCGCTACCCACGCGTTGTTGGATGAAACCTTAAAGCAAGGTGGACGCGACAATACGACGATCGTGATTGTCACATCGGCAACCGAACCTGCAAACCTTTTTAACACACTCAGAAAATGGCTGCGACGATAGCTTTCTTCATTAATTTTTTTAACAAATTACACTTGAATACAGCAGGAAATACGAATGGCTCAATATGTTTTTACCATGAACCGACTCGGTAAAGTCGTACCACCGAAGCGTGAAATTCTCAAAGATATTTCACTGTCATTTTTCCCAGGCGCAAAAATTGGCGTACTAGGCTTAAACGGTTCCGGCAAATCGACTTTGTTAAAAATTATGGCAGGCATTGATACCGATTTCATCGGTGAAGCGCGTCCGATGAGTAATCTAAAAATTGGTTATCTACCACAAGAGCCACAGTTAGATGCCAACAAAGATGTGCGCGGCAATGTGGAAGAAGGCTTAGCAGAACCACTCAATGCCTTAAAAGGTTTGGATGCTGTTTACGCGGCTTACGCCGAAGAAAATGCTGACTTTGATGCGCTGGCAAAAAAACAAGCCGAGTTTGAAGACATTATTCAGGCGTGGGATGCACACAGCATCGAACACAAACTGGAAGTCGCGGCCGATGCGCTGCGCCTGCCGCCGTGGGATGCGGATGTCACCAAATTATCCGGCGGTGAACGCCGCCGTGTGGCGCTGTGTCGTTTATTGATGTCGCGCCCCGATATCTTGCTGCTCGACGAACCAACCAACCACTTGGATGCAGAATCTGTCGCATGGCTAGAGCATTTTCTGGTGGAATTTCCTGGCACGGTGGTGGCGATTACGCACGATCGCTACTTCCTTGATAACGCTGCCGGCTGGATTTTGGAACTCGATCGCGGTCACGGTATTCCGTATGAAGGCAATTACACTTCTTGGTTAGAACAAAAAGAAGCACGCTTAAAACAAGAAGAGCGCACTGAAGCGGCGCGACAAAAAACCATCGAGCGCGAATTGGAATGGGTGCGCCAAAACCCTAAAGGTCGTCACGCCAAAAACAAAGCACGACTCGCCCGTTTTGATGAATTGAATTCGCAAGAATATCAAGCGCGCAACGAAACCAATGAAATTTATATTCCACCCGGCCCGCGTTTAGGCGACAAAGTGTTGGAGCTGGATCATGTCACCAAATCATTTAGTGATCGCGTGTTGGTTGATGATCTTTCTTTTGCTGTTCCGAAAGGTGCCATTGTCGGCATTATCGGCCCGAACGGCGCAGGTAAATCTACTCTGTTTCGCATGATCACTGGACAAGAAAAACCCGATCAAGGCAGCATCACATTAGGCGATACCGTAAAACTCGCCTATGTTGAACAGTCGCGTGAAAAATTGGATGCGAACAAAACTGTTTGGGAAGCCGTATCCGATGGTCTCGATATCATCAAAATTGGCAACTATGAAGTGCCATCGCGCGCTTATTTAGGTCGCTTCAATTTCAAAGGCTCTGATCAACAAAAACGCGTAGGCGAATTATCCGGCGGTGAACGCGGTCGCCTGCAATTGGCTTGCACACTCAAAGAAGGCGGCAACTTTTTGCTGCTCGACGAACCGTCAAACGATCTCGATGTAGAAACGCTGCGCGCCTTGGAAGAAGCCCTGCAAAACTTCCCCGGCTGCGCGATGGTGATTTCGCACGATCGCTGGTTCCTCGATCGTGTTTGCACACATATCCTCGCTTTTGAAGGTGAAAGCAGTGCCGTGTTTTTTGAAGGCACTTACACCGAATACGAAGCCGACCACAAAGCGCGCATGGGCGATCAACAACCTACACGCATGAAATACAAGCGGTTGAGAGAATGAAACACCTCATCCTCGGCGGCGCGCGTTCCGGCAAAAGTCGCTTTGCAGAAACGGCAGGCTTGGCGACAAAAAAAAAACTGGTCTACATCGCCACATCTGAAGCATTGGATGATGAAATGCAAGCGCGCATTCATCATCATCAAACCTCACGTGATGCACGCTGGGTTACTGTTGAAGAACCGCTGCAACTCGCCGCTGCGCTACAACAACACGCCACAAAAGATACCTGTATTTTGGTGGACTGCTTAACACTGTGGCTGACGAATCTTTTAATTGCAGGCGATGATATTTTTGTACGCGAGCGAAGAAATTTTTTGAACGCGCTACCACAACTGGCTGGCGATATTTTTTTGGTGAGCAACGAAGTGGGTATGGGTATTGTGCCAATGGATTCACTTGCACGCCGTTTTGTCGATGAAGCCGGTCGTTTACATCAGCAGTTAGCTACACACTGCGATGCAGTGACAATGGTGATTGCAGGTTTACCATTATCGTTAAAATCTTAAAAAATTACCCCCCAGGTCGAACACCGATTGTCAGTGTCACCACACCTTTTTGACCTGATCGCAAAAAACTTACCTCTACTTTTTCACCCGGTTGCGCATTGGTGATGCGTTTCATGCCAGCGCGTGTGGTGGTTGCTGGCACTCCATCAAAATGCGTGATGATATCACCAGGTTGTAAACCTGCTGCCGCCCCAGGCCCCCCGCGAAAAACACTGCGCACCAACATGCCCTGCCCTGGCTCCAAACCCAAACTACGCGACGCGAATGCATTTAAAGCTTGTGATTCCACACCTATCCAACCGCGAATCACATGACCGTGACGAACAATATCGTTCAACACTTTTTGCGCTGTATCAGAAGGAATTGCATAACCAATACCGACCGAGCCACCTGTTGGGCTTTGTATCGCCGTGTTGATGCCGACTAATTTTCCTGAGGTATCAACTAATGCACCACCCGAATTACCTTGATTAATAGCCGCATCCGTTTGCAAATAATTTTCTTGAATATTGAGTTCTAAACCATAGCGCGCAGCGGCAGAAATAATCCCCTGCGTGACGGTTTGCCCGACACCTAAAGGATTACCGATAGCCAACACTACATCACCGATACGCATATGTTGCGCATCACCAAAACGAATGGCGGTTAAATCCGGCAATTTAATTTTTAAAACCGCTAAATCAGTTTCACTATCAATGCCAACCAATTCCGCTTGCGCATCTCTACCATCATGCAAACTCACTAAAATTTGATACGCACCAGCAATCACATGATAGTTCGTCAAGACATAACCATCAGTGCTCACAATGACACCAGAGCCTAGCGATCCTTCAATGCGTTCTTGTGGCGAAACAAAATAAGGATTGCCTTCAATCACTTCACGGCGCACATAACGCCGCGTATACACGTTGACTACCGCAGGCATTGCCACTTCCGCCGCATCGGCATACGAAGTCGATGACACATCGCTTGCTCGTTGCGTTTGTGTAGCGACGCTTTCTTGAATATGCGCAACAGCCGCTTCGAGTGACTGAATTTTCAGGTGCTGTAGATAAAAAAGTGCCACAACCAAGCCGCACACGGCTGGCAGAGCCACCTCTTTAATCAACGTATCACGCATTCGTTTAGCCACATATCACCTGCAAATCTGACCCGCGCGGCGATTGTAGCTATAATGACGCACCCCGAAAACTCACACACGCCTGCTCTTTTCCACACAGGAGGATTAGTCATGATCAAGCCACACGGTGCCGATACACTCCAACCACGTTTTGTTGCTGATGCCAATAAGCGCGCTAAGTTAGCCGCTGAAGCGGAACAACTGCCATCGGTATTAATCAGCTCAGCAGCGGCAGGCAATGCAGTGATGATGGGCGCAGGCTATTTCACACCGCTCACCGGCTACATGAACTTAGCCGACAGCCTTTCGGTAGCAGAAAAATTGCACACCACTAGCGGCTTGTTTTGGCCGATTCCGATTGTGAATATTTTAAAAGATGTGTCTGCAATTAAAAATGCAAAACGCATTGCGCTGCGCGATCCGAATGTCGAAGGCAATCCTGTGATTGCTGTGATGGATGTTGCAGCGATTGATGAAGCTAGCGATGAACAAATGCAGTTCATGGCAAAACATATTTTTAGCACCTTGGACGACAAACACCCAGGTGTCACCACGTTCCTCAATTCAGGTCGCTTTTTAGTTTCTGGTTCCATTCAAGTATTGAACTACAGCTATTTCCCACAGGACTTTCCTGACACTTTCCGCACCGCCACAGAAATTCGTGAAGAAATTTCAAAACGCGGTTGGAAAAAAGTGGTGGCATTCCAAACACGCAACCCCATGCACCGCGCGCACGAAGAACTGTGCCGCATGGCGCAAGAAAGATTGCAAGCCGATGGCATCGTCATTCACATGTTGCTCGGCAAATTAAAAGAAGGGGATATTCCCGCCAGCGTGCGCGATGCCTGCATTCGCAAAATGGTGGAAGAATATTTCCCACCGAACACCGTCATGATTGCGGGTTACGGTTTCGACATGATGTATGCCGGCCCTCGTGAAGCGGTATTGCATGCCATCTTCCGTCAAAACATGGGCGCGAGTTACTTAATCGTAGGGCGCGATCACGCTGGCGTTGGCAGCTACTACGGACCTTTTGATTCACAAATTATTTTTGAAGAAAAAGTGCCTGCTGGCGCGTTACAAATTCAAATTTTTGGTGCTGATAACACCGCTTTCTCTAAAAAACTAAACCGCGTGGTGATGATGCGCGAAGCAGAAGGTCACACCGAGGAAGATTTTATTGTGCTGTCTGGCACCAAAGTGCGCCAAATGCTCGGTCAAGGCATTGCGCCACCACCTGAGTTTTCGCGCCCAGAAGTAGCCAAAATCTTGATGGAATACTATCAAGAGCTCGACGCTAAAAAATAATTGATCTTAGCCGCCGATTGACGACAAGAGACCATAACGATGATGCAAATTCTGACCGACCCACAAGCATGGATGGCATTTATCACGCTAACCACCCTAGAACTGGTACTCGGTATCGACAACATTATTTTCATTTCTATTTTGGTGGAGAAACTTCCCAAAGAGAAAAGAGAGTTTGCGCGTCGCCTTGGTCTGTTCTTGGCGATGTTCATGCGGATTGCACTACTGATGACGCTGGCGTGGATTGCCAATATGACAACACCGTTGTTCACCGTGATGGAACATGGCGTTTCAGGACGCGATATTATTTTAATTGCCGGTGGTTTATTTCTTATTTGGAAAAGCACACAAGAAATTCATCAACTGTTGGAAGGTGTTGAAGGTCACGCGACACACGCCGTACGCGCCAACTTTTTTGCCATCATCATGCAAATCATTGTGATTGACTTGGTGTTCTCGCTGGATTCCATCATCACCGCCGTTGGAATGAGTAATCAAATTCCCGTCATGATTGCCGCTGTTGTCGCCTCGGTAGGATTGATGATTGCATTTGCTGGTTTTATCGGCAGATTTATTGAAGAGCACCCCACCATCAAAATGCTTGCTCTAGGCTTTTTATTGGTAGTCGGTGTAGTGTTGGTGGCGGATGGCACCGGACATCATGTACCGAAAGGCTATATTTATTTTGCGATGGCATTCTCGATTGCTGTGGAAGCACTGAATATTCGCTTGCGTGCTAAAGCACATAAACCTGTTGATTTGCATGAGGCTTATGCCAGCACAGATAAAGACACACCTGCTCATTGATGAATGCAAATCACAGCCACAAAAAAGCCGCTTTCGACAGCGGCTTTTTTATTGTGTCATTTTCACTGCTGAAATTAATTCGCCTCGTTCAACACCACAATACGCGGCACCGGCAGCGAATTAAAAGTTGAAGCAGTGGCTGCGGTGTAAGCACCCATCATGCGACCAATCAACAAGTCACCCACTGCCAATTCAGGCAGTGGTAGCGCTTCTTCGATAACATCAATGCTGTCGCAAGTAGGCCCCACCACCGCAGAAGGCGTTGTTTTACCTGAACAAAAAACATGCAGCGGATAGCGCGCATGATCGTAAATACGACCGCTAAACATACCGTACACACCATCATCCAAGTAATACCAAGGCTGATCGCCGCGCAGCGCCTTGCCCACTACAGTTGTTACTGCAGCCGCCGCTGGCGCAATTAAGTAGCGACCAGGCTCGGCAATCACTTCTACATGTTCTGGCAATTTTTTCAGCGCTTCACGAATCGGTGCACAAAACGCAGCAATATCAATATCGCCGCCGTTGTCGTAATCGACAGGAAAGCCACCGCCAATATCCAAAATGCGAATCGGCACTTCGTACTCGCTGATTAATTTTGTGCATGCTTCTATTGCTGCTACATGCGTACTCGGCGAGGTGGATTGCGAACCGACATGAAATGACAAACCTTTGACATGTAAACCCAAAGCCTTGGCTTCTTTTAATAAAGCAGGCACTTCTTCAGGCGAACAGCCAAATTTTTTCGAGAGATCCACAGCACAATCTGGGCTGCGAAACGCGACACGCAACAACAAACCAACGCGATGTGCGTACTGCCGGAACTTTGCCAACTCAACAAGATTATCGACCACAAAAGTGCTGCATCCAAAACGCAGTGCGTCGCGAATATCTTTGTCTTTTTTAATCGGATGTGTATGAATCGTGTTGCGCGGATTCACTTTCTGCTTGCGCAGTAAATTGATCTCACCTGTCGAAGCAATATCAAAACCCGCACCCAAGTGATTCAGCGTATTGACAATAGCGGCATGCGGAAACGCTTTCACCGCATAAAACAAACCGACATTCGGCAGTGCGGCTTTTAATTGCTGATATTGATCAGCCAACTTAGCGCAGTCGAGCAACAACAGCGGCGAACCGTATTGCTCGACCATAACGCGCATCTTGGTTTCATCGAACAAAATATCCGAAAACAAGTTGGCCATTGCAGCGCGTCAACCGTTATCCATTTTGCCAACCGCTTCCAACACATATTGCGGTAACGCAAAAGAAGCGAGATGAATGTCTGGATTGTAGTAGCGCGTTTTGATGCCCGATGCCTTAAAGCGTTCACGAATCGTATTGGCATCCACATGACGCAATGATTTGTCATCACTCGACCACGCAAAAGTCATCACACCGCCCACATAAGTAGGCACCGCTGCGGTGTAGAAATGCACATCAGAGAAAGTCAGCGCCATGCGTTGCGCCGTGGTTTTCACTTCATCGAGTTGCATGAACACCACGCCGTTTTGCGTAACCATGATGCCACCGTCGTTCAAACAGCGTTTGCAATCGCTGTAGAACTGACTGGTGAACAACACTTCGCCAGGGCCGA
>CAYOEO010000009.1:0-54551 GCA_964403125.1 uncultured Pseudomonadales bacterium | reverse complement strand
CAGCCACCGTCTGATAAACGGGTAACTGTCAGATTAAGTCTGAGCTACTACAGCTTAGCGCGCGCGATAAGTAATGCGACCTTTGCTCAAATCGTACGGTGTCATTTCAACTTTGACTTTATCGCCCGTCAAAATACGAATGTAGTTTTTGCGCATCTTGCCGGAAATGTGCGCCATTACAGTGTGACCATTTTCCAGCTTCACTTTGAATGTCGTATTGGGAAGGGTATCGACCACCTCGCCTTCAAACTCAATACAGTCTTCTTTCGACATTTATATACCTCGGATGTTTTTCGCATAGGCTCGCGAGCCAGTCCCCGCATAGCGGGCGGCATTTTGCCGCATGTGTCGTGCTAAATCAAAGGAGCAGTGGCATAATGCGCGCCCCTTTTCTGCGAAAGTGGCGAAATTGGTAGACGCACTGGATTTAGGTTCCAGCGGGGCAACCTGTGAGAGTTCGAGTCTCTCCTTTCGCACCATCTCTACTCCTAGTTACTAACCCTTGAACAATGAGGTTGATTGATCATGCAAGTCTCGGTTGAAACCGTATCTTCCCTTGAACGCCGTATGACTGTTGGTTTGCCGGCTGCGCAAATTGATACTGAAGTGGATAAACGCCTGCAACGCGCCGCTGGCGATGTGCGCTTGGACGGTTTTCGTCGCGGCAAAGTGCCTATGAAAGTCGTGCGTCAACGCTTCGGTCGCGGCGTGCGTCAAGAAGTGCTGGGCGACATGATCAACCGCGCGTATTTCGAAGCGGTGCAGCAAGAAAAATTGCAGCCAGCGGGTATGCCTTCCATCGAAGCAAAAGGTGACGATCAAGAAGGTAAGGACTTCGAGTTTGTGGCGACTTTCGAAATCTTCCCTGAAGTCACCGTGGGCGACATGAGCAAGCTGTCTGTCGTGCGTTTGGAAGGTTCCGTGACAGAAGCGGATATCGACAAAACCATCGAATCACTGCGCGATCAGCAAGGGCGTTTCGAGTCCGTTGAGCGCGCCGCGCAAACTGGCGACCAAGTTGTGATTGACTTTGAAGGTTTCAAAGGCGGCGAAGCGTTTGCCGGTGGCAAAGGCGAAAATAGTCCGCTGACACTGGGTTCTGGTCAGATGATCCCCGGCTTTGAAGATGGCATCGTCGGTATGAAAGCCGGTGAAGAGAAAACGTTGGCACTGTCTTTCCCTGCTGACTACCACAGCGAAGAGCTGAAAGGTCAGGCGGTCGAGTTCAAGATCAAGCTGCACAAAGTATCAGAGAAAAAGCAAGCTGAGTTGAACGATGACTTCTTTAAGCATTTCGGCGTGGAGACAGGCGGTTTGGAAGCCTTCCGTGCGGAAGTGAGCAAGAACATGGCGCGTGAAATGAAGAACGCAGTGTTGAATAAACTGAAAACATCTGTGATCGACGAACTTCTGAAACTACATGAAGTTCAATTGCCTAACGCATTGATTAAAAATGAAGTTAATGCAATGAGAAACCAGATGTTGCAGCAGTTTGGTGAGATGGCCAAGCAGATTGATGCCGCGTCTATCTTCCCAGACGATATGTTTGCCGAGCAGGCGAAGAAGCGCGTCACCACAGGTTTGATTTTTGCAGAAATCATCCGTAAGCATGACATCAAGCCCGATCAGACTCAGGTGCGCAGCAAGGTAGAAGAACTGGCGGCTGGCTACAGAGAGCCGAAAGAAGTGATCGAGCATTACATGGGCAACAAGCAGCTGTTGTCTGGCATTGAAAACATGGTGCTGGAAGATTTGGTGGTCGAGTTGATTCTCGGCAAAGCGCAGGTTGAAAATCGTGCCGCCAGCTACCAAGAAGCGATTAGTAAAGGCGAAGAGGCTGACGCAGAGTAAGGTAGACTCTTTGATCAGTCCATGCAAACGCGTTCACAGAGAGGGAATATGACCATGAGCAGTATTATCCAGTCGCCACAAAATGTTGGTTTGATTCCAATGGTGATCGAACAGACAGCGCGCGGCGAGCGATCTTTCGACATCTATTCCCGCTTGCTCAAAGAGCGCGTTATTTTCTTGGTTGGTCCTGTCGAAGACTACATGGCGAATGTGGTAGTGGCGCAGTTGTTGTTTCTGGAAGCAGAAAACCCCGACAAAGACATCCATCTCTACATCAACTCGCCAGGCGGCTCCGTGACGGCGGGTATGTCGATTTACGACACCATGCAGTTTATCAAACCGGATGTCAGCACCATGTGTATTGGTCAGGCGTGCAGTATGGGGGCGTTTTTGCTGGCAGGCGGCGCGAAAGGTAAGCGTTACTGCTTGCCGAACGCACGCACCATGATTCACCAGCCTAGCGGCGGCGCGCAGGGTCAGGCAACGGATATCCTTATTCATGCTGAGGAAATTATCAAAATTCGTCAGCGTCTCAACGAAATTATGGCGGAACACACTGGTCAGCCGGTGGAAACCATTGCGCGTGAAACAGAGCGCGATAACTTTATGAGTGCAGAGCAGTCAAAAGCGTTTGGTTTGATCGACGAAGTGTTGGATCGTCGCGTATTAGCAGGTGCTGCCAAATAACGGCAGCGCTGCTATTATCCAAAAGCGTATTTGTCTGAAGCAAAGCTCGGTGGAGAATTGATATGGCCAAAAGTGGCGACGACGGTAAATTGCTGTACTGCTCGTTTTGCGGCAAAAGCCAGCACGAAGTAAAAAAGCTGATTGCAGGTCCTTCGGTATTCATTTGCGATGAATGCGTGGATTTGTGCAACGACATTATTCGCGAAGAAATTCAAGAAAGCGCAGCGGAAACCGGCAGTGACAAATTGCCTACGCCGCAAGAAATCAAAGACACGCTGGATCAATATGTCATCGGTCAGCAGCGCGCTAAAAAAATTCTCGCGGTTGCTGTCTACAACCACTACAAACGCTTGCGCGCCGGTGGTTCGAAAAAAGACGGCGATGTTGAGCTGAGTAAAAGCAATATTTTGATGGTCGGGCCAACCGGCAGTGGTAAAACGCTGTTGGCTGAAACGCTGGCGCGTATGTTGGATGTGCCATTCACTATCGCCGATGCCACCACACTGACCGAAGCCGGTTATGTGGGCGAAGATGTGGAAAACATCATCCAAAAACTGCTGCAGAAATGCGATTACGATGTCGAAAAAGCGCAGATCGGCATTGTCTATATCGACGAGATCGACAAAATTTCGCGCAAGTCTGACAACCCATCCATCACGCGTGATGTATCGGGTGAAGGCGTGCAACAAGCGCTGCTGAAACTGATCGAAGGTACAGTGGCGTCTGTGCCGCCGCAGGGTGGTCGCAAGCATCCGCAGCAGGAATTCTTGCAAGTGGATACGCGCAACATTTTGTTTATCTGTGGCGGTGCTTTTGCCGGTTTGGATAAAGTGATTCGCGATCGCTTTGAAAAAGGCGGCATCGGTTTCAGCGCGGATGTCAAAAGCAAAGACTCCAGCAAAAATATCGGCGAATCGCTGAAAGAATTGGAGCCGGAAGATTTGGTGCGCTACGGTCTGATTCCAGAGTTTGTCGGTCGTCTGCCGATCATTGCGACACTGGAAGAGTTAGACGAAGCGGCACTGATGAGCATCCTGACCGAGCCGCGCAACGCGCTGACCAAACAGTACGCGCGTTTGTTTGATATGGAAGGCGTTGAAATTGATTTTCGTGAAGACGCATTGCGTGCCGTGGCGAGAAAAGCCATGGAGCGCAAAACAGGTGCGCGCGGTTTGCGTTCTATCCTTGAAAATGTGTTGTTAGACACCATGTACCGTTTACCGTCTGAAGAAAATGTTTGCAAAGTGGTGATTGATGAGCCGGTGATTTCTGGTGATTCAGAGCCGCTGTTGGTATATCAATCGGTGGAAGCTCCTGTTGTACCTAAGGCGGCAGCCAGCGAATAGAATTGCATCGCAAATGGAATAAAAAAAGGCGACTTTCGAGTCGCTTTTTTTTTGGCAGTTGAAACAGAAAAGAGAGTCATTTGTCAGCTAGACTGTAAGCAGAACGCACACCCGTGTGTGCGGTATCGGAGGAATTAATGAGTCAATCTCAGGTGTTGCCGCTTTTACCCTTGCGCGATGTAGTGGTTTATCCGCACATGGTCATTCCTCTGTTCGTTGGGCGTGACAAATCCATTAAAGCCTTAGAGCAGGCAATGGCAACCGACAAGCAAGTGGTTTTAGTGGCGCAGCGCGATGCGACAGACGATGATCCAGCCGCCAGCGATTTGCATGAAATCGGCACAGTCGCCACGGTGTTGCAGTTATTCAAATTGCATGACGATACCGTGAAAGTGTTGGTTGAAGGTGGCGCGCGCGCAACCATTCGGCAGTTGTGGGATGGCGGCGACTATTTCACGGCTGAAATTGAAAAGTTGCACGAGCCTAGCATTGCCTCGTCATCAGTAGAACCGTTGATGGTGACGTTGCTGAAACAGCTTGAAGAGTTTGCCACTCTCAGCAAAAAAATCCCCGCAGAGACGCAAAGTGCGCTAACTGCCATTGATGATCTTGGGCGTTTGGTCGATGCGATTGCTGCACATATGCCGTTCAGTATTGATCAAAAACAAATCCTGCTGGAGAAAGCCGATCCGATTGCGCGCGGGGAGCATTTGCTCGGCGTGATGGAAACAGAAATCGATTTGTTTCAAATGGAAAAGCGCATTCGCGGTCGTGTAAAAAAACAAATGGAGCGCAGTCAGCGCGAGTATTACCTCAACGAGCAGATGAAGGCGATTCAGAAGGAGTTGGGCAATACAGAAACGGGCGACGAGCTGGGCGATTTGGAAAAGAAAATTGTCGAAGCGCGTATGCCGACAGAGGCAGAAGAAAAAACGCGCCGTGAATTGTCCAAATTGAAAATGATGTCGCCGATGTCGGCGGAAGCTTCAGTGGTGCGCAGCTTTATTGATTGGATGACTTCGATGCCGTGGAGCAAGCAAACGCGCTTGCGTCATGATCTGAAACGCGCCGAAGAAATTCTCGATCAAGATCACTACGGCTTAGAAGAAGTCAAAGAGCGTATCTTGGAATATTTAGCGGTGCAGCAGCGTGTGAAAAAATTGCGCGGCTCGGTGCTGTGCTTGGTGGGGCCGCCAGGGGTGGGTAAAACCTCGCTCGGTGAATCCATTGCGCGTGCCACCAATCGCAAATTTGTGCGCATGGCTTTAGGCGGTGTGCGCGATGAAGCGGAAATTCGCGGCCATCGCCGCACTTATATCGGTTCTATGCCAGGAAAATTGCTGCAAAAATTGGCAAAAGTAGAAGCCAATAATCCACTGTTTTTGTTTGATGAAATTGACAAAATTGGCATGGATCATCGCGGTGATCCTGCTTCTGCTTTGTTGGAAGTGCTCGATCCTGAACAGAACAGCACTTTCAATGATCACTATTTGGAAGTGGACTACGACTTATCCAATGTCATGTTCATTTGTACGGCGAACTCGATGAATATTCCAGGCCCATTGTTGGATCGCATGGAAATTATTCGCATCCCTGGCTACACCGAAGTTGAAAAATTAAATATCGCCAAGCGCTATCTCATTCCCAAACAATTCAAAGCTAATGGTTTGGATAAAAAAGAATGTGAAATTACCGACGAAGCCATCACCGATCTCATTCGTTTTTATACGCGTGAGGCGGGTGTGCGTGGCTTAGAGCGCCAGTTGGCGAAAATCTGCCGCAAGGTTGTAAAAGCCAGCGGTAGGCGTAAAAGCCAGCCAGAGTTAACAAGTATCACCAGCGATAACTTGGAAGCGTATTCCGGCGTGCGCAAGTTCAATTACGGCCGCGCTGAGGAAGAGAGCAAGGTTGGGCAGGTGACGGGTTTGGCGTGGACGCAAGTGGGCGGTGAGCTGTTGACGATTGAATCGGCGGCAGTCAAAGGCAAGGGCGCCATCATCAAAACGGGTTCGCTGGGCGATGTGATGCAGGAGTCTATCCAAGCGGCGCTGACGGTTGTGCGCAGCCGCTCGCAGGCGCTAGGTATCCCCGCCAATTTCCACGAGAAATATGATTTGCATATCCATGTGCCCGAGGGCGCGACACCGAAAGACGGCCCCAGCGCGGGTATCGCTATGTGCACGGCGATGGTTTCTGTGCTGACCAACACGCCGGTGCGTGCGGATGTGGCGATGACAGGGGAGATCACGCTGCGCGGCCAAGTATTGCCGATTGGCGGCTTAAAAGAGAAGCTGCTGGCGGCGCATCGCGGTGGGATTCGCACCGTTATTATTCCGCAAGAAAATGAGCGCGATTTGAAAGAAATTCCTGACAACATCAAAGAAGAATTGTTGATCAAACCCGTGAAGTGGATCGACGATGTGTTGGCAATCGCGCTGCAATATATGCCTGAGCCTTTGAGCGATGAAGCCTATGCGGAAGGTGCAGCGGCAGAAGAGACTGTCGCTGGCAAGAGCAATATGGGAAGAATCAGCACGCATTAAGCGGATTGACAACGGAAATATGCGATGAATATTGCAGAAAGCAAAAAGTTGGCTTGACCCTATACAGTGTCGGGGGTATAAAAACCGCCCTCGTCGGTTGCGTGGTGCAACTTGCCAGCAGTGTTCAGGCAAGTCAGCAGTCAGCAACAGGGAACCGCGAGCGAACAGTCGGATACCGACGCGCCACCCAGACAAAATTTCAATGGAACATCCAAGGGGTTATACGTGAATAAGACAGATTTGATTGATGCTATTGCTACTGCTGCAGACCTGCCAAAAGCCGCTGCTGGTCGCGCATTGGATGCTGTTGTTGACAGCATTACACAAGCGTTGAAAAACAATGACCAAGTCACTTTAGTGGGCTTTGGTACTTTTGCTGTAAAAGAGCGCGCTGCGCGTACCGGTCGCAATCCTAAGACGGGTGAAGCGCTGGAAATCAAAGCGTCAAAACAACCGGCATTCAAACCGGGTAAAGGTTTGAAAGACGCGTTAAATTGATTGGTTTGTTATTCGTAACCTGCTGAAATAACGCAGGAAAATCAGAAAAAGGCGCATTTTTATGCGCCTTTTTTGTTACCATGCCGCATCCATTTTTAGTGAGGCTCGTATGATTGGAGCAATGCGTGAAAAAATGCAGGGCGTTTTTGCCACTGTGATTATTGTTGCTATTTGCGCAATTTTTGCGCTGTGGGGTGTAGAAACACTTTTTAACCGCAGTGGCAAAGTAAAAGCACCAATCACCGTTGACGGCGTGGATATCAGCGAGCAACAAATTAACCAAGCCGTCAGCATGGCGCGTGAGCGTTACAGCGAAATGTTCAAAGGAAAAATTGATCCCTCTTTCTTGACGGACAAAATGCTGCGTGAGCCTGCCATTGAATCTTTGATCGGCAGAACCGTCATGGCAAAGCAAGTGGCTGGCATGAAGTTGGTAGCCGCGCCTGGCAGTATCGATCGTGAAATTGTGCAAACACCAGAGTTCAGCCAAGACGGTAAAACTTTTGACCCTGCCTATTTTAAAGAGAAACTGCGCGGTGCAGGTATGACGCCGGCTATGTATCGCGCGCGTTTGAATGATGCTTTGGTGATGGAGCAGTTGCAGCGCGGTATTGCAGACACTGCTTTCGTGACAGAAAAACAAATTGATACTGCGGTAGCTTTGGCAGAACAAAACAGAAGTTTTGAATACGTGCGTTTGTCTGAAAAAGATGCTGCCAACAATATTCAGCCCGATGACAAAGCTATCGAGCAGTATTACAACGATCATGCTAAAGAGTTTATGACGGATGAAACTGTCACGCTCGAATACTTGGATCTCAATAAAGCCGAGCTCTCGCATCAAGCGACGGTGAGCGATGATGAATTAAAAGAAGCATATGACAAAGAAGCGGCGGCGTTTAAGCCTTCTGTTGAGCGTCATGCCGCACATATTTTGATTGAAGAAAAACCCAAAGGTGGTGCTCAGCAGGCAACGCTGGATACGATTGAGCAAAAACTAAAAGAAGGCGGGGATTTTGCTGCGCTTGCCAAAAAATATTCTGACGATAAAGAATCGGCTGCCATGGGCGGTGATGTGGGCTTCAGTGCTGGTGACGTATTTGAGCCAGAGTTTGAAAAAGCTTTGGCGGCATTAGTGAATGTGGGCGATGTTTCTCAACCCATCAAAACACGTTATGGCTACCACATCATCAAATTGCTCGGTAAAAAAGATACGGTGTTTCCGTCTTTTGCAGAGCGCAAAGCAGCACTTAAAGAACAGTTGTCTCATGGCAAAGCGGATACGGTTTATTCTGAAAAGTTGAACCAGATGACAGACAGCACTTACAGCGCAGGTGATTTGGCTGGTCCTGCGGCTGAACTCAAAATGGAAATCAAGAAAACAGAGCCTTTTGGTCGTCGTGGCGGTAAAGGTTTGGCTGGTCAGCAGAAGGTCATTGACGCTGCGTTTTCTGAAGACTTGTTGGATTCTGGTCGAAACAGTCAAGTAATTGAATTGTCGGCAGATCGTGCGGTGGTGGTGCGTGTTGCAGCGCATCAATTGCCACAACAAAAGCCGCTGGAAACAGTTAAAGCTGAAATTATTGCCAGCATCAAAAAAGAGCAGGCTGCCAGCGCATTGAAAGTAAAAGCAGAGGCGATTCAGAAAGATGTGCAAGCAGGCAAAAATCTGACTGATATTGCCGGCGTAGATAAATTATCGCGCGTGGTATTGGAAAATCAGAAAAACGCTACCAATGGCGCAGATGCAGAGTTAGTGGCAGAAGCCTTTAAGTTGAGCGGGAAACCGTCAGACGCTGCGGCAACGCAATCTGTGCAGCTTGCTAATGGTGATTGGGCGGTTGTTCATTTGCTCGCCATCAACAATATTGCTGCTGATAAAAATAGCAAAACTTACAAAAGTGCCTCTGAGAATATGAATGGCAATGCGGGTGCGCAAGATTTTGCTTTGTACCAGCAGTCATTGCGGCAAGCGGCGAAAGTGGAGAGAAGGGATACCTCTACCAGCAAAGACGAAAATAAAGAGAGCGAGCAGTAAAAAACTGTAAAGTCGCACCGGAGCAGGTTGGATACTGTGAAAATTCGGGCACAAGTTCATGACAAACGTTGGCATTCAATAGCAGCACTGTTGGATGCTAAAGTTTTTTTATTTTTGTTTGCGCTGTTTTTCTTTACTGTTGGCTCAATGGTGAGTTCTACAGGTCTGTCTAGCTTTGATGGTATTGATCGCGCATTGTTTCGATTGGGTGTGCGATTGCAGGGGCAGATGAGTGATCCTTCTGCTGCATTTGTTCGCATTGATGTGCCGCGTGTAGAAATGCAGCGATTTCTGCATGACCCTGCCGGTGCGACCGACATGATGGCATTTCTGGCGCAATTACAAGCGAGCAGCATGAAAGGTGCTGCGCTCGTGTTGCATGATAATTTATGGAATCAATACAGTCTGAATGATTTGCTGGAGCATACACAGCCTTCAGCTATGGCGGCTTTTTCAGATTTGTTTCGCGTAGCTGCCAGCAGAATGTCTACTTATCGCTCGCTGTTAGCTAACGAGCGTGTGTTGCGCAGCAAAGTGATTGCAGATACCAGTAATGCATTTTCATGGTCGCACTGGCTGCTTGGAAAAACATTACCAGTGCTGCCTGCGGATCAAAGTGAATTGATTGGTATTTCTGCACCGCAAGCACCGCAGGGTGCATTGTCTCGACCGTTGTTGTGGCAGGCTGAAAATGCAGTGCGTTACGATGCGCGTTTGGCGCTTTTTGCTTTGCAACAGAATGCACGCAACCCTGAATGGTTGCCAATGCAGGGTATAAAAATTCAAGACACGTTGCTTGTTACTTCAACAGCAGCGGAAATTCTGCCATTTTTTTCTATTGATGATGGCTTTTCACTGCCGACAAGTATTCGCTATGCATTGTCCTCTGTGACAGATCAAGCCGCATTGCGCGTTTTGCAAAATAAAATAGTTGTCATCGGCGAAGAAAACGATCTGGATGCAGATGATTTATTGTTGTCTGTTGCTAGTTTGAGTCAAGCCAGCTTTGCTGCGCCTTTTAAATCGTTTTTCTTGCTGCATCTTTGTATCTCAATCACAATAGCTTTGTATTTATTTGTGTTGCCTTTGCTCAGTATTCGATTGGGCGCGTTGTTGTCTGGTTTGATGGTGCTGGCGTTGATACTGGCGCAGCAAATTATGTTGAGTGTGCACCGTGAATGGTTTCCTATTTCGCAGTGGCTGGTATTTTTGTGTTTTGGGCACGTATTGGTGCTTTTGTGGTGCATAAAGCGTTCTTTTTCTGCGCCTGAAACGAGCGTTATAGAGAAGCCAGCTCCTGCTGCCAAACCTGTTCTGGTTCGCACACAGCAAAAACAACCATCATTTTTATCACGTTGGTCAAAAAAAACCGTTGTTCAAAAACCTTCTGTTGCTCAACGCATCCAACCAACCATTGATAGCGTATCTGCGGCTGCCGATTTTGAAGATTCCACCATCGTTGCCACGGCGCATAATCGTCAATCGACGAGTACAACTGCGTTGCAGCGGGAGACTAGACAGAAATTAGGTCGCTATCAGATTCTGCGTGAAATTGGGCGCGGAGCGATGGGGGTTGTGTATTTGGGTTTTGATCCAAAAATATCACGGCAAGTCGCGATAAAAACGCTGCAATACAATCAATTTGAATCTTCTGAATTGCCGAGCATCAAAGAACGATTTTTTCGTGAGGCAACTGCGGTAGGTAAATTGCGTCATCCCAATATTGTGATGATTCACGATATGGGTGAAGAGCCTGACCTTGCTTATGTCACCATGGATTACGTCGGCGGCGTTGCATTATCGGCGCACGTACACAGAGGGCAGTTATTGGATGTAGAGCAGGTGTACTACATCATGGCAATGGCGGCGGATGCAGTGTATTGCGCACACACACACGGTGTAATTCATCGTGATATTAAACCTAGCAATATTCTTTACGATGAAAAAAACAACGAAGTGAAAGTGGCTGATTTTGGTATTGCGCGCATCATGGACGGTTCTGCCACGCGCACGCGCACGGGTGATTTATTGGGCAGTCCTTTGTATATGTCGCCAGAGCAAATTCGTGGCGAGCCGGTGACTTCGCAAACCGATATTTTTAGTTTGGGCGTTACTTTTTATCAGTTGTTGACTGGCGAGCTGCCATTCAAAGCGGACAATATCGCCAATCTCACTTTTCAAATTGTGCAGTGTAAATATAAGCCTGTGGACGAAGTTCGTCCTGAATTGCCAGCCAGCGCAAAACGCATCATCACGAAAGCCCTGCAAAAAAATCCGGCGAGCCGTTACAGTACGGCAGCGGAAATGCAAAAAGCATTGCACGATGCTTATTCGCGCGATTTCTCATAACCGTTGAGAGAGTGGCGATGAAAACGCAGTGGGCTGTTACCTCTTTGGCAAAAGAATTAAAGCTGGAAGACAATTTTTCTTCCATGGAGACTTGCCTTGCTCTAAAAGGCAAACAAATCAGCAAAGGACCTTGCAATACCGTCACACTGCACGAAGTGAATGGGAAGACGTTTTATATCAAACGCTTTGTGCCAGGCAAGCGCCGCACACGCTTATATTTTGTTCGCTCACGTGCGCGAGCGGAATGGGAAAACTTACTTTGGTTTCAGCAGCAGGGCATTCCAACACTAGATATTCTGGCTTACGGTGAGGAGTATGTGTCGGGCCGGTTTACGCGCGGCGCATTGGTCACTTCTGCCTTGTTGGGCGCTAGAGATTTGGAGAGTCTCGCGAAAAGTAAAAGCGCACTGATTTTTGACAAAGCGCAGTTTAGGGTGATTGCCAAAAAAATTGCCGAATACACCAAGGTCATGCACGGCAAAAACTTTACCCATAATGATTTGGATTGGCGCAATATTTTGGTTACAGAGGCCTTAGATGTGTATTTCTTTGATTGCCCTGGTGGGCGCTTTTGGCGCTGGCCTTTTTTGGAATATCGCATCGTTAAAGATTTGTCGCATCTGGATAAAATTGCCAGAGACTGCATTCCTTTGCGCTGGCGCTTGTGGTTTTACAAGCAGTACACAGGCAGAAAAAAACTGAATACTTTGGATAAAAAACGATTAAGGAAAATTGCGCGTTATTACGATGGTCGCTAAATAGCCTCGCATCTAAATAAAAAGATTTAAGAAACCACGGAGGGTTTCGTTGTGTTTAAGCAGGATGGCTATTGGGCCACTTTTTTATTGCTCGTCGTGTGCTTTGTGTTTGGCTTTGCGTGGGCGACATACTGTGGGCAGCGCACGGTGCAGCAATGGTTGCCAGTGTCTCAGGAAGGGCAGTCTTTAATTATCAATGGCTATATCACGGATTTCCCGCGACCGTCTGACCGAGGCTGGCAATTCGATTTTTATGCCGAACAACTGCGTGGCAAAGTGCGTTTGTCTTTGCAGGAAAGTAATCAAAAAAGTTTTCCTAATTTTCCTTGTCGCTATCAATTGCGCGTGAAGTTGAAACAACCTCGCGGTTTGTTGAATGTGGGGCAGTACGACTATCAGGCATGGTTGATGCAAGATGGTTATCGCGCCACTGGCTATGTGAAGACAATAGAAGGCTGCCAGTCTTATCAAGCCAATATTTTTATGCGGTTGCGATTAGAAATTGCAGCAGCGATTAAAAAAGCAGCACTCAGCCCCTATGCCAGCAGCACGCTGTCGGCTTTATTGATAGGTAATTATGCGGATATTGATAGCACGCAGTGGCAGGTATTGCGCGACAGCGGCACGATTCACCTGCTGTCAGTATCTGGTCTGCATATTGTATTGGTGGTGATGTTGTTTCACTTTTTATGTAGGCGTTTGGTTTGTTTTTCAGTATTTCCTCTGCGCTATTGGCCTGCAGATCATTGGGCAGGTATAGCTTCATTATTGTTTGCAACTTTTTATGCGCTGATGACGGGCTTTTCTGTGGCGACACAACGTTCACTCATGATGGTGTTTGTCTCCATTGTGTTGCGAATTGTTTACGTAAAAATCAGTGCGCCATTTCTTTTCCTGGTTTCTTTGTTTTTTGTTGTGATGATGAATCCCTTGGCTGTACTCTCTGCCAGCTTTTGGTTTACTTTTTTTGCAACAGCTATTTTGCTCATGGCAAGCAGTAATCAAATCAAAAATAAGGGTTCGGTATGGCGACGTTTTGTTGTGGAGCCACTGAGATTGCAGGCGGTGATGTTTGTGATGATGTTGCCTGTGCTGCTGTTTGTTTACGGTCGCGTGGCATTGCTGTCATTGCCGTTGAATCTTTTAGCTGTGCCTTGGGTAAGTTTTCTCTCGTTGCCCTGTGCCTTTTTTGCTTTGCTGCTACTGCCATTTTCAGAATCTCTTGCGAGCTACTTGTTGCAAATGGCAGGGTGGACACTCGATATTTATTGGCAGACGATGCAAGGTATTCTGCAAATTTTTGTTGATAAACAATGGGATGTAGGCGGTATTTCTTTACAGGTTTTGTTGTTGTCAGTGATCGGTATGGGTGTTTTATGTTTTGCGCCGCGCGCTATGCCGTTGCGATGGTGTGCTGTTTTACTTTGCTTGCCATTATTTTTTCCAGTCAATGTAAAAGTTTCTCCAGATGTAGCAGAAGTGCGCGTGTTGGATGTGGGGCAGGGCTTGGCGGTTATGGTGCGCACGGCGCGCCATGTTATGGTGTACGACACGGGTGATAAACATTCAGAACGCTTTGATGCGGGTAGAGATATTGTTGCCACCGCATTGCGCAATGCACATGTTTCTAACATTGATATGTTGGTGATTAGTCATGCCGACAGCGATCATGCAGGTGGTCGTTCTGGATTATTGTCGGAAATAGCAGCAAAGCAAAAATGGTCTGGTACGCCAGAAGCTTTGCACGATGATACTTATTTGCCGTGTAGTGAAGGCATGCATTGGCGTTGGGATGGCGTTGATTTTCGTGTGTTGTATCCGCTGGATTCCAACATCCTCAAACAAGAAAAAAATGACAGCAGTTGTGTGATTCAAATAACGGCTGGCGGTAAAAAAATCTTACTGACGGGTGATATTGAAAAACAAGCTGAGACACTGTTATTGAATGCCAATGTGAATTTGAAATCGGATGTGCTGGTATCTCCACATCACGGCAGTAAAACTTCCTCTACGCCAGCTTTTTTACGTGCCGTTGCTGCCGATACAGTTGTGGTGAGTTCTGGCTATAAAAATCGTTTCCATCACCCCGCCGCACTGGTCAGTCGTCGTTATCAAGAGCTCGGCATACGGCAGTTCAATACCGCGGAAGTAGGGGCGGTGACTGTGCGTTTATCGGCAGCGGGCATTCAGATTGAAAATGCTCTGTGCGCCAGAGCGTATTTTTGGCGAGCGGAAAGATACAATGCGCACTGTATTCAGTAGTCTTTTTGTGCAGGCAAATCATGATTGTGCTTTCAAACATTACGCTGCAACGCGGTACGCAGTGCCTGCTGGAAAATGCGTCGCTCACCATTAACCCTGGGCGGCATGTCGGTGTTACGGGGCGCAACGGCTGCGGCAAATCCAGCCTGTTTTCCTTGCTGCTGGGCTCTATGCAAGTGGATGCAGGATCTTTTTCAATTCCACCGAATTGGCGCATCGCGCACATGGCGCAAGAAGTCTCGTCCAGCGATCGTTCTGCGATTGATTATGTGTTGGATGGTGATGTTGCGCTGCGTCGCGTGCAACAAGAAATTGCACAAGCTGAACGCGATGGCGATAACGATAAATTGGCGTACGCTTATGCCGATTTGGAGGTGCTACACGGCTACGATGCCGAGTATCGCGCCGAGCAATTGCTGCATGGTTTAGGTTTTGTGCAAGCGCAATGTAGTTTGCCCGTGCACAGTTTTTCTGGCGGTTGGCGCATTCGTTTGAATTTGGCGCAAGCATTGATTTCACAGTCGGATTTGCTATTGCTTGATGAGCCGACTAACCACTTAGATTTAGAAGCCACTTTGTGGTTAGAGCAGTGGTTGCGGTCTTATGCCGGCACTCTGCTGATTATTTCGCACGATCGTGATTTTTTAGACAATGTGGTTGGCGATATCGTGCATATCGAGCAGCAACAATTAAACAGCTATCGCGGTAATTATTCAGCTTTTGAAAAGATGCGCTTGATTCGTTTATCTGAAAAGCAAGAGACTTACGAGAAACAGCAGCGGCGTGTTGCAGAAATTGAAGATTTCGTGCGGCGTTTTCGCGCTAAGGCGAGTAAGGCGAAGCAGGCACAGAGCCGCTTAAAAGAATTAGAACGCATGGAACGAATCAGCCCAGCGCATGTAGATTCCCCGTTTAATTTTCAATTCCGTGATAGCGAAAAAATCTCATCGCCTTTGTTGGTTTTGCGCGATGCAGATATCGGCTATGGCGATAAGCCTTTATTAAATAAAGTGCATGTAAATTTACAGCCTGGCTCGCGCATCGGTTTGCTTGGCGTGAATGGTGCAGGTAAATCTACGCTCATTAAAGCCTTGGTGGGTGATTTGCCGTTGCAGAAGGGAGATCGTGTCGCGGGTGAACATCTGGCTATCGGTTATTTTGCACAGCATCAACTGGAAGCCTTGGATATCCATGCCAGCGCGCTGCTGCATATCCAGCGCATTTCACCCAATGCCACAGAACAGACTATTCGCAATTTTCTCGGCAGTTTTGATTTTCACGGCGATAAAGCGCTAGAACCTATCACGCCATTTTCAGGCGGAGAAAAAGCGCGTTTGGCCTTGGCGATGGTAGTGTGGCAGCGCCCTAATTTATTGTTGTTGGATGAGCCCACTAACCATTTGGATTTAGAGATGCGTGAAGCGTTAACGGAGGCGCTGTTGATGTACAACGGTGCTTTGGTGGTGATTTCGCATGATCGCCATTTATTGCGCAACAGTGTGGATGAGTTTTGGCGTGTACATGAAGGGCGAGTGGAGGAATTCGATGGCACTTTGGAGGACTATCACACTGCATTGCAGCGGGAGTCTTCGGGCGGTGCAGCAAAAATAGCAGCATTCGCATCACCAGAGATAAACAAGGCAGTTAAAGTTGCTGGTGTGGATCGCAAAGCGCAGCGGCAGCAATCAGCACAAGCGCGTGAAAAACTGGCAGTTGTGCGTAAAAAAGCCAGTCAGTTGGAAAGCCAAATTGTCAAGCTGCAAACACTGTTATCCGCTATTGACGAACAGCTCGCCGATTCGGCATTGTACGAAGTGGAGCAGAAAAATCGCTTGCAGGCATTGCTGTTAGAGCAGGCGAGTATTCGACAAAACATAGAAGTACATGAAGTAGAATGGTTTAGCTTGCAAGAACAGTTGGAACAGGAAGCAACTTAGCTAAGAAAATAAGAATAATTGGAGGATAAAAAATGACACAAGCTGCATTGGAAAAGTGTTTTTCGTCTGCGCAATTGAATGGCCTCACGCTGCGCAATCGCATCATTAAAGCGGGCACTTTTGAGGGAAAAACGCCGCAGGGTTTGCCGTCATCTGCCTTGACAGAATTGCATCGCCGCATTGGTGAAGGTGGCACGGCGATGACGAACATCGCCTACTGCGCGGCAGAAAATAATGGCCGTTTACACGCTGACATGATGTACATGGATGAATATGTGCGCGAGCCGCTATCGCAAATGATCACCACGATTAAAACCACGGGTACTGCGGTGTGTGGTCAGTTATCGCATGCGGGCGCCATGTCTAAAAACAGTGAGTTGGATGGCTGGGTCGTGAAAAGCGCATCCATCGGTCCGAACTTATTGGGCATGGCTTACGGAAAATTATTGTGCGTGGGGATGACGCGCCCGCAAATTCGTGAGCGCGTGCAAGTGATGGCGCGTGCAGCAGCGTTTATGAAGTCAGTCGGTTTTGATGCCATCGAAGTGCATTTTGGTCACGGTTACGGCTTGAGCCAATTTATGTCGCCGATCACCAATCGTCGCGGCGATGAATACGGCGGCAGTGTTGCCAATCGTATGCGTTTTCCATTGGAAGTTTTAGCGGCGGTGCGCAAAGCTGTGGGCAATGATTTTCCACTATTGGGAAAAATCAGCATGTCTGATGGTGTGAAAGGCGGCACCACTTATGCGCAATCTTTGGAAATGATCAAAATGCTCGATGATGCTGGTTTGGATTGCATTATTCCCAGTGATGGAACGAGCTCAATGAATCCTATGTTGTTGTTTCATGGTGACAGCATTCAACCTGGTTTGGTCGAACATGAAAAAAATCCCCTGATGAAAGTGGGATTAAAAATGATCGGTCCAAAATTGTTTCGTCATTACCCCTATCACGAAACTTATTTGTTAGAAAATGCGCTGCGTGTGCGCGATGCCGTTAAAAAAGGCAAAGTTTGTTATGTGGGCGGTGTATCGAGCAACGAAAGTATTGCGCGTGTGATGGATGGAGGCTTTGACTTTATCCAGCTCGGTCGCGGTTTGTTGTTTGATCCGGATTTCGTCAAAAACGCGCAAGCCGATGCCAACTATTTCAACGGCTGCACGCACTGCAATCAATGTGCCGGTCTGATTGAAGCACCGGGCGGAATTCGCTGTACAGTGCGACAGGCTTCATAATTAATTTACCTTGTAAAATAAATGATTAGCAATAAATTCTTGGCACACGTGATGAAACAGCGGTGAGTAATTGGTAAGAGATACTGCCTGCCGCCGCTGCCACTTCGTTCACGCTAATGGTGTTGCCCCACAGCTCCACATAACTGCCGACGGCAGGTTTCTCTGCTAAATTTGTGCAATCAATGGCGATGGTGTCCATCGAAACGCGACCTACTACGGGTACGCGCATACCATCTACTGCAACAAAGCTTTGATTGAGTGCAGTGATGGGGTAGCCGTCGGCATAACCTGCGGAAATAAATGCAAGATGCGATTCTTTTTCTGCGCGCCAACGCTGGTTGTAGCCGGTGGTTTCGCCTGCGGAAATGGTGCGCGCGCCGATCACCTGCGCTTGCAGTTGCATCACCACTTGCAAATTGTGCGATACATTTTCTAAAGGGCTGATGCCGTACATCATCAGCCCTGGTCGCAACCAACCGCGATGCGCCGCAGGGTGCGCCATGATGGCAGCGGAGTTAGCGAGGCTGTGATCGCTCAGTGCTAAATGTTGTGTGTAATGTTCGTAACAAGTGATTTGCTGTTGCGTAACATTTTTTTCTGAATCACTTTTTTTAGGTTCATCGGCGCAAGAAAAATGCGTCATACCAATAATTTCTTTGCACCAAGGCAACGAGCGCAGTGTCTGAAACGCACTGGCGTATTCGGTGGGCATAAAACCGAGGCGGTGCATACCGCTATCCATTTTTAGCCAGAGTGTTGTTGGTTGTGATGAGTGATAGTTGTAATCGGTCAGCAGTGATAAATGCTTGGGGTCGTGCACCACAATATCCAATTGCAGCGCAATGGCTTCTGATAATTCTGCGCTGTTGCTGACACCGCACATCAACATCAAGCGACCTTGATAGTGCGCATCACGCAACTGCTGCGCTTCTTCCAAACGGGCGACGGCTAAGGCATCTGTGTGTTGCTGCAAAGCGGGCAATAAACCTGTCACGCCGTGCCCGTAAGCGTTGGCTTTGACGATGGCGAGCACGCGGCAATGGGGTGCTAGTGAGCGCACAGAGTCGAGGTTATGTGCGAGTGCGTGGCTGTTGATGATGGCGCGAGTTTTCATGCAGTGACGATCCGTGGTGAGCTTTCATCATAGCGAGTTGCTGCTAGACTGACGAGCATTGCTTGTGAGGTGTCGCGCATGACGAAAAGATTTGGCAATAAATTGGTGATCGCCATTTCTTCGCGCGCGTTGTTTGATTTGGATGCCAGCCACGCGATTTACGAGCAGGAAGGGTTGGCGGCTTATGCGGCGCACCAAGTGGCGAATGAAGACAATCCTTTGCAGCCTGGCGATGCTTTTCCCTTGGTAAAAAAACTACTCAGTATCAATCAACTCTTGGGCGGTGAGCCGCACGTTGAAGTGATTTTGCTGTCGCGCAATACCGCTGATACCGGTTTGCGCATTTTTAATTCGATACAACATTACAATTTACCCATCGTGCGCGCTGCTTTTTGTGGTGGACATTCACCGTACCCCTATGCCACAGCATTCGGCTGTCATTTATTTTTATCAACGGAAGCCGATGATGTGCGCATGGCGCTAGAAAATAATTTAGCCGCAGCGACATTGTTGCGATCCTCTAAGCCTTCCAATGATAACGGTGAAATTCGTTTTGCGTTTGATGGTGACGCCGTTTTGTTTTCTGATGAGGCAGAGCGCGTTTTCAAAACGCGCGGCTTGGATGCGTTTGCTGCCAGCGAAAAAGCCGCCGCGCATGAGCCATTGAGTGGTGGCCCGTTCAAACCTTTTTTGCAAACTTTGCAAACACTACAAAGTGAGTTTGCTAATGATACTTGTCCCATTCGTACAGCCTTGGTCACGGCGCGTTCGGCACCTGCACACGAGCGTGTGATTCGCACGTTGCGCGCTTGGCAGATTCGTATTGATGAATCACTTTTCCTCGGCGGTTTGGATAAAGGTGAGTTTTTGAAAGCCTATGGTGCGGATGTTTTTTTTGATGACCAGCAAGGGCATTGCCAATCGGCTGCGCAGCACGTACCTACGGGGCATGTGCCGCACGGTGTGGCGAATGAAGTGAAACACTAACGCAGGCTTATCGTATGAAGTTGCAACAACTGCGTTATATCTGTGAAGTGGCACGACAAGGTTTGAATATTTCGTCGGCGGCAGAAAGCCTTTACACCTCGCAACCTGGCATCAGCAAACAAATTCGCTTGTTGGAAGAAGAACTCGGCGTGGAAATTTTTTCTCGCCGTGGCAAGCATCTCACGCATATAACTGAAGCAGGTGAAGCGGTTTTGCAGAGTGCGGAGGATATTTTGCGCAGAACAGACAGTCTGCGTCACATCGCGCAAGAATTTAATGCGCCAGGAAAAGGCAGTTTGAGTATTGCGACTACACATACGCAGGCACGTTATGCGCTGCCGCCTGTTATTCACGGCTTTGTACAAAAATATCCAGATATTGCGATGCACATTCACCAAGGGACACCGGCACAAATTGCACAAATGGCTGCAACCGGCGAGGTGGATGTAGTGATTGCTACCGAAGCGATGGAGCAATTTCCTGAATTGATTACGCTGCCGTGTTATCGCTGGAATCGCTGTGTGTTGGTGTCAAAAAAACATCCTTTGTGTGATGTCATTCCTTTAACACTGGAAGCTATTTCAGCGTATCCAATTGTTACATATGTGTCGGGATTTACCGGACGCTCTAAACAAGATGATGCTTTTTTGCAAAAACATTTGGATCCGAAAGTGGTATTTACCGCGACTGATGCTGATGTTATTAAAACTTATGTTCGCCTTGGGTTGGGTATCGGTATCATCGCGCACATGGCACATGACGCAGCAGTGGACAACGATTTAGTCGCATTGGATGCCAGTCATTTGTTTGAATCTAGCGTGACGCGCATGGGTATGCGGCGCGGTACATTTATTCGTGGCTATTTGTACGATTTTATGGCGGCATTTGCGCCGCATCTCACCAAAGAGTTAGTCGCAGAGGCGTGTCGCGTCAATAACAGCACGGAACGCGCTGCGTTGTTTGCGGATATCACCTTGCCGATGCGTTGAGCTTTACCGCAAAGGCGCACGGCACTCCCAACAGCGCACATAAATATGATTAGGGTCATTAAATTGCGTCAGTGTTTTTAATTGATGCCATGCAGGAATGCTGGCGAGTAATTGTGACCAGCGTGTTAATGTCGGTGATGACAATAAAGTGTTGTTAAATAATTCTTGTTTAAACGTTTCCCAAGGACTTAATTCTGGCTGAATAAAATCAGGTTTAAATTTATCGACTTTGGCTAAACGTGCAGCGGCGGCGATGGCATCATCTAATTCGCCGAGGTGATCGACCAAACCAATCGTTTTTGCATGAGCGCCAGTCCAGACGCGCCCTTGTGCAATTTTGTCGATAGATTCAAGACTGCGTTTGCGTCCGTGTGCAACTAACTGCAAAAATTGTTGATACGTGAATTCAACACCTTGTTGTAAAACGCGCGCTGCCATGGGGTTGATGGGACGATCTAACTGCGCGGCTTCGCCCAGCGCGGTTGTGCTGTAACCATCGCTGTGTACACCGATTCTGCTCAAAGTATTTTCTAATGTAGGCACTACACCAAATACGCCAATAGAGCCGGTGATAGTGGTGGGTGATGCCCAAATTTCGTTAGCACCGGCAGCAATCCAATAACCGCCGGATGCCGCAACGCCGCCCATGGAAGCAACCACTGGTTTGCCCTCTTTTTGCGCGGCTTCGAGTTCTTCGCGTATCAACTCTGCGGCGAATGCGCTGCCTCCTGGGCTATCAATGCGTAACACAATTGCGGCGATATTTTTGTCATCGCGCGCTTCACGAATAAGTGAAACCAGCGTTTCTGCGCCGATAGTGCCTGTGGGTTGATAACCTTCCGTAATATCGCCGCTCGCTTGAATCACGGCAATGCGTTTGGTTTTATCGAGTAAGCGTTCTGCTTTTTTTCGCTCCATCATCATGTGGTAATACGCAGAAGCATCCATCGTTTCTGGGTCTGCACTGCCTGCCATGGTGTCTACTGCTTTTTCAGCTTCTTGCCGTGTGGCGAGCTCATCGACTAAGCCGTAATTTTTTGCCAGCAGCGCCGCATTGTTTTGGTTTTGTGCCAGTAGTACATCTTGTTGATTGATAAAATTATCAATGCTGTTGGGTGCTAGTTTTCGCTGCTGTTCAACAGCGGAGCGATAAAACGCCCATTGCTCAGTCATCCATTGCGTCAAATTTTCACGCGCTTCTGGCGACATATCGTTGCGCATGAACGGTTCAACAAACGATTTGAATTGTCCTACACGAAAAATATGCACATTGATTGCCAAGCTATCTAATAAATCTTTTAGATAGTTTTGATAGGCGCTGAAGCCGTAGAGTTGAACGCTGCCCATCGGGTTGAGATAGATTTTGTCAGCGACACTGGCGAGTAAATACTGACCTTGGCTGAAATTGTCACCAATCGCAATGACTGGTTTTTTGCTTTCTTTGAAAGCGATGATGGCTTGCGTCAAGGTATTGAGCTTGCTGAGATCTGCGCCTTCCAGCCAATCAGTTTGTATCACAATACCTTTGATGTGGTTGTCGTGCTGTGCCCAGCGTATTGCTGTTGCCATTTCATGCAGCACGCTTTCCTCAGGAATAACTTCATCGCCTGATCGCAAGAGAGAGCTGAAAGAATCATCGTAGCTGCGCTGTTCCACAATGCTTCTGCCAGGCTGCACATATAAAATGGTGTTGTCTTTCAGTGTGGTTTTGCTTTCATCGTGAAGCAGCGAGTAAGCGACAACAACGAGAATGCCGAAAAGAATAAGATTGGCAATCGCACCGCGCAGCCAGCTCAGTGCGCGCCAAGGTAAAACAAAAATAGCATTCAGTAATTTTTTCATTGCTGCTTTTTCCAGCGAATAAACATCAGTGTGACAGAGAAAAGTACCAGCACCAGTATGGCTTCACTGGCGTAAAAAAAATGTTGCGGCGCAGCAAAAGTATTGCCCACTGCGGCGAGAAAATGAAACAAAATCATAAAGCACAGCCAAATGCCGCTGCGCGCTTGTTGTTTAAGCAAGCCGGGGAGTATCAATAATAGAGGCAGAGTTTGTATCAGCAGCACAGCGACAAAAAAGTGTGCGCGAATGACGGTGTGATCAATCACTAAAATGGTTAGTAAACTGAAATACAGTGCCAGCGTTAATTGCCATGCGCGCTGCACTTTGGTGGCGAGTGTCATTTACTTTTTTCCAGAGCGAGTGCGATATGGGCGAGGCGTTTGCCGAGTGCTTGGCAGAGTTGCGCTTCCGTCTCATTGATTTGGGGGTTGTCTTTGCTGGCAAGATGCGACGCGCCGTAGGGTGTGCCGCCCATGCGTGTGTGGTGCAAGCCTTCTTCGGTGTAAGGGATGCCGGTAATCAACATGCCGTGGTGCATCAGCGGCAGCATCATACTCAGCAGTGTAGTTTCCTGACCGCCGTGCATCGACGATGTAGAGGTGAAAACCGCAGCCGGTTTACCTGCCAGCGCGCCGGATGCCCATAGACCAGCGGTGCCATCCAGAAAATACTTCATCGCCGCTGCCATATTGCCAAAACGGGTGGGGCTGCCCATCGCCAATCCCGTGCAGTGCTGCAAATCTTCCTCGGTGCAATACACCGCACCTTCTGCGGGAACGGCAGGCGCAGTAGCTTCCGTGGTGGTGGAGACAGCGGGCACAGTGCGAATGCGCGCTTCCATGCCGCTCACTTGCTCCGCGCCGCGTGCAATGTGTTGCGCCATGGCTGCTGTTGCGCCGTAGCGACTGTAATACAGCACCAAGATATAAGGCTTGTGCGATGTGCTCATAAAATCTCCAGCACTTTCTCAGGCGGGCGACCAATCACGGCTTGCTTGCCGTGGACAACGATAGGGCGCTCGATCAATTTGGGGTGTTTGCACATAGCAGCAATCAATGCGGATTCTGTGAGAGCGGGATTGTCCAGCTTAAGTGCTTTGTATTCGTCTTCGCCTTTACGCAGAAGCTCTCTCGCAGGAATGCCCAGCTTCTTCAACAGAGCTTTCAGGGCTTTTTCATCGGGTGGGGTTTCAAGGTAGAGAACAACATCACATTGGATGCCGTTCTCCTCCAATATCGCCAAAGTCTGACGAGATTTAGAGCAGCGCGGGTTGTGATAGATGGTTGTCATCGTTGCATTCACTTGGTAAATTAGTGACGCAGTTCACAAAAAACATTCAACAATGGAACTGCATACAAGGGGGAATGACCATGTTAAAGGAAAAAACTGTATTGCGTTTCGGAATCATCAGTCTCTTGGCTGTGCTGCTGTTGGCCTGTGGTAAGGCACCGCCGCCCGCGACCTTGCAAACGGTGGATAGCAATACGCTGAAAGAAGCAGACTGGAAAGGGAAATGGGTGTACATCAATTACTGGGCGGAATGGTGCAAGCCTTGTGCGGAAGAAATCCCCGTGTTGAACAAGTTCGCGGCGGATCATCAAAATGTGCTGGTATTGGGTGTGAATTTTGATAATCCCGAGCCGAACGCCGCACTGCAGCAAGTGAACCGTATGCGGATTGATTTTGATGTGGTGACTAACGACAGCATTCAGAGGGTGTTCCCGCATACTGTGCCGCAAGCTCTACCTGGGACGATAGTGGTGAACCCTGAAGGCAAAGTGCTGCGCATGTTGCAAGGCCCGCAAACGGAATCGACGCTGCTGCAAGCGCAAACATCCGAATAATTTGAGCGGGCTGAATTAGCAGCCGAGATAGGCTGCTTTTATGGCAGGATTGGCGAGCAGTGCGCTGGCTGCATCGTGCAGCGTAATTTCGCCGTGTTCCATCACATAACCGCGCTGCGCTAAAGACAGCGCGAGATGCGCGTTTTGTTCAATCAATAACACGCTCACGCCTTCTTGGTTGATCGTGGCGATTACTTCAAAAATTTTCTGCACCAAAAGTGGCGCAAGCCCCATGCTCGGTTCATCGAGCAGCAGTAAGCGCGGCTTGCTCATTAAAGCGCGCGCAATCGCCACCATTTGTTGTTCGCCGCCAGACAGCGTACCCGCCAATTGTTTTTGCCTTTCTGCTAAGCGTGGAAATAAATTAAATGCGTGTTCGATATCGTGTTGGATCGCCGATGGATCGCTGCGGCTGTACGCGCCCATTTGTAAATTTTCTAACACCGTCATTTCAGAAAAAATGCCGCGACCTTCCGGCACCAGTGCCAAACCTTTGCTAGCTAATGTGTGTGCGGGTTGTTGATTGATGCGCGCGCTATCGAAAAAAATATCGCCACGCGTAGGCGTGAGCAAACCAGCAATGCTTTTTAGTAGTGTACTTTTTCCTGCACCGTTAGCGCCGATTAGAGACACTAATTCCCCAGGCAAAACATGGAGAGAGACTTGTCGCAGTGCTTGAATTGCGTCGTAGCTGACATCAATTTTATTCAGCGTCAGCAGTGCGTTGTTGGATGGAGAGTTGGGTGCAGACATGAAAATCAATCTGAAGAAGGCAGTGCATCTTCCGGTATTTTTTCACCGGGTAAAAGAGGCCACAGCGTTTTGTGGCGCGGTTTGGTTTCAGCGGCGGGGCGACCATTTGTGTAGTAATACAGTGCCAGCGAGCGGCGTGCACGATCAGGTGGGCAGGTGAGTGCGTGTGGATGACCGTGCCAAGTGTCGCTGCCCGTGCTGAAAATCGCAAGGCGTTTGGCAATCGGCAAAATACGTTTTTGGCAAGCGGTGAGCTGTCTATCCCACAATTCCAAATGTCCGCCGTATTCCTCGTGCCAATCATCATTTAAATACAACAATAAATTGAGACGGCGATCAATTTGATAAATGCGATGAATATTGAAATCCGCATGCACGCGCAGCAATCCGCCAGGGAGTGTTTGATGCGTGCCGCCGCCGAGCAGGCGCGGATCGGCCAGCAAGTTTTGTATGCCTGTTAATTTTTCTAAAAACAAAATGAAGGCTTGCGATTGCATTTCCCACAACAGGTGGCGCACAAAAGGGTCAAACGCACGCTCGTTGCGTATGCCTAACTTATTTTTTTGTGCGGGAATGCGTTGTGTATCTTCATCAACAAAAGAGGTGTTGTCTCGATCCTGCAGCGAAGGGTCAGCTGGGGGGAAGCCCGCTTGCAGCCGTTGCGAGATGGCATCGCTGACAAAATCATCAAGCACGATATGCGGGAAGGGCTGCCCGTTGCGGTAGTGTGGTGCCTCGCGTTCTGCCAGTGCATTGAGTGCATCGTAATCAAAGACATATTCGCCAGCTTGACCTGAAAAATGCGGGTTAATAACGCTGAAATCGCTCATGGTTTGGATTTACCGAATGCCCTGTAGTGGGGCTACATGCTAGCATCGCACCTGCCGTAATTTAAGGATCCAGATCATGAAGTTTGAAGGTACCGAGCGCTATGTCGCCACTGACGATTTGCAAATGGCAGTCAATGCTGCCGTGGTTTTGCAGCGCCCGCTGTTGATTAAAGGTGAGCCGGGCACGGGCAAGACACTGCTGGCGGAAGAGGTGGCGAGCGCCTTGGGCAAACGCCTGATTCAATGGCACATCAAATCCACCACCAAAGCGCAGCAGGGTTTGTACGAATATGACGCTGTGTCGCGCCTGCGCGACTCACAACTGGGCGATGATCGCGTGCACGATATTCGCAACTACATCAAGCGCGGCAAGTTGTGGGACGCTTTTGCTGCTGATGAGCAAGTGGTATTGCTGATTGATGAGATTGATAAAGCTGACATCGAATTTCCTAACGATTTGTTGGTGGAAATCGACAAAATGGAATTCTTTGTTTACGAAACTGGCGAAACCATCAAAGCTAAAAATCGCCCCATCGTGGTTATCACCAGTAACAATGAAAAAGAATTGCCAGACGCGTTTTTGCGTCGCTGCTTTTTCCATTTCATCAATTTCCCTGATCGCGACACGATGCTGAAAATTGTCGATGTGCATTTCCCCAGCATTCAACGCGATTTAGTGAAAGAAGCGCTGGATGTGTTTTTTGATGTGCGCAAGATTCCAGGCTTGAAGAAAAAACCGTCCACTTCTGAATTGATCGATTGGTTGAAATTGCTGATGGCGGACAATATCCCCGATGAAATTTTGAAAAACCGCGATGCCACCAAAGCGATTCCTCCACTGTACGGTGCGCTGCTGAAAAACGAGCAGGATGTGCACATGCTGGAACGCTTGGCATTTATGGCGCGTCGAGAAGGGCGTTGATGCGGTATGGCGACTCAGTCACAAGCCAGCAGTGTTGAATATTTGCGCGAAGGTTTTCGCTTGCTGCTGCATCCAGAACTGCGCAGCTATGTTGTCATTCCACTGTTGATCAATACTTTGGTTTTTGGTGGCTTGTTTTGGTGGAGCCTGAATGTCATCGGTAATTTGATTCAGTCGGCAATCAATGCGCTGCCAGAATGGCTGGATTGGTTGAGCTGGATTATGTGGCCGCTGGCTGTGCTGTTGGTGTTGATTGTCATCATGTACACCTTCAGCGTGTTGGCGAATTTATTGGCGGCACCATTTAACGGTTTGTTGGCAGAAAAAGCCGAAGCGCTGCTGACAGGCACTTCGCCAGACAGTAAAAATACGGTGTGGGGCGCTTGCAAACAGTTGCCGCGAATTTTTATGAAAGAGCTGCACAAATTGGGCTTTCAAATAAAATGGCTGATTGTCTTGCTGATTATTGCGGTAATTCCAGGTGTGAATATTTTTGCGCCGCTGTGCTGGTTTTGTTTTTCGGCTTGGATGTCTGCGTTGGAATACTGTGATTACCCGATGGACAATCACGCTTACAGCTTTCAACAAGTGCGCGCCGCCGCTGGTACGCAGCGATGGTCTTGCTTCAGTTTTGGCAGTTTAGTCATGCTCGGCAACATGGTTCCTGTCTTGAATTTATTGATGATGCCCGCTGCCGTGTGCGGTGCCACGCTGCTGTGGATCGAACGCTTAAAAGATCAGTAATACCAATTTTTCTTTCCGCGCTTACATTTTTTTTCTGTTAGGTATCCACATGCTGTATTCCTTACTGCGCCCGTTATTGTTTCAATTGGATGCTGAACGCGCACACCATTTCACTCTGGATGCCTTAAAGCTCGCGCATCAAACCGGTTTGCTCGGCTTGTGTGCAGGTAAACCTGTGGATGATGCAAGCAATGTTTTCGGCATACGGTTTCCCAATCGCGTCGGTTTGGCGGCGGGCTTGGATAAAAATGCCGATTACATTGATGCGCTGGGTGCCTTGGGTTTTGGTTTTGTCGAAGTGGGCACGGTGACGCCGCGACCGCAAGCGGGCAATCCGCAGCCGCGTTTGTTCCGCGCCGTTGCGCAGCGCGGCATCGTCAATCGTATGGGTTTTAATAATTTGGGTGTGGAGTATTTGTTGCGCAATATTCAACAGCGCACTTATCGCGGCGTGTTGGGTGTGAATATTGGAAAAAATGCCACCACGCCAGTTGAAAATGCATTGGATGATTATTTGTATTGCTTAACTGAGGTTTACGCAGATTGCGACTACATTACCGTCAATCTTTCATCGCCCAACACACCGGGGCTGCGCGATTTGCAATTTGGTGAACCCCTGCAACGCTTGCTGGAAGGCTTGAAAAATCGTCAGCAACAATTGCAAACACAATACGGTCGTTACAAACCATTGTTGGTAAAAATTGCACCGGATCTCGCCGAGCAAGATGTGGCGAGCATTGCGAAAACTTTAGTGCAAACGCAGATTGATGGCGTGATTGCAACCAACACCACGGTCGATAAAACAGCGTTGCAAGGCACGGTGTTGGCGAACGAAGCGGGTGGTTTGAGCGGCGCGCCTGTGTTTGAAAAATCTACAGCAATATTGCGTCAGTTGGCGCGCGAGCTAAATGGAAAAATGCCCATCATCGGCGTGGGCGGTATTGAAAATGCGGTGCAAGTAAAAGAAAAAATCGCTGCGGGCGCTGCTTTGGTGCAGTTGTATTCGGGATTGATTTATCAAGGACCTGCTTTAGTGAAAACTTGTGCACAGGGAATCAAAACACCATGAAGCCTTTGCATTTAGTTGCCACCTGCGCCCGCGCCCAAGAACCTTTGTTGGCTGCGGAATTGGAAACGCTGTTGGCGCAGGATGTGGTGGCGGGTGATCGTATCGTCAGTTTTTCTGCTAGCCCAGAAGTAATTTATCGCGTGCTGCTCGGTACACGCATTGCTAATCGTGTGCTGTGGCCGCTGTGCACAGTGCCTGCTAGTGACTGTGATGAAATGTATCACGCGTTGCGTGAGTACGATTGGTCGCAGGTGTTAACGCCAGAACGCAGTTTTTGTATCGATTTTATTGGTGAATCGGAAACGATTCGCAACAGTATGTTTGGCGCGATGCGTGTGAAAGATGCGTTGGTCGACAGTGTGCGTGTGGGTGATCAACGACCTAATGTCGTTAAAGATGCGCCCGATATTCGTTTTAATGCCGTGTTGTTATCAAACGAAAAACAAACAGATCGCGTGCAAGTGGCGATTGATTTGGGCAATGGCAGTTTGCACAAACGTGGTTATCGTCAACAAGCAGGCGAAGCGCCGTTAAAAGAAACCGTGGCTGCTGGCATGTTGATGCGCGCGGGTTGGCCAGACATTGCGGCGGCGGGTGGTGCGTTGTTTGATCCGATGTGCGGCAGCGGTACTTTGTTGATTGAGGCGGCGTTGATAGCGGGCAATATTGCGCCTGGTGTGTATCGCGAGCAGTGGGGTTTTCGTTATTGTCCATGGCACGATGAATCTTTATGGCAATCCTTATTGCACGATGCGAAATCGCGTTTATTGAATATCGGTGCCATCGAAATGCCCAAATTACTGGGCTGCGATATGTTGACGAGTGTGGTGAAAAAAGCGCGCGATAATATCGAACGCGCAGGGCTTTCAGAATGTGTTTCTGTTGAAGCAGAACACTTGGTCGACAGCATGCCGCCGCGCACAAAAAATGGTTTGTTGATTTGTAATCCACCGTATGGCGAACGCTTGGGCGAGGAAGAAGATTTGCCTCTTTTATACGCCAAGCTGGGCGAAAAAATGAGTGAAATGCACGGCTGGCAGGCGGCGGTATTGACCAGTGAAAAATTGCTGGCGCAAGCGGTGGGTTTGCGCAGTCATCGCTCTTATCGCTTTGATAACGGTGCCATTGCTTGCCGCTTGTATTTGTTTGAATTGACCGAAAAAAATCGCTTCCGTGCGTTGGATGCCGCACCTGTAAATCGCGATCAAGCCGTTGATGTGGATGCGCTCTCAGATGCGGCGCGTATGTTGCACAATCGCCTGCAAAAAAATCTACAGAAATTGAAACCTTGGTTGCAGCAATCGGGTGTGAGCTGTTTTCGTCTTTACGATGCCGATATGCCGGAATACGCCTTTGCCATTGATGTGTATGCTAATGCAGACAACGGTGAGCAGCATGTGCACTTGCAAGAATATGCACCGCCTAAAACGGTGGATGAATCGGCTGCCAAACGGAGACGAGAAGAAACGCGTTTGGCAGTTTCTGCTGCGCTGAATATTCCTTTGTCGCGCGTGCATGGTAAAAAACGCGAACGCCAGCGCGGTGAAAAAAAGCAGTACGGACGGCAGGAAGCAGAAACGCATTTGCGTTTTCCTGTGCGTGAAAACAATCTGCTGTTTGAAGTGGATATGCACAGCTACTTGGATACAGGACTATTCTTGGATACGCGCCCTGTACGCCAATTATTGGCAGAAAAAGCTAAAGGCAAACGAGTACTGAATTTGTTTTCCTACACGGCGAGTGCCACGGTTTGCGCCGCGAAAGCGGGTGCACGCAGTTCGTTGTCGATAGATATGTCAGCGACTTACACGGATTGGGCGCGCTTTAATTTTGCCGCCAATGCCGTTGATAGCCGCAAACACCAATTGCTGACGGCAGATTGCATGCAGTGGTTGGAGGAGACGGACGAGCAATTTGATTTGATTTATTTGGATCCGCCTACTTTTTCCAACTCCAAACGCATGCGTGAAACGCTGGATGTGCAGCGCGATCAAGTGAATTTAATTGGCTATGCACTGGATTTGTTGTCAGAAAATGGCGAGCTGATTTTTGTTACCAACCACCAGCGCTTTAAGTTGGAGCAAGAAGTCTTTATTGAACACGGTTGGCAGCCGGAAGATTTAACAGCCAAGACGCTGGATGTGGATTTTCAGCGCAGTAAAAAAATTCACCAGTGTTGGTTATTTCGCCGCCGTTGAATAGCGTTTGTCCAATAAAGTCAGCGCATCATAAATTACCGTGATATCAGCGCCTTTGCGGTGGGCGTTTTCGCTGATGTAGCGACGAAATTGTCGCGAGCCTGGCACTTCATGCCATAGGCCGAGCAAGTGGCGTGTGAGTGCGCTCAAAGAAACGCCTTCTTTGTGTTGCTGCTCGCAATATTGTGCGTAGATTTGTGTGGCGCGAATACGATCTATTTTTTTATGCGCATCTGCAAAAATGATCTCGTCAGCTTCAGCTAAAAAGAAGGTGTTGTGCCACGCTGCGCGCCCCATCATCACACCGTCCACGTATTGTAGATGTTGCTGCGCTTCTTCTAAGGTATGAATGCCGCCGTTGATGGTGATATGCAACTGCGGGCGCAGTTGTTTCAGGCGATAAACCCAATCGTATTTCAGTGGTGGGATTTCGCGGTTTTCTTTCGGGCTTAATCCATGAAGCCAAGCGTTGCGCGCGTGCACGATGACGGTGTCGCAAGGACTATCGGTTGCGCAATCGATAAACGCTAAAAAATCGTCAAAGCTGTCTTGTTGGTCTATTCCCGTTCTGCATTTCAGCGTGACGGGCACGCTGCTGCCTTCTGCCATGCCGCGCAAACAGTCGCGCACCAAAGTGGGCGTGTTCATTAAGCAGGCACCGAAGGCTCCGTTTTGTACGCGATCGCTAGGGCAGCCGCAGTTGAGATTTAGCGCATCGTATTTGTATTCCATAGCAATTGCGCAGCTGTCGCGCAGTTGTACGGGATCCGCGCCGCCCAACTGCAAAATCACCGGATTTTCTTCTGTGTTTCGCGCTAAAAGGTGATCGCGTTTGCCGTGCAAAATCGCGTGCGTGGTAATCATTTCTGTATACAGCGCGGTGTGCTTTGTGAGCAGACGAGCGAGGAAACGGTAGTACTTGTCCGTTACATCGATCATCGGCGCAACGGCAAGACGAGCGTGGTGTGCCATCATGGAGCGACTTTATTTTTCTGGCGTTTTTGTTGTCTTTTCTTCCAACTCAAAGAAACATGTAAGCGCCAAAAAAACTGAATAAATATATAGCAGAAGCCGCCAATCAATAAACCTAAAGTAAAAGAGCCTAGCATGAAAGGCTCCCAGATGCGTTCAAACAAATGCCAAAAGGATGCTGCGCGATCGATAAAGGACTCGCCGCTGGTCCAATCAAATTGCAATAATTGTTTAACGTTATGTGTGTGCTCACCGGGCATCACAATCAAACCAATTTTGATGGCAGCAAAAGCAAGCGGTGGAATAGTGAAAGGATTGACCAGCCACACCAGCGAAACAGAGATGGGCAAATTGGCGCGCAACCACACAGCGAGACAGGCAGCGGTAATGGTGTGGCAAGGAAATAACATCAAAGTGACACTGGTAAAAAATGCGACAAAAAATGCGCGCGAAACACTGCGGCGATTCAGATGCCACATGTCTGGATTTTGAATGTAGTGACGCAGCGGGCCGAGTGCTTTGCTGTTGCGTAGCGTATCGGAGTGTCCTGCTAATTTTCTAAAAAATTGTTTTGGCATGATGTGTGATTACTGACGAGGTTTTGCACGCAATATTTGGCGTGCATTCCATGCACGCACGACATGCCAGCGCCAGAATATTTGAACAACGACATGACCGAGAATGCCCAATACCGTGCCAATAATAAAAGTGCCGAGTAGCAAAGGCTTCCACGCTTCTTTTAACAAGAGAAGAAAATTAGTTGCTTCATCACGAAAGCTGAGCTCTGTCCAATCTAAACTGAGTAAAGTACCCAGATCAAAATCGACATGCACTGGCATAAAAATCGCCCCAATTTTTAATGCAAAATAAATAATGGGTGGTGAAGTGATGGGGTTGGTCAGCCATACCAAGCCGACAGAAATGGGCAAGTTGGCGCGAATGACGATGGCAATGACTGCTGCGACAAACATTTGTCCTGGAAACATCAGGAAGGCAAAACCTGCAAATAATCCGGCAAAAAAAGCGCGTGACACACTGTTTCTATTCAGATGCCAAAGGTTCGGGTCATGGATGTAATTACCCAAGGCCGACAATTTGCCGCTAGACAGCAATTTTTGACCTTCAGTGGTAAAACGCTTAAATATTTTTCGTGCCATACAACAATAACGGTAACTACAGGGGCTGCGAAGTGCCGACCATTATCCATATATTGAGCGGCGGGGGTATCTATGAATGTCTCAAGATGGCGAATTCTAGGTTGCTTCCGCACCTAGAGCGACCAATAACTGATGTGTTGCAGGATGTTGTGCGTGAGTAAAGATGTGCTGAGCCGTGCCACTTTCCACAATGTGCCCGTGCTGCATGACAAGTACGCGATCGGCAATGCGCTGCACGAGCCGCAAGTCGTGCGTAATGAATAGCAGCGAGAGTGAGAGCTCTTGCTTGAGTTTCAGCAACAGAGCGATGATTTGAGCTTGCGTTGAAACATCCAGCGCCGAGACTGCTTCATCGCAAACAATGAATTTAGGATTCAATGCAATCGCGCGTGCAATACCGATGCGTTGTCGCTGTCCACCAGACAACTCATGTGGGAAGCGGTGAATGCTGTCTTCTGGCAACTCCACGCGCTGCAATAATTCACGCACGGCGTGTTCGCGTGATGTTTTGTCACCCACGCTGTGTACTTCAAACGGCTCGAACAAAATACGACCCACGGTGTGTCTTGGGTTGAGCGAATCATTCGTGTCTTGAAAAATGACTTGCCAATCGCGCCGCAGTTGCAGCATTTGTTTTTTGTTTTTTTGATCAAGGCGCTGTTGTTGATAAAAAACATCACCGGAATCCGCAGTGTCTAGCATTAACAAGGCGCGCCCCAGTGTGCTTTTGCCGCAGCCGGATTCACCTACTAATGCTACGATTTCTTTTTCGTACACAGAGAATGATATGTCGTGCAAAACTGTGACTGGCGGTTTTTTTCGAGCGAGTAGCGGTTGCTGTGGTTGAAACGTTTTGTAGAGATTGTTAGCTTCTAGCAACAGTGTTTTTTCTGTTTTTTTATGGCTGTGATTGTTTGTAGATTGAATGGGTTGTATGGCCGCCAACAAACTTTTTGTGTAGGCATGCTGCGGCGCAGAAAACAACGTGGTTGTATCCGCAATTTCACACAACTTTCCTTGTTGCAAAACGGCAACGCGTTGACACCAGTTTTTTACCAAGGCGAGATCGTGTGTGATAAACAAAACTGCCATGTGGTAGCGTTTTTGTAAATCACTCAACAAAGCAAGTAACTGTAATTGTGTGCTGGCATCTAACGCAGTGCTGGGCTCGTCAGCAATTAAAATATCTGGTTTTCCTGCTAGAGCCATCGCAATCATCACGCGCTGGCACTGCCCGCCAGACAGTTGATGGGGAAAGCTGTTTAGCCGCTGCTCGGCTTGCGCAATATTGACGGCTTGCAGAAGAGATAAAGATTGTTCACGTATGCTTGCTGCATCTAATTCTGGTGCATGCAATTGGAAAACTTCGGCTAATTGAGCTCCTATAGTTTGCACAGGATTGAGCGCAGTAATCGGCTCTTGAAAAATCATGGCGATGCGTTTGCCTCGCACGGCGTGCAAAAGCGAAGAATTATTGTCGATGCGCTCGCCATTTAGCTCCACGCAGCCCGCACTGATATTCACCGCAGGTTTTGGTAATAAACCCATGATGCTTTGCGCACACAGACTTTTACCGGAGCCAGATTCGCCCACTAACGCCAGTGTTTCGCCTTGTGCCAGTGTCAAAGAAATATCGTGCAGTACGGTTTTTTCTGCATCATCATAATGAACAGTTACGCTAAGGTTTTTTATGGCGAGCAGAGGTGTTTTCATCGTCAATGCTGCCATGTGGTATCAATAATCGTGACGGGCGGCGAGAGTGGTTCACCGTTGCGCTCTAATTGGCGGATGCGATTTTTCAGGGGTAGATCTATCCAAAAAGTGCTGATGCCCATGGCATCCACCGCGCTGTCACTGCTGCGTGTGGCATAGCCTTTAGGCAGCTTTATCCACGCCCAGTGGGCTTCACGAAAGTACGGAACTTTGAAGGTGGGAATCATCGCTGCGCTGTCATAAATTTTTTGTTCAATTTGATGCGCTAGCTCAATGCGTTTATTGCGATTCAATTCCTCACGATAAGCGTTAATGAGTTTATCCATTGCAGGATCTGCAAAATTGGTGATGTTGTTGGGCTGCGCTTTGAAAGCGTTATCGGAGTGATAAAACTGACGATACTCCGGCGATAAACCGCCACCACTCCAACCTAGTGATGCAATTTGATGATTTTTTTCTAATACTTGTTTGAAAAAAGCAGAGCTATCGAGTAGTTGCAGTTGCAATTCAATGCCGGCTTTGCGTGCTTCTTCTTGCAAAATAACCAGTCGGTCTGTGTGTAATGGATTTCCGTAACTCAATACTAAAGACAGACGCTGACCGTTTTTCATGCGGATGCCGTCTTTGTCCAGTGTTTTCCAGCCGGCTTCTTCTAGCAGAGCAACGGCGTGTGGAATGTCAAAGCCGCGCGGTTTGATATTTTTATTGTCGTAATCGCCATAACCGACATTGTGTGTTTCCATCCTTGAGTAATCACCGTGTAAAACGGTTTTAATCACTTTGTCGAAATCCATGGCGTAAGCGATAGCCTTGCGTACGCGAATGTCATCCAGTGGCGGTTTTGCCATGTTGAGCCACAAACCTTGCGCGGGCTGTACTACATCGTTGTAAAACCACAATTTGTGCACATAGCCTTTATCAAAAATTTCACCTTTGGCTTTGTTGTGCCAAAAATCTGGCAGCGTGAGTCCAAAACTGTCTAATTCGCCGCGTTGAAAATATTGCCATGCAATATTGGGATCGCGAATGACTTTAACAATGATGTGATCAGGATTAAAACGATATCGATAAAAACGTTTGTTGTTCGCCCACCAGTTGGGAATACGATCAAAACGCACGTATTTGCCTTTGCGCACTTCGCCGATTTTATAGGCTGCGGTGCCTGGTTCTGGCAACCAGTTGTAACGGCGTACCCATTGATCGTCGAGCACATGAAAATGGCGCGGCACGGGATTGATGTTCACTTGTTCCAACAATTCATCATCCGGTTTTGCAACACCAGAAACTACCGCAATGGTGTAATCATCAAACTTAATAATGTTGGTAATTTGCGTGGTGAAATATTCGTTTTGAAAAGGCGCAACGATAAATTTAGAACGCATGAACTCCAATAAATAAACATAATCGTCAGCGGTTACTGGTTTGTCATCAGACCAGCGTGCATCGGGATCTAATTTGAAATACACGGTTTTGTGATCGCTGCCAAAAGCCCAATGTGTTGCCAATGCGGGAATGGTGTTGTGCGTATTAGGGTGGCGATCCACCAAATTCATGTTTAACGCACGAGTGTAACCAGCAAAACTGCCGTTGGAATCGGGGCCGACCACACGCAGCGTCAGTGGAAAACTCAACATGGATTCACGCAGTGTCCCGCCGCGTTGTGCAGCAGGATCGGCAAACTCTGGATCGCTGTCGTTGGTTTGCCAAATCAAATTACTAGGCAATGGCGTTTGAGAAACGGGATAGGGCGTTAACGTTTGCTCAATATCCTGTGTAACAACAGGTGCGAGCGATTCTGTTTTTTTCTCGCAGCCTATGAGCAGAGAAAAAACACAACACAGCACGATAAAAAAATAGCGCAGCATCATTCGTACACCGTGCGTTGTTTAGGGTCGAAAGCTTCGCGCAGCGCTTCGCCTATCCATGTCACCATCACTAACACACTGACCATCGCCACTGTAACGGAGCCGACTATCCATTCGTTGTCGAGTCGCGCCATGCCTTCGCGCAATAAATCACCCCAGCTCGGTGTTGGTGGGGGTAAACCAAATCCTAAGTAATCCAACGCGGTGAGTGCTGTGATGCCGCCTGTAATAGAAAACGGCGCAAAAGTGATTAATAGCGAGCGTGTATTAGGTAATAAATGTTGCGTGATGATTCGCCAATCCGATGCGCCTATCGCACGCGCTGCCAATACATAATTGCGTGCTTTTTCTTTGTAACTGATAGTGCGCATATACCAAGTGATTGCGGTCCAATCAAAAAAAGCCATGATGAGCAACAGCATCCAAAAGCCAGGCAGTGTGAGTGAGGCGATAATCATAATGATGTACAGCGTCGGTACAGACGACCACACTTCAATTACTCGCTGCATAATCAAATCAAATTTTCCGCCATAAAAACCCATCGCAATGCCTATCACGGTGCCGATGGTGTAATTGCACAGCAACAACAAAATACTGAACGCGATGGAGAGGCGAAAGCCGTATAACAAACGCGCGGCAATGTCGCGACCTGCGCCATCGGTGCCGAGAAAATGTTGGTAAGTAAAAGAAGGTGCAAGCGGTGGATATAGACCTTCGACTGCATGTGATTCCAGTGGATTCCACGGAATCGGCGGCATCAGCACCCAATTATTATTTTGCGGTTGTTGGCGAAACTGTTGTTGCAGGGCGCGGTAATCCGTTTCGTGGGGATAGCCGAGGTTAAATGTATTGCCGGAAAGAAACGTGCCGTAAGTAGGGAAATAGTAGTGATTGTTGTAATGCACGATTAGTGCGCGATTATTGGCGAGCAGTTCTGCGCCACAGCTCAACACAATCATGGCGGCTAACAATAAAGCAGACCAATAGCCGCGTTTGAGCGAGCGAAAGCGCCGCCACTGTTTTTGTGTTTGTGGGTGCAGTTTGAATGCGCTCATTCAAACCTCACGCGCGGATCAATCGCTGCCACGCACAAATCGGAAAGAATATTGCCGATCAAAAACAGCAGAGAAGAAATTACCAGCAAACCCATAACAATGGGATAGTCGCGCTCGACCAGCGATTCGTATCCAAGCAAGCCCATGCCATCAATATTGAAAATAGTTTCCACCAGAAACGAGCCGGAGAGAACAATGGAAATGCCGTGACCGAAAGAAGTCGCGAGGGGAATCAAACTATTGCGCAGCGCGTGGCGAAAAACGGCTTGGCGAAACGATAAGCCTTTCGCAACGGCAGTGCGTACATAATCGCTGGCTAAATTTTCCAGCAGGCTGTTTTTCATCAACATGGTCATCACCGCAAAACTGCCGACCAAGTAAGTGGCGAGTGGCAGTACGGCGTGCATAAAAATATCGTGTATCTGTTCTGTCCATGAAAGATCGGCGATGTCGTCACTGGCAAATCCACCTAACGGAAAAATTTCCCAGTGCGAAGCAAACAGCGTGATCAAAATAATACCGAGCACATAATTGGGGATGGCGAATCCGACGAAAACTAAAGCGGCACTGATGTGATCAAAAGCAGAATTGTGGCGCAGCGCTTTGGCGATACCGAGTGGAATACACACGGCGTAAGTGATGAGCAGTGAAAGCCCACCGTAAAATAATGAAAGTGGCATGCGCGAAAGAATGGTATCCCACACCGGTTCGCCATAACGCGTGGAGTAGCCGAGGTCTAAATGCATTACGTGCCACAACCATTGTGCGTAGCTGATTAAAACGGGTTTATCAAAACCGTAATACGCTTTTAATTCGGCTAATTGTTCTTCGGAGAGTGTGCCGTTGCTGGTGCGATCGTGCGTGGCGTGTGTGCCGCTATCACCACCTGCAATTTGCGCGGCGGTCATCATTTTTTCGATAGGACCGCCTGGTACAAAACGCGTCAGCGTAAAAACAATCAGCGTGATGCCAAACAGAGTCGGAATGGTGAGCAGTAAACGGCGCAGTAAATAGGCAATCATTGCCGCAACTGCCGCGCGCGTGTTGGTTTGAGGTGATCGTGGCTCGTGCGAAACGGATTGATGTCCAGCCCGCCGCGCCGCGTAAAACGACCTTCTACGCTTAATAATTCCAGTGAGCAGTGATCCCAGAGGTCACAAAAAATGCGTTCGATACACTGCTCGTGAAAACCTTGATGCAAACGAAAAGAGCAGAGGTATTGCAGCAAACTTTTTTCGCAGATATTTGCGCCGCGATAGTGTATGCGCACGCTTGCCCAATCGGGCTGCCCAGTGACAGGACAATTGCTGCGCAATAAATGGCTGATTACCGTTCTTTCTATTTTTTTGTTATCGTCACAAGACAAAAGTTCTGGCGTAATTTTATATTGGGTGATGTTAATTTCCGCATCGTCAATACAGTGATCGCGCCAAGGACGAGGATTTAATTGCTCATCCATGCTGGCAGAAAGGCATTGCACTCGCACTGCGCCGCCGACAATCGCGCCAACATCTTGTGTGATTTTTGCGATTAACGCTTCGCTACTGTTTAGCGTCGTTTGATTAAAACTGTTGAGATACAGTTTTAGTGATTTGGATTCAACGATGTTGGGTGTTTGCGTGCTGTAATCCAACAGCAAACAACTCACTTGTGGTTTGCCTTGCGCGTTAAGCCAAGACACTTCGTAGCCGGTCCAGCAATCTTCTCCGACAAAAGGTAATGTTCGGTCGATTGGCCAAAAATCTCGCGCAGTGGAGCGCGACACAGCAACCAACAAAGCAGGATCATATTGATCGCTGTACGCCGTTTGTTTGCCCAAAGGCAGTTGACTGTAATCCACAGTCATCGTATTTAGCTCCGCAAACCTTTGCCACTATTGAGCAGGTGTAAAGCAAACACACCGGCAATGCAGGAAAATAAAAAAATCATTCCCAATGAAAAGATAATGCTGACATCTGTTATGCCAAGCATGCCATAGCGAAAGGTATTCACCATATAAAGAATAGGATTGGCTTGCGAGATAGCTCTCCAAAAAGGCGGCAGTAAATCAATGGAATAAAACACACCACCGAGATAGGTGAGTGGTGTCAAAACAAAAGTCGGAATGATGGAAATATCATCAAAGTTTCTGGCAAAAATGGCATTGATTAAACCTGCCAACGAAAACAGGATGGAGGTGAGTAATACAGCACTAATCATCACAAACCAATGCTGCACATGCAACGAGGTGAAAAATAAAGATAGCAGTGTGACAACAATACCGACACATATACCGCGAGCTACACCACCTGCAACGTAGCCTGCAAGAATTGCCCAGTTCGGTACAGGGGCAATCAATAGTTCTTCGATACTGCGCTGAAACTTGTTGCTAAAAAAAGATGAAACGACATTGCTGTAAGCGTTGGTCAACACCGACATCATCACCAAGCCAGGCACAACAAATTGAATATAGCTAAAGCCTTGCATGTCACCGATGCGACCACCAATCAATGTGCCGAAAATAACAAAGTACAAACCCGTGGTGATAGCAGGCGGTAACAGTGTTTGCAGCCAAATGCGCATAAAACGGCGCACTTCTTTAGTGAGGATAGTGTAAAAAGCAATCCACGTTTCATAGGAATTCATGCGGCATTCTCGTGCAAAAGTTTGACAAACAGTTCTTCCAGTCGATTGGCTTTGTTGCGCATACTGGTGATATGAATATTGTGTTCAGATAAACGCAAGAACAAATTATTGAGATCGGTGCCGCGCTTGACTTCTACTTCCAGCGCGTAAGGATCTGTTTGTTTGATATGAAAATCGGGGATGCTGGGTAGAAAGTGCAACGCGTCTTTCAAATCTAATACAAAAGTTTCTTGATCCAAGGTTTGAATCAAAGACTTCATGGAAGTGTTTTCGATGATATTGCCTTTGTTGATGATGGCAATATTGCGGCAGAGATTTTCTGCTTCTTCCAAATAATGCGTGGTGAGAATAATGGTGGTGCCGTTGGCGTTAATTTCGCGCAAGAACTCCCACATCGAACGGCGCAATTCGATATCCACGCCAGCGGTGGGTTCGTCCAAGATCAATAATTTGGGTTCGTGTATCAGCGCACGAGCAATCATCAAACGGCGCTTCATGCCGCCGGAGAGCATGCGCGCGGCAGAATCGCGTTTATCCCACAAATCCAATTTCTTCATGTAAAAATCAGAGCGTTCTCGCGCCAATTTAGCGGGCATGCCGTAGTAGCCACCCTGTGTGCGAATGATGTCACCGACTTTTTCAAACTGGCTGAAATTAAACTCTTGCGACACCACACCCAAACATTTGCGCGCCTGCGAAAAATGGGTGTCGATGTTGTAATCAAACACATTCACTGAGCCGGACGTTTTACGCACCAGCGAACACAAAATGCCGATCAGTGTGGATTTGCCCGCGCCGTTGGGGCCGAGCAGGGCGAAGAAATCGCCTTCTTGCACATTGAGGCTGATGCCCTTGAGGGCAGAGAAGCCGTTTTCGTAGATTTTTTGCAGATTTTGGATAGAAACGGCACTGACCATTAGGAATCCGAGTAGAAGGGGAAAAGGATTCCTAATTATGCCAGACCGTCCTCAGTGCCGCAGCGGCGCAACCCCCACTTGCGGCAGGTCAGCCAAGCCGATATCTCTGGCGTGTTGCTCGAACGCTTTGTTTTTCCAGAAGAATGCACCGGGCATGGTGGTAGGTACAACCAAGACATAAAACAGTGCGCGGCTGACCAGTGCAGTGAACAAAACAGAACTCAGCACCAACGCCCATGCCGCTAGTGAAAACAGACTCTCGCTGCCTGCCACTACAAGTGCCAATACTACGGTGCTATTGATCATCAAAATGATATTGCGCGCTGCATAGGTTTTGCCAAAAGTGGTGAGCTGAATGTAGAACGATGCTGCGCCTTCGTGTTCTGCATTTTTCATATCACGCGAGTGTAAATACAAACCCAACACTTCAGATAACATGCCAAGCAACAACATGCCGCCTAATATCGATAGCAGTGGTGCAACTGGTGCATGGATAAAAATTAAATAAGGCACAGCAAAAAAAGCAATGACTGCGCTGCCTAGTGTTAACGTGGTGCCGAAAAATGAAAAGCCGGTTTGTTTGTGATCCCAAAACGGGCGCGCTTTGATGCGATAGCAGCGGTACATATAGTACAGCGCCACAACTGATGACAGCACCGCCAAGCCTGCGCTGCTGTGAGCGATGTAATGTGTGATCATTTGCCAATCATCATTCAGTGCGCCGACATATTCTTTCACCCACGTATTGCTTGGCAACGCTGCGAGAAAATGCACACCAGCAAACGCCATGAATAGCACGATTCCCAAACCTTCACGCGACACAGGTGAGTGGCGCAAATTGTTAAAGCCGCGATAAAAACGCATCGGTTTACCGAGGTGGATGGTAGACATCAGCAAACCCAGTGCAATCAAACCCAATACCGCGACAGTAATGGGCGCTGCGATAGGTGCGTTTACAACATCCATCAGTGCAGGAATATTGAATACTCTGCCAAAAAATAACAAAGCAAACGCACCGACAGCTGCTTGTGCTGCGAGCGTGAATATCACTAAGGGATTTTCACGTGAACTTAGGCGCACGAAATTCCAATGCTTGGCTTTTCCTTCTTTGTAATCGACCGTAGGTTTGTAATGCCCAGCCGTATCATTTTTTAAATATTTGATTGGCATGGAATCGGTGCGCGTCACTTCACGCGGCATGGATTTTGTTTGTTGAAAACGAATATTGGGTTTGGTGATGGAGGGATCAGGAAAGCCAGGGATACGCGTTTCAATTTGTTCGCAGTTGTCTGGCGTGTTTTCCACCACGCCAAAATTGAGTGCGTTGCCTACGCACGCTGAAACACAGGCGGGTTTTAAGCCAACTTCTAAGCGGTCCACACACATATTGCATTTTTCAACGCGGCCTTTAACAGGGTCGAGCTGCGGTGCGTTGTAAGGGCACACCCAAGTGCAATAACCGCAACCAAAACAAATTTCAGGATCTTGAATTACCGCGCCGTATTCCGCGTGTTTGGTGTAGGCGCGTGTTGGACAGCCTTTTAAACACACAGGGTCATCGCAGTGATTGCATGCCATCGAGATATTCATGCGCGTGTAATTAGGGTAAGTGCCACCTTCGACATAACCCACCGAGCGAAAACTCAAATGCGGCGGCATATCATTTTTTTCACTGCAAGCGGCTTCGCACGCGTGACAGCCTATACAGTTATCGGCGGTAAAGTGAAAGGCGTGTTGTTTGGTGCGATTGGGATTGGAACTGATTTCGTCTACGCCGTTGATGTTCAAACTCACGCCGCGATCAGAAGCGAGAATAATCGGGTTGCCGTAGAGATTGGTTTCTTGCGTAACAGGATCATTGAGCAGCGCGTAAGAGGGCTCGTTGTCGCGCACAGGAAACAGTGAAGCCGTAGGTTTTTTCGCCATGATGTCGGCGTAGTCCACGGTATTGTCTTTCACGTTTTGGCTTTTGCAGCCACAACTGCCGCTGCCGCAACCGCCTTGCTTTAATTCTGTTGGAAAAACTTCATTAACGCCCATGCTTCACCTCAAAACTTACGCAGTTGTACATTGAGTCGTGCAGCTTCTTGCTGATTAGTTTTTTCAATACGAACGGAACATTGTTTAAAAGCCGGTTGACGCGAATAAGGATCCAATAAGCCTAGCGTCAGTCGATTGACGCAATCATGAAAATGGAAGGGGATAAACACCATATTGTGCGGCACACGCTGTGTGAGCTGCGCCAATACCACCGCATCGCCACGACGAGAAACCAAGCGCACATACTCCATATGTCCTATGCCTAATTCATGTGCGGCATCAGAGTTAATTTCCATGTAAGGCATTGGGCTGAATTTGTTGCAGTTGCCCACTTTTCCGGTTTTAGTGCGCGTATGAAAATGTTCAACTACACGACCGGAATTGAGCCACAGCGGAAATTCACTGCAAGGTTTTTCATTGTTTTCGATGTAAGGCATCGCCAATAAACGCGCTTTACCATCAGGAAATTGAAAAACGCCATCGGTATACAAACGCGGACTGCCGCCTTCATCGCCTTCACGCATCGGCCATTGAATACCGCGTGATTGTTCGATCAAGTCGTAACTCATGCCAGAAATATCCAGTATGCGTTGACCTCCATTCAAGCCTTTGCCGAGTTTTGACAGTGCTTTCATTTCTTCAAACATTTCTTCCGATGTTTCAGGAAAGTGCATGCGCTGGCCTTGCTCCCAGCGTTTAGCAAGTTGCGAAAAAATCCACGCATCAGGTTTGCTATTAGCAAATGGTGGTGCAATCGGACGTGTGATATTGACGCGTCTTTCTGTGTTGGTGAAACAACCTTCTTTTTCAGCCCACACTGCACCCGGCAAATACACATGCGCGTACTGCGTGCATTCCACATCGACATAGGAATCTTGCACCACGCACAGCTCCAACTTTTCTAAAGTCTTGCGGATGCGTGGAGAATTGGGCATGGATGTCATCGGGTTGGTGGCGACTATCCACAATGCTTTGATTTGCCCAGCTTCTATTGCTGGAAAAATATCGGTTTCCGTTAAGCCGCGTTTTTCAGGAAAAAAACTTTCGTCGATATTCCAAAATTGCGCGATTTCTTTGCGGTGTTGTGGTTTTTCCAACATGCGGTAGCCGGGGAGACCAGAGCAGGATGACCACTCGCGCGTGCCCATCGCATTGCACTGTCCTGTGATAGAAAGACTGGTGCCACCCGGTTTGCCGATGTTGCCAGTGATGAGATTCAAGTTATTGATAGCGCATACACCGTTTGAACCGTGTGTGCTTTGGTTGATACCCATGGTCCAAATGCTCATGGCGGCATCGGCTTTTGCGTAAGTTCGTGCAACGAGGCGAATTGTGTCTTCGTCGATGCCACAAATTTTTGCCGCAGAAGTCGGATCGTATTCTTGCACTAAAGTTTTTAATTCTTCGAAGCCAATGGTGCAGCGGTCGATATAGGCTTGATCGTGCAAACCTTCATTGATAATGACATACGCCAAACTGTTGAGCAGCACTAAATCCGTGCCAGGAGTGATGGGCAAATGTATGTCGGCAAATTGCGCAAACATCGTCACGCGTGGATCCACCACAATCACCGGAAATTTTCTTTTTTCCAGTGCTTCTTTTAAACGCCAGTAAATAATGGGATGTTGTTCTGGCAAGTTGGAACCAAACGCTAACAAACAGCCGGTGTGTTCAAAGTCGCCGTAGCAGCCTGGCGGGCCGTCAGAACCGAAAGAGCGTTTGTAACCCGATACAGCGGATGCCATACACAGCGTGGTGTTGCCATCGTAATTATTCGTGCCAATGACGCCACGCGCGAGTTTGCCTAGCGTGTAAAACTCTTCGGTAAGAATTTGTCCGGTGGAAACAATAGCCACGGCATCGCGGCCGTATTTTTCTTGGATGCGTTGAAATTCTTCCGCTGTTTTATCCAGCGCAGTGTCCCAATCGGTTGTTTGCCACGGTTCAAAAATTTTGTCGCGAATGAGTGGATCGGTACCGCGACCACTGGCTTTAAAAATTTGCGCTTCGGTTAAACCTTTGATGCAGAGTTTGCCGCGATTGACATCCGCATCGCCCACGCCGCGCGTGGTGACAGGCACACCGTTTTTATCGACGCCAATTTCAATCGAGCAGCCCACCGAGCAATACCCACAAGTGGCGTATTTCCATTCCTGCACACCTTTGTCGTGCAGATGAATCGGATTTTTTTTGCCGCGACCGAACAACATGGCGCTATCTCCAGAACTGCGTTATTGCGCTAGATACAGGCGGTTGTCAGCGCGCCCCATGTGGTGCGCCAACGCATTTTTACGGACATCAAACTGAACCAAGAACACACGGCTAATGCGGCGTACATCCACAAACCGAATTGATAGTTGCCGGTTATGGATTGGCTGAAACCCAATCCTGCTGCTAACAAAAATCCGCCGATGCCACCTGCCATACCAATCAAGCCTGTCATCACGCCAATTTCTTTGCTAAAACGCTGTGGCACTAATTGAAAAACGGCACCGTTGCCGATGCCGAGTGCCAGCATTGCCAACACAAAAAACAGCAACGCTAACCACGCTTGCATTGGTGCAGTGCCGACGAAAAAAACTGCTATTGCCGCAGCGGTGTACACCAGTGTTAAAACGCGAATGCCGCCAAAGCGATCAGCAATCAAACCACCTAAAGGGCGCATTAAACTGCCGACAAAAACGCAGGCAGCGGTGTAATAACCGGCTGTGGTGGGCGCTAAGTGATATTGATCGTGGAAATAGCCGGGGAGTGTGCCTGCCATGCCGACAAATCCGCCAAAAGTGACGCAGTAAAACCCCATAAATAACCATGCGTCTTTATCCTTTAAAACTTGGAGGTATTCCTCGAATTTTTTTGACGGCGGACATTCCGGTGCGTCTTTGGCGCACAACAAATAGATGATGAAGGCGATAGACAAAGGAATCAGCGCGAAGCCGAGCACTTGTGTCCAGCCGAAAGTTTGCGCCAATACTGGTGCGAGCAGGGCGGCGAACACGGTGCCAGAGTTGCCCGCGCCGGCAATGCCTAGTGCTTTGCCTTGGTGCTCTAGCGGATACCAGCGAGAAGCCAGCGGCAGTGCCACAGCAAACGCCGCTCCCGCTACGCCGAGAAACACGCCCAAGAGCAAAGCCTGTGCGTAGCTGTGGATGCCCAGTAACCAAGCGACAGTTAAAACTATCAACATAATTACTTGCGTGATGATGCCGGCTTTGTGCGGTTTGAGGTGATCGACCAATACGCCAAACACGATGCGCAACAACGCGCCTGCCAGAATGGGTGTGGCAACTAGCATGCCGCGCTGTGCGGCAGATAAAGAAAGGTCGGTTGCAATTTGCACAGAGAGTGGTCCGAAGATGTACCAGACCATGAAGCTGAGATCAAAATAGAGAAAAGCGGATAGCAAGGTCGGTGTGTGACCGGATTGCCAAAAAGATTTCGACATGCAAGCACCATCAATATCGAGAAACTGATAGAGACAGAGCAATCGCCGTGCCAGACGCGAAAAAATAGCGTTTTTTATCGGTAAATCAGGCTATTTATGTGGCGATGCCTCCTCGCTGTGCAAGATTTTTTCGTCGCGCACCACAATGCAACAGCTAATAATTGTTTAGTGTGATGATAATGAATATCGTGGTGCGCACTTGGTTGTCTTTGCACTTCGCTGGTGCAGTTGTTGTGTAGATGTGCGCTAATTCCTTGATTTATCGCTTAAAAATGCCCACAAAAAATATGGCATGAATCTTGATATGCATACCGCGAGCCTAGTTGTTTGCGGAGTGTGTTATGCAAAAACAAAAAATTGTAGTAGTGGGCAACGGCATGGTGGGACACCACTTTGTTGAACAAATTATGCACGACGAACGCTACGCTGTTACCGTTATCGGCGCAGAGCCTCGACCCGCTTACGATCGCGTGCATTTATCTGAAGTGTTTGCTGGCAAAACGGCTGCGGATCTCGCACTAGCGACACGTGAAATGTATGAAGCTGCTGGTATTGAATCTATTTTTGGCGAATCCGTTTCAAAAATTGATCGCGATAAAAAAACCGTTATCACTGCATTGAATCGCGAATTTGCTTACGACAAATTGATTCTCGCCACGGGTTCTTATCCTTTTGTGCCGCCCGTTCCTGGCAGCGATAGCAAAAACTGTTATGTCTACCGCACCATTGATGATTTAGGCAGCATTCGCGCTGCGGCAAAAAATGCTAAAACTGGCGTGGTGGTCGGCGGCGGTTTGCTCGGTTTAGAAGCGGCCAACGCCCTGCGCAATCTCGGCTTAGAAACGCATGTGGTGCAGTTCTCAGCACAATTGATGGACGCACAAGTGGATGTTGACGGCGGCGCTATTCTGCGCAGCAAAATCGAAGAGATTGGCATTCGTGTGCATGTCAACAAAAACACGGTAAAAATTGTTGAGCACAAAAAAACGGGCAGCTTGCAAATGCAATTTGCCGATGGCGAAACACTAGAGACTGATCTGATTGTGTTTTCTGCCGGTGTGCGCCCTGATGATGCGCTTGCCAAAAAAGCGGATCTGAAATTGGGCGAACGCGGCGGCGTCATCATTGATTATCACTGTCGCACTAGCGATACGGATATTTTTGCTATTGGTGAATGTGCATTGTGGGCGGGAAAAATTTTCGGCTTGGTCGCGCCTGGCTATCAAATGGCGAAAGTGGCAGCGGATGCACTGCAAGGCGGCGAATTGTGTTTCAACGGTGCCGACATGAGCACCAAATTGAAATTGCTCGGTGTAGATGTGGGTTCTATCGGTGACGCGCACGCCAGAACCGCAGGCAGCAAAAGTTATCGCATCGTGGATGAGCACGCAGGCGTTTACAAAAAAGTCGTGGTGAATGCAGATGCCACTAAAGTATTGGGCGGTGTGTTGATCGGTGACAACAGCGATTACGACACGCTGTTGCAATACATGCTCAATGAAATTGCCATCTCTGGAAATCCTTTGGCTTTGATTGCACCGAGTGGTGAAGGCAAGCCGGTACTCGGCGCTGCCGCGCTGCCGATGACAGCGACGATTTGTTCTTGCTTGAATGTTAGCAAACAAATGATTTGCGACAGCATTGCCGCCGGTTGCTGTTCGTTGGCAGATGTCAAAGCAGACACCAAAGCCAGCAGCGGTTGCGGTGGTTGTTCTGCCTTGCTGAAAAATGTAGTGGAAACAGAACTCGCTGCGCGCGGTGTGGCGGTCAATAAATCCATTTGTGAACACTTTGCTTACACGCGCCAAGAATTGTTCCACTTGGTGAAAGTCAACGGCTATCAAACTTTTGAAGCATTATTGAGTGAACACGGCTCTGGTCACGGTTGTGATATTTGCAAACCGACGGTCGGTTCCATTCTCTCTTCATTGAATAACGATTATGTGTTGTCGAAAAAATTGGTGCCGCTGCAAGACACTAACGATACTTTCCTCGCCAATATGCAAAAAGATGGCTCGTTTTCGGTTGTGCCGCGTATGGCGGGCGGTGAAGTGACGCCAGATGGTTTGATTGCGGTTGGACAAGTTGCTAAAAAATACAATCTGTACACTAAGATCACAGGCGGTCAGCGTGTTGATTTGTTTGGTGCACGCGTTCACGAATTGCCGCTGATTTGGAAAGAGTTAATTGATGCTGGTTTTGAAACAGGTCACGCTTACGGCAAATCGGTGCGCACGGTGAAATCTTGCGTCGGTGCTACATGGTGCCGTTACGGTGTGCAAGATTCCGTCGGCATGGCGATTCAATTAGAAAATCGCTACAAAGGTTTGCGCTCACCGCACAAATTAAAATTTGCGGTTTCTGGTTGTACGCGTGAATGTGCCGAAGCGCAGAGCAAAGACATTGGCGTGATTGCGACTGAAAAAGGTTGGAACTTGTATGTCTGCGGCAACGGCGGTATGCGTCCACGACACGCCGAACTGTTTGCCATCGATCTCGACGATGCAACTTTGATCAAATACATCGACCGTTTGTTGATGTTCTATGTTGAAACTGCTGATCGTCTGCAACGCACTTCTGTGTGGCGCGAGAATCTCGAAGGCGGGTTGGATTACCTGAAATCTGTTGTGATTGATGACACGCTGGGCATCGGCGCAGAGTTGGAGCAGCGCATGGAGCATGTGGTCGGCACTTATCAATGCGAATGGAAAACCACAATTGAGGATCCGGAAAAAATGAAACGCTTCCGCTCTTTCGTCAACGAACCCATCACACCCGATGAAAACATTGTGTTTGTGAACGAACGCGGACAAGTTCGCCCAGCTACTGCATCTGAAAAACAATCTGGCCGTATTGCTGCGATGGAGCTTGCCTAATGAGTAATGTCACAGCTTTACACTTGGATAAAAGTGGCTTGGATAAAAACGATTGGACAACGATTTGCACTTTGGGTGATTTGGTAGAAAACGCCGGTGTATCTGCGCGCATCAATGGTCATCAAATCGCTATTTTTTATGTGCCAGACGCAGAGCCACCTGTTTACGCATTGGATAATTGGTGTCCGGCAGCCGAAGCCAATGTATTGGCGCGCGGCATAGTGGGCGATGTGAATGGTGAACTGGTGGTAGCATCACCTTTGTATAAAGAGCATTTTTCTTTATCGACAGGGCAGTGCGTTGAAAAGTCGCTGCAAGTGCAAACATGGTCTGTTGCGATTAATGGCAATAGCGTTGTGATAAAGGCGTAATAATTTTGAGTGAAAGTAAAAAAAGTGTGTCGCTCTCGCTGCTGATTTTGGCGGGCGGTCGCGGCGAGCGCATCGGCGGTAAAGACAAAGGGCTGTTAACGCTGCAACAAAGTACTTTTGTCGAGCGATTGCTGAAACGATTTTCGCCGTATTTCAATGAAACGCTGATTTCTGCCAATCGCAATCTGGAGGAATACCAATACATTGCCGCGCAGTGGCGCGCTCGCGTGTTGGAAGATGAAAGCGCTGATTTTTCAGGTCCACTCGCCGGTATTGTTCAGGGTTTAAAAGTGTCATGCAGCGACTGGTTGTTAGTGTTGCCCTGCGATGCGCAAGCACTGCCAGATAATTTATTGGCGCGTTTCCATCAATGTTGTGAACAGACTAATGCGTGTGCAGTGTTTGCTTCCGCCTGCGGTCGTGATCAACCCGTTGTGTGTTTATTGCGCCGCGATTTACTGCCGCAGTTAGATTTGGCTTTTGCGGCAGGGCAGCGCTCTGTGATTCGCTGGTTGCAGAGTGTGAATGCGGTGCGCTGTGAATTTGGCGATGAACTGCCAGCTGCGGGTTGGAGCGTGAACGAGCCTGCGGATTTAGAGGCAGTCGCACAGCTGGTTTAAAATTCAGCCTTTGTTTTGATTCGCAGTACAGAGGTTAATATGCACGGTTGTGGTGGTGGAAAAAAAACGATTGCGCTACAAGCCGCGCTTGATATTTATGCCCAGCTTGCGCTGCTGTCTAAAACTTCAAAATCATTGATGGGCGCAGCAGGCGAAGTGTTAGCCGAGCCAGCCTATGCGACCTGTGATCTCCCTGCTTTCACGCAGAGCGCGATGGACGGCTACGCTTTTCGCTGTGCGGATGCCGCAGGTGTACTCACGCTGGTGGGCGAAGTGCCTGCGGGTGAAGTCTTTCCGCGCGCGCTGGCTGCGGGTGAAGCGGTGCGTATTTTTACTGGCGCGGCACTGCCGGAAGGCGCAGACACCGTGGCGCGACAGGAAATCGTCCAACTGAATGAGCAAATCTTGCAGTTGGATGAGTCGATTTTGCAGGGGCAGGATGTGCGCCATCGCGCCGAAGAAGTGAGCAGCGGGCAGGCCTTATTGTGCGCTGGTTTGCGGCTCACGCCGGGGCGCATTGCTGCGCTGGCCATGGCGGGCGTCAATCAAGTGGTGGTGCGTGCCAAGCCGCGTGTCGCTGTCATCATCACTGGCAATGAAGTGGCGCGACTGGGTGAAGCGCTCAAGCCTGGGTTTATTCACGACGCCAACGGTCCCTTAGCCACCAGTTGGCTGCAACAACAGGGCATTGCCTGCACACCGCAGTGGGTGAGCGATGATTTGCCTACGCTGACCGATACCTTGGCGCAAGCGGCTGCGCATGCTGATCTCGTGATTACCACGGGCGGTGCTTCGGTTGGCAGCTACGACTACTTGCCGCAAGCCGCAGAAGCCGTGGGCTTTGGCTGCCAATTTCACGGCGTAGCCCAGCGACCAGGCAAGCCGGTGTGGTTTGGGCAGAAGGATAGCTGCGTGTTGCTGGCGCTGCCGGGCAATCCCGCTGCTGTGTTGATTGGTCTTTATGTGCACGCTGCTGCGATTTTGTCGCGCTTGCAGGGTGAGGCGAGTGCGCCGCAGTGGCAAAAAGGGCGTTTAGCGCAGGCAATGGAAGGGCATCCCTCGCTGGTGTTTTTGCGCCGTATGCACCAATACCAAGATGACGAGGGCGCGGTTTGGCTCACGCCGCTGCCCAATCAAGCCTCGCACCAATTGAGCAATCTGGCGGAAGCCAACGCCTTGGTGTGGCTGCCCGCTGGCATGGGCACAGTGGAAAGTGGGAAAATGCTGACATTCATACCGCTGGGTTGTTAAACATGTCGATGGCAATGCCAGTGTCAGCCACCATCTTGCAAGACCAACATGGTCGCATCAAACGCAAATTGCGTTTGTCGTTAACGGATCGCTGCAACTTTCGCTGCCGCTATTGCATGCCCAGCGAACCCGTGTGGCTGCCGCGCAAAGAGCGCTTAACCAACGAAGAATTGTTTCGCATGGCGCGTTTGTTTGTGCAGCAGGGTATCACGCAATTTCGGTTGACGGGTGGCGAGCCACTGTTGCGTCCCGATTTAGAAACTATTGTTGAGCAGCTGAGCGGGTTGCGTGCAAGTGGATTAGAGCGACTCTCCATGACCACCAATGCCGCTTTATTAGCTGACCGCGCGCAAGCTTTAGTGAATGCTGGTATCGACGATTTCAATATCAGTTTGGATGCACTTGATGGCGATGCGTTTCAACGATTAACGGGCGCAGAGCTTGAGCCGGTGTTGGTGGGTATTGAAGCGGCCATTGCGACTGGCGTGAGCGTCAAAATCAATACCGTGGTGATGCGCGGTTACAACGATCATCAATTATTGCCACTGCTGGAATGGGCGATGGCAAAACAATTGCCGCTGCGTTTTATCGAATACATGCCTTTGGATGAACCGGGGCGTTGGCAGCGCGAAACGGTTTTAGATGAAGATGAAGTGTTGGCGATTTTGCGCAGCCGTTATCGCGTTGAAAAATTGCAACGCAGCAGTGATCCTGCCAGCCCGTATCTTGTCGATGGACATTACGATTTGGGCATCATCAGCACCGTGTCGTATCCGTTTTGTAGCAGTTGTGATCGCTTGCGTTTAACCGCAAAAGGTGAGTTGTATACCTGTTTGTTTGCTGGCACTGGCACAGCTTTAGGTGAGCAATTACGGCAGGGCGCTAGCGATGAAACTTTGCAAAGTGCAATCGCAAAAGCTGTGTGGAATAAACAGCGCGGTTATATCGAAACACCGGACGCTGCGTTAGAACGCCCCGTCAAAATGTATGCCATGGGTGGTTGAGTGTGAAAAAAATCGTTGTGTTTGAATTGTTGGCTGGAGTGGAAAGACTCGCTGGTTGCAAACAATTGCAAGTGGAAGTGCTCAATGCACAAGCCAGCATCGGTGATGCATTGCAAGTGTTGCAACAACAATATCCTGCGTTGCACGATGCCATTGAACGCTGTGCTTGCGCAGTGGGCGATACGATAGTGCGTCGTCATGAACCACTGCCCGATAACCAAGCCATCGTGTTATTGCCGCCGGTTTCAGGAGGCTGAACCATGACAGAAATCACGCAACGCATGGGTGAAGCCGTTTTAGATCCGAATACGCTTTTAGCGTTGGGGCAATTTCCTGATTGCGGCGGTTTGGCTCTGTTTGCTGGCGCTGTGCGCAATCATCACGAAGGCAAAGCCGTTGAGCGTTTAATTTACAGCGCGTATTTGCCGGTGTGCGAAAAATTATTGGCAGAAATTGAAACGGAAGCAAAAGCGCGTTACGGCGTGACTTATGTTGCCGTGCGGCATCGTGTGGGTGAATTGGCGATCGGTGAATTGGCAATCGTGTGTGTGGTGCAATCAGCGCATCGCGCCGAAGCATTTGCCGCGTGTCGCTGGGCCGTGGATCAAGTCAAACACAAAGCACCGATTTGGAAAGAAGAGTTTTACACCGATGGTAGCAGCCAATTTGTTGAAGGCTGTTGTTTACACAGTGATGAAGAGCACGACGAGCATCGTCATCATGAAAAACATCGTCATGACAAAAAACACAACAAGGAATGCGCATGAAAGACATCACTCTAAAACCGGATAGTTTGCGTGAAGCTACAGCAACCGCTACGCTGCATGCGCCGTCATCCTGCATTGATTTATTGCGCAGCGGCGAAACCGAAAAAGGCGATGCATTAAAAACCGCGCGCGTGGCGGGAATTCTTGCCGCGAAGCGTTGCGATGAATTAATTCCACTGTGCCATCCGCTGCCGATTTATCGCGCCGATATTGATTTTGTTTTAGAAAAAGCAGCGGTTCACATTCATGCAACGGTAGAAACCATTGCCGCCACTGGCGTTGAAATGGAAGCGCTGCTCGCAGCCAATGTTGCGGCGCTGACCATTTATGACATGCTCAAACCGCACACTAACCAAGAACACTTGTTGTTGACCGACTGCAAATTGCTGAAAAAAACGGGCGGCAAATCGCATTTCAAACGCCACTTGCGCCGCCAAAGCTCTGCAACAGTGATTGTGTTGTCCGACACCGTTGCGCAAGGTAAAAAAGAAGACACTGCCGGTCGCAGTATTTGCAAGGAATTGGCGGCGGCGGGTTTTGATCCCATCGAATACAAAATCCTGCCGGATGAAAGTGCCGAGTTGGAGGCATTGCTCAAACAACAAATTGCCGTCCAAACCAATTTAATCGTCACCGTCGGCGGCACAGGTTTAAGCCCGCGTGACAAAACTGTCGAAGTGGTTACACCGCTGCTCACGCAAGAAATCCCCGGCATCATGGAAGCCTCGCGCGTGTTTGGTCAGAAGCGCACACCGTACGCCATGTTGTCGCGCGGCGTGGCAGGTTTCGCCGATCAGAGCTTAATCATTACTCTCCCAGGCAGCAGACGCGGCGCGGAGGAATCACTGGCGGCGATTTTGTCCGGCATCGTGCATTTGCTGGATGTGTTTACAGGCAAGCCGCATGGGGGCGGGTATAGCTGAGTGTTGCGGGGAGGCTTCTGAGGCTATCTCGCGTTGCTGCACGATATTGCAGCGAGAGCTCTCAGGCTAAGTGTTAGAGATATCTGGAAGAAGAAAATATTGGAGCGGAAAAGGAGACTCGAACTCCCGACCCCGACCTTGGCAAGGTCGT
>CAYOEO010000008.1:0-60934 GCA_964403125.1 uncultured Pseudomonadales bacterium | reverse complement strand
GGCGCGTACACCACTGTGCCATTGCTTCACGCAACGCAGGTATACCTTTGGTTGTCGGGTAATTGCTTAAACCGTTGAGGTGTTTGATCAGCGTTTGCACCACGAGTTCAGGTGCAGGATGCTGCGGTTCACCAATCGACAGCGCAATGTGTGGCAGAGCTGCGGGTGGTGTAACACCCGCTTTTAACTGAGCCAGTTTTTCAAAAGGGTAGGGCTGTAAAGTATTCAGTAGTGGATTCATTGTTTTCTTGATAATGATGTTTACATGGCTGGCGCAGAAGTTTTTGCCACTTGCTGATCGAGTTGTTCGCACAAAGTGTTTTGCAAAGTGGTGCAAAACTCTGGGTCAGACAGTGCATTGCCCTCAGAGTCGGTGACAAAGAAAATATCTTCGACGCGTTCGCCTAAGGTGGCAATTTTTGCGTTGTTAATGCGTATACCAAACTCAACAAACACGCGCGCGATGCGTGCGAGCAGCCCTGGCCGATCGGGTGAAATAACTTCCAGCATGGTCGTGCCGCTGCGTATGTCGTTGGACATACTGGTGCGCGTTGGCATGGTGAAATGTTTCAATTCGCGCGGCGTGCGGCGCTGTGCGATAGAAGGGAAGTTGTCGATATTGTGCGCCAGTTCATCGTGCAGCGTTTGCCAAATATGCGTGCGGCGTTCATCGTCATTGCCAATCGGTTCCAAATTTTCGTTCAATACAAAATAGGTGTCATTAGTGAAGTCGCCACTTGAGCTGTACAGTCGCGCATCTTGAATGTTGAGGTTGAGTTGATCGAGTAGGGTGGCGACAGCGGCAAACGCGTGGTTGTGTGCACGCATTCGCACGAAAATTTGTGTCGCACCTTCAAAAATGCCGCCTTGTGGATCGCGAATCAAAATCAGTGGCTCGTCAGGATTGGCGTGGTGCGCAATGGCTTCCGTATGCCATTCAATGTCAGCAACACTTTCACGCAAGAAATAATCTTCACTGCGACCTTCCCACAATTTCTTTACTTCTTTTTCGGAGAAGCCTTTATGTGAAAGGCTTTCGAGTGCTTGCTGCTGCGTCTCTTCAATCCATTCTGTTTTATCGACGGGATTTTCTAAGCCGCGACGCAGCATGCGTTTAGTTTCTGTGTAGAGCTGACGAATTAACTGTGCTTTCCAACTTGTCCACAGTGTGGGGTTGGTTGCGTTGACGTCGGCAACGGTCAGCATCAGCAAGTAATCCAAATGCACTTGGTCGCCAACTTTTAATGAAAATTCGCGAATGATGTCGGGATCGGAAATGTCTTGTCTTTGGATTGTGCTAGAAATCAGTAGATGATTTTCAACTAGCCAAGCCACGAGATTGGTGTCGCGTTTGCTTAAACTGTGGCGATCACAAAACGCTCTGGCATCGACTGCGCCGAGTTGTGAGTGGTCGCCGCCGCGTCCTTTACCGATGTCATGGTACAAACCTGCGATATAGAGCAGCTCAACTTTTGGCAGTTTTCTAATGAGTTGTGCAATCAGCGGAAATTTTTCTTCCGAATCTGCGTGCCAAAAGCGCCGCATATTTTTCACACAAGCGAGTGTATGCGCATCGACAGTGTAGATATGAAATAAGTCGTACTGCATCTGGCCGACAATTTCACCAAATTCTGGTAGATAGCGACCGAGAATGCCGTAGCGTTTCATACGCAGCAGTTGCGTCACCAAATTGCTGGATGTGCGCATCAACTCCATGAACAGTGAGGTATTGCGAATATCGACGCGAAAATAATCGTCGATAAGGTTTCTGTGTTCGCGCATTAAGCGAATGGTGGAAGCGCGAACGCCTTTAATTTTTGGATCCTGACCCATCAAAACAAAAATTTCTAACAATGCAGAAGGCGCTTGTTTAAAAACATTATCCGATTTGACTTCGATATAATCGTTATAAGTGCGGAAGCGACGGTTGATATCGACAATTTCTGCGATGTTGTCATCGTCCGATAAGGATTCATCCAAAAAGTTGAGCAACACATCGTTCAGTTCGCGCAACGCTGTCGCTGCGCGATAGTACTGTTTCATGAATTGTTCAACGGCGAGGCTTTTGTCGGTATCATGATAGCCAAATGATGCTGCGAGCGCGCGTTGGAAATCAAAAGAAAGTCGCTCCTCGCCGCGCCCTGCTAATAAGTGCAAGCCGTAACGAATGCGCCACAACACTTCTTCTCCTTTGCGCAAAATGTTGTATTCGCTTTCGGTTAAAAAGCCCACTTTGACCAAATCGACAATGCGCTCTACGGCGAAGTGGCGTTTGGCTACCCAAATGATGGTTTGTATATCGCGCAAGCCGCCTGGCGCGTTTTTGATATTGGGTTCTAGGTTGTACTCAGTGTTGTTGTGCTTGTGGTGGCGTTCACGCTGCTCTTGCCACTTGGCGTAAAAAAAATCGTGGCTGGGCCAAATGTTTCTTTCGTCGAGCGTTTTGCGCAAGTTGCTGCGCAGTGTGGAGTTTCCAGCAAGCGTGCGCGATTCCAATAAATTGGTGGCAATGGTGATGTCATCTTTTGCTGCCTGCAAGCACTCCTCAAACGTGCGTACGCTGTGACCGACATGTAAATTGATGTCCCACAAAAAAGTTACGAAGGATTCAATTTTCGCTTGCGTATCGTTGCAAGGTTCTTCCGGTAGCAGAATTAGCACATCAATATCGGAATGCGGGTGTAATTCCATGCGGCCGTAACCGCCCACCGCAATGAGCGCCACATCATCGCCGAGCAGAAAGTGCAGCCATGCAAAATGCAATAAACGATCAATAAAGCGCGCGCGTTCATTGACCAGTGTTCTGACTTCTTCGCCTTCGTGGAAACGGTTGTCGAAATGGGTATTCGCTGCTTGTATGGCGTCGCGAAAAACGGTGACAGGTTTTTCCTGTGTCAGCGCTTTTTCAAAACGCGGCTCATCAAAAAACAGCAGCGCATTCATCAAAATAATCCTGCGGGGCTTTCGGTCAGAATATCCACGCCAGTTGCTGTCACTGCCATGGTGTGTTCCCACTGCGCGGAAAGGCGGCCGTCTTTGGTTTCCACCGTCCATCCATCCGATTTTAATTTGCTGTGCGCTTTTCCTGCGTTAATCATCGGCTCGATGGTAAACACCATGCCTTCTTTGAGCGTCAAACCCGTATTGGGACGACCGTAGTGCAAAATTTGTGGTTCTTCATGGAAAACTTTGCCAATACCGTGACCGCAGTACTCTTGCACCACGCTGTAATGATTTTTTTCTGCCAGCGTTTGAATAGCGTGGCCGATGTCACCCAATTTGCAGCCGGGTTTGACCAAACGAATCGCCGCCTCTAAACATTCGCGCGTCACTTCAACCAAGCGTTTCGCGTGCGGTGCGGGCGTGCCGACAAAATACATACGGCTAGTGTCGCCGTGCCAACCGTCTTTAATCACCGTGACATCAATGTTGATGATGTCGCCATCTTTCAGAATTTTTTTCTCGGAAGGAATGCCGTGACAAATTACTTGATTGACGGAAGTGCAAACCGATTTAGGAAAGCCGCGATAACCCAAACAAGCGGGAATCGCTTTTTGCACATTGACGATATGTTCGTGACAGAGGCGATCAATGTCTGCCGTGCTGATGCCGGGTTTTACATAGTCGCCAATCATGTCGAGCACTTCCGCAGCCATGCGGCCGGCTTCGCGCATTTGCTCAATTTCTTCGGGTGTTTTGTAGGTGATCGACATAGTGCAAAGGCTCGTAAAATGACAGGTGCTGGAAGTGTTTGCATTCTACCGTAAGCCTTTCAATCTGGGCGTTGTTTCGGTTTGCGCGACTGGCACTGACGCGCCGCTTGCGCCATGCTGCGCAGCAGAATTTATGTTTGTGGAGTGTTATATGACTGCAACACCATCCTTTGCCGATGTCATCAAAAACCGCTTTTCCGTGCGGGCATTCAAGCCGGAGCCTGTGCCGCAAACACTACTGAATGAAGCGTTTGGACTGGCCAATTGCACACCCTCCAATTGCAATACACAACCTTGGTCTGTGCATGTGGCCAGCGGCGCGGCGTTAGAAACGCTGAGAAAAGCCATTCCTCCTTTGATGCTCGGCGGCACCACGACGATGGATTTTCCCTACGATGGCCAATACCACGGCGTTTACAAAGAGCGGCAGCGCGAAGCGGCGCGCGTGTTGTTTGAGGCGATGGAGATTGCGCGCGAAGACAAAGAAAAACGCGGCGCGGCCTTTATGCGCAATTTTTCTTTTTTTGATGCGCCGCATGTGGCGTTTTTGTTTATGCCGCAAGAACACAGTTTGCGTGAAGCGATGGATGTGGGGATGTACGCGCAATCCTTGATGTTGTCTTTAACTGCTTGCGGCTTGGGCAGTTGCCCGCAAACTTCATTGGGTTTTCACGCCGATTTGGTGCGCGAAGTGCTCGGTGTGGATGCCAGCTTCAAATTGCTGTTTGGTATTTCGTTTGGCTATGTGGATGAATCCGCGTTAGCCAATCGCTGCCGCACTGCACGCGCTGCTGTAGATGAGAACACCGTTTTTCACGGTTGAGCACATCAACGCGCGCTGGTTTTATCGCGCCACTGATTGACGATATCGCAAAACAAATCCGCCGTTTTTTCGGCATCGTAATCGGCGTGATGTGCGGCTTTGTTATCAAACGGAATATTGGCGGCTTGGCAGGCGCGTGCTAACACGGTTTGCCCGTAAGCCAAGCCCGCCAGCGACACAGTATCCAAACAAGAAAATTGATGGAACGGATTTTTCTTCGTCAATTCGCAGCGCAATGTAGCGGCATTGAGAAAGCCCAAATCAAAATGCGCGTTGTGCGCCACCATGATGGCGCGCGTGCATTCGTGTTGTTTTACGGCTTTTTTGATTTGCGAAAAAATATCGCCAAAGGCTTCAGCCTCAGTAACCGCATTGCGTGCAGGGTCGTCAGGGTTGATGCCAGTAAACTCCAGCGCAGATTGCTCAATGTTTGCACCAGGAAAAGGCTGTACCGCGTGGAATATCGTGCGCTCGCGCTGCAAATTGCCGTTGTCATCGTAGGTGAGAAACACGGCAGCCACTTCCAAAATGCCGTCGGTATTGCTGTTAAAGCCGGAAGTTTCTAAGTCGATCACTACCGGCAAAAAACCGCGAAAGCGCGTGCCCAGTGTCGGCAGCGGCTCTATGTTGGCAAACGCTTCTGCAAAGGAAGAAAACTCTTTTGATTTATTGCTCATGCGGGGCTGCCTTGCAGCGTCCAGCGCAGCGTGCTGCCTGCCAACAGTGGAATCAGGGTCTCATCGCCAAATTGCAGCGAATTCGGTACGGTTTGTTCTTTTTCTATCAACGAAATGGTGTCTTGGTTGCGCGGCAGGTCGTAAAAATCTGCGCCAAAAAAACTGGCAAAGCCTTCTAATTTATCTAACTGATTGGCGCGATCAAACGCTTCGGCATACAGCTCCAGTGCGTGCAGCGCGGTGTAACAACCGGCGCAACCGCAAGCGGTTTCTTTTTTATGTTGTGCGTGCGGTGCTGAATCGGTGCCGAGAAAAAATTTGCGATTGCCGCTGGTGGCCGCTTGCAACAGCGCTTGCTGGTGAATGTCGCGTTTGAGAATCGGCAGACAAAACAGATGCGGACGAATTCCGCCAACGAGCATGTCATTACGATTGAGCAATAAATGGTGCACGGTAATGGTGGCAGCCACTTGTGGCGATGCTTGCGTCACAAACGCCACAGCATCGCGCGTGGTGATGTGCTCTAACACAATTTTTAGTGCGGGAAAATCGCGCACTAACGGTTGCAGTGTGCGTTCAATAAAAACGGCTTCGCGATCAAAAATATCGATGTGGTTGTCGGTCACTTCGCCGTGCAACAGCAGCGGCAAACCGACTTTTTCCATCGCCGCGATCACGGGGTAAATCTTTTTGATGTCCGTCACGCCGGAGCTTGAATTGGTGGTGGCACCGGCGGGATACAACTTGCAGGCCTGCACAAAACCACTGGCTTTGGCGGTGGCCATTTCAGCGGGATTGGTGTTGTCCGTGAGGTACAACACCATCAGCGGCTCAAAATTCGAACCCGCAGGACGCGCGGCAACAATGCGCTCGCGGTAGTGCTGCGCCTCGGCGGTGTTGCTCACCGGCGGCACGAGATTGGGCATCACAATCGCGCGATGAAACTGGTGCGCGGCATCTGCCACCGTGCGTGGGAGATACGCGCCATCGCGCAGATGGATGTGCCAATCGTCGGGGCGGGTGAGGGTGAGTGTGCGCATAAATCGAGAGCTAAAAACGGTGCGGGCATGCTAGCCGAAACGGGGGGGCGCGGCTATTGCTGGCTGGGCAGCGGGGTGTAGGTGTACTGAATGTTCACATCCTGCACCTTGCCTTTGTTGCCGAGGATGTTGGACGGTCCTTGGTACACCTGCAGCAGATGGCTGTCGCTGTCATATGCCAGTTGCAGAGTGGGCAGCGCCCAGCGCGTGAGTGCGTTGCTGCCGTTCACTAGGAAATAGCGATAGCGTTCACTGCGCTGAGGGATGCGGATTTGTGCCGCACTGACTTCGGTGATGTTCAAGCTCAGGACAACAAGAGGCTCTGCAACCACCAGTTTGATTGGCAGAGTTTTGCCTGTCACCAGCTCTGCCCAGCGCTGGCGGATATAGCTGTCAAAACCTGCATCAATCACGGTTTCTGCATCGGGCTCGATCACTTTGGTCGAGCGGGGCTTGTCCCCATCTTGTTGATAAATAAGGAAATAGCCCTTGTGCCATTCGCTGCCACTGCGGCGCTGGTGGATGAGATCGTCCAGCTGGAATTCCGGCAGCCTGTGTCCATGCGGGTAGTCAATTTGCTTGCGGGCGAGGGTGCGCCCCTGCGTATCGGTATACAGCACCGTGTGTTGCTGCGGTGAAACATCGTGCTGCTCGCGGTAGAGCGTGGCACCGAGGGAGCCGTCCTGATGGATAGCTGTCGCCACACCCACAATACGCATGGCAGTGGGTTGAGTTTGTGCCACTGCAATATCCATCCCCAAAGCGAGCGCGAGGAGGGTGCTGAACAGCGTATTGAATAGAGGGGCGAGCAATAAACGCATAGTGAGTGGGCGGTGGTTGCGATACGGCTGAGTGTAAGGCATTGCGGTGTAGCGTAGTTTTTAGGTGCTGCATAGCCGTATCGTTTCTGGTTGACGCTACTGGCTAATTTGCCCATAGTCCCGCGTCGCCTGATATTGGCTGTTTGCTGGAAATGAAAGGAGTTGCTGTATGAAGCCACAAGATCCGAATTGGCATTCTGAAATTGAATCCACCATGGTGATTGCCTCGCCCGACGCAATTCAGTGGGATATAGAAACGGAAGTCTTAGTCGTCGGCGCAGGCTGTGCTGGTGCCAGTGCAGCACTGGAAGCTAAAGCGCAGGGCGCAAAAGTGTTGTTGTTAGATCGCTATGTCGGCGGCGGTGCGTCAGCTTTGAGTGGCGGCATTATGTATTACGGCGGCGGCACGAAATATCAAAAACAAGCGGGCTACAACGACACGCCAGAGAATATGTACAACTATTTGAAGTTGGAAACTTGCGGCGTGGTCAGTGACAGCACGCTGAAGAAATTCTGCAATGAGAGCGTGCAAAACTTGGAGTGGTTGGAGCAACACGGCGTGGGTTTTGAAGCCAGCATGAGCCCCGTGAAAACGTTTTACCCCATCAACAAATATTTTTTATATTACTCTGGCAATGAATTGATCAAAGAATATAAAGATGTTGCAGAATCTGCACCGCGTGGACACCGCGTGAAATGGAACGGCTTTTCCGGTGCGGGTTTGATGAAAGCGCTATTGAAAAGTTGTGACGATTTTCATGTCGATGTGATAACGCAAAGCCGTGTCACACAATTAATACAAGACGGTGATGGAAAAATTCTTGGTGTAAAAATGTTGCAAATTGCGCCAGAATCCAAAGCCGCTAAGCGTTTTGCACAGTACTACCAAGTGTTTAGTAAAGTGCGTATGTATTTTCCGCCGTTGGCAAATTGGCTTCGTAAAAATATGCAGCTGATTGAACAAGAGCAAACAATCACGCGTTTGGTGCGCGCCAAGAAAGGCGTGGTGTTGTCGGCGGGTGGTTTTGTTTTTAATCGCGGCATGATTAAACACCACGCGCCGAAATATGCGCCAGGGGCGCCGCTCGGTTCACCTGGTTGCAACGGCAACGGCATTCGCTTGGGTGAAAGTGCTGGAGCTGCAACAGGCAATATGGCGCGCGGTTCGAGCTGGCGATTTATCAATCCACCAAAATCATGGGTGGAAGGCATTATTGTCAATCGCGCAGGCGAACGCATTGTGAATGAAGCAAGTTACGGTGCGCGTATTGGTGAAGCGATGGCAGAAAGAAATGATGGCAAAGCCACGCTGATTTTTACGCAAGCCATGTTGAAGGATGTGTTGTTGCAATTGATGCCGGGCAAAGTGTGGTTGATGCTACAAACAGCGCCTGCGCTGTTGAGTTTGCTGCTGAACACCAAACGAGCAAGCACACTGGAAGCGTTGGCAGAAAAAACAGGATTGCCCGCGCAAACTTTGCGCGCCACGGTAGACCGCTATAACGGTTTTGTCACTGCGCAGAATGATGAAGATTTTTATAAATCGACCGATTATTTGCGTGCTTTAGATCACGGACCTTTTTATGCCATGGATGTTTCTGTGGGGAATAAAATATTTGTTTGCCCAACAATCACATTGGGCGGTTTGTTAGTAGATGAACAGACGGGCCAAGTGAAGCGCGAAGACGGCTCCGTTATATCAAATTTGTACGCCGCAGGCCGCACTGCCGTGGGCGTAGCTTCGCATTCTTATGTGAGTGGTTTGTCGTTGGCTGATTGTGTTTTTTCTGGCCGCCGCGCAGGTGAACATATCACAAAATCTTAATTGTTTTTTATTTTTAGCGGGAGTTTGAAATGGCAGAGCAAAAAGCAACCAATGTGTATTGGCATCACGGTGAGGTGACGCGCGATGCTCGTTACGCTTTGTTAGGACACAAAGGTGCAACGTTGTGGTTTACCGGTTTATCTGGCAGTGGCAAAAGCACTGTCGCGGTGGCATTAGAGCAGGCACTCACTGCGCGTGGCAAATTGTGCTATCGCTTGGATGGAGACAATGTGCGTTTGGGTATCAACAAAAATCTCGGTTTTTCTGCGGAAGATCGCAAAGAAAATATTCGTCGCATTGGTGAAGTGGCGAAATTGTTTGTCGATACGGGTGTAATTGTGCTGTCGAGTTTTATCAGCCCTTATCGTGAAGATCGCGACACGGTGCGCGCATTGCATGAAGCGGCAGGCATGGATTTTGTGGAGGTATTTGTTGATTGCGCTCTGGCAGAAGCAGAAAAACGCGATCCAAAAGGTTTGTATAAAAAAGCGCGCGCCGGTGAAATCAAAGGCTTTACTGGTATTGATGATCCGTACGAGGCGCCAGAAAAAGCAGAAGTGCATTTGCATTCCGATCAAATGAGCTTGGAGCAGGAAGTTGAGATTTTGCTGACAGAATTGGAAAAACGCGGTGTGCTGAATGTGGCAAAAGCCTAAAGGTGAATCCTGAGGTAGAAGGAGTCCGTGTATGTTAATGAAAAATAAAGTGGTGATTGTTTCTGGCATCGGCCCTGGGCTTGGTATTGAATTGGCGTTGTTGGCCGCGCGCGAAGGCGCAAAAGCCGTGGTGTTGGCTGCGCGCACTGCAGAAAAGCTGAGTGATGCCGCACAGCAAATTTCAGCGTTAAATCTCGGCACGCAAACACTCGCGGTGCCGACGGATATTTCCAAAGCGGATGATTGCAAAAATTTGGTGGAAAAAACCGTTGCTGCATTTGGTCGAGTCGATGCGCTGATCAACAGCGCCTATATTCCAGGAAAATTTGGCGCGTGGGAAAAGTGGGATTTTGATGATTGGCGCAAAGCGATGGATGTGAATTTATTCGGTTCGCTGATGCTGTCGCGCGAAGCGGCCAAGGCAATGAAAAACCAAGCAGCGCGTGGCGCGATTGTGATGGTCAATTCCATGTCCACCAAAAAAATTGTCGGCGCACAGGCGGGCTATGCGACTTCAAAAGCTGCACTGGCGACAGCCACTAAAGCACTGGCGATGGAATTGGCACCGTTGGGTATCCGCGTGAATAGCTGTTTTATGGGCTGGATGTGGGGCGCGAGTGTGAAAGGCTATGTCGATGGCATGGCTGCACAAACGGGTGCTGATCCTGCGGCGGTGAAAAAAGGTATCGAAAAAGATATTCCGATGGGTGATATGCCCACTGATGCCGAATGTGCAAAAGGCTGCCTATTTTTAGTGTCGGATTACGCCAAAGTGATTACCGGCGCGTCGCTGGATATTAACGGCGGCGAATATATGTCGATGGGTTAATAAAAAGTTATGCGCTACACAATGGAAATGGTGGCTGATCGTTTAGAAATCGAAGATTTGATTACCGATTACGCCGCTGCCATTGATACGGGTGCGCTCGACCAACTCGATGCCATTTTCACACCCGACGCGCACATTGATTATTCTGCCATGGGTGGTGCAAAGGGCAGCTATCCTGAAGTCAAAGCGTTTTTGCAAAAAGCCTTAAAGGGTTTTCGCGCCACGCAACATTTCATCAGCAATTTTGAGATTCGTTTAGAGGGCGAGCGCGCAACCGGCAAGATCATGTGCCTCAACCCGATGGAATTAGAAACAGGCGATAAACCTGCTATTCCTGTGTTTTTTATCGGGCTGTGGTATCACGATGAATACATCAAAACGCCAGCGGGTTGGCGCATTGCTAAGCGCACAGAGAGCAAATCGTGGACGCACAATCTACCCAGTTTTATGAAGTTATAGTTTTGTGAAATTGTAGCTTTTACAATTCAAACGCTACGCTGTCTGCGCTGGCAATCACTTCCGCTTCGCCTTTGACCACGGTTTCGCCGTGTTGATTTTTTCCTTCGCACGCAATGGTGAGTAATTTCACGCGATCTTTTTTGTCGCTGACTGTCAGCGTAATGGTGATGGTGTCACCGAGTTTCACGGGTTTAGAAAACTTCAGTGTTTGACTGCGATACACCGCACCAGGGCCTGGCAGCGTGGTGGCAATCGCCGCAGAAATTAATGCGCCACTCCACATGCCGTGTGCAATGCGCTCACCAAATGCCGTGGTGGCGGCGTAATCGGCGTTCATGTGTACGGGGTTGTGATCGCCAGAAGTGTCGGCGAATAACTGAATATCGCGTTCCGTGAGTGTTTTGCTGTATTGGCGCTGCATGCCGATTTCAATGTCAGCAAAAGGAATATTTTGTAGCATAGTCATGCGCTCGTTTCTCTGTTAGATATTGATATTTCTGATAGTGACTGATGCGTGAGTTTGATAAAACACATCACGATAAAAATAGGCACCCATAGACGAATTTCCCAAGGATAGGCGACGCAGAACATCGCCAGCCAGTAGGGCAGTGAAGCGAACAGAAAAAGTTTTAACGGTGTTTTGCCGTTGTGATCGGTAAAAAATAAGGCAATGACAGCGGGGAAGAATATTGCGCCGATGATGGGTAGTGGATCGTTACTAAAATTACGCAGCAGGCGAAAACTTCGGTGCGTGGCATCTTCCATGCCTAAGTGCCAGCGCAGTAACCAGTAGGTCAACATAAACACAGTAATCAAACACAGCAGACGAATTTTTTCTGGGGTGATTTGTCTGCTCAGAATGTGACGGTAGTGCACGGTGAAATAGAAAGACAGGGTGAGAGCCGCCGTTTCTCGTGTCAGCGTTGCCAGAATAAGCGCCGTAAACAGTAGCGCGTCATCAAGCGCAGTGGGTTTTGTTTTCATGCAGGGCAATAGAGATAGCGCCAACAAAAAATAAGACAGCGTGTCATACGGCGTGATAACAAACTGCGCAAAACTCATCATCAGTGCCAAAAAAAGCACAGGTAAATCTATATGTAGAAAATCTTTTTGTGGTATATGGCGTAGTAGTGCAATCACTAGCGTGCTGCAAGTGGTGATAAGAAAAGTAGTATTGGTGAAGAAATACGCGTAATAAAAATTAGCATCGCCGTTTTTGTCTACAGACTTTAAACCGTAAGGCGAAAAATCAGCCAGAGGCCAAGTTTTAATGTGTTCGTAGACCCATAACAAAATGTGGCTACCGAGTATGCGAAAACGGTAGACGCTGCTGTGCAAATACTGCTGTTCAAAACCAGCCTGTGAAAAAACAGCCGTGGTGTAATTGGTAAAAAAACCGACATAGGTGAAGATGCCTAACAGTGTCGGAATAACAAAGCCCAGTAGCAGTAAGCGCAACGCGAGTGCGTCGTTGTTTTTGTGGTTAATAAGAGTTGGCACAGCGCGGTCTTGGTTTGTGTGAGAAGTCGTCACTATAATCAAGGCATTAGGGAACGCCAAGCGCAGGTGACGTATGTCAACGACAGAAATGGAAAAGCAGCAAGATGTGATGACGCCTATTCATGCGGCGCAAGCGGCACTGGGTTATCCCACAACGCTGGCGCATGAGGCAGACGCTCTGCAATGTCTGCCAGATTTGCTCGTGCAAGCGCAGGAGAAATATGCGCAGCGCCCTGCGTACAGTTGTATGGGGCAGACGATTAGCTATGCCGAGTTGGATCGTTTGTCGCGCCAGTTTGCTGCTTTTTTGCAAAACACTTTGCACTTGCAGCCCGGTGATCGCGTGGCAATGCAGTTGCCGAATGTGTTGCAGTATCCCGTTGCTGTGTTTGGTGCATTGCGTGCAGGGATGGTGGTGGTCAATGTCAATCCGCTGTATACGCCCGATGAAATGCAGCATCAGTTGTCAGATTCCGGTGCTGTGGCGATTGTGATTTTGGCAAACATGGCGAGCAAGTTGGAAACAATATTGACAAAAACGCAGTTGCGCCATGTGGTGATAACCGAGTTGGCGGATTTACATCCATTTCCAAAAAGATTGTTGATCAACGCGGCGGTACGCTATTTAAAAAAAATGGTGCCTGCTTATCATTTACCGCAAGCAGTTACTTTTCGCGCTGCATTAGCGCAAGGCGATGAAAAAAATCTACAAGCGGTATCCATCAAAGCAAATGATATTGCCGTGTTGCAATACACGGGCGGCACAACAGGTGTCGCAAAAGGTGTGATGCTGACGCACGCAAATTTGTTAGCGAATATGCGTCAGTGCCGTATTTTTATGGAGAAAGCCGGCGTGAAAAATGGCGGTGAAGTGGCGTTAGCACCGCTGCCGCTGTATCACATCTACGCCTTCATGTTGCACACGGTGTTATTGGTGGAATCGGGCAGCCATTCAGTGTTAATTCCCAACCCGCGCGATTTAAATAGCGTGGTCGATGCGTGGTCAAAAAATCCCTGTTCTTTTTTTATTGGTATTAATACTTTGTTTGTCGCCTTGGCAAATCATGTCGCGTTTCAAAAACTCAATTTTTCCGCATTGAAGTTGACATTTTCTGGCGGCATGGCGCTGACAGAAACAGCCGCCAAACGCTGGCAAGCCGTAACAGGTTGTTCGGTGTTGGAAGGTTACGGCATGACCGAAACCTCACCGGTGTTAACCATTAACCCTTATGGTGCTGAAAAGTTGGGAACTATCGGCATTCCCGTGGCGGATGTGCAAATCAAAATCGTGGATAACGATGACGTGGCTCAGGCTGTGGGTGAGGCGGGGGAGTTGTGTGTGCAAGGCCCGCAAGTGATGAGTGGATATTGGCAGCGTGATGATGAAACGCAGAAAACCATCGTGAAGGGTTGGTTGCACACGGGTGATGTTGCGGTGGTGGATCCCGATGGTTATATCCGTATTGTCGATCGCAAAAAAGACATGATTATTGTGTCGGGCTTTAATGTGTATCCCAACGAAGTGGAGAATGTGATGAGCGCGCATCCCGATGTAGTGGAGTGCGCGGTGGTCGGTGTGCCGTCAGAAAAAACAGGCGAAGCGGTGAAGTTATTTGTGGTGTCGCGCAATTCTGCATTAACGCAAGAGGATTTGAAGGCTTACGCGCATGAACATTTGACAGGCTACAAAGCGCCGGATGTCATTGAGTTTCGCGATAGCTTGCCAAAATCCAATGTGGGAAAAATTCTGCGCCGCGAATTGCGCGATGGCAAAGCGTAACGCGTCAATTTTGATCGGGAGACTTTTCGCCGTTTTCTGCCAGCAGTTTTTGATTTTTCTGCACAATATGTTGCGTGCCGGTGAGCACGCCGTGCAAAATACTGAGCTCCATTTGATCGGGGCGAATGCGAGAAAATAAACGGCGCAAGCGCGGCATGGTTTGACGCGGGTTGTCACGCTTGTGAAAGCCAATATCCACTAGCGTTTGTTCCAAGTGCTCTAGGTAATAATCCAATTCTTTTGCGCTAGCGGGCGCAATATCCCAGTCACTCCAGTTTTGCAGCTCGGGCGTTTCTGACTGCGCGTGTGCCGCCATACGAATTTCATAGCTCACCACTTGTACAGCGGCGGCGATATTGAGTGCGCTGTACACAGGATTGGATGGAATGTGCAGGTGTGCGTTGCAGCGATGCAATTCTTCATTGGTGAGACCGCGATCCTCGCGTCCAAACAAAATCGCCACCGAATGTTGTGTCGCTTCGCGCACCGCGCTGACACCGGCATCGCGCACAGAGTGCAACATCCACGGAATACTGCGTTCACGCGCGCTGGTTCCCAACACCAACCCACAATCGCCGATGGCTTCGTCCAGTGTATTCACCACGCGTGCCGCTTCGACCACATCGGTGGCGTTGCCCGCACGCCAAATCGCTTGTTCGTGCGGAAAGTTTTGCGGCTCCACCAAATACAGCTGCGACAGCCCCATGTTTTTCATCGCGCGCGCCGCCGCGCCGATATTGCCCGGATGCTGGGTGTTGATCAGCACAACGCGGATATTGCTGAGCAGGGCGGCAAGTGGGTCGGTAGCAGTGACTTTGGACATCGTAATCGGCTGTGTTTTGTGAAGGCGCGCAGTCTAGCAGAAGCAAAAAACGGCTTTGTTTTCAGATTGACGCTCTTGGGGGCAGTCAGTAGAATGCCGCCCCTCGGTGAGGGCTTTGGCTCACGCTGTTTAATCGGGGTATAGCGCAGTCTGGTAGCGCGCCTGCTTTGGGAGCAGGATGTCGGGAGTTCGAATCTCTCTACCCCGACCAACTTCCCGCCACCTTTCCCCTGTTTCTGCGCCCGTAGCTCAGTCGGATAGAGCATCCGCCTTCTAAGCGGATGGTCGGGGGTTCGAATCCCTCCGGGCGCGCCAAACTTTTATTCATCCGTCTTGTTGCTTTTGTGAGCCTGCCATCAGCGCGGCGTACAGCACGGGCAAGATAAACAAACTCAGCAGCGGCGCGGTCAACATACCGCCTACCATGGGGGCGGCGATGCGCGCCATAGTTTCCGAGCCGGTGCCGCTGCCCAACAGAATGGGCAATAGCCCTGCCATGATCACGGCCACGGTCATGGCTTTCGGGCGCACACGCAGCACAGCACCTTCGACAATGGCGGCATGCAAATCTTGCGCGTTGTTCAGCTTGCCTGCGACTTGGCGCTGCACGATGGCTTGATCGAGATAGATCAACATCACCACACCAAATTCAGCCGCTAAACCGGCAAGCGCAATAAAACCAATTGCCGAGGCAATAGAAAAATTCTGCTGCAAACCGTACAACAACCATACCGCACCGCTGAGGGCGAAGGGCAAGGTGCCAAGTATCAGCACGGCACTGCTGACGCGCTGAAACAACGCAAACAGTAGCAGGAAAATAATCATTAATACGGCTGGTACTACCCAAACCAATTTTTGTATAGCGCGCTGGTAGAACTCAAATTGCCCAGACCAATTGATGGTGTAGCCGGTGGGCAGTGGAAGTTTTTTTGCCAGCAGGGCTTGGGCGTGTTTGACCCAGGTTCCAATATCCTGCCCGTCGATATCTACATACACCCACACGGAGGGGCGGGCGTTTTCACTGCGTATCATGGCGGGGCCGTCGGCAATTTGGATGTCCGCCACAGCGTCCAGCGTTACACTGCTGCCCTGCGGTGTCACTAGCGGCAGGGCGCGCAATTTACTCACAGAGTCACGCAACTCGCGCGGAAAGCGCACATTGATAGGAAAGCGCGCACGACCTTCCACTTTCTCACTGATATTCATACCGCCGATGGCTTGCGCCGCCAACATCTGCACATCGCCGCTGTTCCAGCCGTAGCGATCCGCCTGCTCGCGTTTCACGCGGATGTCGATGTAGCGCCCGCCCTGCACGCGCTCGCTGCTGGCCGAACGGGTGTGGGGCAAGGTTTTGGCGAGGCGTTCCACTTGCTGCCCCAATTGATCCAGCGTGTTGAGATCCGATCCACTGATCTTGATTCCCACTGGGCTTTTGATGCCGGTGGCGAGCATGTCGATGCGGTTGCGAATGGGTTGCACCCACACATTGGCCATGCCGGGAATCTGCAATTTTTCGTTCAGCTCGCGAATGATGTCGTCGGTGGTAATACCGGCGCGCCACTGCGCGCGCGGCTTCAACCTCACGGTGGTCTCCAGCATCTCCAGCGGTGCAGGGTCGGTGGCGGTCTCAGCACGGCCCGCTTTGCCAAACACACTCTTTACTTCCGGCACGCTTTTGATGATGCGATCGGTGTGCTGCAGGATGTCGGCAGCTTTTTCTGCTGACAGGCTTGGCAGGGCGGTGGGCATGTAGAGTAGGTCGCCTTCTTCCAGCGGAGGCATAAATTCCGTGCCCAGCCGCATTGCTGGCCACAGTGTACTGCACACGATCAGTAGACAGGCAACCAGAATGCGTTTGGGGTGGCGCAGGGCGTACAGCAGTGCCGGTCGGTACAGGGCAATCAAACAGCGGTTGAGTGGGTTGTCGTGTTCAGGACGAATTTTTCCGCGTATAAATAGTGTCATCAGCACCGGAAATAGGGTCACAGACAGACCAGCGGCGGCGGCCATTGCCCAGGTTTTGGTGGCGGCCAACGGTGAAAATAGCTTGCCTTCCTGCGCTTCCAAGGTGAACACGGGGATGAACGACAGGGTGATGATCAGCAGCGAGATAAACAGAGCCGGTCCGACTTCGCTGGTGGAGCGCAACATCAGGCTGGTGCGTTCGGTCGCATTCGGTTCGCGCTGGTGCTGCCGGTGAAAGTGTTCCAGATGTTTGTGTGCGTTCTCGATCATCACAATCGCGGCATCCACCATGGCGCCAATGGCAATGGCAATGCCTCCCAAGGACATGATGTTGGCCGGTATGCCTTGGTAAAACATGGCGACAAAGGCGACCAGCACGCCCAGCGGCAGGGCGACAATAGCGACTAAGGCCGAACGGATATGCCAGAGAAAGAGCAGGCACACCAATGCCACCACCACGAATTCCTCCGCCAACTTGTGCCACAGGTTCTTCACAGCGCGCAGGATTAACTGCGAGCGGTCGTAGGTGGTCACCACCTCCACACCTTTTGGCAGCCCCGCTTGCAGGCTCGCCAGTTTTTGTTGCACGGCCTCGATCACCGCCAGCGCGTTCTGGTGTTGACGCACGATGATGATACCGCCGGTCACCTCGCCTTCGCCGTTGAGTTCTGCCACACCGCGCCGCATCTCAGGACCAATTTGGATGCGCGCGACATCGCCAAGTGTGATGGGTGTGCCTTGCGTGGATACGCCTAAGCTGATGGCGCGAAAGTCGTCCAGTGTTTGCAAATAACCGGGCAGGCGCACCATGTAATCCGCTTCACCCTGTTCCACCACCGAGGCCCCCGTTTCTGTGTTGGCGGCTTGAATGGCGGCGGTCACGGCTTGCAGCGGCAGGTGATAGCTGCGCAATTTTTCTGGATCCACCTGCACCTGATACTGCTTCACCATGCCGCCGAGGCTAGCCACTTCCGCCACGCCTGGTACGGTTTTTAGCTCGAATTTGAGGAACCAGTCTTGTAGGGCGCGCAGCTCACTGATGTCATGTTGACCGCTGCGATCCACTAAGGCGTATTCAAATACCCAACCTACGCCGGTGGCATCCGGTCCCAGTTGTGGCGTTACGCCGCTAGGCAGGCGGCTGCTGACTTGGTTCAAATACTCCAGCACTCGCGAGCGCGCCCAGTACAGATCGGTTTGATCATCAAACAGAATGTAGACAAAGGAATCGCCGAAGAAGGAATAGCCGCGCACGGTTTTCACGCCCGGCACTGAGAGCAGGGTGCTGGTGAGTGGGTAGGTGATCTGATTTTCCACGGTCTGCACGCTCTGCCCCAGCCAAGGCGTGCGCACGATGACTTGTGTGTCGGACAGATCGGGAATGGCATCCAGTGGGGTGTGCTGCACGGCAAACACGCCTGCGGCGGTGAGCAGTAGAGAACAGAGTAATACCAGCAGGCGATTGTGGACAGACCAACGAATCAGCGCGGCAATCATGGCTGCGTCTCCGGCGGGTTCATGCGTGCCAACACGCCGGATAACGTGGCCTCAGAGTCAATTAAAAATTGTCCCGAGGTAACGACCTGTTCTCCTGCGTGCAGCCCACTGATAACCTCTGTCTTGTCGTCTTGCTCCAACCCCGTGCGAATCTCAGCCGGTCGGAACCGCTCGCCGTCCTGCACGATGACCACTGTGTGGGTGCCGGTGGCAATCACTGCCTCCGTGGGAACGGTCAGTGCCGTGCGGGTTGTGGCGCGCAGCGTGGTGTGGCCGTACATGCCGGGTCGCAAGAGGCCATCGGGATTTTCGAGTGCGATGCGCACCCGCAAGCTGCGGGTGCTGGTGTCCAACTCAGGGTAGATGTACTGCACGCTGCCGGCGAGGGTAGTGCCTGGGTTGCTGTCGAGTTGAATCTCGGCGGCTTGTCCAACACGAATCAGTTGTGCATAGCGCTCTGGCACATTCACGATTTGCCAGAGTTTGCTGTGATCGACCAGTTGCAGCAGGGTGTCACCAGCCTTCACGCTGCCACCTTCACGCGTAGCCAGCGTCATCACCAAACCTTCTATCGGCGCATAAATACCTACGCGAGGTAGCACTTGGTGGATTCGGGTTAGCTCGTCAATATCCTGCTCGGTCATACCCAGTTTGAGCAGACGTACACGAGCTTCGGGATATCTGCTGTTGAGGGGGGTGGTACTGGAAGCGTGATTAATTGCCAGCAGGTATTCCACTTGTGCCTGTTGCAGGCTAGAAGAATAGATGTTGGCTATTTTTTGACCGCGCTCGACATGCTCGCCCACAGCGCGCACCAGCAGTTGCTCAACATAGGCATCGGTGCGCACAGCGACATCGACCATGCGGGTTTCATCCAGCACAAGTTGTCCAGACGCACGCACGCTGATTTGCATGTCCTCGCGTTGCACAGTGGCGTGGCGTACGCCCAACTGTTGTTGCATCGTGTGGCTGACAGTGACGGCCGGCGTGGTATCGCTTTTCGTTGCATCCGGTTCGGCGTATTTCGGCACTAACTGCATATTCATAAACGGGGATTTGCCCGGTTTATCGAAATGTTGGTCTGGCACCATTGGGTCGTACCAGTACAGAACTTTTCTTTCGTCAGCGGCTGCGTAAGTAATGACTAATAAGGACGCTAAGAATGCGGCCCGTAGTGAAAACGGCTTCATGTGAACACTCCCAAACAAACAAAAAAGACAGCGCGAGGCAGAGCGCCGCGCTGCGTGGCTCGTCAGTGGAGGTGTTTTTTATTCGAGGAAGCGATGTAGTCGCAGGGTGGGCGGGGGGTCAACCACGGGGTCATGGGGTGGAAAGTAGGCGATAGGTGCGATACGGAGCGCATCATCAGCAGTGCGAGCCCAAGATGGCAGGGCTGTAGGCAGGGGTACCCACAGTAGTAGGACGGTTGCCGCGCTGGTATTGAACGCCTTGACGAAGTGCTGGCAGTCGCCGTCGGTTGCCTGTGGTGCTTTGGAGGCAAGCTCCATCAAATGGCAGCTCGGCATATTCTCCATCCGTGCGGAACCGGTTTTGCTGCCTGCATTTGGCACACTCGCCATAGCCATGCCCTGACAACCCAACAACAGCAGCAACACCACGCTCATGAGAAGGTGGGTGGCGCGGCAGGATTTCAATTGGCGTAAGCGATTCATGGTGGCATTGTGACAAAAAACTTGCCGAGAAAGCGAGCGTTTGTAAGTGTGCGCTCATCGGCTTTTTTCCCGCGTGCGCCTGTGTAGAATGTCAGCAGTTTTGACATGGGGTAAGGACTCGCAAACATGCCTGAATCGCTGATTGCACTAGGAATTCTTGTCGTTGCGGCGATTCTGCTGGATGGCGTGCGCCGCGCGCGCAATGCACGCCGCGATTCGCTCTCCATGATCGACAAAATGAACCAAGGTATAGACCGCAGCGATTTCGATGATTATGGCAATGATTTCCCATCCGGGGCGGCGCGAGTTGTAGCACAGCGCAATCAAGACGAAGAAAATATTGCATCCGAATTAATGGAAACATCCACGCGACGCACAGCCGATCTCGCGCAAGTTGCGCCAATCTTGTTGGATGTTAAAAACGAAGAGCGTGCTGCGCGTATCGAACCAGAATTGGGTGATGATGTCGAAGACGATTTCAATAATATAGAAGAAAATAGTGATGAAGAAAATGCGCTCGACGAAGAAATAGTTAGTGCGCAACAAAATGTTGTTCCAGAGTCGCGCGGTGTGCGCAATGCTTCTCCCGTTTTTGATACCGCAACACAACCATTAGGTTTAGGTGAATCGGAAGTGTTGTGTGAGCCGCGTATTTACGAAAGGCCAGTAGATAAACCAGCACCACGCCGCGAAGCACCTGTGCAAAAACCTACCAAGCCTATTTTAGAAGCGCGTGAAGAAAAAAATCGCGCACAACAAGTTGCGGCGGAGCCTAAAAATCAACAACTACCACTAGATGATTTAATTATTGTCGGCGTGGTGGCGCGTGACCGCAATGGTTTTAGCGGTGCAGCCTTATTGGATTTATTTTTAGAGCGCGGCTTGCGTTACGGGCATTACAATTTGTTTCACTATTACACGGGCGAACAGACGGAAGATGATTCGCTGTTTAGTGTGGCAAATATTTTGAATCCAGGTTCATTTGATTTGAATCAGATGAATAATTTGCAAACGCCTGGCATCACCATGTTTTTGTCGATGGGCACTTTGCGCGGCAATACGATGGAAGTGTTTGATCTGATGTTAGATACGGCGCGTGCCATTGCAACACGATTGAACGGCGAGCTGCGCGACGATCAACGCAGTGTATTAACCAATCAAATGATTGAACATAATCGTCAGCGCATCCGTCAATTTGAAATGCAAACCCGTTTGCGTGCGCGCTGAGAGGCATAGCGCGTGTCACAAAGTGCAATCACTCGTCAGCAGTACTATGCATTAAAAGAAGAATTGCATCAACACAGCCATCGCTATTATGTGTTGGACGCACCGGAAATTACCGATGCAGCGTACGACCGTCTCCTACAAAAATTATTGCGCGCTGAAACCGATCATCCCGATTGGGTGAGTGTCGATTCTCCCAGTCAGCGCGTCGGCGCTGCGCCTTTAGCACAATTTGTGACAGTGCAGCATGAAGTGCCTATGTTGTCTTTAGACAATGCTTTTTCTGACGATGATGTGATGGCGTTTGATAGGCGCAATCACGAACGCTTAAAAACCGATGCCATGATTGAATATTGCTGCGAGCCCAAGTTGGATGGCTTGGCGGTTTCGTTGTTGTATCGCGATGGCGTTTTTGTGCGCGGCGCAACGCGCGGCGACGGCAGTAGCGGAGAAGACATCACTGCCAATTTGCGCACGATTGCTGTGATTCCACTGCGCTTGCAGGGCAAAAATATTCCTACGCTGCTGGAAGTGCGCGGCGAAGTGTTTATGCCGCTCAAAGGTTTTGAAAAAATGAATGCGGCATCTGTGGCGGCAGGTGAAAAAAAATTTGTTAATCCACGCAATGCGGCAGCGGGAAGTTTGCGACAGTTGGATTCGCGCATCACCGCGCAGCGCCCGCTCAGTTTTTTTGTTTACGGTATCGGCGCGGTGGAAGGTGGAAAACTTCCAGAAAAACATGCCGATATTTTGCAAACTTTGGGTGCGTTTGGTTTTCCTGTGAATCCTGAATTGCGCGTGGTAGAGGGTGTGGATGCTTGCATTACTTACTACCAGCAACTCGCTACAAAGCGCGCAGCATTGGATTACGACATTGATGGCATTGTTTATAAAGTGAATGATATTTCACTGCAAAAAAAATTAGGCTTTGTGGCGCGCGCACCGCGCTGGGCAAATGCGCGAAAATTTCCTGCGCAAGAAGAAATGACCACTGTCTTGGCAGTGGATTTTCAAGTCGGCAGAACGGGAGCAATCACACCCGTGGCGCGTTTAGAGCCTGTGTTTGTCGGCGGTGTGACGGTGAGCAACGCGACTTTGCACAATATGGATGAAGTGGCGCGTTTAGATTTGCATGTGGGTGACACGGTGATCGTGCGGCGCGCAGGCGATGTGATTCCACAAATTGTGCAAGTGTTGTCGCAGCACAGACCTGCGAATGCACAAACTGTGTTGCTGCCTAGTGTTTGCCCGGTGTGCGCTTCGCCTGTTGAAAAAACTGATGATGAAGCCGTGGCGCGTTGCAGTGGCGGTTTGATCTGTGCGGCGCAGCGCAAAGAAGCCATCAAACATTTTGCGCAACGCCGTGCGATGGATATTGATGGCTTAGGCGATAAATTAGTAGAGCAATTGGTGGATAACAATCTCGTGCATTCGCCTGCTGATTTGTATGCGTTGACTGTTCCAGTGTTAGCGGCATTGGATCGCATGGGTGAAAAGTCTGCCGAGAATTTGTGTGCCGCCATCGCTGCTTCTTGTGATACTACGCTGCCGCGTTTTTTATATGCATTGGGCATTCGTGAAGTGGGTGAGGCGACGGCGCAAACATTGGCGCGACACTTCGGTTCTTTGGAAGCGTTGGCTGCCGCAGATGCTGTACGTTTGCAGCAAACACCTGATGTGGGACCTGTTGTGGCGCACTACATCGCCGAGTTTTTTGCTGACTCGCGCAATATCGCTGTGATTGATGCACTGCGTCGCGCGGGTGTGCAGTGGCCGCCGATTACCACTGTAGAAAACACGAATCCTTTGCAGGGAATGACTTTGGTGCTGACTGGCACACTGTCCAGTTTGGATCGCAATACCGCAAAAGATCGTTTACAGGCCTTGGGTGCAAAAGTGGTTGGTTCTGTATCCGCCAAAACTAGCGCGGTGATTGCCGGTAGCGATGCGGGTTCCAAGTTGGCAAAAGCCGAGCAGTTGGGCGTGCCGGTATGGGATGAAGCGCAGTTGTTGGCTCTGCTCGCCAAGCACGAAGGCGACGCTTAAATCTCACTGTAACCTCCTGTTTTTGTTATGCTGACCGCCGTTTTTACACTGAATGGCGGATCCCGCATTGCTTTCCAAAATCCTTTCTAAAATTCCTTTTCGTTCCAAGTCTACGCATACACCTCCCGCCTCACATAAATCTTCGGCGCAAGGCGGTAGCGATGCAGAAAAAAATGAAAATAAACAAGCTGCAAAAAAGCGCCGCAATCGCGGTGGTAAAAAACAGCACAACGACAAGATACCCACAAAAAATACTCCAGTTTCTACGTGGAGTCGTGATGAGTTTGTGGTGGAAGCGATAGAAGGTAAAACGCGTTTCCATGATTTTGATTTGCCTGATGCTTTGATGCGTGCCATCGCCGATCAAGGTTTTAGTTATTGCTCGCCGATTCAAGCCAAGTCCTTGCCCTACACTTTGCGCGGCGGCGATGTGGTGGGTAAAGCGCAAACCGGCACAGGTAAGACTGCCGCGTTTTTGATTTCTGTTATTTATGATTTGTTGAAAAACTCTATTGAGCATCAGCGTTATGCGGGTGAAGCGCGCGCGATTGTTTTGGCGCCAACGCGCGAACTGGCATTACAAATTGGCAAAGACGCTGAAGCGCTGTGCAAATATTGCGATTTGTCTGTGCAGGTTTTAGTCGGCGGCATGGATTATCAAAAACAGAAAAATCACCTGCATTCCAAATTGGTGGATATTTTGGTGGCAACGCCGGGGCGCTTGATCGACTTTTTGGAAAGTCGCGATGTGCATCTCGATGAAGTGGAATGCTTGGTCATTGACGAGGCCGATCGCATGTTGGATATGGGTTTTATTCCACAAGTGAAACGCATCGTGCGCGCCACGCCACCGAAAGAAAATCGTCAAACTTTGTTGTTCAGTGCGACATTTAATTACGATGTGCTCAATCTGGTAAAGCAGTGGACTTGCGAGCCTGCTCATATTGAGATTCAGCCGGAGCGCGCAGCGACAGACAATGTTGAGCAACGCGTTTACATGATGAGTCGCGATGAAAAATTCACCGTATTGATGAATTTATTGCAGACACAAGATGTGCAAAGTTTGATTGTGTTCGCCAATCGTCGTGATATTTGCCGCGATTTATTTGAGCAGTTGCGCGCTTGTGGTGTGGCTTGCGGTATTTTGAGCGGTGAAGTGGATCAAGATAAACGCATTAAAACGTTGGAGCGTTTTCGCAGTGGACAAATGCAAGTTTTGGTGGCTACCGATGTGGCGGGTAGAGGGATTCATGTCGATGGCATCAGCCATGTCATCAACTACACCTTGCCGGAAGTGGCGGACGACTATGTACATCGTATAGGACGCACAGGGCGTGCTGGCGCCAAAGGTGTCTCTATCAGCTTTGCCAGCGAAGATGACAGCTTTTTACTGCCAGAAATTGAAAAACTGCTGGGGCAGAAATTGTTGTGTGAAATGGCGCCGGTTGAATTGATGAAGCGACTGCCGGAAGAAGTAATGCAAAAAGCAGAGAGAGCGGAGCGGGAGAGTCGCCGTGAGCGCCGTGCTGCCAACAATAAACAGGGCGGGGGAAAGTCGTTTTCGCACAAGCCGCGCCGCTAAGAAAAAATGAATTACTAAAGAGTCGTGGCTAGCTCAGCCACTTTCTGCCTATTTGTAGTAGTGGTTTTTCTGCATAGCGGTAGCACAATATTCCAGTCAGTAATGCAGCAAGAAACACGCTAGGCCAGAACAACACATTGTTGAACAAGGAATCTTCAAAACCTTGTAGTTTCCAAAACTTTCTGCCGATAGAAAGAAAAACTATATGCGTTAAATACAAGGAGTAAGAAGCATCGCCAATGAGTTGTAAGCTCTTGGGCAGCAGTGCTTTGTGTTGCTCCATTAAGACAGCACTGGCTAACAGTAGCGCGCAAGGTAATAGGAAATACAGCACGCGCATATCGGCAATGGGAAAATCGTAATCATTACGGAAAACCCAAATCAACCAAGTGGCAATAATACTGATACATCCCAAACTAAGAAAAAAGCGAGGCGATTGGATTTTTATTGCTTTTTGTAGAGCAACGGCGAGAAAACAGCCTGTGGTAAATTCAAGTGTAAGCGGGTTGCAGAGTAAATAGCTGATGGGTTGGTATTGCGAAGGTTTGAGTAGGCACCAGAAAACCAAAGTAGTAACTGACCACAACGCGATGAGCCAGATGCGTGCGCGTAGTGGTGTAAGTAATAGCAAGCTAAATACACAGTAGAAAAAGATTTCGTGTATCAGCGTCCAACTTATCGTGAGTGGCGGTAAGTTGACTTGGGGAAAAAGCAGCGCCGATTTGAATAAGTATTCCGGTAAATCAGGAATGTAGCGTGCAGCATCAGGGTTGAGTTTCAGGCTGAGCAGCACATCGCGACTGCTAAAAAATAAAAGATAAGTAACTGGGATGCTAACGAGCCAATACATGGGATAGATGCGCAGGAGCCTGCGCTTCATAAATTGCATGGCAGATGAAAAACCGGATGGCGTATCTTGTGTAATCGCCATCATTAAAAAACCGCTAATCAGAAAAAAAATATCAACGCCCACTGCACCAAATTGCAGTACTTTCGGTAGAGCATAATCACTACTTGATTGAATTTGTACGCCGACTAAGTGGTAAAAAATAACGAGAAGAACAGCAATGCCACGCAAAGCCTGAATGTTAGAAAAATGTCGATTCATACTTTTAATGTGGCAAACAACTGGCTGAGATCGTCGGTAGAAATGGGTTTATGCAGTACATGGATGCCTACGGGTACAGCTAATTCGCTGGTGCTGGCTTTGTCATGCGCTGTCAAAATAGCGATGGGAACAGGAGGTAGCTGCATAGATTTTTCATAGTCGCGTATCAGTAGAGTCGCTTGGCTGGCATTACAAATGGGCATGTTCCAGTCCAAAAGAATCAGACCAATATTTTCGTGGTTCTTGATGTAATCTTCAACCAATGGTTTGCCGTTAGGAAAGATGCGGAAGGTTTTTTCCAATTTTTCAAGCTGTGAAGTAATCACCATTTGCAGCGTTTCATCGTCTTCAGCGACCAATAGAGTGCCCGCTGTTTTATGTGCAGTCTGCGTCGCCGCGTGTGCGGCGGGCGCTGTGTGGTTTGCCTGCGCCTGAGAGGGCTCAGTAATCGGGCGACAGGGGATATGACACCAAAAGGCCGTACCGTGCAGAGGATTGGATTCGCAGTCCATATCGCCACCAAGTAGCTGACATAACTTTTTAGCGAGTGAAAGGTTGATGCCCATGCCGCGTTGCGCGCGTGTTGTCGATTTATCTTGTTGCTCAAAAATTTCAAAAATAACGGGTTTGTAATTTTCGGTAATGCCTTCGCCGGTATCAATCACATCAATACGCACGGCGTATTGCCCATTAAATTTTTCAGGTTCGGCTTTGATAAGGATATGACCGTTGCTCATGTTGTTGATGGAGAAATCCAGTACGCAGTCCAATACTTTCTGCGTGATGTTTTTTTCTCCCTCAACGCGTAGAGGCGTGCTTTTATCAATTTGTGTTGTGATTGTTATGTCTTTTTTTTCTGCCAATTTTTGATGTGCATTGGCGCTGCTCTCAATCAATGTGTGCAGATGAAATGTGGATATGCCTGTTTTCCACTTGCCGGAGTCTAAGCGCGCATGGTCGAGCAACATATTTATAGATGCTAGCAGTGCTTCGGCGGAGTCATAGATACCTTCCACGAGCGGTTTATTTTCAGAATAGATGGGGTTCTTTCTAGCGATTTCTGTAAGCCCAATAATGCCAGCCAACGGCGTTCTTAATTCGTGAGAGACATGCGTCAAAAAGTTTTTCTTGGCAGAAGATTCCGCCTGTGCTTGCAGAGTGATATCGACAGAAATATTTTTCTGCTGTTTTATCCATTGAATGCGCTCGCCAATAGCAATGCCAAACAGTATGAGTTGTGCGGCGGTGCCAATCAGCGGCATAACGCGTGTGATTTGTGATGATGGCAGTGCGCCGGTATACATCAAGAAAATAATGATGCCAGCGATTACGGGTGCTGATAATGCAGAGAGATACAGCTTGGCAGGAGAATAGCCTTGCTTAATTCTTACAATGCTGGCAAAAACAAAGCAGGGCAGCATGATGACAACCGTAGGCAGTGCGTACAACAGATAGAAAATGGTGTCGTTTTGGAAGAACGGCGTTGGCAGAGCAATAACGATTAAATACCAAAAAATGAAGCGTAAAAGTTTATCTGTGCGCGGTGTGTTTTCGCGTGTCATCAAGTAACTTCTGGCTAAACTGGCGCCAAAAATTGTACTGATAATGGCAAAAACACCTGAGCAAATATTGTTCCAATGCAAAGCCTCTGGCCAAATCAGATACAGCATGCTCATATCATTCAGTTGGAGCAGCGTAACAAATAACGTCGAGCCAAAAAGATAAAAATAGGTTGATTCTCCTGTGGCAAAGCCTACTAGCAAGGAATACAACACCAGTGACAAAACAAATCCTGCAGTAACGCCGGTAATAGACTGTTGCAACGTAATGCTATTGAACAGCCGATTGCTGTCCTGAATCATAACGAGGCTGTTATAAGCAGTGATTGAACCAATACCCAGCTTATAAGTTTCTGTTGTGTTCGCAGGAATAGAGAGATTAAAAATAATTTCTGCACCGAGGTGTTCCCATTTGTTTAGGGGGTACTCCATGCCGCTAATGCCCATCAATTGATGATGGGGTAGTGTGGTGTTAATCAGTTCTACATGTCGAACGCGTAGATTTTCTAAGTAAATACTGATGTGTTTTATGTTGGAAGATTGATTGACAAAATTGAAGCAGATGCTACCTTGGTATAGGTAATGCGTGTCAGTCGCTTCCAGAATGCTTTCGGTGATGTCTGCTTGTGTTTGTAGGCGGACGTTGATGTTTGTGTCGTCCATTAAATAAAATGTTCTACAGTTATTGTTTTTTTCTGTAGAAGCTAGTGCGCCAAACGCTGTGTAGCTTGCAGAGGTAAGCAATAGCAGTGCTAATACTTGTATAAAAGCACACATTTTTGTCTGGGTTTTTTTCATACCAGACTCCTTCTGTGATTTTCGATATGCTGAATCAGTGTGTCCGCACTGACGGGTTTTGTGAGATACAAGTTCATGCCGGAGCGTTTGCTGCGTAGGCGATATTCAGGTTCTGCGTGGGCAGATAGCGCAATAATCAACGAGGCGGGAATTTCATTGTCGCCTTCATACGCTCTGATTTTTTCTGTCGCTTCAAATCCATCCATGATGGGCATTTCGCAGTCCATGATGATGATGGGAAATGGCTTGCCTTGTTGATAATGCTGGCAGTACATTTCAAATGTTTTCTTGCCATTGTCACAAGTAACAGGTTTTAGATTGATGGATTTGAGGATTTCTTCAATAATTAACTGGTTGGTGGGAATATCTTCCGCAACCAAAATCGTGTTATAGCGTTCAGGCAATTTGCTGTGCTTAATATGAGAAATGTTGTCTTTTTTGATGATGGCTTCAGCGATATTCAATGAGAAAGTTTCTATGGATGGCTTTCGCACAATGGTTTCGTAATCATTTTTTGCGCCTAGATTTCTTTCGTTGCCTGAGATCTCATCGTAATCCTCATAAACAATGAGTGGGATATTCATAGCTAATATCGCGTGCAGTACATTCTCTGTAACAAACTGCGTGTGCAACACCACAAGATCCGCAGGTTTAATGCCGGTATCTTGTGCCTCTTGGGTGGCTTCCTGTATGGCGTAAGCAACTTGCTGCGGGGTGTGAGCGGTTGTGACACTTTTGGCTGCGCCTGCTACTTTCTGAGCCAGGCTGTTGACGATATTGGCATTGGGGTCTGCCAAAATAATTTTTAAGCGATCGTATGCGCCGTGTGCTTTTCTGGAAATATTGTGATGTGTGGTGACGGCAATGCTAAACCAGAAGGTGCTGCCGATTTCTACGTTTTTTTTATAGCCGCAGTTCCCGCCCATCAAGTGGCTGAGCTCCCGCACGATACTCAGCCCAACGCCTGTGCCTTTGGGGTTGCTCTCTACATGACCGGATTCAAAAATCTGAAACAATCTCTTTTCATCATCGTCGTTAATGCCCTGTCCGCTGTCGATGACTTCAAAGCAGTAGATATGTTCGTGTGCCGAGAGGGATGATTCACGTCTTACATGCAGCCCAACCACGCCATCACTGGTGAATTTGCAGGCATTGCCAATCAAGTTGATGAGCATTTGCCGGAGGCGGTTGGCATCGGCAGTAATGTCACTAGTGACATTGTTGTCGATTTGAAAATACAGGCGAATTTTTCTGTCATGCGCCATTAACAAAAAAATATCCATGCATTCTTGTAGTAAGTTATGCAAATCAAAACGCGTATTTTGCAGTTCTTTCTGATTTTTTTTAATGGATTTTACATTCACCATGTCTTCAATCAGGTGTTTGAGCGGTAGGGCAGTGTGATAAATCATGCTAAAAACCCGCCTGTCTTTTGGCAGGTGAGATTTGTGCATAAGAATCTCTGCGGCGCCGAGTATGCCGTTTAGCGGCGTGCGCAGCTCATGATTTAAGTGCGACAGCAAATTGCTGTGTACGGTGCTGGTAATGCCTGCTTCTGTGGCAAGACGCTCCTGTTTTTCGCCCTCTACTTGTATGTGTTTTACGCTGATTAAGATTGCAACAGCAAAGAGTGAGGCTGAAATTGTTTCGATGGTTTGCATCACGGCAATAAAATTGTCTGCCGCAGCAATAACGCCTGTTGCGGCTAATAGGGTAGTGATGCAATTAAAGAAAGGTAAAGAAAGACCAATGCAAAGTAGCGTGATACCAAGGTGAGATTGGTTGTTTTGCTTAAAAAATAAATAGATAAAATAGGGGATGCCAAATATTGAAAAAATTCCATAGAGAGGAGCTATAAAAATAGTGGGTGCATCACACAGAAAAGCGATAATTATCCCGACAATAACGGAGAGATAAACTTTCAGAAATAGGCTGACGCTTTTAGGGATTTTATCTGGGTAAAGATAGTGACCAAGAAAATAGGCGAGGCTACCGCCATCAATAAGCGGCATAATGATTGAGAGATTGGTTAGCCACGTGTTGGGCGTGTGGCCGAAGAAAGTGTGGAAAAAATCTTGGTGGATGAAAAAAGTTCCACTTAAACAAGAACCAAAAATATAGTACGCAAAATAGGCTTTCTGTCTAATTTTTATAGCCAATATCAAAGAATAAAACGCAAGCCCGCACAGTATTCCATCCAGTAAACCGTAGTAAATTCTTTGCCGATATTGCTGCCAAGTAAAAGCGGTGGGGTTAAGTAACGAGAGAGTGAAGAAATTGGAATGAAATCCTGTCGTTTGAATGAGCAATGTGACGGATTGATCTTGGTTGAGTGTGAATGTTTGCAGGTTTTTGTTGTATTGATGTTTGTTGGCTTGATTGCAGGAGTGAGCGTTATCTGGTTGTAGGCAGATGGAAGCTATCATGTTGTCGGTTAGTGGGTTGCTATCATGCAAAAAAAGTCTTTGTGCATCATGTGTATCATTTTTAATTTGTAAGCGATACCAAAGCGCGTGCCGTGGATGTAGCAACATCCCTGCCGGTTTCTGCTCGAGTGTTTGCCAGTGAGAAATTGGAATTTGTATTACGTCAGCAAGATCCGGCTGCTGTATGCCGGGATCGTAATATGTGACGTGTGCTTGCAGAGGAAAACTTCCATTAATGCCGCTGCTGAGTAATAAAGTGTCAGTCGTTTGTGGGGTGGATGTTGTTTCCGCAATGGCATTTTGCTGTGTGAATGCGATGAGAAAAAAAAGTAAGCAGGCGAGTAGAGAAAAAGTTTTAAATTTTTTGGTTGCTGCTGACATGGAAGACGTTATGTGCGCATCACGGCGGTGTTGTTCGTTGAATGTACGCATCAATGGCTGCAGAGAGGCTCTTGCGCACAGATTGGTATGCTTCTTTATCGACGCTGTTGTGCCATTCATGAGGGTCCAGTTCATGGTCGTAGAGCTCTTCGGTTCCGTCGGCGTAGCGTATCAGGCGAAAGCGTTCATCGACTACTGCCACGTGATCTTTGCCGTGCATTTGCCAAACGGTAAAAGCCTTGTTGGACCACTCCGCTTTTGCGTTTTGCAGTAGTGGCGTGAGGCTGTGACCATCCACCGAGTAGGGCAGCGGCAGATGCGCGTAATCTGCCAATGTGGGATAGAGGTCTAGCAGGCTGACTGGCGCATGGCAACGCTGACCGGCAGCAACGCCAGGACCGCTGAAAATCAGCGGGATATGCGTAGCTTCCTGCCATAGCGTCAGCTTGCGCCACTGCATCTTTTCACCGAGATGCCAACCGTGATCAGACCACAACACAACGAGTGTGTTGTCCGCTATTTTTGATGCGCGCAAGGCTTGCAGCACGCGCCCCAACTGTTCATCGGCAAACGTGATAGAGGCGAGATAGGCCTGCACGGCGTTTTTCCACAAACCATAGCGCACCATATCGTTTTGCAAATAAGTGTTGATGAGCTCGCGACCGGCGGGCGGAATATCGTCGAGATCGTTTTGTAACACGGCAGGCAGTTGCACTTGATCCAATGGGTAGCGATCGAAGTATTGTTTGGGTAAATACCAAGGCAAGTGGGGTTTGCCGATGCCATAGCCCATAAACAGTGGCTGTTTGCCAGATTGTGATTGGATTTGTTGAATCATCCATTCACTGGTTTGGTAATCCGGTGTTTTCTCAACAGGTGTATCGACAACGCCCCAATCAAATTGCAAGTCTGCTTTGTAGGAGTAAGGCGCGCCTTTGCGTGGATGGTTGTAATCGGGTTTGATGGGTTCGTCTGGCTCACCGCGTATATTGTTGGGCCAGAAATCATCCCAAGATTGTGGATCGTGAAAATGAAAAATTTTTCCAGAACCGATAGCGCGGTAACCATTGTTGCGAAATAGTTGTGGAATGGGAATGGCATTTTTTAATTGTGGCAGTGTGCGCCATTGCGTGTTGTTGTAAAAAGCACCGGTTCTCAACGGAGATAAACCGGTCAAAGTGCTGGTGCGTGATGCGTTGCACAGTGGCACAGCGGTGTGTGCGTTAGTGAATAGCGTACCGCTGGCGGCGAGTGCATCGATATTGGGTGTGTGTATCGTGCCAGGATAACCGCCTAAGCATCCGACCCAATCATTCATGTCATCAAAAACAACAAAAAGAATATTGGGTTTTTTGGTGCTTTTGCTGAAACTGTTGAGAGAAAAACTGCTTGCCATCGCGGCCAATGATGCTTGTAGAAAGCGACGACGAGAAAGGGGCATCATGGTGTTGTGGCACTCTCTTGAAAGTCATAGAGATGTTTGTTTTTTATTGCTGTGTAAAGAGTGTCGGCAAACATGGCATGTGCTTTTGCATTGGGATGGCTGTCGAGTAAATAAATACTGTAGTCATCAATACGTGTGCCACGAAAAGGCTGCGTGGTATCCACAAAAGCAATGCTATATTTTTTAGCTAGCGTAGCAAGATTATTGATGTCACTTTCAGAGTGTTCACGATTATCAAGATAAGCCAGTAGGATGGGAATATTCGGTTTAATCGCATCCGCAAGCCGGCGCATTTCTTTCAATTGCCCATCAATAAATTGCCAATCCTTGGCTTGGTATTGAGTGTTTGATCGAATCTGAAAAGAGCGTTTTTTAGGTGCTTGCATTTCAAGATATTCCCGCACATAAGAAGTATAAAAACCATTGACGATGCGAGGATTGAATGGCGGTACTTTGCCCGTTTTTGGTGGTAATGCCACTTGATCGTTAAAAGCGCAAAAACCCAGCAAAATAGCATCTGGATGCCAAGCAGGAACAAGGTGCTCTAGAGTTGCGTTGTAGCGCTCCAAACCAAAGCCGCCAAAGGCAAAATTGATCAATTCATAACGCTGATTGCTGTGCGCATTCATGTGGTTTTCTAGCAAGGCGTGGTAGCTTTTATCGGTATCCACGCCAGAAGCCATGCTATAGGAATCGCCCAGCACCGCAATGCGGTAAGTGTTAGTCGGTTTTTCCTGTGTATATTCTTTATCGGCAAGCCCAAAACTGTTGGTGGTGAGGTGAGCTAATTTGAAGGAAGTGTTTAAGTTGGGTTTGAGAGCCCAGTAAATATCATCAAAAGGGGATTGTTGAATAAAGTCGGTGTTGTTGATCGGCGCATTGTTTTTCATGGTGGAGTAATCAAAAGCCCTCCATCCAAACAGCCAGCAGCGAAAGCCTTGTTCTAGAATTAATAGAGAAAGCGCTGTGAAAATAATCAACAGCAGTACATTTATCAAAAAAGTTTTTAAGGTTTTCATTGAATAAATTACATCCTGCCAAGAAAAATTCGTTCATCAGAAAAAATATCTAATGATGGTGAAAGTAAGCGGATGTAGCGATCAAAATACAAAAATTGTTTGAGTAGTAGCGTAAATTCGCGAGGGAAGCGAATGCCGTATTTTCTACCGATGTTGGATACTTGCAAGGTGATGGTGTTTAAGAAATCTCTGTTACTGTCGTCGTTTTCAAATTGTTGGTAAAGCTGTTCGAGATCTTTCGCTAAGGCGGCTACATTAACGACGCGATTGGTCGCACCCATGCCTGCCATAGCGGTGGCGATGGCGTGAAAATCTTTCATGGGCACGGACGCAATCAGCGCGAGCAAAGAAGCCCATGTGTCAGCAGAAATACGACCAACAATACCGAAATCAATAAAGCCAATGCGACCGTCATTGAGCATCATGACATTGCCCGCGTGCAGATCGGCGTGATAAATCTGACACTGTGTCAAACTCAAAAACCAAGTGTTGAGCGCGTCGATTAGTGCTTGCTCAGGGTTGGCAGAAATTTGATGAACGACATCAATATTGGATAGCGCTGTGCCGTAAAACCTTTCCATGCTCAATACGTGTTTGCTGGATGCGGATTGATACACCTTAGGTACGGTGACTTGCGTGATGGCGTTGTCGTCGAGAAATTTTCGGTATTGCGTGATATTGCTGGCTTCGCGTTTAAAATCACATTCTTCCAGCATGCCGTTGCGAATTTCGTCCACCATGTCAGTGATGGAGGATTCTGGAATGTGTTTGCTGATTTTTTCCAGCAGTGCAGCCGAGAGGTGCATGAACTGAAAATCGGTGGCGAGTATGTGTTCGACATCGGGTTTTTGCACTTTGATCACAATATCTTCGCCAGTGGCAAGTCGCGCAGCATGTACTTGCGCGATGGAGGCTGATGCCAATGGTGTGGGATCAATATCGCGAAAATGACGCGACAGCCGCGCGCCTAAATCTCGCTTTAAAACTTTTTCAATCACGCTGAAAGATAGCGGGCTAGTTTGATCCAAACAGCTTTGAAACGCTTCTACATAATCGTGTGGAAAAATGGATGGCGAACTGGCGATAAATTGTCCGAGCTTGATGTAAGTTGAGCCAAGTGCCTCGGCTGTGTCGCGCGCTAATTCAGGCAGTGGTGTGTCGCGATCGCGCAACCAACGCCAACCACTTTTTTGCAGCGCAAAACTGGTTTGTCCGATGCGGCGGGCAGCGTGGTATCCGGTACGAAGTCTGTCGAGCACGGTGCTTGTCTCACGAAAGGCATCTCGCCATTATGCACGGCAAGCACAGAGGGGCAACCAGCGGTTTGAAAACCAAAAACATAAGAGATTTTTCAGTAGCATGGAGTGTCGCGCGGCAAAAACAGCATCGCGTATTGCTGGTGTTATCTGGAACTCACGCGTGGTGTAAAGAATACGCATTGGTGTGGCATCGCAATGCAACACAGCGCGTTTGGATTGGTGAAACGGCTGATCATCCAGAAGCCATAACCATTGCTAAAGCCAAACAAGTGTTAGGCAGCGAATACGCGCTGGCGGTGTTGGATGCACACGCAGGTTTGTCACCGGATTGCCTCGCGGCAGTGTGTGGCACAGTGGTGGCGGGCGGCATGCTGGTTATCTTGACACCAATATGGAATCAATGGGGAAAGACACCGGATACTGATTACGCGCGTTTGGCGAGTTATCCAAACGATAGAGTGAATCTTTCTGCGCATTTTCTTGCGCATCTGCGCCATGCCTTAGAAGAATTTTCAGAGAGCAGTGCGGTATGTTTTCACTGGCGAGAAGAAGAAGGTAATGATGAGTTTTTATCATCAATCGTTGTCCATCAGTTGGTAAAAAATACGGCAACCACTGCAATACCAACAGCGGAACAACAACGCTGTTTGGTGCAATTACAATCGCATAGCGTTGAGTCTGTTTTATTGGCGGATAGAGGCTGTGGAAAATCCGCAACATTGGGCTTTGCTGCAAGAGATTGGCTGGAGCAAGGGCAATCAGTGTTGTTGGTTGCTCCATCGCGAGCCTCCGCTGCGAGTGTATTTCGTTATGCGGGAAGTGATTTGGCATTTTCTTCACCGGATAATTTATTGGCAGATAAAAACGCAACGGCAGATATTTTGTTGATTGATGAAGCGGCAGCGATTCCTCTGTCGATATTATTGTCATTACTTCAGCGTTTTCCGCGTGCAGTGTTATCGACTACAACGGATGGTTATGAAGGTACAGGGCAGGGATTTGCGTTGCGTTTTTTACGCGAATTGGATAGCCAGTTCCCTACATGGCAGCGTTTAACTTTGGATGCGCCGATTCGTTGGGCAAAAGATGATCCGCTGCAACAGTGGCTATATAAAACTTTACTTCTGGATGCAAAAGCTCCTGAGTTAACAGTCAGCAATGAGGAATTATTGTCTGTTTCTTTTGAATCTATTTCACAAACGCAGTTAGTGGAAGATGCGGTTTTGTTACATGAAATTTACGGGCTGTTGCGTTCGGCGCACTATCGAACAACGCCAGATGATTTACGCTTTTTGTTGGATGCGCCAGCGGTGTCCATTTATCGTTTAGTGATACAGAGTCGTACGCTGGCGGTGGCTCTGTTAGTGGAAGAAGGTGAAATAGACGCGGCGATGGCAAGCGAAATTGCAGCAGGAAAGCGCCGTCCGCGTGGACATTTGTTGGTGCAGGCCTTGGCGATTCATTTACAGCAGCCACAGTTTTTGCAGCAGCGTGTGGCACGGGTGGTGCGGATTGCCGTGCATCCGCAATATCAAGCGCAAGGTTTGGGCTCGCAATTACTACAGAAAATTGTACAGAGAAAAAAAGAAGAAGGGCTGAATGCGCTGGGCAGTAGCTTTAGCGCATCGCCCGAAGTGGTGCAGTTTTGGCTGAAAAATGGTTTTGCGTTGTTGCGGGTGGGGCATCGCCGTCAAGCAGCCAGCGCCGAACCCTCGGCACTGGTGCTGATGACTTTTTGACTCTTAGCGTTTGTTGGTGGGAACAAAATCGCGTTGTGGGCTGCCGGTATACAACTGGCGTGGACGACCAATTTTGTAAGGCGAAGACAGCATTTCATTCCAATGAGAAATCCAACCCACTGTGCGCGCCAGTGCAAAAATTACCGTGAACATGCTGGTTGGAATGCCGATGGCTTTCAAAATAATACCTGAGTAGAAATCGACATTGGGATACAGTTTTTTCTCAATGAAATAGCTGTCAGAGCGTGCGATTTCTTCCAGTTTCATTGCCAGTTCTAATTGCGGGTCGTTGATGCCGAGCGCGTGCAAAACTTCATCGCAAGTTTTCTTCATCACTTTGGCGCGCGGGTCAAAGTTTTTGTATACGCGGTGACCAAAACCCATCAACTTAAAGTTGTCGTTTTTGTCTTTGGCTTTGGCGATATATTTATCCACATTTTTGACGGAACCGATTTCGCCCAGCATTTGCAACACGGCTTCGTTAGCGCCGCCGTGTGCCGGTCCCCACAGTGCGGCGATACCTGAAGCGATACAAGCATAAGGGTTGGCGCCGGTTGAGCCTGCCAAACGCACAGTGGATGTTGATGCATTTTGTTCGTGATCCGCGTGCAAAATAAAAATACGATCCATGGCTTTGGCAAGAATTGGATCCACTTGGTAATCGCCAGCAGGCACTGCAAACATCATGTTGAGAAAGTTTGCTGCGTAATCCATATCATTTTGTGGATATACAAAAGGTTGTCCTACGTTGTACTTGTAGCACATCGCTGCCAGTGTCGGCATTTTGGCAATCAAGCGAATGGCAACAGACTCGCGATGTTCTGCGTCAGAAACATCCAGTGTGTCGTGATAGAAAGCCGACAGCGCACCAACTACGCCACACATCACCGCCATCGGGTGAGCATCACGGCGGAAGCCTTCAAAAAATTTGTGAATTTGATCGTGCACCATGGTGTGTTGCGTGACGCGCGTATCGAAATCTTTTTTCTGTTGTGCATTAGGCAGTTCGCCTTTCAGCAACAAGTAGCAAGTTTCTAAATAGTCGGATTCTTCCGCGAGTTGTTCAATCGGGTAGCCGCGATGCAACAAAATACCTTTGTCGCCATCAATAAAAGTGATTTTGGATTCGCACGCCGCAGTTGCCATAAAACCAGGGTCGTAGGTGAAGTGACCGCCTTGCGCAAGAATGCTCTGTACGTCGATCACATCAGGGCCGACAGTGCCGGATTGGATGGGTAGGGTAATGGGATCGCGACCATCAATCGTCAGCGTGGCTTTTTTCTCGGTCATGGGAGACTCCTATACAGGAATTACAAAATCAAATGCAGGAAAACGATGGCAGGCGCAGAAAAATAAAAATCAGAGACCTGCAAAAAATGCATGCGAATGACGCGTGCAGAACCTTGGCAACTATAGGGCGATTCCGAGGTTTGTCAATGAAATACAGTGGTTCTAATACACTTTCTGTGGGATTCCGCAAAAAAGCCATTCGTTGTATTTCTGAAAAAATCCACTCGCGTTTTCTTTGGAAGTGTGTGATGAAAGTGGCTGCGTCGATGGGGATTTGTCATATAAATGCCGTAGTCCTATAATGCGCGCCGTACTTCGGTACCTCTTCTTTTTGATCCTTAATTTGAGGACTTCCTGTGATAGACAAGCGTCCCGTGAACCTTGATATAGGCACGATCAAGCAGCCTATTTCCGCCATCGTTTCCATTCTGCACCGTATTTCTGGCGTCGCACTGATCGCTGCTATCGCCATTTTGTTGGGCTTGCTGGATTACTCCTTGCGTTCAGCCGATAGCTTTGCTGCGGTGCTGACATGCTTGGCATCCGTGCCGATGAAGCTGTTGATGCTGGCGGTGCTGGCAGCTTTTATCTACCACTTGTTTGCCGGTATCAGACACTTGGTGATGGAGTTCGGCATTGGTGAATCCCTAGAAGGCGGCAGAAAAAGTGCTGCGCTGGTGTTGGTATTCACGGTTATCGGCGTTGTGCTGGCGGGGGTATGGTTATGGTAAGAACGGTGACAAGTTTTGGGCGCAGCGGTCTGTCTGACTTTTTGTTGCAACGCGTTTCTGGTGTTGTGATTGCTGTTTACTTCTTTTTTATTGTCGGCTGGTTGTTGACGCAGCACGGTGTGGACTACACCACGTGGTTGAGCCTGCACCAACTGACCAGTATGCGCATTTTTAACACTGCCGCGCTTTTATCTGTCGTTGCGCATGCGTGGATTGGGATTTGGGTTGTCTTGACTGACTATGTCACTACGCGCTTGCTGGGTTCCAAAGGCACAGCCTTGCGTTTGGTATTTGAAATTCTCGCGATTGGCGTGTTGATCACTTATACCCTCTGGGGTCTTGCTATTGTTTGGAGGGTGTAAGAAATGGCTGCGGCTACACACATCAGTAATATTCGCACGCTGACTTTCGATGCGGTTGTCGTCGGTGGCGGTGGCTCCGGTATGCGCGCTTCATTACAGTTGGCGCAAGCCGGCTTGAAAGTGGCAGTGCTGACCAAAGTATTTCCAACGCGTTCGCACACGGTTGCAGCGCAGGGCGGTATCGGCGCTTCACTCGGCAACATGAGCGAAGACAATTGGCACTACCACTTTTACGATACCGTGAAAGGTTCAGATTGGTTGGGCGATCAAGACGCCATCGAATATATGTGTCGTGAAGCGCCCAAAGTGGTGTACGAGTTGGAACACATGGGGATGCCGTTTGACCGCAACCCTGATGGCACTATTTATCAGCGTCCTTTCGGTGGTCACACCTCGAACTACGGTGAAAAGCCCGTGCAGCGCGCTTGCGCAGCGGCTGACCGCACCGGTCACGCGCTGTTGCACACGCTGTATCAGAAGAATCTTGAAGCCAATACACAATTCTTTGTGGAGTGGATTGCGCTGGATCTAGTGCGCGATGCTGATGGCGATGTGCTGGGCGTCATCGCGATGGAGTTGGAAACCGGTGAAATTTCCGTGTTCCACTCCAAATGCACACTGTTTGCCACTGGTGGCGCGGGTCGTATTTACGCGGCATCCACCAATGCGTACATCAATACAGGTGACGGCTTGGGTATCGCGGCGCGTGCTGGTATCCCTCTGCAAGACATGGAGTTCTGGCAATTCCACCCCACCGGTGTGGCGGGAGCGGGTGTGTTGCTGACCGAAGGCTGCCGTGGCGAAGGCGCGATTTTGCGCAATGCAGCGGGCGAGCGTTTTATGGAGCGCTACGCACCAAACTTGAAGGATTTGGCTCCACGCGATTTCGTTTCTCGCTCAATGGACCAAGAGATCAAAGAGGGTCGCGGCTGCGGTCCAAATAAGGATTACGTGGTGTTAGATCTCACGCACTTGGGCGTTGAGACCATCATGAAGCGCCTGCCATCGGTGCATGAAATTGGCTTGAACTTCGCCAATGTGGATGTCACGAAAGAGCCGATTCCTGTGGTGCCGACTATCCATTATCAAATGGGTGGCATTCCAACCAATATTCACGGTCAAGTGGTTGCGCCCAAAAATGGCGACTACCGCAGCGTAGTCAACGGTTTTTATGCGATTGGTGAATGTGCCTGCGTATCGGTACACGGTGCTAACCGTTTGGGCACTAACTCGCTGCTGGATTTGATTGTGTTTGGTAAAGCAGCGGGTAATCACATCGTTGAAACCGTGCGTGCAATGCCATCGGCACACAAGCCGTTACCGAAAGATGTGTTGGATGTCACGCTGGCGCGTGTTGCTCGCTTAGATAATTCCAAATCAGGCGAGTACGGACAAGACATCGCCAATGATTTGCGTCGTGAGATGCAATCGCATGCCGGTGTATTCCGCACACAAGCCTTGTTAGATGAAGGCGTGCAAAAAGTGTTGGAAATTGAAAAACGTATTCCGCACATTCATCTCAACGATAAATCGCAAGTGTTCAACACAGCGCGTATTGAAGCTCTGGAAGTTGAAAACCTGATTGAAGCGGCAAAAGCCACCATTATTTCTGCCGCTGCGCGTAAAGAATCTCGCGGTGCGCACGCGCACAACGACTTCCCAGAGCGCGACGATCAGAATTGGATGAAGCATACGCTGTGGTACAAAGATGGTAACCGTCTGGAGTACAAACCTGTGCAAATGAAACCGCTGTCGGTGGATTCTGTGCCGCCGGTTGCGCGTACGTTCTAACGAATAGTCAACCCGATTCTGAATTCGAGAGAGCATTGAAATGAGCAAAAGAATTTTTGAAGTTTATCGCTACGATCCAGATAAAGATAAAGAACCGTACATGCAGCGTTACGAGTTGGAACTGGACGGTTCTGAGCGTATGTTGTTGGACGCTTTAATCAAGTTGAAGCAACAAGACGAAACCCTAAGTTTTCGTCGTTCTTGCCGCGAAGGTATCTGCGGTTCTGATGGTATGAATATCAACGGCAAAAATGGTTTGGCTTGCTTAGCCAGTCTCAGAAATTTGCCAGAAAAAATCGTGATTCGCCCTCTGCCTGGTTTGCCAGTGGTGCGTGATTTGGTGGTGGACATGAGCATGTTCTATCGCCAATACGCAAAAATACAACCGTATTTGATTAACAATACGCCAGCGCCAGCCAAAGAGCGCAAACAATCGCCAGAAGACCGTGAAAAAATCGACGGTCTGTATGAGTGCATTATGTGTGCCTGCTGTTCAACGGCTTGCCCTTCTTTCTGGTGGAATCCGGACAAATTTATTGGTCCGTCAGGTTTGTTGCAGGCGTATCGTTTCTTGGTGGATAGCCGCGACACTGCGCGCGAAGAGCGTTTGTCCAAATTGGATGATCCATTTAGCGTATTCCGTTGTCACGGCATTCAGAACTGTGTGGATGTTTGCCCTAAAGGGCTAAATCCAACACGCGCCATAGGTCATATTCGCAACATGCTGCTGTCTAGCGGTGTGTAACGAGTGAAGATAAACGCCGACACAGTTCGGCGTTTTTTTTGAACCATCATTAATAAAAGGAAATCATTATGAGCATCGCAGTCGGTCAAAAAATTCCTTCCGTAAAATTGAAATACGCTTCTGAAAAAGGTCCTGCGGATATCACAACGGACGAAATTTTTGCTGGTAAGAAAGTTGTGATTTTTGCTGTACCGGGCGCGTTCACGCCGACTTGCTCCAATGCGCATTTGCCTGGTTTTGTAGTGAATGTGGATGCCATCAAAGCCAAAGGTGTCGATACCGTTGTGTGCATGGCGGTGAACGATGCGTTTGTGATGGGTGCGTGGGGCAAGAGTCAAAATGCAGAACATCTTTTGATGTTGGCGGATGGCAATGCAGATTTAACACGCGCACTCGGCTTGGAATTGGACGGCACCGGTTTTGGCATGGGCACGCGCAGCAAACGCTTTGCCATGATTGTAAACAACGGCACGGTGGAGCTGTTAAACATTGATGCGCAAGGTTTAGAAAAAACTAGCGCGGAGGCGATTCTCGCTGCGCTGTAATGTTTGACTGCGTCGGTTGAGGTAGTTAGTCTGAACCGAATCGTGTTTGCTCTGATGGAGAGGTATGTATGGCGGGCGTAGGTGGCGGTATTTTATCCCCCGTGATGAAAGATAAGGCCGTGCTTTACGCGGCATACATGCCTTTTCTGCAAGGTGGCGGTTTATTTATTCCCTCCACAAAATCTTACAAATTGGGCGACGATGTGTTTATGTTGCTCACGCTGATGGATGAGCCGGAGAAATTGCCGGTGGCGGGCAAAGTGGTTTGGATGACACCAAAAGGCGCGCAAGGCAATAAGGCGGCGGGTATCGGCGTGCAATTCAACGACCCCGACAATACCGTGCAGCGCAAAATTGAAACTTATTTAGCCGGCTCGTTGGAATCTGACCGTGCTACCTACACCATGTAAACTTTGTAATACACATTGTTCCTCGATTCACACTGCCATCTCGATAGATTAAAGCTCGACAATCCTGAGGAAGGGTTGTCGTTAGCCATTGCTGCTGCGCGTGAACGCGATGTGCAACGGTTTCTCTGTATCGGCATTGGCTTGGGCAATCTCGAACAAGTGGTGGAGATTGCCAATACCTACCCTGATGTTTATGCCTCAATTGGCATTCATCCCAGTGAGTTTGTCGAATCGGAATACCGCAGCTCAGATCCAGCTTTGCTAGCAGACACCTCCGGTGTGATGGCTAGGTTGCGGGAGTTGGCGCAACAGCCCAAAGTGGTCGCCATCGGCGAAACGGGCTTGGATTTTTATCATGAAGGTCATGAGGATGCCGCAGCGCAACGCGCGCAGTTGCGTAGTTTTGAGGCGCATCTTGCTTTAGCAAAAGAGCTAAAGCTGCCAGTGGTCGTGCATACACGCAATGCCAAGCAGATGACTTTGGATGCCATCCGTGCGGCAGATTCGCCTTCCGCAGGCGTACTGCACTGTTTCACCGAAGATTGGGCCATGGCGAGTGCTGCGTTGGAAATGGGTTACTACATCTCCATTTCCGGCATCGTCACTTTCAAGAATGCTGACAATGTGCGCGAAGTGGCCGCTCAAGTGCCGTTGGATCGCTTGCTGATTGAGACCGACTCACCTTGGCTTGCGCCTGTGCCGCATCGCGGCAAGCCCAATCAGCCGAGCTTTGTGGTGGAGGTCTACCACTATCTCGCTGAATTGCGGCAACAGCCTGTTGAGCAGTTGGCAGAGGCGGTTTGGCAAAACTTTCATCGCTTATTTACTCTGTAAAGGGCGCTGCGCGCTATCTATTCTCTTTGTTTTTATTCATAATTTTCCGGTTTTTGAAAGAACTTTTTCACTGCGAGTCGGTCGCAGTAAAACTGAGACTGAGTCGAGCCTTGTGAACGGGAAGCAATCTGTTGTATCGAAAATAGTGTGGCTGCGAGGAGGTCTTCGTGGTTAACGCTTCTGTTGTTTCTCGGCTGTCTGCTGTACCTAGTCATTTCATCTTGATAGCGGCACTTGCCGTGGTGCTTACTGCGTTTGCTTGGCAAGGTGTGGGCTTATTTTCTGCGTGGCAGGGCAAGGGAATTGATAGCGCGCGCTTGACTATTCGCTCAAGCACGAGCAACGCTGATAGCGGTATTGGGCTTGAGCAAGTGGCAAAACTGCATTTATTCGGTGAAAAAGCCAGCACGCCTGTTGCCGAAACGCCTTCTACTGCGGCTATGCCTAGCACGAATTTAAAGTTGACTTTGGTTGGAGCGATGACGAATAGCGATGCGGCAAAAGCCAGCGCATTGATTGCAACAGACAAGCAGACCAGTCGTTTTTTTGTGGGGCAAAGTGTTACCACTGGCGTGGTGTTGCAAGAAGTGCGCGCAGATTCGGTTGTGCTAAAACGCAATGGAAAATTGGAAACGCTGTCTTTTCCGCGTGCTAGTGAGTCTTCTGTGAGCGTCACTCCAATTAGAGGCGGTGTAGGATTAGGTGGCGGCTTTGTGCGTCCGAGTGCGCCAGTGCAGCGTTCAGTGTTGGCGCCACATCCGCGACCTTTGAATGCTAATCCGCGCGCAAATATTCGCCCTAGTGAAAGCATTCATTCACGCATGGGTAATTAAAATTAACCAAGCAGTTAAAAGCTAACTAACAAACTGGAAGGGTTTTCTAGTGATAAAAACAACACAAAAAAAATTAAAAATGCAGATGATGGGTGTAGTCGTTATCGCGGCATCCTTCGCTCTCTTTTCTGCGCAAAGTTATGCGCAGGCAGCCAATCAACCCACTGTAGCATCGGGTCAAGAACAAAAAGTCACAGTGGCTTTTGATAATGCAGATGTTAAAGACGTTATTCGCTGGGCATCGGATCTCACCACAAAAAATATCATTGTGCATCCAGGTGTGGCAGGAAAAAAAATTACTATCGTCGCTGGCGAACCCATGACGCGTGAAGAAGCGTGGCAGGTTTTTCTATCTGCGTTGCAAGTCAATGGTTTGGCGGTAGTGGAAAGTGGCGATACGGTAAAAGTGATTCCAGAGCCTGATGCAAAAACAGAGCAAGTGCCTGTTGTGGATGGCGATAAAAAAACAGGCAAAGAAGATATTGTTGTTCGTATTGTTAAAGTAAAAAATTTAGCTGCGCAACAATTGATTTCTTTAATCAAACCCTTGACGCCTAATAGCGCGCATTTGGCGGCGTATCCTGAAAATAATACGCTGGTGATTGCTGACCGCGCAGGGAACATTGATCAAATCGTTGACATCATCAACCGCATTGATAAAGCAGGAACCGTTGATGTTGAAATTATGAAGCTGGAGTTTGCCAGCGCAAAAGATGTTGTAAAAACAGTAACGGATTTGATGCAGAAAACAGGCGCGCCCAAAGGCGGTGCTGCGCCTCCTGGACGTGAACTGAACATCACGGCGGATGAACGCTCTAACAGTATTTTGATGACGGGTGATCCTGTATTGCGCGCACAAATGCATAAATTGATTCAGCGCTTGGATTTGCCTTTGTCGGGTGATGGCAACACGCAAGTGGTGTATCTCAACTACATCACGGCAAAAGATATGCTGCCGATTTTGGAAGGTGTCGGCAGCAATGCAAAAGGCGAAGCAGGTAAATCTAGCAGTGGCGGTGCGCAAGATGTCGCGGTGAACGTACAGGCATTGGAGCAGACCAATGCCATTGTTATCACTGCGCCGCCATCCATGATGAATACGATGAAAGGCGTAATCGCAAAATTGGACGTGCGTCGCCAACAAGTGTTGGTTGAAGCGTTAATTGTTGAAGTGAGCGAAGACCTTGGTCGCGATTTAGGTGTTTATTGGGAAGGAAAAGGTAATAGCACAGCCGCTGTTGGTCTTTTTGGCACGCAGAATGCACCCATTCAAGCGACCGATGTCGCCGGTAAAGGCAACTTAACGTTGGGTGGATTGAGCTTGGGCGTTTTTTCTGGCGGTGATTTAGTGGGCTTAGTGCGCGCGTTAGAGAAAAACTCCAATGCGAATGTTTTGTCTACACCAACAGTCATCGCGCTGGATAACGAAGAAGCAAAAATTCTGGTGGGTGAGAGTGTTCCTTTCAAAACCGGCTCAGAACAGGTCAATAACACACCTGTGATTGGAAATAACACGGTTACCAATACTGGTGGCATCAGCAATCTGTACAACAATAATTTTGTGCAAATTGAAAGAAAGGATATTGGTGTTGAGTTGACGGTTACACCGCGTATCAATCAAGAAGGTATTTTGACTTTAGAAGTACAGCAAAAAGTGGAAAGTATTGATGAGTCTGCCAATGTGGGTGGCACTTCTGGTGCGGCAGATATTATTACCAATAAACGTGAAATCAAAACTAAAGCATTAGTAAAAGATAATAGTGTTTTAGTGTTAGGCGGATTGATTCGCGATGAAATTGATGCGGTAGATAGCGGTGTACCATATCTCAGCAAAATTCCGTATTTGGGAAGGTTATTTAAAGGAACATCAAAGCACGTGGTTAAAAAGAATTTGATGGTATTTATCCACCCGCGAATTTTGCATGATGATGCTGATATTGCTGAAGATAGCAGCTACTACTACAACAACATCAGAAATTCACAGAAACGCTTTAACAAAAGAGAGTTAGATGACACGCTGCATTTGGATCGCTCCTCTCCAGAGTTATCGCCTTGGCAGCCGCCAAGAACAGGCACTGCCGGCGAGCGACAAGCGCCATTTTCACAACTGCAAGAGCGGTAAGCTGCATGCAAGATGTGCTGAGTCAGGAAAATCCATTACAAGGTGAGAGCCTTGAGCTGGAGCAAGATTCATCTGTTGAGTCGACAGCTCATCGCTTGCCTTTTGGATTTTCCAAACGATTTGGTGTCTTGGTTGTGCCTGGAACATCCGATCCTATCGAACTGCTTTATCGCGAAGACGCCAGTATGCAGGCGTTGTTGGAAGCGCGCCGCGCCGTAGCGCAATCGGTTGTTTTTACGAAAACAGATGCAGAAAACTTTAATGCGCAACTGGCTCGCGCGCATGAAAACAGCAGCGGTGCCGCCATGCAGATGGTGGAAGATCTCGGCGATGAATTAGATCTGACGAGTCTGGCAGATTCTGTACCTGATACGGGTGATTTATTAGAGCAAGAAGATGATGCGCCAATTATTCGTTTGATTAACGCGTTATTGACCGAAGCAGTGAAACAAAACGCTTCGGATATCCATATCGAAACTTTTGAAAAACGTTTGATAGTGCGTTTGCGTACCGATGGCATTTTGCGCGAAGTCGTGCAGCCCAAAAGAGCATTAGCACCATTGTTGGTGTCGCGCATCAAAGTTATGGCGAAATTAGATATTGCTGAAAAACGTGTGCCACAAGACGGTCGTATTTCTTTGCGCGTTGCTGGTCGTGAAGTGGATATTCGTGTTTCGACTATGCCATCCAGTAACGGTGAGCGCGTAGTGTTGCGTTTGTTGGATAAGCGCGCGGGGCGTTTGGATTTGAATGTGTTAGGCATGCAGCCGCGCGATCTGTCACTTTTTTCAGAATTGCTGAGAAAACCGCATGGCATTATTTTAGTCACAGGGCCGACAGGCTCAGGTAAAACTACTTCGCTGTATGCAGGGCTCAGCAGCATTAACGATGCCACCAAAAATATTTTGACGGTAGAAGATCCCATCGAATACAACTTGGAAGGTATTGGTCAAACGCAGGTCAACACCAAAGCGGATATGACGTTTGCACGTGGTTTGCGTGCGATGTTGCGTCAAGATCCCGATGTAGTCATGGTCGGTGAGATTCGCGATTTAGAAACAGCAGAAATTGCTGTGCAAGCGAGTTTGACGGGGCACTTGGTGTTATCCACATTGCACACCAATACCGCAATTGGTGCGGTGACGCGTTTGGTCGATATGGGTGTTGAACCTTTTCTTTTGTCGTCCAGTTTGGTTGGTTTGTTGGCGCAACGTTTGGTGCGCGTGCTGTGTCCACACTGTAAAGAAGCGTATAAACCGGATGTCGCAGAATGTGATTTATTGCAGGTGGATAAAAAAAATCCGCAGGTAATTTATCGCGCAACAGGTTGCTCGCATTGCAAACAATTGGGTTATTTGGGTCGTACGGGCGTTTACGAATTGGTGGCAGTGGATGATAGATTGCGTGAACTCATTCATAGTCGAGCATCAGAAGCTGAATTAACTGCGTATGCGCGCACCAAAGGGCCGAGCATTCGCGATGATGGTCGCGCGCGTATTCTTGCTGGCGAAACTACGGTGGAAGAAGTTTTACGCGTTACGCAGGATGAGTAGAGCGTATGTCAGCCTTCAATTACGTTGCACTGGATGGCAATGGCAAACAAACCAAAGGAGTATTGGAAGGCGATAGTCAACGCCAGGTGCGTCAGCATTTGCGGGATAAGGGTTTAACGCCACTGTCAGTTGATCCCGCTGCAAAATCTTCACAAGCAACAGCAAAAGGTTTTAATTTTAGGTTTGGACAATCAATCAGTGCGCGTGATTTGGCATTGCTGACGCGACAGATGGCTACGCTCGTGCAGGCAGGCTTGCCGATAGGTGATGTGCTGACTGCTGTTGCACAGCAAACAGAGAAACCGCGAATTCAAAGCATGATGATGGCTGTGCGCTCTAAAGTGCTGGAAGGTTATACGCTCGCAAATAGTTTGGGCGAGTTTCCGCGCGCTTTTCCTAATTTGTATCGTGCTACCGTGGCTGCCGGTGAGCATTCGGGGCATTTGGATTTGGTGTTGAATCGTTTGGCGGATTACACAGAATCGAGCAAAGAAACCAAACAAAAAATTCAGGGTGCGATGGTCTATCCCATTTTTCTTGTAGTGTTTTCTGTGCTGATTGTTTCGCTATTGATGATTAAAGTTGTACCCAATGTGGTGGAAGTTTTTAGCGGCACGGGGCAAGAATTGCCAGGCATCACACAAGCGTTGATTTCAACCAGTAGCTTTTTTGTCAGTTGGTGGTGGTTGGTTTTGTTATTGGGAGTAGGAGCAACATCGGTTGTCAGAACCTTGTTGCAACGCCCAGCGATTCAATTGGTGTGGCATAAACGCATTTTGCAATTGCCGTTATTTGGAAAATTGGCGTGCAACATCAACACATCGCGTTTTGCCAGCACATTGAGTATTTTGACTAGCTCTGGCGTGCCGTTGGTCGAAGCCATGCGCATTGCTGGCGAAGTGATGGCAAATCGCTGGTTGCAAACGCGCGTGCGTGAAGCAACGCAAAAAGTGAGTGAAGGCACGAGCTTGCGCAACGCATTGCAGCACGCGGGTTATTTTCCGCCAATGATGTTGCACATGATTGCCAGCGGAGAATCAACGGGCGAATTAGATACGATGTTGTCACGCGTAGCAGCAAGTCAAGAGCAAGATTTACAGGCATTTATTGGCATTACTATCAGCATCTTGCCGCCTTTATTGTTGGTCATTATGGCGGGTGTTGTATTGACAATCGTGTTGGCTATTTTGCTGCCTATTATTCAAATGAATAATTTGGTGGCGTAAAAATTATTTATCAAACAAAGTGAGTGAAGCATGAATATCCAAATGGTTGAAAAAAATAGCATAAAAAAACAAGCAGGCTTTACACTCATCGAAGTCATGGTTGTTATTGTTATTTTGGGGATTTTGAGTGCCCTCGTTGTGCCGAATGTGTTGCACAAAGCAGCCGACGCGCGTGTTGCCGCAGCAAAAAGCGATTTGGCTGCAATTGGGCAGGCGTTGGATATGTATAAGTTGGATAACTCAACGTATCCAACCACCGATCAAGGTTTGGAAGCTCTGGTAACAAAACCTTCAGGCAATCCTGAGCCGCGCAACTGGAATCCCAATGGTTATTTGAAGAAATTGCCAGAAGACCCATGGCGCAGACCTTACCTCTACACCAGCCCTGCTCAGGGTGCGCCCTATGAAATTCGTACACTGGGTGCGGATGGTCGCGATGGTGGTGAGGGCGAAGATCAGGATTTGAGTAGCATAGACCTCTAAAACGTGATCGTATTCCGTCATGAGACGTGCGATGCATCATCAAGAAGCGGGGTTTACGCTTGTTGAATTAATGATGGTAATTTTTGTTGTTGGCATCATGGCGGGTTTAGTTGTCATGGCCGTGGGTGGCAACACCTCACGCGAATTGAAAAAAGAAGCAACGCGCATTCAACAATTGCTGATCATTGCGCAAGATGAAGCTACTTTTTCCGGTCAAGAAATAGGTTTTTATATTGACGATCAAAATAAATCCTACGGATTTTTGACGTTTAACAATCAAAACCTTACTTGGGATTTACTAGAGAAGGATACATTTGCTGAACGTAAACTGCCTGAAGGTTACCAATGGCGTTTGGATGTTTACGGTGAGCCAGTTGATCTAAAGAAAATTTACCAAGATGCAAAAGGCAAGCCACAGTTAGATAACTGGCTTACAGCGGATGACGATAAAAAAGACGCAGTCGATAAAGCGGCTAGTAGCTCGAAAAAAAATAGCAGCGATAGCAAACGCAAAGCAAAAATAAAGATAGTGCCTGCGTTAATCTTTTTTTCTGATGGGCATTACGCGCCATTCCGTTTGCAGGTGAATAGTCAGGCGCTTAAGGATTCATCGTATGCGGTAGAAGGTGATGGCTTGGGCTCGGTAACATTGAGTGCTGGTGAGCCTCACCGCAATAAGCGTAATCAACAGAATAAGAAGCCATGAGCAGATATAGTCATCGCAATAGTCGAGGCTTCACCCTGATAGAAATCATGGTGGCATTGGTTATTTTTGCTGTGCTGTCGGTGACGTTATTAACGCGCTTAGGTGGTGATATTCGCAGTGAGCAGTTGTTGGAAGAAAAAACGCTGGCGAGCATCGTTGCAGAAAATGTTTTGACAGAAATGCGCATAAAAAAAGATTGGTCCTCGGTGAGCGATAACAAATCCACTGTGGAAATGGCAGGAAAAAAATGGAGCGTCACAACGGCTGTCAAAGAGACGGAGGATGAAAATCTTCGGCAGGTGGATGTTCGTGTTGTTGCTGCCAATGACAAACGCGGCGCAAGCTATTTGTTAACCGGCTTTATAGGTAAGCATTGATGCAGCGTGGTGCGCGCAAAAAGTTGGCTGGTTTCACTTTAATTGAAGTGATGGTCGCTATTGCTATTTTCGCTGTGGTTACAGCAGGTGTATATCGCGTGCTGTCTACAATGGTGGATAGCCAAGATCGCGTGGCAGCACATGCTGATGCGCTGCGTGACTTGCAGCGTTCGCTTTGGTTTATTGCCATGGACATGAATCAATTAGTGATGCGCGATGTGCGAAAGCCTGACGACAAACGATCGCCAGCATTAATAGCAGGTAGCGATGATTTTATTCTGCAATTTACACGGCAAGGCTTGCGCAATCCTTTGTTGGATGCGCGCAGTGATCTTGAACGCGTTGCTTATTCTGTTGGCAGCAGCAATCGAAGTGGGCGTCGCAGTAAAGGTAAAAGTTTGTTGCGCCACACGTGGGGTGCGATTGATCGCAGAGACAATGCAAAAGAAAACGTGCAGGTGCTTTTTGAAGACGTAGATGATGTTGAATTATCTTTCATGAACCAGAAAGGTGATTGGAAAAGTGAATGGCCTGAACAAAAGAAAGATGACAAAGAGCATGATCGTGCATTGCCGGTGGCAATTAAGTTGACATTAAAAACGGATCGCTTTGGTACACTGGAACAGATTTTTCAAGTGGGTGATACGTTAAAAAAAGAAAAAGTACCGACGGGAGTGACGCAATAATGCGTCGCTATTCACAAAAAGGTATTGCTGTTATCACGACGTTGCTTGCTTTAGCGATTGCGGTGTTGATTTGCTCGGAGGTGATTTCGCGTGTTTATGGCAGCATGAAACGCTCAGAAAATTATCTCAACACGCAGCAGGCTTGGGAGTATGCCTTGAGTGGTGAGGCGATGGCGCGAGAGGTGCTTGCTAAAGATTTTGAAAATGATCAGTTATCTTCTACCAAAGTTGATAGTTTGCAGGAAAAATGGGCGCAGCCTTTGCAGAAACTAAAGGTAGCAGGTGGTACGGTCACAATGGAGATTTATGATGCTCAATCAAGATTTAATCTCAATAATTTGATCGATGAATCTGGAGCAATACAATCCTCGCAAGTGGGTGTGTTGCAGCGGTTAATGGCGTTTTTAGGTGTGCGAACCAATTATGCTGATATGGCTGCGCGCTGGGCGAGTTATGAAAATGACACAGGTGATGTGTATGATACGGATAAGATCAATTACCGCGCAGCAGATACGCAGTTTGGTAGCGTTTCTGAAATGCGACTGCTGAGTGATTTTCATACCGATGAGTATCAACGTCTTGCACCATTTTTGTCGGCCTTGCCGTTGCCTGTGCGTATCAATATCAATACCGCGCCCGCTCCTGTTTTGTTGGCACTGACAGATGGCACAGAGCAGAGCGCAAGTTTGGTGCAAAATTTTGTTGCACAAAGACAACAGCAAGCAATGGGGTTTTCCTCTACCGAAGCCTTCTCCAGCTTGCTGGATATGGGAAGTGGTGATGGTTCTGCGATGGAAAACTCTGGCGATGAAAATGCTGGAGAGGATAATCCCACAACGGGTGACACCGATAGTGAAGATGCAGATGGTGTATTGAGTGTAAACAGCGAATACTTTGAAGTACGCGTGATTGCAGAGTACGGAAAAAGTAAAGTGTGGTTGATTTCCACTTTATTTCGTGATGAACAGACAGGTGAGATTCATTTGTTGTCACGAGATACCAGCCAACGTTTCACCCTAGGGCAGTCAAATAATAAAGACAGTAAAGGTGATAAGAGTAATGGTTTTCAAATAGGCGGAGATTCCGCTAGTGAACGCAGTGGCACTGAAGATAATAGTTTTATTGGCGATTAAAAACGCATCCTTTTAAGGGATAAATGCATGTCACAAATGAGCAATAATAAAAATCAAGAAAGTCAGAGCGTTCTGATTTCTGTCACAACGTTACAACAGAGTGTTGCCTCTGTTGCTGCGTGGCTTTGCGAATACAGCCATCGTATTAGTAATGGCGATTGGAGTGCGCCAGAGGAAATGTTATTGAGTGATGCATGCCAATTGGCAGCGAAGCTGCAACAAGATAATGAGCAATTACAAGCTACCGTAGTTTTGCCTGCAGAGTTGGCAACTTTGCAGAATGTTAGTTTGCCCGCTAAAAATCAGCGCCAAGCCATGCAAGCATTGCCGTTTGTTGTCGAAGAACAGTTGGCAGTTGATATAGAAAAAGTGCATTTGGCTGTTGGTGTACGTCAACAAAATGAAGCATGGTCTGTCGTTGTGATTGATGCTGCTATCATGGACGGCTTGTTGCAGTGCTGCGAGCAATCTCACTTAAGATTGAGTGCGGTTTACGTAGATGCGCAATTGCTTCCTGCGAGTAGTAAAAATCTTGCTATAGCTATTTTTCAAAATCGTGTGCTATTGCGCTCAGAAAAAGAGATAGCGGTGTTTGAGTTGCATGACGCAACAGCCATGGTGCACTTTTTTTTAGGCGAAACAACGCCATCTAATGTAACGATTTATTGCTCTGCGGAAATTGAGGGTGAAAACTTACCGGCACAGCAGTTGGCAACAGAATTTGCAGCTTTGGGTGATGCGCGTGTTGAGTTGAAGTCAGATGTGAAAGTGTTAAATTTTTTATTGCTAGAAATATTGGATGCCAATGCAATTAACTTGTTGCAGGGGAAATACTTTGTACGTCAACCCAGTGCTAGCTTATCTGCGTGGCGCTGGGTTGTGGCAATCGCAATCTGTTTTTGGCTGGGTCAGTGCTTGCTGCAAGTGACCAGTGGTTGGTACTTCAGCCATAACGCCAGTGTTTTAGAAGAAAAAATGGACATGCAGTTCAAGAAGTTTTTTCCTAATTCAAGAAAGGTGGGTGGCGTAAGAAAACAGATAGAGTCACAGCTTTTGGCAGGCGGCGGTAATAGCAATACAGGTTCTTTTGCCAAAGTGTTCAGTACCAGTATTCAAGTGCTGAATGCGATGAGTGATCATCAAGGTTTTGATATTTCAGAATTGCGTTATGACGACCAACAAGGTCAGTTAGAATTTGAGGTGAAAGCAAAAAGTATTGATCAATTGGATCGCTATAAACAAGCATTGAGTAAGTCTGGATTGACGGCAAAAATTTCATCTGCCAATGAAGGTGGTGATGGTGTGGAAGGTCGTATGCAGATTAGCAAAACTTTTTAAGGGTTAAGGTTATGTTTGAAGTGTGGTTAGCAACAGCAAAGCAGAAATTGGCACAAATGCCAGCCAATGACCAGCGCGCCTTAATCATTATGTTCAGTGTGATTGCGTTAGCGATTGTGTATTTGTCGCTGTCATTGTCTTACGGCTATCAGAAATCGTCAGTGGCAAGGTATGAGCACACTTTGCAAGACAGTCGATGGATGGACGCCAATCAAAACAAAATTGCAGAATTAGCCAATGCTAAGAAAAAAGCGTTGGAAAAGAATAGTGAAGATGAAGGTGCGTCACTGATTAATTTAGTGACTACATCAGCGAAGCCTTTTGGCATTGCCTTCAAGCGCTTTCAGCCGCAAGAAGAAAATGGTTTGCGTTTGTGGATTGAAGGAGCAGAGTTTGACATGCTCATGCGCTGGATGGCTGCGCTCGATCAGCAAAATATTATGCTTAATCAACTAGAAATTACCAAACAAGATAAGCAAGCGGGCTTGGCGGATGCCAGAGTGCTTTTGTCATCATCCCCTTGATTGCATTTTGCGCGCTATAGTTTAGCAGGAAGCGGTAACTGTTTGATGTAAACGTCTTGTTGCGGGTAAGGAATCAAAATGCCTGCGTCCGCAAATGCTTTGGCAATCGCGGCACAAAGTTTGCTGTTGACGTCACTTAATGATTCGCTGCTATTGACCCAGGCGCGCAATTCAAAATTCATTGTGCCTGCGCCAAACCCAAGTAGCAGGGCGCTTGTTGGCGGCGCATCAATAATTTCTTGCTCTTCTTTCGCTACTTGCAACAAAGTTTCAATGACTTTATTGGCATCAGCATTTTGTGTGGTTGAAATGGGAACTGTAATTCTGCGCTCTTGACTGGAGCGAGTCCAATTGATGACTTGATCGGAAGCTAACTTTCCATTGGGAACAATCACTTCTGCTCCATCGGAGGTTCGAATAATGCTGCAACGCATACCAATATGCATCACTTGCCCGTTGATGGTTCCGCATTGAATGGTGTCGGCTTGTTTAATATTTTGTTCAAACAATAAAATCAGCCCTGAAGTAAAATTGTTTACCACATCCTGTAAGCCAATACCGATACCAACGCCCAATGCGCCAGCCAAAATGGCTAGCTTCGATAAATCAATGCCTGCCATACTAATGGCGGTAATAAAGCCAACCAATACGATGCAATACTGCGACAGGGTGCCAATGGCTTCGGGGACGCCGCGTACCATGTTAGTACGCGGTGCAATGTCCTCCATCAAAATAAAACGTAGTAATTTTGAAATTTTAAAAGAAAGCCAAATGGTGATAACAACGGATAAGAAATCACCGATAGAAATTGAAATGCTGCCAGCAGAAAAGCTCTGTGATAAAAAGTTTTTGCCAAGCATAACAATGCTGTCCCACAGTGCGAACTGAGACAGAGTTAGATAAATCCAGAAAAATGAAAACACAACAATTAATACTTTTCTAAAATAGCGAATCAGCAGTGATCGGTTGCTGCTTATTAAATGGCTGATTTCGCTGGTGGGCATATAAATGGCAGCCACTGCGATGTCGTTGATGATGGCAGCGAGCACTACAAAACTTAAGCCCATGTAGGTGGAGAGTGCGACGCCAGTGATAAGAAATTGCGATAAAACAACGGCGCCAAAAATATCGCCAATCAAGGCAGTCAATGTAACCAGCAGTGCTAACCACAGTGAGGCGCGTAGCGATTTCCACAGTGCAGGTTTTTGCTCATGTATGTCTGACGTGCGAATCAAGACGTATATGCATCCTAAAAAACCAAAGAGCGCGCAGAAAAATACCCATAAGCGTTGTACGGCAGGAATAGTGGTTGTCAGTGTGGTGAGTTCATTGAAGATAAAAAAAGCGGTTACTAGCCAAGCTAATGGTTTAATCGCTGTAGGTAGTTTTGGTATGCCTAGTCTGACGATAGGGAAAATTAACGCAATGAGTAAGGTGCTTTTTAATATTTGTGGCGGATTATTGAGTAGTGCTAGCGAGATAAATATCCCTACGGCAAAAATAGTCGGTGTTTGTCGTTCAAGTAACGGCAGTTTAAAGCTGATACCCATTTTGTCTTTCTGGATATTTTGGTTGTGCTGCTTTAATCGGCGCAATAGAAATATAAAGCCGATAATAGCGGAGAAAATAAATTGCATGTGCAATGCGTAGCGAGAGATATAGTGTCCTAGTAGCTTGGTTTGTAATTTAAAAGATTGTGTTGCGCTGTCGTCTACTTGAAAGTCATCCCATTTAATTTCCCAAATGGGGGGTTGAATGTTGCTGAGCAAGTTACTTTGCAAGTAGCTTTCATCATTCTTGAGTGATGCTTGTGCGTCATCGCAAAGATCTATGAGTTCTTGCCACTCTTGCTCTAATGTGATGGCCTCTTGCAGTGGTACGGACAATTGTTTTCGCAGTGAGGAGATTGATGCCAAGGCATTTTTTAAACTGCTGCCATCGTAATTTAATTCTGGCGCAGACTTTATTTGTGCTTGTGTTTGTTTCCACGCTTGCTCATCGGTTGTTAGTTGTGAAATGGCGTTTTCTAATTCTGTGCCTCGATCACGAATTTTTTGTTGATCTTTAGTGAGTTGGTCACGCATAAAGCGCCATTGTGATTGATTGGAGCGAATTTGGTCGATGCTGGATTTTCTATCATTAATGATGTTATTGGTTTGTGTCTGTAAAGCGGATAACTGTTTTTTAAACTGTGATAGTCGATCATTTAGTTCTTCAAACTCCAGTGGTTGCGCGACCATGGGCTTTAGTTTTTCTACAAGTTTTTGTGTGGTCAGTGCTTGGTCGGCAATTTTGGTGAGCGTAATAGCCTGCTGCACAGCGCTGTCTGTAGCAGGTTGTGTTGGCAATGCGTTGGCTGCTGGTGGCGTTGATTGTGCAATAGCACTTACGGATAACAAAATTATCCAGCAGGTAAGTAGAGCGTTGCGTATATATATTTTCATGGTGATTGGCGTTCTGGTGGTAGTGGCAGAAACTCTCTTTGAGAGGCTATATTTTTTACAAATTCGATATTTTCTTTGCGAAACTTGTCTTCGTATTGTTGATTGATTTTAGAACTGATTTTTCGATGTTGACTTTCTTTATGGTCAATAGCAAAGACTTTGTTGGCTCCGGTTACTTTTTCGACTAACAAGGAAAGACAGTCTTTAGTGCTTTTTTGTATATCCTCATACCATATCAACAGAGGGGTATGCGGTTTGTTGTTGATGAAGCGATAGAAATAATTTTCGTCATCAAGAATCACGCCTATCCATTTTTTTATCTTGTTTTCATCATAGGAGGCTTGGTTGTCACTATTGATGGTGTTGGTGGCGTGAAAAAATCCTGTTTCTGTCGCTAAGAATAGAGAAATACCCTGTGCAATAATGTTTTTCCTTAGAAGAATAACGTATTGAGGGCTATTGAAGGTTCTGTCTACGTCCAGTAGTTCTTCTAGCATGGCAAGGTGAGTGGCAGTTAATTCTGCGCCAAAAAAGCCACTCTCACTTTGGTGCGTTTTTTGAAGTGATTGGCAGTATTCATAAATATTGTGCGTGCGATTTCCCAGAGCGTTCATGGATGACTGTATGAGGTCTGGATTAAACCACTCGCTGGGTTTCCCCAGTATCTTTTGTTGGCTGATGAGGTCTGTCAACCAACTGCTGCCTGAGCGCGGTGTAAATAAAATTAAGTAATTTTTGCTGGGTATGCGGTCTTCATCCAAGTAATGCGTGTAAAAAGCATCGCTGATGCGATTGCGCAAAGCAGGTAGGGTGATGGGATTTTTTTCAATGAACTCACACAGCGTGGCGCAGTCATATTTTTCTTTAATTAATACCCGCCAATCAGTGGGATATAACGGATTGGGCCTATTACCCTGTGTTTCTCCTTGCATCAAAAACTCAATCAGTGGGTTGGCTTGATCAAGTCTTCCTTGTAGGTAGGTGTGTCTATACCATTGCAAGGCAAACAGAGGGTGAGGTGATTCACCCATACGATGCCCGTGCAAAACAAAATGTGTGAGTGGCACGCAGCCTTGTCCAGAAAACTCCAGTATGTTTTTTTTGCGATTTTGATACCAATTTGTATTGAATAAAGGGTGAGGGTTGAGCGAAGAAAAATGGTGAGCAATGTATTCTGTTAGTGGTGCTTGATTGGTTTTTTCCCTTGTTGTTTGCAGTAGATAATAACGAGTATCAAATAGTGGATGTGTATTGATTGTCCAGTGTTCTTTATTATGTAAGTAGTCACTACAAATCAGGTTAAAAACCGTTTTGTCTGTATTTTGTTCTTGGATGTTTTTTCTAAAAAAAACGCTATCAAACAATGGGTGGCACGAGATGGAACTACTTTTTGATGTAACAAAGTGGGCGAGCGTATTGATGTCTGCTTTCCCATCAACTACTGGTATGCCCGCTTGCTTGGCATAAAACTCGGCATGAAATAATGGATGTGTAGAGGCGAGGGTTGTATATCCAATCTTCATGTAATGCACTAGCGGGCAGTGCAACTGTAATTTTTTTAATGCAGGGAAGCTGATGAAATACCAGTCGTGCTGAAATAGCGGGTGAGGTTCGTATTGTAAATATCCACCATTGATGTAGTGCAGGAGTGGTGCTTGTTGCAAATTATCACTGACTTGTTGTTGATAAAACGACGCGTCAAACAGCGGATGTGGATTGATGTGCCAATAACGACGATTTCCTAAATAGGTTTTGAGTGGTTTTTGGGGAATCGGCAAATTAGCGTGTTGGCATTGCTCAATAAAGTATTGGCTATCAAATAACGGATGACAATGTGATGTAGAGCGTGCGCCCAACAGCCAGTAGTGCAAGAGTGAAAAATGTTTGGCGATACCGGTTAATGGCGTGTAGGTGCAATACCACTCCAAATCCACCAGGCGCGTGCCGTGGCGGAATAGGTAAGTGGTTATTTTTTGTTTTGCCAGCCCCAAGTAGGCGCGCATGCGGAAGCTCCCATCACGGCGAGCATCTTATCAATAGCGGCAGAATATCAATAGAGACTGCCGAGTTGTGCAGACTTGCCTTTTGCGGTTGAGCTGCCTTTAGTGGCAGTTTTGCTGTGCTGTTCTAGCAGCGCAAGCACAGCTTGCATGGTCTCTGAAGTTGGCGCTGAACCTTTGCCGTACAGATGGTTTGCCAATACGTTCAATGCATTTTGGAAGGCGGATTGTTCGGCAGTGGTTTTATGCTCAGGCGCAGCACTCCATGTGTGCAGCAGTTGATATGCACTTTGCCAATCATTGTTTTGAATGGCTTGCTTAATGCGTTGAATATCTGATGATTGTTGGACGAATATTGCTGAATTATTTGAGCAATGTCGTGTCTGTTCGGCTGTAAGTGGATTGACAACTTTGTTTTTTAGGCGATAGATATAAATTGCCATTAACACCATGCCTAACAATAGAACGCCAACGACTGTTGGCCAAATAAAGTTTCTTGCTGAGTTTTCTACAGATACGGGTTTATTTGCCACATCTGTTGATGGTGTAGTGTTTTCTGAACCTTTTTCCTGTTGCGTGCTTGTTGTAGGTGTTGTGTTGCTGGTTGGCGTTGCTGCTTGTGGTGGTGCGGAAGGATTAGGCAATACATTGATTGTGGATGCGGGTAGCTCTGCGGTTTTCCATTGAGAAGTTTCTGTGTCATACCAAGAAATACTAATGGCAGGCAATATTAATTTTCCTGCTTGCGTTGCAATAACAGCAACACGATCTTCACGTGTGCCTATGTTGCCTTGCGCGCCAGCTTTATTATCAAACGTTGGTTTTTCTGGATACACCTTGACACCGTTGGCTTGCATATCTGGTGCAGGTAATTGTTCTGCGCTCAAGCCTTTTGCGCGAATATGGATGGTGCGTGTGAAGGCGGTGCCCGCAGTGGCTTGTGATTGTTTATCCAGCCCAGTGATTTGCTGTGAAATTTCAACCGATGATGCCGGTAACCAGTTTTTTCCTTGTGTATCGGGTGGCGGTAAAACTTCTAGCTGCTGTTCTTCTGTATCGCGTGTTACTTCTGTTGGTTCGGAAATAATAAAACCAGAAATATGCTGCTGTGTTTGATTAACAACTGCTTGAAATGTTTGCGAAGGAATCGTGATAGCGCCACTGTGTTGTGGAAATAACGCATAACGCTGTTCGATAACCCATTCAGAATTGCCATTGGAGCCTGTGCGTTGATAGCTGCGATTGCCTAAATCTTGCAAAAGTACGCCGGTAATTTGTGGTGGCGCCATGCGCACTTGTGGTGGACCCATGCGAGAAATAAGTCGCCAAGTAACAATAGCTTGTTGCTGTGTATAAACTTTCTTTGTATCTAATGTAGTTTCTGTATAAAGCTGTTGATTGGTTTGTGTGACATCGGGTGATTTTTCATCGACATCAATGCTGATGGCTTCACTAAATTCATTGTCGATGGAAAAACTGGGAATTAACAATTTTCCTGTTCTTTTGGGTGATAGTTCATATTCCCACGTGGTGCTGGATGACATATCACCATTGATAATGCTGATATTGGAACTGGAGCCTTGTCGGCGAATATTGAACTGTTGTTCTAGCGCAGAGGTGTCTGGTTTGTCACTACTGCGTCCATCGTATTTCAGTGTGAGTGTCAGTGTTTCATTGCGACTGATATGTGTGCTATCCACGCTCGCTGTGAGTGCGCCTGCAAATAATTGATGGCTTGCGGTAAGCAGTATCAATAGAAAGAAAACTTGCTGAATTTTTTGTAAAACAGTTCTCACCAGCGCTCCTCCCCATCGTCACCTTGTGATCTGCGTTGCTGCTGATTCAATTGGTAGTAGTAATCAAATTTATTGCGCAATAAACCACCAGGATCATCAGGAACGCTATTCAGCATTTGTTTAACTGCCTGTTGTTGCTCGTTATCTTTTTGCCGAGATACCGAGGCAGTAGAAGGCTGATTCCCTTCTTGAGGCGGGTTCTTTTCAGAAGAATGCTCGGATTTTTCTTTTTCGGATGTGTTGTCTTTTGATGCATCCGATTTTTTATCATCGCTATTCTGCTGATTCTGCTGATTCTGCTGATTCTGCTGATTCTGCTGATTCTGCTGATTCTGCTGA
>CAYOEO010000007.1:0-62472 GCA_964403125.1 uncultured Pseudomonadales bacterium | reverse complement strand
ACTAGCGCGCACTGCATCGGCAATGCGATGGAGCTGATTCAACTCGGCAAACAAGACATCATTTTTGCTGGCGGCGGCGAAGAAGAACACTGGTCGCTGTCGTGTTTGTTTGATGCAATGGGCGCGCTGTCCACGCAATACAACGACACGCCACAAAAAGCCTCACGCGCTTACGACGCCAAGCGCGACGGTTTTGTCATCGCTGGCGGCGGCGGCTGCTTGGTGTTGGAAGAATACGAACACGCCAAAGCACGCGGCGCAAAAATTTACGCGGAACTCGTGGGCTATGGCGCAACCAGCGACGGCTACGACATGGTGGCTCCGTCGGGCGAAGGCGCAACCCGTTGCATGCAACAAGCACTGGCAACCGTGAACGGCAAAATTGATTACATCAACGCCCACGGCACCAGCACACCCGTTGGCGATCTCGCCGAACTGAAAGCCGTCAAAGCAGCATTTGGCAATGCCATCCCGCCGATCAGCTCAACCAAATCCCTGTCTGGGCACTCGCTCGGCGCGGCCGGTGTACAAGAAGCGATTTACTCCCTGCTGATGCAGCAGCACGGCTTTATTACTGCTTCTGCCAACATCGAAGCCCTCGACCCTGAAGCGGAAAATATGCCTGTCGTGCGCCAACGTATTGACGGCGCAGATTTACAGCGTGTGATGTCCAACAGCTTCGGTTTTGGCGGCACCAACGCCACACTGATCTTCCAGAAACTCTGAGGAATGCCGCGATGAGCGACGATGACTCTGTGGACTACACACCTGTCAGCGTCGCTCGCATCAGTTGGGCTGAAGAGCACGAAACCGTACTCGCCTGCCGCACACTATTTCTTCCTGATCTAAACAATGAGCAGGTGTTCGATGCCAGCTCGCTGCACTACCTCGCCCAAATCAACGAAGTATTCGTCGGCTATCTTTGCATTGATGGTGACGGGCATATCAGTTATGCCGCCGCGCAAGAAACACACGCCCAAAGCATTGCCGAAGCCCTGTTGCGCCACGCGGTGATGGATACGCCGCGCCGTGGCTTGTCACGACTGTCCGCACCCACAGCACATCCTTGGGCAAGCATTTTTTTGACTTTGGGTTTCTCCACAGAAAATAGCCACAGCGACCAGTTACTTGCATTATTTTTGCCGCCCAACCGCAGTTTTATCACCAGCGGTTCCGGCTTAGTGCGCCTGCAAACGACTGACGAATTTCGCACATTGTCTTTGGAGCTAGTACAGAACGCGCGCTACAGCTTGATCATTTTCAGTGAAGATTTGGAAGACTGGCTGTACGACAACGATGCCTTCGCCGATGCGGTGATGGCGCTGGTACAGAAACAGCGCAACACCAGTGTGCGATTATTGGTACGCGATACCAAACTGCTCATCGAGCGTGGACACCGCCTGTTGCGTCTCAGTCATCGCGCTGCTGAATACATACAAATTCGTAAGCTGCCCACCACGCTTTCAGAAAAATTTCCTAATTATCTGATTACTGATGACAACGGATTGCTGTTTCGCCCCGATCCGCAGGACACACAGGGCATCGGCTATCACGACTACCGCGCTCGCGTAAAACCACTGCTCGAAGAATTCAAGCTCCTTTGGTCGCGCGCTACCACGCCGCCCGATTTACGCCAACACACGCTGTAGTCGCACCTCACCTATCCTGCTCGTGCGCGCCGTTATAATGGCCGCCATTGCTTTGTTTTTTCGGAATCTGCCGCATGGCTACTGCCACCAATATCGATCCTTCTGAAATTGCCAAATTTGAAGCACTGGCCGATCGCTGGTGGGATCCGACCAGTGAATTCAAACCACTGCACGACATCAACCCGCTGCGCTGCAACTACATCGACGAGCGCGCTCCGCTCGCCGGCAAAGTGGTGGTCGATATTGGCTGTGGCGGCGGCATTTTGTCGGAAGCCATGGCTCAACGCGGCGCCACCGTTACAGGTATCGACATGGGTGCAGCGCCACTGTCGGTCGCACGCCTGCACGCCCTAGAGAGCGGAGTCAAAATTGATTACCGACAACTGCCCGCCGAGCAGTTGGCAGCAGAACAACCCGCACACTACGACATCGTGACTTGCCTCGAAATGCTGGAACATGTGCCGAACCCTGCCTCCATCATTCGCGCCTGTGCAGATTTAGCCAAACCCGGCGCACACCTGTTTTTCTCCACCATTAACCGCAACCCCAAAGCTTATGTCTTTGCCATCGTCGGTGCGGAGTACCTGCTGAAAATGCTGCCCAAAGGCACGCACGAATACGGCAAATTTATCCGCCCCGCCGAACTTGCCAACTGGATACGCAGCGCGGGACTCATCCTCGAAAATATTACCGGAATGACTTATAACCCATTGATTAAAAAATATTCTTTGTCCAACAGCGACATCGATGTGAACTACATAGTTCACACGAGAAAACCAGAGTAACACCATGAAATTAAAAGCTATTTTGTTTGATTTGGACGGCACTCTGCTCGACACCGCCCCCGACTTCATTTTTTGCGTCAATCAACTGCGCCAACAGCTAGGCAAACCTGCTTTGGCGGAGGATGTGATACGCGCACAAGTGTCCAACGGCGCGCGCGCCATGACACGCCTCGCCGGTGATTTAGCAGAAGGCGACCTTGGTATTGATGCGCTGAATTATCAACTGCTTACGATTTATCACAGCGTATTGGGCAAGAACAGCACCCTATTCCCAGGTATTCACCACAGCCTGCATTGGGCCGCCGAACACGGGCTGGCTTGGGGCATCATCACCAATAAACCCAGTCGCTTCACCCTGCCTTTGGTGGAGCAACTGGATGTGCCGTCCGCACCTAGCACCGTGATCTGCCCCGACCATGTGAGCCGCAGCAAACCCGACCCTGAACCCATGCTACTCGCCTGCCAGCAGTGCAGCTGCTCGCCTGCCGAAGCCATTTATTTTGGTGATCATGCGCGCGATATTGAAGCCGGTCGCGCCGCCGGCATGCTAACCGTCGCCTGCGAGTGGGGCTACATCGCCCCCTCCGAAAACATCGACCACTGGGCAGCGGACTACCGCATCGCCTCCGCTCACGACATCCCCACTTTGCTCATCCAAATTTCGCAGCAACAACCCACGACCCAGACTGCATGAAAACAATTTACACCTTACCCGAAGGCTATTCCCCCACCGCTCACTCACTGGCGCAGCGCGTTATTTTGGTAACCGGCGCAGGTGATGGCATCGGTCGTGCCGCTGCGCGCAGCTACGCCGCCCATGGCGCCACCGTGATTTTGCTCGGTAAAACGCAAGAAAAGCTGGAGCTGGTTTACGACGAGATTCTCGCTGCCGGGCATCCAGAGCCCATGATTCTGCCGTTGGATTTGCAATACCTCACGCCCGACAGCGCCAAAGCTATCGCTGACACTATCGAAGAAGAACTGGGTAGATTGGATGGCCTGCTGCACAACGCCGCTCTGCTCGGCTCCATCACGCCGATTGCCGATTACAGCCCTGATCGCTGGCAGCAAGTCATACAGGTCAATGTCCACGCCGCCTTTCTACTGACAAAAACCTTGCTCCCCCTGTTGGCGCAAGCGCCTGATGCCAACATCATTTTCACCTCGTCCTCGGTCGGTCGCCGTGGTCGCGCATTCTGGGGCGCATACGCCGTCAGTAAATTCGCTGTCGAAGGCATGATGGAAACGCTGGCTGACGAACTGGAAGAAGTCACGCGCGTGCGCGTCAACGCCATCAACCCAGGAGCCACGCGCACTCGTATGCGAGCCGCAGCCTTCCCTGGCGAAAACCCTAACACACGCCCCACTGCTGACAGCTTGATGCCACTGTATCTTTACCTAATGAGTGCAGACAGCGGTGGTATCACCGGATGCAGTTTTGACGCACAATCCGGCGCATAAATTTCAAAAAATGCAGGGGAAGGATGACGATGAAAACTGCGCTGGCTCTATTGCTAACTTTAGTTTGCTGTTGCGTCCAAGCAGAAGTTTACAAATGGACAGACGCGCAGGGTCTTGTGCATTACGGTGATCGCCCTCCTGAGCAAAACGATAGCGCCGCCGCCACGGTGACAACAGTAGAGTTATCTCCCATCCACATCGCAAACGATGGCAAAGTCAGCAATCCTGAGCAAACACCTGCGCCTAACCTAGAGAAAATTAAAAGTACGCCGCTCAATGCAGACAACGCATCAGCACAAGGGCAGAACGTACTCGCCTTAATTGCGCAGTGGCAGCAATACGTGCGCATGCAACTCAACAACATCATTGAGCAAGTTAATATTTGGCGCGGTATTTCCTCAAGCAACCCAGTCATCACCAATGACAGCATCAACTACCCAATGCCAACAACGCCTGCCGCCACCATAAACAAAGTAGACATTTACACAGCAGCTTGGTGCGGAGCCTGCAAAAAAGCCAAACAATGGCTCAAAGAAAAAAATATTTCTTTCCAAGAATACGATGTTGAAAAAGACAGCAATGCCGCTCTGCGTATGCAACATTTAGGTGGCGGTGGTGGCATTCCTTTTGCTGTGATTAACGGCAAAACCATCGAGGGTTTCAGCCCTTATCGCTACTCCTCTGCACTGCACTAATCACCGCAACATGACACCTAAACCGCATGCAGCCATACCTATTTTTGTTGCTGCGCTGTGGATTGCTATATTGATATTTTTTGTCGCGCTGCGTTTTGACGCCAGCTCGCGCACTTATTTTCAAATCGATGACCAAATTGTTGTTTGGGCCGTGGACGATGCCGTTAACAACAATAATTGGCAGCCAGACTGGTATCGCCTCGGCACACAAGCCGCACAACAAAAAGGCATCAAAGCAGAAATCATTCGCGATGAGCCGCAGCATGAACACCATTACAATTTTAGCGGACACATGCTGCTCTCCGCCGCTATCATCAAACCGCTGCGCTTACTCGGCATCACCACGCCAACGATTGTTTTGCTGCATCACATCGCATTTTTTTGGGATGCGATCAGTTTTCTGTTTATCATTTTGGCTGCGCGAATGCTTGGAGGTTCAGCTACTGCACTGTGCAGCGCCATTCTCTACACTGTTTTTCCGCTCGCTGTACAAGGCAGCCACTACGCCAGACCCGACGCACTACTCACTGCAATGGGCTCGATTCTTTTTTGGCTCGCACTTAAAAAAGATGGCTGGAAAAATAGCACTTGGCTGCTTGTGAATGGGCTTGTGTTAGGCGCCGCTACCGCCGGAAAAGCTAGTCAATTGATGCTCGGCATTTTTCCTGCCATAGCCTGCTGCCTGCCTCTGTTTCACGCAGAAAAGCGCAACCGCAAAACACTATTGGCGATTGCCGCACAGGGCACAACGTTGCTCATTTTAGTATTTGCTGTACTGCAACTGATGTTTTTTGTCGGCGACATAAGCGCGCGCGATTTCTGGCTCAGTGTGCGCAGCGTACAAATGTACTACTTGCATCCACAGCCGCCAGACATCTTGGAGCACTACACCTATTTCGCTCAATTATTGAAGATCACCGAATATTTCAACGCCACACTTGGATGGTCACTGCTCGCACTAGGAGCGGTAGGAATAGCAGCGTTAAGCATGCAAAAAAACATAAAAGTGTTGTCACTCACCGTTATCCCACTCATCTTTTTCTTTGCATACTTCGCCAGCGTGCCTGCATTTTTTGATCGCAGTTTTTGCGGTCTATCTGCCATTTTTGTTATTTTAATGAGCCTTGGCGTTGTGTTTGTCGCACAAAAAACATCAGCACCCCTCATTGTTTCTATTGCATTAATGTTAGCTGCCTGCTGGAAACCCATTGCCATCCAATACTATTTACAAACAGAACACTTACGCAACCATCACAATGAAAGCCGCCTAGCATTCCAGCAGCAACTCAAACAGCAATGGAGTGAACGATATGGAAAAGAATTTTGGATAAAAAATATCGATAGAAAAAAACTCTTTGCACAAAAACTACCCGAAACACTCGCTGGCAATCCGCGTATTTATGTTGCCGAAGATCTGAATGACTACAATTCACGTGATTACCTTGAAAACTTGCGCAACAACGGCTTCGTGCAAATTGCTCGCTTTGAAGGCGATTTCTCAAACATGCCAACCAACAGCTTAATTACTGTGCATCAAGCAGCGCGTTTTTTCTATTTTGTTCGGCAGACAGACATCGCAACACCACCGCATTAACCAATCAACACAATAGGGTTAAACGTATGCGTCTACCCAAACTACTCACCGTTGAGATACCAGAAATCAGCGAGCGTTGGCGCTGGATTATGTTGCCTTTCATGGTGTGTTTTGCATCGGGTTATGCGCTGACCGTTACCGTTGATGCCATGTTTCATCACAGCATCATGGTCGGTCCAGGTTTTATGGATGATGGCAATAATGCACGCGCTTTAGCTACAAATGCACTACTCGCAATCGAACAACAATATCCCACGCAAGCACGTTTGTTTTTCTGGTTGTTTCTTCCACTGCTCGCTTTTGTCATCATTCAAAACGCTATTGTCACTTTACGTAGCTACACACATTTTGAACGAGCAACTGGCACGTCTTATTCGTTACGCGAATTTGTACTGATGTTTTCTCTCAATGGTTTGCAAGTTTTATTGCTGATCATCATGTTGGCTGCCATTGGTATTGGTGTGCAATTTTTTGGCGGGCATTTCAGCAGCGGATGGCAGCTTGTCTATCACATGACACAATGGAGCCAAAACGCACTCCAGCATATTCCCACGCTAATTGTTTTACCTTGGCCGCTACCTTTGCTATTGAGCTTGCTGCTTGTAGATTTAATTTATTACTGGCTGCATCGCATCACACACAGCTATCGCCTGCCATGGTTGTTGTTACATCGTTCACACCACATCACCGAAAATTTGATGATGCCGACAACACAGCCCGTATTCGTAGCGGCACCACTTTTTTTATTGGTTGCCATTCCACTGCAATTACTCATAGGCATAAGTACGCAATTATTTAATCCAGAACCCATGATTGTTGAAGCACTGACCTTACGATTGTTCAATCACAGCTTAGGCATCTACTCGCATTGCGCAGCGTACTACGCACAGATGCAGCACAACCGCTGGCTGCGGCGTATGAGTGCGTTTTTTGGTGTCGGCAACTATCACTACGTGCATCACTCCGCTCAACGCGAGCATGGGTTAATCAACTTGGGTAATTTCGGTTGGATGGCATGGGATCGCCTCTTTGGCACTTTTGTGGAGCCACCGGATACACCGCCACCCACTGGTCTCACCAATAACCCGCCGCTGTACCAAAATCCGCTGCGCCTTGCTTTGGCTGGTATGTTGCAGATTAGCTATGAGCTGGCGCACAACTCGCCTCGGCTGTGGTGGCGAATTCTACTTGCCGATAGCTGGTACACCCCGCCTGCTAGCTACGATTTTGCTACCAAAAAAGACAGTTAATAACCAAACAGAATAAACTTAAAAAAAACAAATCTTTTTGTTATAAGTGATGGACTGCTAGGATGAGCCACTCCCTAGTAACAACCTCTCCATCGAAGGAATCACCATGCAGTTTGATCTTTTTGGGCTCCATCTTGAGCTCGCTTATGCGCTCTCTGGCTTAGTCGTTGGTTTCATTGTCGGGATGACCGGCGTGGGCGGTGGCAGCCTGATGACCCCCATCTTATTGTTCTTCGGCATCCCACCGACAACGGCCGTTGGTACCGATTTGCTCTATGCCGCCATCACCAAATCTGGCGGTGTCTGGGTGCATCAACGCAAAGGTAATATCAACTGGCGGATTACCGGCCTACTCGCTGTGGGCAGCCTACCGGCAGCGGTCATTACGCTGTTCGCTATGCATCAAATAGGATTTGACAGCAAACAAGTCAACAGCACGATCAAATTTGCGCTAGGCGTTGTCTTGGTATTTACCGCGCTCACCATCGTTTTCAAACAAAAACTTTTGCATTGGAGCCACAGTAATAACGCTATTTTTACACGCATGACGTTAGCGCAGCGCGAAAAAGCGACCGTTATCACCGGCGTTGTACTCGGCGTTGCAGTCACCATTACGTCGATTGGTGCTGGCGCGCTCGGTACGGTTGCATTGTTTTTGGTTTATCCCATTTTGCCGGTAGCACGACTGGTCGGCACTGAAATTGCACACGCTGTTCCGCTCACATTAATTGCAGGTCTCGGTCACGCTGGCTTGGGCAACGTGAATTGGGATTTGTTGGTGAATTTGCTGATTGGCTCACTGCCTGGCATTTACATCGGCAGCCATCTCACAGCAGCTGTGCCTGAAAAAATCTTGCGTCCTGTACTTGCCACCATCATGGTATTGGTCGGTGCAAAATTGGTTGTCGTGTAAAACAAGAGTGATAGCATGAACGAAGTTTCGTTGTCACACAGGATTGTTATTTATGTCATCACAGCTTGAACAACTGCGCGCATTTTCTGAAGTGGTTTCTGATACAGGCGATGTGGATGCTATTGCTAAATTCCAACCCGTTGGTGCCACAACAAATCCTTCGCTGCTACTTAAAGCAAGCTCTCTGCCCGTTTACGCACCATTGATTGACAGCAGTGTCGCGTGGGCAAAACAGCAATCAACAAGTGCAACAATCAATTCCGCACAACTGGCAGCAGTGGTGCTGTCCGTCAAAGTAGGCTGTGAGATTACTAAACGTGTTCTAGGGCGCGTTTCAACCGAAGTCGATGCGCGACTTTCATTTGATACGCCCGCCATGATTGAACGCGCCAGATTGCTGATTAAGCTATACGAAGAACACGGCGTATCACGCCATCGTATCCTCATTAAAATTGCTTCCACATGGGAAGGTATCCAAGCCGCGCGCGTACTGGAGCAAGACAATATCCAGTGCAATCTCACGCTACTTTTTTCTTTCGCTCAGGCTTGCGCTTGCGCGGATGCCGGTGTTTTTTTGATTTCACCTTTTGTCGGTCGCGTTTTAGATTGGCACATTAAAAACACGGACACCAAACACTTCATACCTGCCGAAGAACCGGGCGTAATGCTGGTTAAAAAAATCTACCAGCACTACAAAACGCATCACATCAAAACACGAGTGATGGCTGCCAGTTTTCGCAACATCGGTGAAATTCACGCGCTGACTGGCTGCGACAACCTAACCATCAGCCCTGCGCTGTTAGATGAGTTGAATAACTCACACGATGCGCTGACGCGACAACTAACACCCACTTCAACATTCAATCAACCAACACAAACACTCGACGAGAAAACTTTTCGTTGGCTGATGAATGACGATGCCATGGCAACAGAAAAATTAGCCGAAGGCATTCGCTTATTCACTGCCGATCAAATTGCTTTAGAAAAACAGTTGGCACAACGCATCCATTAAAAACACGACAGACATCCACAAAAAAGCCCGTAATTACGGGCTTTCTCTTTTCTGCATGATCGACGATTAAAACGGAATATCGTCATCAAAATGCTGATCAAAATTGGGCGCGGGTGCTGATTCCTGTTGGCGACCGCCGGTATTACTGCCGCGACTTCCGCCCGTATTTTGTGGACGCGATTCAGCGGAAAAACCGCCGCTCTCACCACCGCGACCATCTAGCATTTGCATTTCGCTGGCAACGATTTCTGTGGTGTATCGGTCTTGACCGCTTTGATCTTGCCATTTGCGCGTACGCAGTGAACCTTCGACGTACACCTTGCTGCCTTTTTTCAAATAATCGCCAGCAATTTCGCCCAAACGACCAAAAAATACCACGCGATGCCATTCGGTACGCTCTTGGTTTTCTCCTGTTTGTTTGTCTTTCCAAGTTTCACTGGTTGCCAGAGTAATATTCGTGATGGCTCCGCCGCCTTGCGAAACGCGGGTCTCAGGATCCTTACCCAGATTTCCTATCAAAATTACCTTGTTGATACCTCTAGCCATAAAAACGCTCCATTCCTATCAGTGAGTGAATACCACCGCCCAACGCTGGCGAGTGGCGCTTGCGCACTATACTGGATATTCAATCAGTATCACAAGCTATGCGGACTGTTCTGGTGCGCGCAAACGATCCAGTGCGGCGCGATCCAATACAGCCTCATCGACCTTCAGGTACGCCATGTTTTCTTCTGGTACTACCAAAGCCTGCGCCACACCGGCGACGCTTTTCAATTGCTCGCGCACTGCATCGGCATCACCAGAAAAATGCAGCATCATGTTCAATAAATACTGTGGCGGCTGCATGGTAATAGCCAACCAACACCAACCAGACACCGGCAAGGCCAGCACCCAAAACAACCAGCGCGGCTCGCCCAAATGCAGCATCAAACCACCCAGCGTACCACCAACAAAGGTGCCTACAAATTGACTGGTGGAATAAATCCCCATGGCTGAGCCTTTACTGCCTGCCGGCGCCAACTTGCTGACCAGCGATGGTAACTGTGCTTCCAATAAATTGAATGCAAAGAAAAATAAAAACAGGCCAACCAACAAACCGGCGTTGAATGAATAAGTCGCACCCAAAAACAACAGCGCAAAAACCAACACAGCAACCGCCAAAACAAAAATTTCTTTCACCATACGTTTTTTTTCTGCGATCACCATCAAAGGAATCATTGCGATAAAAGAGCCACCCAAGACAGGCAAATACACTTCCCAATGGTGACTGCGATCCAAGCCCAATTGTTTTTCTAGCAAGCGCGGCACGACGACAAACGACGCCATCAGCGTCATATGCAAACAAAAAATACCGCTGTTCAACCGCAATAATTGCGAATCACTGAATACACGCCACAACAGGGAGGGCACGGGTAGCGTGTCGCGATGCGGTGCGTGCAAAGTTTCTATTGGCGGTTCCGGCAATACAAAAAATACCAACAGCAAACCCGCTGTGCCGAGCACTGCTGTCACCCAAAACAAACCAGACAAGCCGCCCCAATGCGCCAACACAGGACCAAGCAACATCGCCACTGCAAATGAAACACCAATAGACGCACCAATCGTTGCCATCGCTTTTGTGCGATTTTGTTCAGAGGTGAGATCAGAAACCATCGCCATCAGCGTGCCAGAAATAGCACCTGCGCCCTGCAAGCCGCGCCCGATAATCAAGCCATAAATGGACGTCGACATCGCCGCCACCATGCTGCCCAACACAAACACAACAAGACCGCCAATGACGATGGAGCGGCGACCAATGCGATCCGACAATACACTCAGGGGAATTTGCAGCACAGCCTGTGTTGCGCCGTACATGCCCAATGCAATACCGATCAGCATTGGCGTGCTCTCCGCATAATTGGCACCGTACAAAGACATCACCGGCAGCACCAAAAACAAACCGAGCATACGCAAGGTGTACAGCGACGCTAACGTGCTAATAGCACGCTTTTCCTGTTGCAGATTAACTGGCACGGGGAAACTCCAAGAACAGCAGGATAGGAAGGAAAATTGGCGCGGCTATTCTACAGGCACACCCGCAAATACAGCAGTACTGACGCTATTTTTGCAGGGAGATATGTTCAGTCGAGGGCGCAGGTGGCGCAGGTGGCTGTTTGACTTGCCCCATATCACTGCCTGTGGGCGCAACATCTATCGATGAAGTGTCAATGTTGGCAGGCACAAACACGGTTTTTTCTTCTTCGCGCAATACATCGGCACCGACGGCATCGAGTACCAATTCGCTGAGATCAAGGTTAAGTGGAACAAACTCCAACTGTTCACCCAGCACTTCACCTGTTGCCGCCAATTGGTATGCCGATAAATCCACATGGATTGTGACTTCCGGGCGCGGCGGCTCTAAAGGCTCTTCTGGCTCATCTGAAAATAATTTAGGTTTCACCACTTTGAGATGACTGATATCTATCTCTGCGGCTACAACCGGTTTGTTTTCTTCTGGCTTCAACAAGTTAGAGCCTGCCGCCGACAAGGACCAAGGATTTGGTGCTGCACTGGCTGGCGCAGAAGTCGATGGTGCAGGTGCGGAAGCTGCCACCGGCGCAGTAGCAGGTTTTGCAGACGGAGCAGAAGCCGTGGTCGGCGCAGGTGCTTGTGCAGCAGCAGAACGAACTTCAACCATCGCGCCCGCTTGTTCCAACACCGCTTTGAATTTGGCAGCGGTCGCTTGATCACAATTTGCTTTTAAAACCAGAGGTTTGCCACTAAAAAAGCCTTCTGCTTTTGCCACATCCATTTTAAACAATTGTGCAAAGCGCGCTTTGACATCCACCAAGTTGTACCCAGGCAAAATATCGCCGCGAAAAACCACATTGAACAATTCATCAGCCATGCATCACTCCACTCTTCATGCCGCACACTGACAGCGTACACTGCCTCGTTATAATGGCAACCGCAATATTTCACAACAGCGCAGCCACCGATGAATCCTCTTGCCTATAGCGACGCAGAACGCGCAGCCATTTATCGCGCCATTGCCGAAAGACGCGACATGCGCCACTTTCTTCCCGACCCTATCAACCCTGAAATATTGCAACGATTGCTGCAAGCGGCGCATCACGCTCCCAGCGTCGGCTTTATGCAGCCGTGGCGTTTTGTGCGCGTCAGCGATACTGCTTTGCGCCAATCACTGCACGCACTGGTGGAAGAAGAGCGCATCGCCACTGCCACTGCGTTAGGCGAACGAGAAGACGAGTTCATGAAACTCAAAGTGGAAGGCGTACTCGATTGCGGTGAAGTGTTAGTCGTGGCTTTAATGGATAGGCGCGAAAAACATATTTTTGGGCGGCGCACTTTGCCCGAAATGGATCTCGCTTCCGTCTCTTGTGCGATTCAAAACCTGTGGCTGGCGGCGCGCTCCGAAGGCTTGGGTGTGGGCTGGGTTTCGCTGTTTGAGCCACAAAAATTAAAAACTCTTTTACATATGCCGGAAGGCAGCCATCCTGTCGCCATTTTGTGTATTGGTCATGTCGAACAGTTTTATGACAAGCCGATGCTCGAACAAGAAAAATGGGCAACGCGCGCCAATTTATCTGAATTGGTGTCTGATAACCGTTGGCCTGCCTAGCTATGTGTATAACTATGGTTTGTAAGCAGGATTTTTAGGCAACTGCACTGCACCACCAGTGTCCACCAACCACTGCTTTAATGCGCGCAGCATGGACTCACTGCGCAGCTTTTCACTCACAAATTGATTGTGAGTCTCCAACGGGTCGTTGGACAAGTTGTACAACTCAGCGGGCGAACCGTCGTAATACCAAATCAACTTCCAATCGCCGCGCCGCATCGCGACAGCAGGAATCTGAGAAAACTTTTTTTGCCCTATATCTGACAACTTAAAACTACCTTCTTCGTCGTCTACATCACCATCAACGGTATAACCTGGCAAATACCAAAATAAATCACGTACCACACCTGTTTTGAGTTGTGCAAATAACAATGGTGAAATATTTTCTCCATCTAACTGAAGTTTTTTTGTATCAATGTCTGCCAGTGCTGCGATGGTTGGATAAAGATCAATTCCTGCAACTGGCACAGCAGAAGTTGTGCCAGCTTTATCACCAGGCACGAACCACAGCATCGGCACACGAATGCCTCCTTCATACAAATCCGACTTCAAACCGCGCAATGCTGAAGGATCTTTAACGAAAGGATAACCGCCGTTGTCCGAGGTCAAAATAATACTTGTATTTTGATCAAGCCCATCTTCCTTTAGCTTCTCACGAATCTTTGCAAGACCCTCATCAACATGCTCAATCATAGCCGCGTATTCAGGGTAATAATCCGACATCTCACAATATTTTAAGATTGGTTTTTCACCGCAATTCTTTTTACGCTTTGCGAGATATTTCTGTTTAGTATCTTGCGGTGCCTGTATAGGAAAATGCGGCGCATAATGCGCCAAATAAATAAAAAATGGCCTGGTTTTATTTTGATCAATAAATTTTAATGCTTCTGCATTCAAACGATCTGTTAAATACTCGCCTTTCGGTGCATTTTGCACATTCGGCAATAATGGAGAATACGGTGCAAAATAAGATTGCCCCACACCGCCGCGATGTCCTGCAATGTTTACCTGAAAGCCCTGCCCTTCTGGTCCGCGCACAGCACCGTGCCCAAGATTCCATTTGCCGATACTCGCTGTGGCGTAACCGTGATCACGCAGCAATTCCGCCAGCGTATAAATCTGTGGCTGCAAAAACATATTATTTTTAGGCGTGAGCAATTTGCGCTGTTTAGCGTCACCCATGTCGCCTGTGCCTATGGTGTAAACACCGGTGTGCGGCGCGTATTGCCCAGAGAGAATCGCGGCGCGACTCGGCGCACAGTTGGGTGCATTGGCATAAGCCTGCGTAAACACCACACCGTCTTTTGCCAACTGATCCATAGCCGGCGTTTCAATAAAATCGTTGCCCATGAAACCGGTGTCGTGCAGCCCTAAATCATCCAGCAGGATAACAATAAAGTTCATCGGCTTTTTTTCAGATGCTGTTTTTTCAGAGGCAATACTCACCGCAGAGAAAAACAATCCAGCCAACAAAAATAAAAAAAATGTCAGATTTTTCATTATTTTCATCCGACCAACACACCAATGCCATGCAAAATAAGACACGAAAAAAAGCCCGCTAACACATCGTCCACCATAATACCTAAACCACCGTGCAAATTTTTATCACACCATGAAATAGGCCAAGGCTTCACAATATCCAGCAAACGAAAAATAACGAAAGCTAACGCCGGCCAATACCACTGCGCCGGCAAAGCAAGCAGCGCAATGCCGTAGCCCACCCATTCATCCCACACGATGCCACCGTGATCATGCACACCGAGATCGCGCGCCACATCACCGCACAATTTCACACCCCAGACCATCATCACCAATAGCAGCAAGGCAAATAGCCATGCAGACAAAAACCACCATGCAGCACAAAAAAAAGGCACGGAAACTAATGTCCCCCAAGTGCCTGGTGCTTTGCGCGCCAAGCCACTGCCCAAACCAAACGCCAAGCAGTGTTGCCAATGCGTAAAGACTTTCGGATTGATGGCGCGATCAAAAATCATAGGCAATTAAAAATGTTTATAACTGCGATCAAAAACTGTCATAGTTTCGCTATTGCTATCCAACACAACCACGCCATCACCAGCGACAATTTCACCAACACAAAACAAATTAGGAAACTGACTCAGTGCCACTTTATGTTGTGCTGATGCGGTAAAACACAAACGGTAATCATCACCGCCGCACAGCACCCATTGTTCCTTTTGTTGCTGCGTCACACTATCGCGCCACAGTGCAGAAATCGGCAATGCTGCACAAAACACTTTTGCACCTACTTGGCTTGCCGCGCAAATGTGCGTGAGATCCGCCAACAAACCATCTGACACATCAATACAACTACTGGCGTACTGCCGCAATGCGACAGCCAAATCAAAATCAATGTTTGGATGATAAAAACGTCGCAACAAATATTGCTGTGCTTCTTCAGACAGTGCGTGCTGATTTTGCAGTAACGCCAAAGCAGCCGCGCCATCACCAAGCGAGCCAGACACCCACACATCGTCGCCGACATTTGCGCCACTACGGCGCAACATTTTTTCTGCGGGCACACTGCCGTGTACCTGAATACTGATGCACAGCGCGCCGCGTGTGGTATCACCGCCGATCAAAGGACAGTGCAATTGTTGCGCGGCTTCCAACAAACCCATAGAAAACGCAGACAACCACTGCTCATCAACTGATGGCAGCGTAAGCGCCAGCGTAAAACCTAAAGGCACTGCACCCATCGCCGCCAAATCGCTCGCCGCACAACGCAGCGCGCGCGATGCAACATCAACAGGATTTGCCTGTGCAGGAAAATGCACATCGGGCAGCTGCGTGTCGACAGAAACCACAAGCACTTCATCCGCAGGAATATGCAACGCCGCGCAATCATCACCCACACCCAACAATACTGAATCGGATATTTGTGTAGGCGTAAAATAACGACGGATTAGTTCAAATTCGCCAAGCGGCTTTTTATCGCCATGCGATAAATTTTTGCCAAGCGATGAGAGGTCGCTGTGGCGCATCGTGTTTAGCCTTTGTTCCGCTCGGCGGCGCGCAAATCGCGCGACAATCTGTCCAACACACCGTTCAGGTATTTATAGCTGTCGGTAGGGCCGAATTTTTTGGAGAGACGAATCGCTTCTTCAATCACCACGCGCCACGGCACATCAATGCGTGATTGCAATTCGTAAGTGGATAAACGCAACTGCGCCAGTGACACCGGATCAATTTCGTTTAATTGACGATCCAGATACGGATCAAACAGCGCGTCCAGCTTTTCTGTGCTCGCAATCACCGTCGATAACAACTCATGGAAGTACGCGAGATCCACGCCGTCCATGTCGTAGTCCACACGAAACTCCGCTTCAATTTTTGATGCGGAATCTTGCGTCAAAATATGCTGATACAACGCCTGCACTGCGTAGTGACGCGCTTTTTGACGCGCGCCGATATCGAGTGCGGCGCTCTCGCCGCCCGCACTCACAGTCGTGACAACAGGCTGACCATTTCCAGCGCCGAGCTGGCCGCTTCTGCGCCTTTGTTGCCGGCTTTGGTGCCGGAGCGCTCAATCGCTTGCTCAATAGAATCAACCGTCAACACGCCAAAAGCCACGGGTACGGAAGCGTTCAGGCTCACTTGCGCCAAACCTTTCACACACTCGCCCGCCACATATTCAAAATGCGGTGTGCCACCGCGAATCACTGCACCGAGCGCGATGATGGCATCAAACTTTTTTGAAGCCGCCAACTGCTGCGCCACCAAGGGCAATTCAAATGCGCCTGGCGCACGCACCAAAGTGATTTGGCTTTCAGCAACGCCATGACGACGCAGCGTATCAATCGCGCCATCTTTCAAACTTTCAACCACAAAGCTGTTCCAGCGCGACACCAGCAGCGCAAAGCGCGCTTTGCCTGGATTGAAATCACCTTCGATTGTTTTAATGCCTGACATAGCGGCTACTCCAGCGGGTTCTTCTGTGGCGGCGCAGTCTACCACAGCCTCCCCTTTCGCCGCCCAAGCACTAACGCAGACTGCTACAATGCGCGCCCCGATTTATCGCTCGACACAGGCGCTTTGCCCCATGACCGAATCCTCCTCCAGCAAGCCTTCTCTCAGCTACAAAGATTCCGGTGTTGATATTGATGCCGGCACCACGCTGGTAGAACGCATCAAGCATGTCGCCAAAAAAACGCGCCGCCCCGGTGTAATGGGCGGACTGGGCGGCTTCGGCGCATTATTTGAAATTCCCAGCCACTTCAAGCAGCCGGTACTGGTTTCTGGCACCGATGGCGTTGGCACCAAATTGCGCTTGGCGATTGATCTGAAAAAACACGACACCGTTGGCATTGATTTGGTGGCGATGTGCGTCAACGATTTAGTGGTTTGCGGCGCAGAACCACTGTTCTTTCTCGACTACTACGCCACGGGCAAATTGGATGTCGATGTTGCAGCGAGCGTCATCACCGGCATCGGCGCAGGCTGTGAACAAGCGGGCTGCGCTTTGGTGGGCGGCGAAACCGCCGAAATGCCCGGCATGTATGAAGGCGACGATTACGACATGGCCGGCTTTTGTGTCGGCGCAGTGGAAAAAAATGAAATCATCGACGGCTCACGCGTACATGTGGGCGATGCGTTGATCGGCATTGCTTCATCCGGCGCGCACTCGAACGGCTACTCCCTCATCCGCAAAATTATTTCTGTTTCTGGTGTCAATCCGGCAACCGAAATATTGTCAGGCAAACCGTTGGCAGACTGGTTGATGGAGCCAACACGAATCTATGTAAAAACCATTTTGCGTTTGATTCGCGCTGTCGATGTGCGCGCTATTGCACATATCACCGGCGGTGGTTTAACTGAAAATTTACCGCGCGTACTGCCGCAAGGTTCACGCGCCAACATCAACGCCCATGCATGGAAAATGGGGCCGCTGTTTGATTGGCTGCAAACACAAGGCAATGTGGATGCGCAGGAAATGTATCGCACTTTCAACTGCGGCATCGGCATGGTGATTTGCGTGCCGCAGGCCGATGTGGATAACACACTCGCTGTGCTGCACGACTGTCACGAACAAGCGTTTGTGATTGGCGCGATTGAAAAAGGTGTACACGATGCTGAACCGCATGTCGTCTTTGACGCAAAATAATCACGCATTACTGCCCGTATTTTTTGCGCCATGAGCATCCCAAGAAAAAAAAATCTGGTTGTTCTGATTTCTGGCAGCGGCAGTAATTTGCAAGCATTCATTGATGTCATCACACAAAACACCTTACCCGCACACATCGCCTGCGTGATCAGCAACAAAGCCGATGTTTACGGCTTACAGCGTGCGCAAGCAGCAAGTATCGCCACAAAAATACTGTCGCACAAAGATTTCGCAACACGAGAAGACTACGATCGAGCGTTATTATCTGCCGTTCAGCAATACGAACCCGATTTGGTGATTCTTGCGGGTTTTATGCGCATTCTTACACCCGTTTTTGTTGCACCGCTGTATGGCAAGCTGATGAATATCCATCCGTCGCTGCTGCCAAAATATCCAGGGCTGCACACTCATCAACGCGCGATTGAAGCTAAAGAGACAGAAGCGGGCGCAACGGTGCATTTTGTTTCAACGGAATTGGATGGCGGCCCCACCATTATTCAAGCGCGCGTTCCTGTCATGCCTGAGGACACCGCCGACACGCTGGCACAACGCGTACTGCAACAAGAACACATCATTTATCCGCAAGCCGTGCGCTGGTTTTGTGAAGGGCGTTTACGCTGCAACGAACATCAAGTCATACTAGACGGCACAGCACTCCCCCACACAGGAGCACAAGCATGAAACGCATTTTAGCTATTGCCACCTTGAGCATCCTGTCGTTTTCTGCCGTTGGCGAAACAAACATCGAGCACGCGCCGTACACCGCCATTTATCAAGCAATGTATAAAAACTTTCCGCTGCAAGCGACGCATCGCTTAGAGCAATCTGGTGATGATTGGTACTTTTCTACAGTCGCTAGCGGTTTCTTTGGACAAATTGAAGAAAATTCCACATTCGCTTACAACAATAAAGGTATAACACCCAAACACTATGTCTATCGCCGCAGCGTATTAGGGCAAAATAAAGAAACTGAAATCACCTACAACCAGAAAAAACACATTGCAGCAGGCAGCAAAGGCGATAAACCTTTTACAGTTCCACTCAAAGGCGGCGAGCTGGATAACGGCACGTACATGCTGGCATTGGCTGACGATTTAGCGCGCGGCTACAACGAGCCTTGCTACGATGTAGTCAATGACGACGATACCGAATTATTTTGTTTTCGTGTGATTGGCAAAGAAACAATCAAAACAGCACTGGGGAAATTAGATACCATCGTTGTTGAGCGGCTACGAAAACCCAACAGCCCGCGCCACACGCAATTTTGGTTTGCACCTTCTTTACACTACACCCTTGCCAAACTAGTGCATCAAGAGAAAAAAGGCAGTACCGCTTACTCGCTGGAAATTACTTACTACAAACGCGATGGAGAGTGACAACAACTTTGTGGATTACTCATGCCGCAAAATATCCGCTGGCTGGATACAAGTAGCACGCCAAGCCGGATAAATACTCGCCACAGCACTAATAAATAGAGCAACGGCAACAACCACACTGACGTCCAGCGCGCGCAAATCCGACGGTAAATAATTTACAGGGTACACATCCGTACTGAGCAACTGCACACCCAAAACCGATTGCAAACCTTGTGCGATAGACGGCATCACCAACGCCAACGCGCAACCGATCACCGCACCGATCAGTGTTCCCAACGCACCAATCAATAAGCCATGCAACATAAAAATACGCATGATGTTGCCGTTAGGCACGCCCATTGCGCGCAGAATTGCAATATCACCGCGTTTATCTGTCACCACCAACACCAGCGAACACACTACATTGAATGCCGCAATCACGATGATGATGACCAACATTAGCATCACCAATTGACGCGACATACGAATCGCTTCATATAAATTGCCGTGCGTTTGAAACCACGTTTTCATGGAGTAATGCGGCGGTAACTGTTGCACCAAAGACCAAGCAATTGCATCGGCTTGCAACCAATTATCGACAGAGAAACGAATCGCAGCGACACCGTGCATGTTGTACTGCGCTTGCAAGAGCGGCAGTTGCGCCATCACCAAATGATTATCAACTTCTGTTCCCGTTTCATAAAAACCAGCTACCGGTAAGCTGACAATCGCTGGCGAAGATTTATCACCACTGACGCCGGGCAACATTACTATGGCTGTGCTGCCTGCGCTAATACTCAACTTGTTTGCTATTTTTTTACTGATCAACACAGATTGCGGATTTGCCAACCACGCATCCCACGATTTTTTATCTGTAAAAGATTCAAAATGTGACAAATGTGATTCAGCGGCCGGATCCGTTGCAAATAACAATACCGGCTCGGCTGCAGAACCCATCACCAATAAACCCTGCGCCTCAATCAACGGACTCGCCGCCGTAACGTGCCGATTACGCAATACTTGTTGCGCGACAGTTTTCCAATCGGCAATTTCATCTTCTTCTGGATACAAAGTAATCGCCGGCACGACGCGCAAAATGCGTGTGCGCAACTCGTGTTCAAAACCATTCATCACTGCCAATACAGTAATCAACAATGCAACAGCAACGACCAAGCCAGCCATCGACAAACGTGAAATAAATCCCAGCAACGCCGAGCCACTGCGCGCCTGCGCATAACGCCATGCAATAAAACGCATCAACATTAGCTTTGCGCTCGCAAATGCCCGTGATCCAACACCAAACAGCGATCTTGCTGCGCCGCCAATGCGCGATCATGTGTCACTAAAATAAAAGCCAAGCCGTATTCTTGATTGAGTGTATTCAATAACTGCTGCACTTGCTGTGCGTTATCTACGTCCAAGTTGCCGGTGGGCTCATCCATCAACACACAAGCGGGTTTATTCACTAAGGCGCGCGCAATGGCAACGCGCTGGCGCTCACCACCCGACAACTGCGCAGGTTTATGCAATAAACGCGCACCCAGACCAACCGCTTCCAACATAGCAGTCGCCTGCTGTTTGGCTTCGGCTTTTGTTTTGCCTGCAATTAACAGTGGAATGCTGGCGTTTTCCAGCGCGGTGAATTCGGCTAATAAATGGTGGAATTGATACACAAAGCCCAAGTGCTGATTGCGCCACGCTGCGCGTTCTTTTTCTTGCATGGATTGCCAGCTTTTTCCTGCTATCAACACTTCACCGGATTGTGCTTCATCCAAGCCGCCTAACAAATTGAGCAATGTTGATTTACCTGAACCCGATGAACCGACAATCGCCAAACGCTCGCCACGCCGCACCAATAAATCAATCTGATTCAATACCAGTAAATCTTGATCGCCCTGACGATAACTTTTTGTCAATTGACGACATTCCAGCACCATATTTTTTTCACTCATTTTTTGATCACTCATAACGCAGAGCTTCTGCTGGATGAATTGTGGATGCGCGCCAAGCGGGATAAAACGCTGCCAGCAAGCACAACAATGCCGCCATTGCTGTTACCCACACTGTCTGACTGAAATACCATTCGCTAGGCAAATAAATTGTTAACTGCGCGTGTGAATCCCAAGAAGATACTATGCGCTCTATCGCTGCCGTCATATCACTCACGTGTACTGCCAATACACTGCCAAGCAACGCGCCCACGCCGATACCGACAACCCCCATACTCATGCCGTAAATCATAAAAATAGATAACACAGTGGTTCTCGATGCGCCAATCGTGCGCAGCACCGCAATATCTTTGCGACGGTCGGCAACCGCCATCGTCAAAATTGACACCAAATTAAACGCGGCAACAATCACAATGACAGACAACATCAAAGTCACCATGATTTTTTCCATATGAATCGCGTTAAACAATGTGCTGTTTTCATCGCGCCAGCTTTTTATTACAAAGCCAGACAAGGCTGGCATTGCCTGCAATTTTTTGATTTGCTCTGGCGCTTGCATCACATCATCAAAACGCAAACGCAATGCATCCACTTTTCCACCTGTGCGCAGCAAACGCCCCGCGTCATCAATGTGAATGTATAATTGCGTGGCATCAATTTGCGCGCCGACAGAAAAAATTCCCACCACTGTAAAACGGCGACTGCGCGGAAAAAGCCCCAGCGGCGTCACACTCACCTGCGGCAACATAATGTTGATGTTGTCGCCCACTTTGACACGCAACTGTCGCGCCAATGCACTACCCAATACCACGCCAAATGCGCCTGGCTTTAACGCCAGCCATTGCCCTGCCACCATGGATTGATCAATTTGCGACACCAACAACTCATGTTCTGGATCAATGCCAAACATATCTCCGCCGTGAATCCTTGCATCCGATTCCAACAATACGCGCGCGCGATCTTGTGGCGCAGCAGCGCGTACAACACCTGATTGTTGCAACGCCGGCAACATTGCCTGCCAGTTTTCTATGCCGTGCGGCGCACTAATTTGTGCATGCGGAACGGCACGCAAAATGCGACTGCGCACTTCGCCTTCAAAGCCATTCATGATGGACATGACCAGCACCATCGCCAGCACGCTGATCATCATTCCCGCGACAGAGAAAAAAGAAAATAACGAGACAAAACGACTACCCTTGCGCGCTGACAAGTAGCGTAAACCAACCATCCAAGAGAGCGCGTTCACGGCAAGCAAATTCCCCAAATAAATTCTCATAGAAAAGCGGCATTCTAACGCAGCTATTCCTAAGTAGTATGAATCGGGCGTAAGCCTTTCGTACTACAATGAGCAACAGCAGAATATTCTGTGGAGGTGGCATCATGCGAGACATCCAAACACGCGAAGACATGCTGAACATCGTGACAGTGTTCTACGAGCAACTGATGACAGACCCCATCATCGGCTATTTTTTTACTGATGTTGTGCAGCTGAATCTAGCAGAACATATTCCCAAAGTTGCACACTTTTGGGCATTCCAAGTATTAGGTGATAAAGGCTATCGCGCCGATGTCTTTAATGTGCACCTGCAACTGCACAACAAATCCAATATGACGGAAGACCACTTTCACCGCTGGGTATTTATCTTGCAAAACACCATCGACCGCCTTTATACCGGCTCTAATGCCGATTTGATGAAATGGAAAGCCTCTGCGATTGCACACAAAATGGCATATGCACTGAATATTCGCGGCGATAAACCAGATGAGTTATTCGGCGTACAAGAAGTCGCACCGTTGCAGCAGTACGCGCCCTTTAAATCCTCACAACCATAAAACTCAATGCAACAGCCGTTGAAACGGCGGCAAGCTATCTAGCAATAATTTGCCATAGCGTTTTGTCACCAAGCGGCGATCTAAAATCGTAACACGACCTGTGTCTTGTTCCGTGCGCAACAACCGTCCTGCGGCTTGCACCAAACGCAAACTGGCATCCGCCACCGCAATTTGCATAAACGCATTGCCGCCTTTCGCTTCAATCCACTCAGACAGCGTTTGCTCAACAGGATCATCTGGCGGCGCAAAAGGAATTTTAGCGATCACCACATGGCGCAAATAATCACCGGGCAGATCCACACCTTCCGCAAAACTCGCCAAGCCAAAAATAATGCTGCCTTTCTTGTGATCGATGCGTTCACGGTGCAACTGCAACAACTGCTGTTTGCTGTAATCATCTTGCAACAAAATCAGTTCGCGAATTTCACGCGATACCGCTTGATACACATCCAACATTTGCCTGCGAGAAGAAAACAACACTAGCGTCGCTTCATCCTTATCAACTTCATCCTGCAAAAAATTAATGACCGATTGCGTATGCTGATCCACTTGATTGCCTTCCACAGCATTCGCAGGTACAACTAATTGCGCAGATTGCTGATAAAAAAATGGGCTGGGCACAACAGAACCTGCACTCGCTATTGGCACACCTGAACGTTCGCGCAAGCGATCAAACTTACCCAATGCGGTTAGCGTGGCAGAAGTAATTACCGCAGCAAAACAGCGCTCCCACAAATTGTTTTGTAATTGCTCTGTTGGCAACACAGGGCTGGCACACACTTCAAAATCAAAGCCATTGCCCACTTCATACGTGGTCAACCAACGCGCTGTCGGCGCAACACCCGCTTCATCTTCTCGCGCAAATAAACGCCACAAGGATTCAGAGTGCGCGCAGCGTTGCCACAAACCACCTACCGCTGCATGCGCCTGTTCGACCACTTCTAAAGCAATATCCGACGAGCGACTATCCAGCATCCCTTCAACAACTGATGAAACTTTTTGCAATACTGCACCGACTTTCTGCCAACATTCAAACAAAATTCTCGCCATTGCACGCAAATCTTCTGGCACGACACCGTGACGAAACACGTATCTTTTTTCACGCTCATTTGCACTACTGGCCAACAACAATTCCAGCATCGGCAACACTTGTTGATGCGCTTGCAGCAAGCGTTGCTCGGCCTCACTCCACAGAGATATCGCTATCTGCACAGCCGTTACACTGCTAAAAGTTTGCGCAACAGCCGCTAAAGTTTTTGTTGTGGTTTGCAGCCAGCGCACACTACTTTGTACACGCACGTGCGCAGAAAAATGTTGCAGGGCTTTGTCAGGCAGGTGATGTCCTTCATCAAACACATAAATGGTTTGCTCCGGCGCAGGCAAAATTGCGCCACCGCCCAGCGCGAGATCTGCGAGTACCAAATCGTGGTTGACGACGATGACATCCGCATCCACTAAATTTTCGCGCGCGCGAAAAAACGGGCACTGCGTAACATAAGCGCAGCGCCGCCCCGTGCATTGATTGTGATCGGTGGTCAATCGTTGCCAATCGTCTTCGTGAATGGCTTGCCGCCAGTTGTCGCGATCGCCGTCCCACTCCGCAGCACTCAGCGCATCCAACATGGATTGGTACACCTGTAAGGTAGCCGTGGACAACAACGCGTCGCGCTCATCGGGGTACAGCACTTGCGTTACACCTTGCGCACTCTCGCCGCCATGCGCCAACAAAAAATCCAACTTATAGAGACAGGCGTAGCGTCCGCGCCCCTTGGCCAATACATGACTGAAATCCAAACCGCTGTGTGCGCGCAAATCCGGTAAATCTTTCAACACAATTTGCTCTTGCAGCGCGACCGTCGCGGTCGAAATTACCAACTTTTTCTCTTGCGCCTGTGCCGTAGGAATCGCCGCCAGTGCGTAAGCCACGGTTTTACCCGTACCGGTGCCCGCCTCGACCATGCACACATGCGCTTCGCCCAAACGCACGCCTTCGCTATCACTCACGATGTTGCCGAGCGTGCGCGCCACCGCCGCAATCATCTGTTTCTGGCCTATACGCGGCTTCAAGCCTTTTTGTTCCAAAAAACGCGAATACGCCTTCTGAATGATTTGTTTTGTATCGTGATCGAGCACAGGAATTCCGTCGTTGTGGCTGTTATTGCATTGGCGACCCTGCCAAAACCGCATCATAGCAAACCCACCACGCCAACAGCGGCGCGAGCTGCTCGCGCCCCTTGCAACCGTTACAATGGCGGGCTAGTTATCCCTATCCGTACGAGGCACTTCTCCGTCATGCTCGGCAAACTATTTGGCTTCAAGAAAAAATCGGCTGCGACCACGCCAGCAACTACACCACAGCCCATCGCAGCAAACGAAATACTCAAAGAAAAAAAAGAAAAACCTTCACTGCAAATGTTAATTGGCGCGGATTCTGTCGAAACCATTACTGACATCCAGCAACTACAACAATTGCTCAAAAACAGCGCTGGTTTGGATAAAAAAACCAATCGCCAATTACGCGATCGCCTCAATACATTAAAAACAGACGAACTACAGCAGCAACAAAACCACAGCGCACAAGAAAAACTCTGTACACGTTTGGAAACACTGGCAAAATTGCAATATCACCCACTGTTCGACAGTGAACTCGCACACTTGACTCAACAATGGGAAAACACAGTCAAGCAAGATGCGTCTATTGCTGCACGTATCAATACCGCAATCACACAATGCCAATCTATTTTGACTGAAATACAACAGCAGCATGAAGCGGTAGCACTCGCTGAAAAACAAGCACTAGAAGCACAACAGAAAAAAGCAGAAGCGATGGCACAGAAACGCGCAGATGAAGAGGCGCAACGCACGCAGGTCATCGAGTTGCAAAAGCAAACACAGGCTGAACAAAAATCTCAACACGAAAAACATAAAAGGCAGAACAAACACAAACAGATTTCATCCAAACAACACGAAATGCAGGATTGGCAAGCCTTTGCCGCCATACCCAAACTTGAACTGCTGTGTGATGCAATGGAAAAACTGTGCGTCAGTACTTTGCAACCCTTAGAAACGGCAGACGCAGTGCGCGATTTACAAGCACAATGGCGCGCGATGAAACCGCCGCACACACCCGAAGCACAGGTACTGTGGGAGCGTTTTAAACTAGCCAGCGACAAAGCTTGGGAGCCCTGCGCTGAACATTACGAAAAAGCGCGTCAGCAGCGCGCTTTTAACTTGCAACAACGGCAAACCATTTGCGAAGCATTAGAGCAATTTGCCCAAGCACAGGATTGGAGCGCCGCCGATTGGAAAGCGGTCACGCGCATCCTCGAAAAATCGCGCAAAGAATTTCATGATTTCCATCCTGTCGAGCGCAGTGACGAAAAACCCATACGCACGCGTTTTGATACCGCCATCGCCGCCATCAACTCACCTCTGCTTGAAGTACAAACAGCTAACGAAGCACGCAAACAACAACTGGTTAATACCGCAAAAAGCGTCACTGAAATGGTGGATATTGAAAAAGCCATTGAACGCTTCCAGCAAATTCAAGAACAGTGGAAACACATTGGCATCACGCGCTATCACGAAGACCGCAAACTGTGGCAAGCCTTACAAGAACATGGAAAAGTTATTTTCGATAAACGCCGTGACAATCAACAACAAGCACGCCAACTACAAGACGACAAAATCACGCAGGCAAAAACCCTCTGTGAGCGTATTGCACAACTAGCCACTCTGTCTGATGAAGAACTGACGCAAAGCACAGCAGCATTTGAGCAACTGCAAAGTGAATTTAAAGCCATTAAAGACATCCCAGAAAAATTGCAGACATCTATCAAAAAACAATTTTTTACTGCCTGCGATGCCTATCATCAACAACTACGCGGCATCAGCACACGCCAACATCAAAAACAAATGGATGAATTGTTGCGTCGCGCACAACTGTGTGATGCGACTGAACACAACAAAACCGAAGAATCTGCCGCATTGTTAGAATCCAACTGGCAGCAGCATTCACTTCCGGTAGAGTGGGAAAAAGCCATCAATGTACGCAAACAACAAGCACTGGCCGCTATGCAACCAGCCACGTCTTTGGATTTTGCAGCCAACACACAACGCCGCCGCGAACTGTGTATCGCATTAGAGATACTGCTCGATCTTGAAACACCAGACGCAGACAAACAACAGCGCCGTGAAATGCAGTTGAAAAAACTGCAACAAGGTTTGGGGCAAGCCGCACCCAACCACAATCGCCGCGAACAATTAGAGCAGCTACTGGTGGACTGGCACTGCACCGGCTCTGCCACTGCCGATGAGCAAACGCAACTGCAAGCGCGCTTTGATGCCGCTTACGCAAAAGCACACTGAGCTAGCATCAAACTGCTATGCTTTGCCTTCAGTTTCACTTTCTCAACTATGGATCGTAAATGATCACGCCGAAAGCTATCAGCAACCTCGCCATCGTCACAGGCATCGCCGCCACCGTTATTGCGATTTGGGCTTTTTTTAATCGCCCCTTGCAAGCACCTGATTGGCCCGCCTCTATCTCTGGCTATGCTTATTCGCCTTTTCAAAACGGACAGGATCCGACCAAAGACATCTATCCGAGCGATGATGATATTCGACAAGATCTCACTTTGTTGTCGAAACAGACGCACAACATTCGCACTTATTCCGTCAAAGGCACGCAGGCTGATATTCCACGTTTAGCACAAGAATTTGGCATGAGTGTGGTGCAAGGTATTTGGATCAGCAATATTGAAAAAGACAATGACGCAGAAATAAAACGCGCGATTGATGTCATCAACAATAACCGCAACATCACGCTGGTAGTTGTGGGCAACGAAAGTATGTATCGCCGTGAAGTCGATTTACCTCGACTTATTGACTACATCGAGCAAGTACGCAGCAAAGTAAAAGTACCAGTAACCACAGCAGAGACTTGGGATATTTGGCTAAAAAACCCAGAACTCGCACAACACGTGGATGTTGTGACCGCACATATTCTCCCTTTCTGGGAAAAAATCCCGTCTAGTGCTGCTGTCGGTTTTGTTTTAGAAAAAGCGGAAGAATTAAAAACTGTTTTTTCGCAAAAACCTTTATTACTCGGCGAGGTAGGCTGGCCTTCTTTTGGTCGCAGCCGTGGTGCCGCCGAAGCCAATCAAGTCGATCAGGCAATTTATTTGCGCACTTTGTTGAACGCACTTAACACAGCAGGCTACAACTATTTTGTCATCGAAGCGTTTGACCAGTTGTGGAAATCCGGTGCGGAAGGTGATGTAGGCAAATACTGGGGCGTATACAACGTCAATCGTCAACCTAAGTTCCCGTTTGAAGGCAGCGTGGTCAAAATTCCGCAGTGGCGTTTGCTCGCTGTGGTGTCTGTCATCATGGCAATTCTGACGCTGGCTTTGCTACTGATTGATAGTTCTGGTTTGAAACAACGCGGTCGCGCTTTTCTCGCCTTTGTTGCGTTTTTATTTGCTTCTTTCCTTGTGGTTGTGACCTACGATTATTCGCAGCAATACATGACTTTACTGAATGCCACGCTCGGTGTTTTGTTAGTTATTGCTGCGATTGGTGTTTTTGTGGTGATGTTTACCGAAGCGCATGAATTGGCAGAAACCGTGTGGGCGCAGCGACGCAGGCCGTTTATCGGTGTTGCCAGCGATGATGCCTACCGCCCTAAAGTCTGCATACAAGTGCCGTGTTACAACGAGCCACCGGACATGGTGAAAGAGACACTCGACGCATTAGCGACATTGGACTATCCCGATTTTGAAGTCATGATCATCGACAACAACACTAAAGACGAAAACGTGTGGCGACCTGTCGAAGAATATTGCAAAACGTTGGGACCTCGCTTCCGTTTCTTTCATGTCGCACCGTTGGAAGGTTTTAAAGGCGGCGCATTGAACTGGGCGCTGGAACGCACTGCACCGGACTCAGAAATTATTGCGGTGATCGACAGCGATTACTGCGTTGACCCCAACTGGCTCAAACATTTGGTGCCGCATTTTTCTGATCCAAAAATCGCCATCGTGCAAGCGCCGCAAGATTATCGCGATGGTGATTGGTCGCTGTTCAAAAAATTGTGTTACGCCGAATACAAAGGTTTTTTCCATATTGGTATGGTCACACGCAATGATCGCAATGCGATCATTCAACACGGCACCATGACGATGATTCGTCGTGAAGTCATGGATAGACTCGGCTGGGCAGAGTGGACAATTACAGAAGATGCCGAATTGGGCTTGCGTGCGTTTGAAGAAGGATTGTCGGCTGCTTATGTCAGCAATTCTTACGGCAAAGGCGTGATGCCTGATCGTTTTATTGATTACAAAAAGCAACGCTTCCGCTGGGCTTATGGCGCGATGCAAATCATGAAGGGCCACTTCAACAGCTTATTCAAAGGCAAAGACACCAAACTGACACGCGGGCAACGCTACCACTTCATCGCTGGCTGGATGCCTTGGGTTGCGGACGGCATGAATTTATTTTTTACCGGCGGCGCGCTGCTGTGGACATCCGCTATGTTGTTAGCCCCCACACGTGTTTTGCCACCTGCTTTAGTGTTTGCTATGCCACCGTTAATTTTATTTTTCTTCAAACTCGGAAAAATTTTATACATTTACAAAAGTCATATGAAAGTACCACTAAGCACATCAGTCGGCGCGGCCATTGCTGGCTTAGCACTGTCACACACCATCGCAAAATCTATTATTTATGGTCTTTTTACCAAAACTATTCCGTTTTTTCGCACGCCAAAAATGCGCGACCAAGGTGGATTTATGTTGGCGCTGGCAGAGTGTCGTGAAGAATTATTTTTCTTATTACTGTTGTGGGGCGCAGCAGCAGCGATGTTAGTGACTCACGACATGGAAACCGGTGATTCATGGGCATGGTTCTTTATGTTGTTAATGCAATCGCTCGCCTATCTCGCTGCGGTATTTATGGCATTTCTCTCTGTGTTGCCACACAAACAACCCGAATGATTGCATGTGCTTAATTCTTTTCGCTTGGCAAAGCCATCCTCAATATCAATTGGTGGTGGTCGCCAATCGCGATGAGTTTTATGCACGCCCTTCTGCCCCCGCACATTTTTGGCAAGACGCACCCAACCTACTCGCCGGACGCGATCTTGAGCAGGGCGGCACATGGCTCGGCGTCACACGCAACGGTCGCTTTGCCGCCATCACCAATGTACGTGATCCCGCCGCACCGCAAGGAGCGCAATCACGTGGACATTTAGTGCGCGATTTTCTCAACAGCAATCAAACACCTGAGCAATTTATTACCCAATTACACAATCATCTTACAGATTACAGTCCATTTAATTTGCTATTGAGCGATGGCAATACACTGCACTACTGCAATAGCAGCGGCGACAATTTTGCATTGCAAGAAGGCATCTATGGCTTATCCAACGCCGCACTCGATACACCTTGGCCTAAAGTAGAAAGCGGGAAAATAGCCCTCACGGATACGCTATCGGATTTGCAGCACGAGTCACTGTTTTGTTTGCTCGCCGATCAAACCATTGCCCATGACGATCGACTACCCAATACTGGCATTCCACAATGGTTGGAACAAAAACTCTCTGCCAGTTTTATTCACTTCGACAGCTATGGCACGCGCTGTTCAACAGTCGTATTACAAAATTACGACAAAACCATGCATTTTTTTGAACGACAATTCAACGAACAAGGCACCGCTATCGCCACACAATCTTTTCAACTCTAAATAAACAAGGAGTTCACCATGCACAAAACACTGGAAGATTTTTCGCGCGCACAACTGGCGCAACTGGCGCGTGAATACATGGTGGCCTCGCAATTTAATAGCCGCACCGGTTACGCCGCGCTACGCATGAATCACGGTGATGAAGCGTATAAAGACATTGCCATCGACAACTGGCTCGCTGCCAGCCCGATTTACACACAGCGCATGCAACAGGCGATGGGCTTTGCCGGCAGCACCGATGTCGCCACTATTTTCAAAGGTTTGCAGTTGGATTGCGGTTTAACGCATCAATACTTTGATGCGCATTTTGAAGTGCAATCGACGGATAAAGGTCGCTTTTGGCTGGCGAGTTGCGGACCGCTGCTAGAAACCGAGCCACGCGGCGAAGCGGCAGTCAAAATTATGTGCCACGACATCGAAGATCCTACTTTTGATGGCACTGCGATCGCCACCAATCCGCGTGCGCGTATGCGTCCTGTGCATCGCCCGCCGCGTGTGCCTGTCGATCGCGCACCGCACTGTGAATGGAGTGTGTTTATCGATCACGATGCCGAACCTTTAATTGAGCCTGATGTCACGTGCGCACTACGTCAATCAAAACTGGCTATGCTGTCTATCGCTCGCTCGAACAATCGCGAAACTGGCGGTATGGATTTCTATCATGGAAAAGTGTTTGAGCAATTACGCTTTGAGCAATTTTCTCACGCAGCACTGGTTGTTGTTTGCAAAGAGTTAGCCGCACAAAACCATTTATTGATTCTTGGTTTGATGATGGCAATAGCTGAAAAATACGGTGCAGAAGCTGCGCGCACCATTGCTGAATTTCAAATGACAGGCAGCGGCTGGGTGATGAGCGAGCGTTTGAAAAAATGTTTTGCTGATAATGAAAAAAATCAGCTCAACGACATCGACACCCTAATCAACATATTAGTTGTGCATCCTGCTTTTCATCCCTGCGAATATCACTCTTTTGATATTCAAAAAACCAGCGCCACCAGCGCAGAACTGCATATTGCTGACTGCATCGCCCTGCACGAAACCGAGGACTTGGCATTAGGTTGGTACAGCTTGCTGCTGCTGGGCAAAACCGCTGGACTCGAAGCCATTCTGCACGGCATCAACCCGCAGGCGACGCTCACGGCGGGCAGCTCACCGCTGCACTGGGTCGTCAATATTGATAACACCGCGCCGCCAGTATCTGGCCCATTACCGGTTCAGATCGCCAAAGGCACGGTGCTGTATCAAACAAAGCTCGACAACCATTTGCAGTTACTGCAACTGTAGCTTTTTAAAACGATACCGCAGCTGCCGCCGCTAGCAACTTCGGCTAGAATCTTCGCTTTCCCACGAGTCGGTAGTCGCAGTGTCTCAATCTAGCCCTCGCCCCATCGCCATTCTCGGCATTTCCGCCTACTACCATGACAGTGCAGCCGCACTGGTGGTGGACGGCAAAATCATCGCCGCCGCGCAAGAAGAGCGTTTCACACGCAAAAAGCATGATGCCGATTTCCCTGCCGAAGCCATCCGCTACTGCTTGCGTGAAGCCGGTTTATCGCTGAACGACATGACTCATGTGGTGTTTTACGATAAGCCGCTCATTAAATTTGAACGCTTGATGGAAACCTATCTCGCCTACGCACCCTCAGGCTTCCGTTCTTTCATCAAAGCCATTCCTGTTTGGTTGAAAGAAAAACTGTATTTAAAAAAAACTTTACGCCGCGAACTCTCCGAATTAGGCGGTATGAAAGAAAAAGAATTGCCCCCGCTGATGTTTACTGAGCATCACCAATCGCACGCCGCTTCTGCTTTTTTCCCCAGCCCGTTTGAAAAAGCGGTCGTGATGTGTCTCGATGGCGTAGGCGAATGGGCAACCAGCTCTGTTTGGGTTGGCGATGGCAACACACTCACGCCGCAGTGGGACATTAATTTTCCGCATTCACTCGGCTTACTGTATTCCGCTTTCACTTATTACACCGGCTTCAAAGTCAATTCTGGTGAATACAAGTTGATGGGGCTTGCGCCTTACGGCACGCCTAAATATGTCGATTTAATTCTCGACAATTTGATTGATGTAAAACCCGACGGCAGCTTCCGACTCAATATGAGTTACTTTAATTACGCTGCCGGTTTGACGATGACCAATGATAAGTTCCATCGTTTATTTAATGGCCCACCGCGCACGCGCGAATCAGAAGTATCGCAAAAAGAAATGGATATTGCGCGTTCGATACAAGTTGTCACTGAAGAAATTGTTTTGAAATTGGCGCACACCGCGCATAAAGAATTAGGTATCGACAAACTCTGTCTCGCCGGCGGTGTGGCATTAAATTGCGTTTCTAACGGTCGCTTACTGCGCGAAGGGCCTTTCTCAGAAATTTGGGTACAACCGGCAGCAGGAGACGCAGGCGGCGCGCTCGGTGCTGCGCTCGCCATTTGGTATCAATACCTTGAAAATCCGCGCACACCGCTGACAGGCGATTCTATGCAGGGCAGCTATCTCGGCCCTCGCTACAACGACAAAGAAATTCAAACCTATCTCGATAGTGTCGGCGCGCAATACCAACGCCTTGATGACAATGTATTGCTGCCAAAACTTGCACAAATTATGGCGAGTGAAAATGTGATTGGATGGTTTCAAGGTCGCATGGAGTTTGGTCCGCGTGCGCTCGGCGGACGCTCTATTATCGGCGATCCGCGCAGCCCAAAAATGCAATCGGTGATGAACTTAAAAATCAAATACCGTGAATCTTTTCGCCCGTTTGCACCTGCGGTAAAAGCAGACAAAGTTGGCGAATGGTTTCAACACCAAGCGGCTAGCCCTTATATGTTGATGGTGGCACCGGTTGCAGAAGACAAACGTATTCCGATGACATTGGAGCAAGAAAGATTATTTGGCATCGAAAAACTCAATGTGCCACGCTCACAAATCCCCGCTGTAACGCACGTGGATTATTCGGCACGTATTCAAACAGTGCACCCAGAAACCAATCCACGTTTTTACACACTGCTGGATGAATTTGAAAAACTCACTGACTGTCCAATATCCATCAACACGTCTTTCAACGTACGCGGTGAGCCCATCGTCAATACACCAGAAGACGCTTATCGCTGCTTCATGCGTTGCGAAATGGATTATTTAGTGTTGGAAAATTATTTGCTCGCCAAACCGGACCAACCGATTTGGGAGAAAAACAACAACTGGAAAGACGAATTCGAGCTCGACTGATGACAACCGATAAAAAAACTGAAATGACTGTCGCTGAACTGCGTAAATTTGGTTTAGTCACTGGCGCAATTCTCATTGGCTTGATCGGTTGCTTTCTGCCTTGGCTAAAAGGCGGTATCGAAAAAATGTTGCATTGGTTGCTCTACATGGGACCGATTGGCGGCACGCTGATTATTTGGGCGCTGCTCCATCCCGCCAGCCTGATTTATTTTTACAAACCGTGGATGAAATTGGCGGAGGGTTTGGGTTTTATCAACACCCGCATCATCCTGTTCATTTTGTTTTACGGTTTATTTATGCCCATGGGTTTTATCATGCGCATCACAGGCAAAGACCCCATGCACCGCGAGCTGAATGCCGCACTGGACAGCTACCGCGTCACCCGTAACAATCCAGCCCGCCAACATATGGAGAGACCCTACTGATGTTTGAACTACTCAAAGACTTTGCCGGTTTCATGGGCGAGCGCAAAAAATATTGGCTGGCACCTATCGTTATCGTCCTGCTGCTGCTGGGGCTGTTGATTGTGTTTGCCCACGGGTCTGCGGTAGCACCTTTCATCTACACACTATTCTAAGGTTTGCTGCAGGCGAATGGCATTTGCAAACGCGCCCATAAAATGACATTGAACGAGTTTTATCAGGTAAGCATTTAGAAAGAAGTTGTATACCGGCTTGGAGGACTTGCAAAAAGCTCTAGACGATTGAGTGTATTCCTACAACAATCACAGAGCGTATCAAGGCAAGATGTGCTGTAGACAAACGCCGATAGCCACTTTGCAGGATGGTAAAACGGTTTGGGCAGAAAAAAATCTGACTCAAATCTAAACTGACAGTCCCCGTCTGATAAACGGGTAACTGTCGGGTTAAGTCTGAACTACCACACATTATTTCTTAATCATTGCATCCAAAATTTTATTCACTTTATCGCCATACGGCGGCTTCATGCCCATCAACTGCATCATGTTGATTTTGGATTGCGTGTAAACCGAGCGCGCATGGCTAAAAGTTTTGAAGCCTTCAATGGCATGATAATTGCCCATGCCACTGGCACCGATACCGCCAAACGGTAAATCTTCGCAACTGATGTGTTGAATCACATCGTTGATTGTTACACCACCAGAAATCGTGCGCGACAACACACGCTCTTTTTCACGCACATCATCCGAAAACAAATATAAAGCCAATGGACGAGGATGCGCGTTGATGTATTCAATCGCATCATCAATATGTTGGTAGCTTCGCATCGGCAATAACGGACCAAAAATTTCTTCCTGCATCACTTTCATCGATTCTTTTGGCTCAATAAACAGCGTAGGCGGCATTTTATGTACGCCGTCTTTTTGCATGGCAAAACTTTCTTTGGCGGGATTAATGACGCGAATCTCACCGTCTTGATTCTTCGCATCATCCACATAACTTTGCAAACGCGCATGGTGACGCGCGTTGATTACCGAAGTGTAATCTGGGTTATCACGAATCGTCGAAAACAATTCTGTAAACGCATTTTCCAATTCAGCAATTAATTCATTCATTGCCAAGTGGTGCACCAAAATATAATCCGGCGACAAACACACCTGCCCCATATTTAGAGCTTTACCAATCGCAATCGCTTTTGCCGCTTTTTTCAAATCCGCATCACGACCGACTACCACCGGCGACTTGCCACCCAATTCCAGCGTAACAGGCACAAGATTATCGGCGGCTGCGCGCAAAATATGTTTACCTACACTGCTCGCGCCGGTAAACAACAGATGATCAAACGGCAGTGCAGCAAAAGCGGCACCGATTTCTTGTTCACCCGTCACTGCTACCAATTCTTCCGGATCAAAATATTTTGCAATCAGTTGCTGTAATAATTCTGAAGTATGTGGCGTAAACTCCGACATTTTTATCATGCAGCGATTTCCCGCTGCGAAAATGGCACCGAGCGGACTCATCGGCACCCACACCGGAAAATTCCATGTCGCAATCGCACCCACTACACCTTTGGGCTGATAATGAATTGCCGCTTTCGCACCCAATAAATTTAACGGCGGATCAACATGGCGCTTTTCTGGTTTCATCCAACGCTTCACATGTTTTTTTGCGTATTTGAGTGAATTCAACGAACCAAAAATATCCGCCATTCGCGCTTGATCAAGCGAACGATGACCAAAGTCTGCGGAAGTCGCTTCACACAGTACTTGCTGGTTATCCACCAATAATGCGATCACACGATCAATTCGGCTGATGCGCGTTTCCGCTGAAACCACTGTCTCGTGTTCAAAGGCGCGGCGTTGACGCTCCAACAAAATGGGCAGTTGTTCCAAAGCGGTGTGACTCATCGTGGCTCTCCAGTTTTGATTCGTTTACAGCATCATGCCCGCCTGCGGAACACGCGGCAATCGGTAAAAGTGCTTGTCTATTGTTGCTTGGTTTTTTTAGCTGACATACGCTGAACTTGCGTGACATCTCAAGGAAGTGCATCTCATGCTGCAATTCGACAGGTTCACTATATGACCTCAGATGCCAACTATCCTCTGAGGATTCTACTAGCCGAGGGTAACCCTCTCGACCGTGCGGTTTTGACACGCGCACTGTCCAGCCAAAACCACGGTGTTTACATCACCGAAGTCACCAGCTTAGAAGCCGCATACAATGCGCTCGGCACACATTATTTCGATGTCATTTTGGTTGGGCATCAATGGCGCGATGGCGACGCCGATCACCTGCTCATACAAGTCAATTCCGCTACGCAAAACAAACCTACCGTCATCGTTCTCGGGCATGAAAACGATGAGGCACTGGCAGAGCACTACATCGAAGCCGGTGCGCAAGCCTATTTATTGCACGAAGAAATCCACCCCTGTTCCTTGTTCTGCACCATCGCCCAAGCGCGCCAGCACGCGCGACAATTGGAAGCTCTGCAACAACAAGCCGATCACCTCAAAGAGCAAGCCGAGCACGATGCACTTACCGGTCTTTATAACCGCCGTGTTTTTGACCAAACTTTAAATACTTGTTTGGCGCAGGCCTGTCGTTACAAACGGCAATTTGCGCTGTTGATGCTCGATCTCGATCAATTCAAGCAAGTGAATGACACACTGGGACACTGCGCGGGTGATGCACTGCTGCAACAAGTAGCGGGCAGGTTGTGCAATTTGCTACGCGATACTGATACCGCCTGCCGCATCGGTGGCGACGAGTTTGCCATCCTCCTACCAGAAATTCTCAACATCCGGCAGCCAGCTATGTTGGCAGAGCGACTCGTGGACGCGCTGCGCGAGCCGGTGCAAACCGGCAATGGCAACGTGCTGGTCAGCGCCAGTATCGGCATCGCCATCTACCCAGAGGATGGCGCGACCACCGAGGCGCTGATGCACAACGCCGACCAAGCCATGTACCGATGCAAAGGTCGCGACGCACTGCCCACCACACGCATCAGCGCAGCAAGCAATTTTCAAGGCTGCAATACGCCGCATTGAACACACAGCACTGATTGTCTCCCTCTCAGCGGTCACCTATCATACCCCCCCCGTTATTCTCTCTTTTTCTGCGCATTCCCACTGGAGATTTTGCGTCCATGAGCACGCCACAACACCACCGTTTGATCATTCTCGGCTCTGGCCCCGCCGGCTATACCGCCGCTATTTATGCTGCGCGTGCCAATCTCAAACCTGTACTCATCACCGGCATGCAACAGGGTGGTCAGCTCACTACGACGACCGAAGTTGATAACTGGCCCGGCGATGTCCACGGCTTACAAGGCCCCGATTTGATGGTGCGTATGCAGCAACACGCTGAACGCTTTGCGACCGAAATCATTTTTGATCACATTCACCAGTGCAACTTGCAACAGCGCCCCTTTACCTTGATGGGCAACAACACTTACACCTGTGACGCACTCATCATCGCCACGGGTGCATCCGCACAATATTTAGGCCTACCATCAGAACAAGCCTTCATGGGGCAAGGCGTTTCGGCTTGCGCCACTTGCGATGGCTTTTTTTACCGCGATCAAAAAGTGGCCGTTATCGGCGGAGGCAACACTGCCGTGGAAGAAGCACTGTATCTTTCCAATATCGCCAGCCATGTGACGTTGATTCACCGTCGCGACAGCTTGAAAGCAGAAAAAATTCTGCAACAGCATCTGCTCGATAAAGCCGCCAACGGCAACATCACTCTTTTGTGGAATCACACGCTGGATGAAGTCTTGGGCGACAACAAAGGTGTCAATGGTGTGCGCGTCAGAAACACACAGGATGGCAGCACAAAAAATATTGACCTCAGCGGCGTGTTCATCGCCATTGGTCACAAACCTAACACCGATATTTTTGCCGACCAACTCACCATGCACGACGGCTATCTAAAAATTCATGGCGGCGCTAACGGCAACGCCACACAAACCAGCATTGAAGGTGTATTTGCAGCGGGTGATGTCGCTGACCACATCTATCGTCAAGCCATTACTTCCGCCGGCTCTGGCTGCATGGCTGCACTGGATGCAGAAAAATATTTGGATATGTTGTCGAAATAATTTTGAGATTTGTCGGTAATGTTGTAGAAAGTTTTATAGAAAACTTTACAGCGCACCGAGGTCAAATACCTCGCCCGCGCTGTCTATCACCAAGTATGACTGCCCTTCACGCATTAACTCGCGCCCCATCGCTACCATTTCGTAAAACACAGGGCGATGAATACGCGCTTCCATGCCTCCACGCACATGAATATACGGGCGAGGTTCACCACTAATAGCATCCATTTGTACACGCAGTGGATGTTCTGCATCGAGGCGCGCCACATCGTCCGTCAAGGTGCGAAAAAATAATGCCGGTGACTGTCCTGCGAGCTGCTCTTGCTGCATTTCTACTGCAATAAAAGGCACATCCTCCACTTGGATGCGCATTTTCTCAACCGGCGATACTAAAAAATACTCATCACCCTCTTTTCTGAGAATGGATGAAAGCAATTTCACCAAAGCATCGCGTCGAAAAATTCGACCTTCGTGATACCAACTACCGTTATGCGCAATGCGAATATCAATATCGCCACAACAAGCGGGATTCCAAGACTCCACTGGTAGCAGTTTTTTATCTTTCAGCTTGCTTGCGAAAGATAAAAAACCGTCTACAGAAGAACTATTAGACACAGAATTTAAATCTCATCTAAATCACAAAAGCTTTCTATAGACTTCACGTTGAGGCACATTTCTAGAGTATGCAAACAAATCTGCCAGATAATTAGAAAAAGCAAGATGATCACGATTAAACGCATCTAAGTCTGCTTTCGTACGCCAGTGTTCTATCCAAACAACCTGTTCTGGGACACAACACACCACGTCCAAGCCCTCATAACCCTCTATTGGTTTTACAAAAGCCTGCCATTCATCTGCTACTTTTTTTAACTGATCAAAATGACTAGCTGAAGGACTGATACGGGTCAGCACAATCACGGGTCTTCCTGCGGCTTTATCATGCTGCCCAGCCTCTGCATGATGGGAATGACTCTCTACCATAAAAACCTCACAAGTTAGATGCTAGACACATCCATTACAAAAAAATTAACACCCTTTTACTAAAGCATCTTCATTTTCAAGGCATTGCTGCAAATGCACCATCCGCTGAGAGTTTGCCGTACGCACTACTGCATCACCGTAGTAAGATTTGACACCCAATTTCCCAGCCTCTGCAATTTTCTGCCGAAACAAAGGAACATCTTCATCCTTAACTTTTTCGGCAGCACACACAGTAAACATGCGGCGTGTATGATCACTACCGAAACAAGTTGCATGCTTGACTCTAAAATCAAACGCCAGCACATCCCCTGGCTCTGTTGGGATAACTTGCGCTGGCACCTCGCTATCTTGCAAGCCAAGACCATCGACCAAACTATCACCCTTTCCTAAAAAAGACTGCAACTTATTAGAGAACTTATCTCCAAAATGTTGGCTCCCAGGCAAGACACGAAAGCAGCCATTCTCTGCATTCAATGGCTCTAAATAAAAAGCAAGCTTTACATTGCGATACTTCAGCAATGCACCATAAGTATCGGAATGCCAGCAAGTGCTGCACTCAAAAATATTGGCATCACTTCCCCTGTAAATAAACTCCTCCCCCAACAAGCCTTTGTAGATACCCAGCATCCTATGGTCATCAAGCAACGCACTCAAATACTCATTGCGATCAATAAACTGCGCCAAAAACTTTCGTTTCTCATTGCCATGAGCTCTGTGGTTCCAGTCTACTACATCATTAGCATATTCATGGAACACAGAATCAAACACTGCGGATATTTTTCTAATCTCTTCCGCAAACAATCCCTTGAATACCAAATACCCAAAAGTATCAAAAAACTTCTTTTGTTGTTCTGTTAGTTCAAACATTGAATATTCACCTTGTTACAGCAATCAATGCATCAACAGGATTAGAACGATCTGTTTCTTTCAGAATCTTCGCATATAACTCGCTGTCTTCGTCTTGCTGCCGCTTCAATATCGCTAGGCGATTCGTTATACGCGACTTAAGTGATTCACCATTTTCTACTTCAAACATTGCTTCACGAATAACATTTGTAGGATCGTAATTACATTTAAGGCACGCAGAATTTCCACGACGAATGCTGGCAATTTTTATAATATCCAGTGCAGAAAGGCTGTAATCAAATACTGTTCCTAGTGGAGTGACCTTTTCATAATCGCTGCAGCAAATATAGTACTGCCCATTCCAGCCAATAAATGGGGCAATAAACGCAAGATTACACCAAGTGGAAACGCCTTTTGCCGCCATCAAGGCTTCCGCTTCGGCACGATGGCGTTCACTGCGCAAAAAGTAGTGCCCTGTTTCACAGGCACCACCGCGTGTGATTTGGCGAAAGACATAAACGCCCGTCACACCCTGCGCTTCCCAGTATTCGCGCATCGCAGGAATATGCTCACGATTGATGTCGTGCTCAACAATACTGATCCACACTTCCGCTTGCCGTGCTATTTCACGCTGTGCATTTTGCGACATGAATTCCGCCACGTTCTTGCGCATGGTGGCGTAATCCAAGTTGTAAACTTCTTCGTAATCGTCTTCGAGATCGCTGATGCTAAAGGTGATACGCGATACACCGCTATCCAACAAAAAAGCGGAACGCTCTGATGTCAACAATGCGGCATTGGTTGTCATCGCAAAGGGCACTTTTTGCACAGCAAGATAGGCAACATATTTTTCAAAATCGGGATGAATCAGCGATTCACCTTGCCCCGTCAGCATCACGGTTAAATTTTCTTCTTGTGCGCGTAGCACTGCTTGTTTGAAAACGGCTTCGCTCATAAAACCCTGTTCAGGGGTTTTATCGCGCGGGCAGAAATGACACAAGGCATTGCAGCGATTGGTCAACTCCACATCCAAAGCAAGTCGTTTAATTTTCATGTCCGCAGGCTCAGACGCTGTGCTTCCAGACTACTGGAAAGGGGTCACTACTACAACGCATCACGCCAGCGGGCGAATTCCCGTTGCCGACCTCACGCGCTGCATAAAGGGCTGGGCAATCGCACGCGCTTTGACAGCGCCTTTTTGCAATTCGCTTTCAATCAATGCGGGATTAGCCAGCAGCGATTCGTAACGCTCACGCGCTTCGGCAATTTCGGTGTCAATCAGCGCGCAGAGACGCTTCTTGGCTTCGCCCCACGCAATACCCGCCTCAAACTCACGACGCATTTCTGCGGTCTGTTTGGGTGTGGCAAATGCCTGCCACACTTGAAACACGGTGGAGGTATCCGCGTCTTTCGGTTGTCCCGGCTCCAACAGATTGGTCACAATTTTATTGATGTTTTTTTGCAACTGCTTAGTGGGTAAAAACAAAGGGATGGTATTGCCGTAACTCTTGCTCATTTTGCGACCGTCTAAGCCCTGCAACACAGCCACCTGTTCATCCACTACAGCCTCTGGCAGAACAAACAATTCACCGAAGTGATGGTTAAAGCGCTGGGCAATATCGCGTGCCATTTCGACATGCTGAATCTGGTCTTTCCCCACCGGCACATGGGTTGCGCCGAACATCAAAATATCGGCCGCCATCAAAACGGGATAGCTGAACAAACCCATGGTGATACCTTTATCGGGATCCAAGTCTTCCGCTTCGTCATTGGCCTGCACCGCCGCCTTGTAGGCATGCGCACGATTCATCAAACCTTTTGCGGTCATACAAGAAAGCAGCCACGCCAATTCGGTAATTTCTGGCACATCCGACTGGCGATAAAAAGTCACATTGTCCGTATTCAATCCCAGCGCCAACCATGTCGCGGCAATTTCTAAAGTGGAACGATGCACATGCTCTGGCTCATGGCATTTAATCAGTGCGTGATAATCTGCCAAAAAATAAAATGCACGATTGCCTTCCTGTTGACTCGCGCGAATAGCAGGGCGAATTGCCCCCACATAATTGCCCAAATGCGGCGTGCCTGTGGTGGTTATACCGGTTAAAACTGTTTGCATAAAAATGATTTACCAAGAAAAAGTTTGTTCAACAATTTGCTCTGACACTTGCCATAATTTTTCAGCTGCAGCGGGATCAACCGCCCACGCATAATAGCCGTGCTCGGCAACGCCGACTGGCACCTCTTCTGCGATGGCGCAATCTTCCAAATACAAACCGCCTTTGCCATTCAATGACGATGAAGTTGCAGCCCACACGGAAGTTGCCGCGCCTTGCGGAATGGTTTTCAACGCCAATTTTCCGCGGCTGGTGCCACCCGATTCTTTTTTCTCACCACTCAAGGACTGACTGCTCATCAGCGCTTTGATGTCATCTTCTGTTAAATGACGACCGAGATCGGTAGGAATCACCCCAGGATGCACGGCAAACACACTCACGCCTTTTGCGCCCAAGCGATTTTGCAGCGCGACAGTAAACAACGCATTCGCTGTTTTAGATTGCCCGTAAGCGCCCCACTTGTTGTATTCGCGCGTTTGCCAATGCAGATCATCAAAATCAATCGCGCAATGTTTGTGACCGCCAGAACTCAAATTCACCACACGCGCTTGCTTGGCATGCAGCAATAACGGCACTAACAAATTTGTCAATAAAAAATGACCGATATGATTAGTGCCAAATTGTGATTCACATCCCACTGGCGTGCGCGCAAACGGCACTGCCATGATGCCGGCATTGTTAATCAACAAATCTAAAGTATCCGTTAACTGTGCAACGCTCTCTGCGCAAGCACGAACACTGTTGAAATCCGTCAATTCCAGCGGCACCGCATCCACAGATGCTTGCGGAAAATCTTTTTGCACCACCGCCAATACCTTTTCTAGTTTTTCTCCAGGACGCGCCGCCATGATGACACGCGCACCAGCACTCAACAGCGTGCGCACCGTCTCCAGACCCAAACCGCTGCTCGCGCCAGTGACCAGCGCGACTTTGTCACGCAAATCGACACCGGCGATCACATCAGTCGTCGTTTTTTCTGCACCAGAAGGAGAGGTCATGACAAACAGCCTTGCGCATTGAAAGAACGCGAAACTGTAGAGAAGATGGGGAGTAAGAGCAATCCCCGCTGCCGATTATTGACCACTCGCTTGCTGTAACCACCCTTCAACAAAAGGCCGATCAACCACACCCATTTTGACTTGGCGCTGATGTGCGGCATCGTAAAAATAAGTGCGCGGCACTTCACCGTACCAGCGTTTATCAATCTCAAAACGCAATCGTTCTGGCATAGCATCCGCAAATACCCACTGTTCGGTATCACCCAAGCCATAGACCTGTAACTGTTGTGTAATCTCAGTCGATTGTTCAATCGTGTCGGTGGCGAGCAGCACCACATTCATGGCGGGATTTTTGTGTTTTAACTCGCCCAACATTTTGAGTTCTGTTGGACAGTACGCGCAGCTCAAAGACCACAACACCAAGATAAAAGGTTTTCCTGCGTAATTTTTTTCGATTTGCTTCATGCTACCCACCACAAAAGGCTGCACAACTTCAGCAATAGCAAAATGACTCAGCAAAAGCATCCACACCAGACACACAATACGGCGCATTATTTTTTAACCTGCTCAACTTGCACATCAAAAATATGCACGCCCCGTGCTGCATCGTTCCAAACCAATAATGGCTCGTGCGCGTTGACTACAAACATCGGCAAATCAGCGTCACCTTGAGCTTGCGCTACGGCGCGCACTGGCGACCACTGCTGCCCTTCATTCATCGAATACATTGTCATTAACTGATACTGCTGACCATCAAATTCTCGCCACGCCACATACACATTTTTATCTTTGGCAAACACGGCGGGATAGCTGGCCTGCGCATCAGCATTGCCAAAAGCATGAGGAATCGTCATGTGTTCGTCATCAAAACGACGATAAAACAATCCCGCTTTTTCTGGTTTTCCGGCAAACCACACAAGATGCAACTTGCTCTGCTCGCCTGCTGCAATATCACCGCCGTGATGCGGGCAGGCGTTGATCTGCCAATTGTCGTGACTGGCGCGCACCACCGTTGCGTAAGTATTCAAACGCGCAAAAGCAAAATCGCGCACACCGCCAGCAAACAGATGCCGCCAAAAAACTACAGGTGTTCCATTTTTTTCTGTTGTGATGCCGAGACGACAACACTCACAAGTGTGATCAGCGAGTTTTTGATTACTTGAAAAACTCACACCCCCATCATTAGATTGCGCGTAATAAATAGCACTGCCGTCAAAAGGCTTTCCAGCTTTCTTCGCTTGCGCTTTGTCGCGACCATCTATCCACGCCAGTGTTATTTTCCCTTGTGCATTCATCGTCATCGCAGGAAAGCTATGCCCTACGGCTTCATCGACATCATTAACCGTGATCGCTATAGAAAAGGTTTTTCCGCCATCTGTTGAGCGCGAAAAGCGAATATTGCCAGCAAAAGTTTGTGGCAACGCCTGCGACCACGCTACGGCAACCACGCCGTTACGCGCAATAATTTGTGGACGATTTTGTCCTTCTGCGAGAATTGATTCTTGCTCTATATTTACTTTTACAGCACCTGAAAAACGTGCGCCGCGATCATTCGAGTGACTGACCCAAAGGTATCCATCACGCATTTGCACCAACCACAGCACACCTTTTTCATCGGCAGCCACAGACACCGCCATACCTACTGGCTTAGTACGCATCTCCGACCACATTTTATCCATATTATGTTGATGACCTGCTTTTTCGGCTGGCGCGCTGGCATACACCGCAGATGAAACCAAAACAAAAAACACAGCCACTACAATTTTTCTTAGCATCGTTTTACATCCTAAAATCAAAACCGACAAATACTGACTGTCCATCCCCAGGCAAATACTGCGCTTGATCTATGCCTTTGGCATTGTCGATCACACCTGTCGTTGCCGCATATTTTTGATTCGTCAAATTTTTTCCTTCAACAAACCAAGAAATACCGCGCTCATTTTTTACGCCCAATTTAAAGCCCAACAGCGTGTAGGGATCAGCGTAAACTGTGTTGGCGTGATCCACATAATATTTTTCTGGCGACCACTCCACATTGGGCCCCGCATAAAACCCCTGTTTACCCTGATACAAGAATTCCGCTTTATAAAAATGTCGCGGAATGCCAGCAATGCGATTGTCACCAAAAACCGCATCATCATCAAAATAAAAATCGTTAAACAAATACACTTGATTCAATACAAAATGATCGCCCAGAGACAAATTTAAACCCGCTTCTATACCTTGATGCACTGTTTTATCAGCATTGGTTGTACCCAGTGGTGCGCCGGTGACTGGATCGATCCGTGCCAACAATTCTTTGCGCACATTAGCGCGATACAGAGCGATATCCCACTCATCTACACCCAACTCGCCGCGACTGCCCACCTCAAAAGTTGTGGCGTGTTGTGCGTCAGCGAACACAGGCGAAACAGCACTGCCTGTTGTCAACTCAGAAAAACTAGGTGGTTCAAAACTATTGCTGATATTGCCAAAAAACTGAATATCTGGTGTTGCGTCATAAACCATTCCCAGCTTAGGAGACACTCGCTGATAATTTTTATCACGCGTCAGATCCACGCCACCCGCCTTCAATAAATCGTCTTGATTGCGTGTGGTGTGTGTGGCTTGTACACCAGTTACCAAAGCCAGCTCTGGCAACAGATAAAAATGGTTTTCTCCGTACAGCGAATAAGTGCTCACTTCTTGGTCGAAATCTGCGGTGCGATTTCCTGCATGACCTTTTTGGTTGATGAAACGATCATCGTCCATCTCACCAAAATGCGATTCCATACCGACAACAAAACGATTGCGATGACCAGCCAACGGCGACTCATTGACATAACGCACATTCAAACCATAGTCATCCGATCGCTGCTCTAACACTTGATAAATCGGATGCCACAGCTCTTTTTGCGAATAGTAAGTCGAGAGCTCTATTTGGCTATCATCCAAGGTTTTGACGGTGCGATTGGCGACGCGAGCCAATTCAAAATCGCGTTTTTGTCGACCAGAAAAACTAAACTTATTGGCTTGCTTGGGATTATCTTCTAATTGTTCTTTCGTCAAATTGCCCGGCAACTGCGAATCCGTGTTGACATAGGAAAGATAAAAACGCGTTTCCAAATCAGGGGCAGTGCGAAAACCCACATTGCTGAACAATCGTGCGTTTTTTTGTTGCGACCAATCACGAAACCCATCTTGCTGATACGCGGATAGACTGGTGAAATAGTCCACATCACCATTTACGCCGCCGCTGGCTGCCATCACGCGGCTGTAATCAAAGCTGCCAGCTTCCACACGCAGACGCAAACGATCCGCGTCATAACCAGTGGGCAGCACAAAATTGATTGCGCCGCCCAAAGTATCCGAGCCGTATTCCAGCGCGCTGGCACCGCGAAACACTTCGATATAGCGCGCAGCCAAGGGCTCTATCGCCTGAAAATCACCGCTGCCATCCGCCACATTGAGTGGAATGCCGTCTTGCATCAACTTGATGCCACGCATGTGAAAAGTGCGCTGAAGACCGGAGCCGCGAATCGAGAGCCGTGATTCCTCCGCGCCAAAGCGTGGCTGCACAAATACACCGGGCGAGTAGCCTAAAGCGTCCTGCACCGTGGAGGCACGACCCGTGCTGTAGCTCTCGCTATCCACCACATTCGCGCCACCAGGAATCTCGCGCACTTCGTGTTTGGCATCTGCCAAACCGCCAACAGTAATCGGCACGCTGGTTTCTGAGGCGCTCACTTCAACCGTTTCAAGCTCAACTGTTTCAAGAGCAGCGGTCACATCGTCTACATCGCCCGCCTGCGCAGACCATACAAAGCTCGCCAGCATGGCACTAACAATGGCTCTACTCGCCCGCATCGCCCGCCGCATCACAACACCTTTCAACAGCTCATTGAGAAGGCGCAAACAATATGCAGGTTATAGCTACACGACAATGCGACATGATGTCGCAGTGCAGTTACAAAAAGAGGAGAGATTGGAGAAAGAAAATGGCGACCTGGAAGGGACTTGAACCCTCGACCTCCGCCGTGACAGGGCGGCATTCTAACCGACTGAACTACCAGGCCATTTTCTAAGCACCGAAACGAAAACACCATGAAATATGGTGGGTGGTACAGGGTTCGAACCTGTGACCCTCGCCTTGTAAGGGCGATGCTCTCCCAGCTGAGCTAACCACCCGTTTCGGGAGGGCGCATTCTAACGGATTGCCCTGCCCTGTCAAACAGATTCTGTTATTTCGTTGCCTGTAATTGCGGCAATTGACGCACAACAGATTCACCCAAAACTTCATAACCTTTGCGACTAAAGTGATTCCAATCGTGTGGACCGTGCAAAGTTTCATGCCGTGTGGCGCGACGCACATCCTCCGTAGTGTCAACGAAAGGGACACCCTGCTCACGCGCGATACTGGCAATTTGTTGCTCTATCCATTGATGTCGCCGCTCTAAATCTGATGTCTTAAAACGCGTACCGTTATCGCGTAAAAAGTTTTGTGCATCAACATCATCGCCAACCAATTGATATGAAGACAGCACCGACGGAATAAACACCACAGCAAATTGCGTATCGGGAAAATGCGCGCGACTCCACGCCAGAGATTTAGCAAAAGTGCCAACGGTTTGCACTAGCTGCTCTTGCGACAAATCCATTGAGGGACCTTGCAAGTTATCCAGCAAAGGCACGCTTTTACCGTTGATTAGCGCATGATTGACAGGCTTAGCATCCGCGCGCGGCACCCATCGCGACTGCGGTATATAAATCAAGCCAAATTCATTGGAATATTTCCCTTTGTAAAATTTCTTTCCAAATAAATTTTCCAAAAGTACTCTACGCACAAAGCGATAAAAGAACAATTTCTTCTGCCATGTGACTGCGTTAGCTGCCAAATAGAGATGCTGACGGCCCAGTGCAACATCGTGGATATACTGGTCGAATATCTGAGGGTTCTCGTAATCCACTGCCGAATGATTAGATAGAAAAGTTTTTTCGTAATACATCCAATTTTCTGTTAAGTCATTACCTTCATAAAAATACACGAGCATCCACTTGGGCGACGGAAAGTTTTCATCTACCGCTTTATGCAAATAATGTAAGCCTCCCACTGGGTTACTGATTGCGCCACGAATACTGCCCGAGCCAGGCTGACCAAAGGCAATGACATCTCGCCCCGTCAAATCTTGAATCGTGTGCGCACTACCAAAACGCGGCTGACGATCGTTGGGTATAGGTTCGTACATAGCATCACCCATCCCCATTGCATAAGAATCACCCGCAAGGGCTATGTAGTTTTCTGGAAAATAGCCACGCTTCGAGCTTTGAAATAACGGCCAAATCCCATCAAATTCATCAAACTTGGTTGCCATATTCATAGGGAATATTTGTGTGAACATGCGCGGAAATGCCCACTCTAGCGCAACGTATACCAGTAGCGATGCCGCCAAAAATACGAGTACGTTGATGAACCAAGAATAGAGTTTTTTTTGCATACGGTAGCCTATCGCAAAAGCTCCCTGAGTATCGCAAAACACACTCAGTCCCGCTACTATTTACCGACTCCATCACTCACTAACTGCATGAATCCCAAACTGTCCATTATCGTTGTCGTCTATCGCATGTCTCGCCAAGCGATGAATACACTGTACAGCTTGTCTGCACAATACCAACGCAATGTTCAAGAGACAGATTACGAAGTGTTGGTGATGGAAAATCTGTCTGACGACGCGCTCAATGCTGAAGCCGTCGCTGCCCTAGGAAGTAATTTTCGTTATTTTCCTCGACAGGAAACCTTGCCCTCTCCTGTTCATGCCATTAATGAAGGCTTTCATCACGCCCAAGCGTCGTTTATTGGTTTGATTATTGATGGCGCACGCATGGTCACACCCAGAATCATAGAATATGCACTTTCCATTTCTCGTACATCTACAAATCCACTAGCAGTTGTCCCATCTTTTAATTTAGGCCCTTTCCCTCACCATAAAAATATTGACCATCAATATAGCGAAGCAATCGAAGAAGCTCTACTAGCGCGAGCAAACTGGAAAGAAAACGGTTATCGGTTGTTTGATATCTGCAATCTCGGAGAGGCCAACCCTCGTGGCATATTTCAACCATTTATGGAGAGCAACTGCTTCTTCGCTTCAAAAAATAATTTCTCTACGATTGGCTATGCCGACACGCAGTTTCAATACGCAGGCGGCGGCGCACTCAACATGCATATGTTTCGATCTATCGGCATGCTCGACCAATGCAAGCATTATTGGATGATGGTCGGCGAAGGTTCTTTTCATCAGTTGCATGGCGGCGTGACCACCTCACAGCAAGACACACAAAATAGAGAACAAACGCTCAAGCAATTTCAAGAGCAGTTGGAAACTATTTGGGACGGAAGGTTTCTGGCTTTGGAACGAGAGCCGCTGCTCATCGGTTCTGCTAACAGTCATGCACAAAGCTTTCTTCGCTACAGCAGTGAACGCGGGCAAATCCGCTACAACCGCTTACACGAAAAAAAGCGAATTTTTTGCCAAGATGACTGGAACAGAACCGCGTTCTACTACCAAAGAGATTCTGCAGACATCACAAAGTTTGATCCACGATGACACATCAAGACATCAAGCCAAAAATCTCTTTTATTGTCGTGGTCTACAACATGCCGCGACAAGCAATGAATACACTGCACAGCTTATCGTCTCGCTATCAGCGCAATAGCAACGAAGATGACTACGAAGTAATTGCTGTTGAAAACGCATCGAACAATAATCTTGTCGAAAAAGAAGTTTGCGCAATCGGAAAAAACTTTCGTTACTTTTTGCGTGAAGAAACCAGCCAATCGCCAGTAGGCGCAATCAACTTTGGTTTGAGCCAAGCAGTCAACAGCCATATTTGTTTGATGGTCGATGGCGCGCGCATGCTCACGCCGCGCGTGGTCGAATACGCACTGATGAGCATTCGCGCCAATGCCAACGCAATCATTGCAGTACCTGGCTACAGCTTGGGCTGGCAAGATCAGCATCACAATCTCGATGCACAGTACGATGAAAAAATAGAAATAGCTCTGCTGGAAGCAACGCGTTGGCAACACAATGGCTATCGCTTGTTCGATATCGCCACAATCAGCGGCGCTAATCCCAATGGCTTCATGAACCCGCTCATGGAATGCAATTGCGTTATTGCAGCCAAGCAACATTTTGATGCCATCGGCGGCGCCGATCCTGACTTTCAACTTCCAGGCGGCGGCTCCATCAATCTGCATATATTTCGCCAATTAGGTTTACTCAAGACCAATGCGCACTATTTCGTGATAGCTGGGGAAGGCTCGTTTCATCAATTTCATGGTGGCATCACCACAGCACAGTGGCAGGATTTATCCGAAGTACTGGAAAGCCATCGCAAACAACTGCATAGTTACTGGGGTGGCGGATTTCACTCACTGCGTCGAGAGCCAGCACTGATCGGTTCGATTGGCAGTCACGCACAACGCTTTCTAAAATTTTCCAGTCACAAATCACAAAAACGACTGGGGCGCTTAGAAAAACACGGACAACAACCGTGGCCTGACGACATGAAAAACATCGCTCGCTCACTGGATTACTAACTCCATTACACGACAGGAAAATCATGCAACCATTTCTGCCTCCATCACTGCGTAATTTTTCCATTGATTACATGGCGTTTAGCACATGGGTTGACCATTTGCCTTTTGGTTATGATCTCGTTGCTGCACTACGCCCACAAATGGTGGTTGAACTCGGCACACAAAACGGCACTTCTTTTTTCTGTTTCTGTCAGTCGATGGCAGAAAACAATATTGATGGCCTCTGCTACGCCGTTGATACATGGGCGGGCGATGAGCATACCGGCGCATACGACAACGAAACTTTTGAAGCCGTGCAAAAACACGCACGCAGCCATTACGCATCTATCTCTTATTTAATGCGCATGTTATTTAACGATGCACTGGCGCATTTCAGCGATGAATCTATCGACCTATTACATATTGATGGTTTGCATACCTACGAAGCTGTCTCTGAAGATTTCCGCAACTGGTATCCCAAAGTTAAACCGGGCGGTGTGATTATTTTTCACGATATCCAAGCCCGTATGATGGATTTTGGCGCATGGAAATTCTGGGAAGAAATCGCACCGCAACACAACACCTTCACCTTCAAACAAGGATTTGGTTTGGGCGTGTTGCGCAAAGCAGGAGGCAAAGAATTAGAAAACGATCTACTCAAAATGCTATTCAACGGCGATCAAACCACACACGAACAATTGCGCGCATTTTATGCGCACGCTGCCAAGTTTCATGAGTACAAACGCAAGATCATGCGCCAAGAACGCTTGCAGCAACAAAAAAAATTGCAGCAAGAAGAAGCCGCTAAAAACAAACCTTCTGCCGCACCGAGTGGAGCCTAAACACATATGGCTTTTGACCACCAAGCGCACGGTATGTCGCAGCCACTGATCCACATTGGCTTCCCTAAGGCGATGTCATCATGGCTACAAAAGTTTTTGTTCAAACCCGAACAGGGATTTATCAATATTCTTGATTCTCTGCGCACAACCATCAGTGTCATTGACCCTAGTCCTTTTGCGTTTGATGAATCCAAGTGCCATGCCTTCATTAACGAAACCCTACACAAGACACCCAACCACCAGGCACTGGTTCCCGCGTGCAGCGCCGAAGCATTGATTGGCAACTACTACTGCGGCGGCTTCAATGCCAAACAAAATGCAGATCGCTTAAAAACTTTATTCCCGCAAGCAAAAATTCTTTTTATTGTGCGCGAGCAGCGCAGCTTAATGCGCTCACTCTATAAAACCATGGTGTTATGGGGCATGCCACACAGCATCAAACGCTTATTGAATCCAAAAGACACTTCCCTCGTCCCGCAATTCAATACTGATTTTTTTTGTTTTGATTTAGCGACCGCTTACTATCAAGGGCTTTATGGAAAGGAAAATGTTTTGGTTCTTCCGTATGAAGCTTTTGTTGAAAATCCAAAGACATTTGTGATGCAAATACTGACGCACGCAGGCGGCACCCCAACTCCAGCCTTCAATAAACTGCCGTGGAAAAAGCAGCTCAATAAGAACCAACCACTGATTAACATTTACTGGCAGCGCCTCAAAAACTGCCTACTAGCAACACCCTTTAATTACATAGGGCCACTGGCATCCACCGAGACGCGCACCCAGCAGAGCATCAAAAACAGCAAAAAGAACCTCTTTCCTGATTTCACACAAACATGGTTTGAAGATGACTTCCATCAAACTGTTTCCTCTGCCTTTGAGGGAAAATTCTCTGCAAGCAATGCGCATTTACAAGCACTCACAGGTTTGCAATTGAAGAAATATGGCTATGAAGTTGCCACACAACAACAAGCGGACAAAGTGAACTAAACCATGTCAGCCGAAGACTCTCACAAGGCTTTATTCAGCTATGGACACATGCGCGCGCACTACACAGGGCGCGGCTTTGATACCAATGGCTGCCTATTGATTGAGCAATTTATTCGTCCAGAAAATTTGGCTGGCTTGAGCGAAGCACTCAAGCATGATCGCGTAATCTTTTCTCAATGCCCTAACACACAGTTGCAAAGCCAACTCTCCCCTATCGGCAGACAATGTTTATGGGAGCTGCAGAGTGGCATCATGATTAGACTACTAGAAAACATAACGCATCTTGAAAACCTTCTCCCCGACACGCATTGCTCGGAAAGCTTTTTTGCAGTGGAAGATAATTCCATTCCTAAAAGTTCACAAAAAAATAACGGCAACACTACTTCCGCACTAACACTGACTATTTGCCTGAATACCGGCAACGCCACGCTGACCTACAGCAGCACAGCAAACTCGCAACCACTCTCAGGAAACACTTTGCAATTTTGCTATTGGCAATATCAAAACAAAACAGAACAGGCGGCTCTATGATGACTGGCATCACGCCTTTGCTTGATTATGACAAGCTGCAAAACATCATTGATGAACAAGCCATTGCTTATCAGCAAGCACATCCTTTTCCACATATTGTCATTGACGACTTTATCAGTGCAGAAACGGTCGAGCAGTTCCTCAAACACTTTCCAGAATTGAGAGAAAAACCTACACAAGCCATGCTGGAATCTGGAAAGTTTCCGCAACCCAATAAACTCTGGTTATCCAATCAAGCAGGGGTTCACTCAATCATTCGCCATCTCTATTGGGAACTCAACTCCGCACCTTTTCTTGCATTCGTGGAGCAGCTCACTGGTATTACTGGTCTGATTGCCGATCCACATTTTGCTGGCGGCGGCGTGCACGAAACGCTGCGCGATGGCTTGCTGATGATTCACGCAGACTTCAACAAGCATCCGCACTTCAATTTGGATAGACGCTTAAATATTCTGATTTATCTCAACGAAGATTGGCAGGAGGACTGGGGCGGACATTTAGAGTTGTGGGAGCGCGACATGAGTCACTGCGTCAAAAAAATTCTACCGATTGCAGGTCGTTGCGTGATTTTTTCTACACAGCGCGATAGCTTTCACGGCCACCCTCACCCACTCACCTGTCCACCAGGGCAATCGCGCAAATCCATCGCACAGTACTACTACACCATGGGACGACCAGTCAACGAAGATGCCAGCCCGCATAAAACTCTCTGGCAAGAAATTAGCGAGACACCTGCTCGTTAACAACATCATGTATAGGACGATGACTAAACCAGCGCTTCACTTTGCGCTGCCATGCAAAAGGCACAAAACGCAATGCCTGGCGCACACCCGCTTTCTCGCGCAAATGAATTAATGCCAATAACATTTTTTCGCGTGCAGCCATATTCAGTACACGATTAGGCGACACAGGCTGATAACACCAACGAGAAAGCTGCTTCAACGAGGGCAGCGTACCAGATGTCGTTACGGCATCATCCTTTTCAACGGGCACGATGTAGTCTCGGCTGTATAAAAATGCACTTTCTTCTACATTAGGCTGACACCACTGACAAACTGCCTCTACATCGTTCTGATTAGCGATTAACAGCTCCCTAATTTGTAGCAGCGTATCGTTCCACTCAATGGGTGTTGTGCGCCACGGCTTGATAAAACTCAAGGGGCGTCCTTCTAAACGCTCAGGAAAAGAACCCAAATCCGTCGATAAAATGGGCAAGCCGCTGCGCAATGCCGCACTCAAGGTATAACAATAAGTTTCATGCCACTGTGCGGGAAACCAAATTAAATGCGGCTTTAAATTTTCAATAAGTTGATCGAGCGTTTTATCATCGTAAGCACCATGCTGTACCACTTCAGGAGCCAAAGGCTTGTACGCATAACCAACCAAGTGATATTGCAAACGATTCAATGCATCACGGTAAGTGGCTGTTCTTTCTAATACATCCGCACCTTTTTCCCTGCTCATAGCGCCAACCACCAACACTTTAAGTTGGTCGTGTGCTGCAAGCACGGGGACTACTGGATGAGGATACGGTTGTGACTGCTCCCACTCAGGATGGAAAACCACATCAATAGATAAACTAGGAAAATATTCCAAGTACACATCTTTACAGCGTTGCGATGGCGAAATAATTCTACTGGCACGAGAGAGTAATTGCGCAAACTTTTCTCGCCATTCGCTGACACACATTTGGTGCGGCAATGGATAGCTTTCTGCACACAATTGATCGCGTGTTTCTATATTTTCCGCAAAGACACCGTGACGATCTGTCAGCGTGGGGTTTGCGGTAGCAAAGTAGTAGTCGTGCAATGTGACATCAAAAGGTACAGCAAGATCGTCAATCAACTCCAGAATATCGTCTGCAATACCCATGACATGATGCAAATGGATACGTTCAATAGCCAACGCCTGCAACGTTTGCAATAAACGCCCGTATTCTTCATGAAGATTGAAGAAAAGCTGCCAACAATAATCACCGCTATGACAACTTAGCTCAACAACACCTCCCTCAACCGGTTTAAGCACCAAGCATTCCACACCTTCTGCCACATGGTCAGCTAACTCTTGTAAATGCTTGATAACTCCACCGCCCAAACCGTGCGCAATAAACAAATATTTTGGCTTGCCTGACTGCTGCAACAATTTCAACTGTGCCAGCACTCGAAAAGGTCGCTCTGGATCTTTCTTTAAATGCTCATGTACAAGGCGATGATAGTCGGGATATTTTTTATCCAAAATTGCCATAGCATTTTGTACGCGTTCTGCTTTTTCAGAGGAGAAACTCACGCCACCATCATGAAAAACAAACACATTGGTACAAGTTGTATTTCGCCATCCTACAGCTGCAGCACGCCGACAGAAATCATTCTCCTCACCATATCCACGACCAAAGGCTTTCTCATCAAACAAACCAATATCGTTCAACGCCGCGCGACGAATGTACATGCAAAAGCCAACACCGGTCGGCACATCTACCAAACAAGCGGGTAATGTTGAAAACACAGTATCAACATCTACCACCGTTTTATCTGAAAAAAGCGAATTGGGCTGGCAATAGCGAGGAAAACTGCAAATTTCTGCGTTGTTGGAGAAAGGCGTTATTGTGGCAACCGCTGGGTGTTTGGCGGCATGATCAACCATTCTATCCAACCAATTATTAGCAACCTCGGTATCACTATTCAGCAGCACAACATCACGGTCGGCATGCAAGCTCATGCCCAAGTTAACCGTCCCCACAAATCCTTTATTCAGCGCATTGACATGCAGCTCTATTAACCCAGTCTCAGCCAGCTCCTGCAAATATTTTTTTATCTCAGAATTGGGAGAGCAATCTTCTATGACAAGAACATTAAAACTCGTCAAATTTTTATTATCTAATACTGATTGAATACATCTTTTTGTTTCATAAAAGCCGTCATAAACAGGAATAATGACATCAATCATCCGTTTTTCCTCCTTTTGATCTATACCGATCAACCCATCTAACTACTCGCGATGACAAAAGACGCTCTAAGCGCTCTTGCACGACAGAAAAATCATCTGCCAATGCAAAAAATTCCTCATTTTTAGAGGAAAGTCTACGCTCAAGATCATCCACCACTTCTAAAGCAGACAGATAGTTTGCTCTTTGACCGACAAACAAACCATCAAGGTCAAAAATTCTATCTTCCGCAGCAGATATGCTTTTTTTACCGTCTTTCAGCTCTCTATTTCTCTGTTCAAGAATAGACTCCAACTGCTTCATTTTATGGCGCAGCACACCAAAAGCTTTAACTGATGCGTTTAGCTCAGCAATTCTGGCATCCAACCTTGAAATATAAGATGCATTTTTTGATGCCTCTGAATTTCTTTGTGCAAGAACTGCCTCCAAGTCAGCAACACGCTTACGCAAAGCAACATAACCCGACAAGGAAAATTCCAAGTTAAAAATCCTTCCCTCACACTCCGCTATATATGAAGTATTTTCTTTCAAGCCGCCTTGTAGACTTACAATGTCAGCACTAGCCCTACCAATAATTTCATCTTTTTCCTTGATGACACCGAGAGCATAGGTATGCATATCACCGATTGCATTCATTTCATTTCTTAATGATGAAATATTGTTGTTTGACTCATTCAATGCATAAACAAAATCATTATTCTTAAAAACGAAACTTTCAAACCCCTGGCCAAAATGGTCAATATTATCTGTATCACTTAGCACAGAACCATGAGAAAAAACAAAATATGAATCTTTAGCCAAATTATAAACATAGCCATCATCAGGAAAATCCGCATCAAAATTCCTTCTGAGGCCGCGATCCACTGTTTCAGACCAGTGAGAAACTTCTATACAGTCCGCCGCAAGAAAATTAGATAAAACAGCACCTTGCGATTGATCTGCCAACAAGCCATCATATGTTAAATAAAGAATTTCTCCCCTTTCCTCGCGATCAAACACCGAGAAAAAATAATGCATCCACAATAAATGACCAGAAAATAATGAAAACCCATCCCTCTCCCTCAGAGAACTGGCAACTGTTGCCGGATGCCTATTAACAAAAATTGTTTTAATTTCATAGCCCCCCCCCTTGATTGCCTCCAACCATATGGGAAGCAAAATACATAAACGAGGATCTTTGATAACTAAACAACCATGTTTTTTTATTTCCTTCTCCACAAACTCTTTAATTTCATAAGAGATTTCACTCGCCACATCTGGCGATACCGCTTTTAAGCAATGCCCAACAGGGCACACATGAAACCATTTCAAACGTGCAGCCGCGAGAAGACGCTCGTTAATATCAACGACTTCTTTTGACTCCCAAAATCCGCGTTCGTTAATTACGCCAATTCGATCCAAAGAGACACCTGGAACGACGTATCCCAAGTTATGTACCAGCTCTGCCGTTAATGACGTTCCGCTTCGATGCATCCCCAAAACGAAAACAATTTTTCCTCTTACATTCATTATCTATTTGTATCCATACTGCGTAAAGAATGGCTCACACAATTGTTTTACATAATGAATTTCCGTATCCGAAAGATTTTTCTTATACTTATCTTTCTCCTTGTGTGTGCTAATTTTTGAGTAATCCATCAACTCAGGATCTTCGGTAACAAATTGAAAAATTTTTGAGACTTCTGGCTTAGGATTAGCCACTAAATCTTCGTACTTTATCTCCAAAAACCTATCTGCCGCTCCTGGCATTTTTTTATACTCGTTAATCATAATCATGGCTTCCATCCAATAATTAATCCCGCCTTTAAGGTCGTGTTTAGCCATAACACGACCTTCTTTTAGGCTAGAAACAACATTGAGTGGGTTCCTATAGATATGAAGGAACTTCGCCGTTGGATACATATAACCCAACAATAAAATCCCATAAATATTTTGTGGTGTTTTATCAAACCAGCGTCCGTCTATATTGTTTTTTGCTTGCAAAAAATATTTTCCGTAAAAATCAGAAATATCTCTTCTGTTTTTTGCCAGAATTCTAGAAGATTCAAACTCAAAATCACCAACACCATCCAAATCTCTATGATTTTTAAATAACTTTACGCCTACATAATTTCTCTCATACCTCGGGCTTGCATAAGGATCAGCCCAACGAAAAAAATGAGTTTCTTCTGGTGATTCCAGCCGTGGATGCGTCCTAAGAATATCGCGCAATAACGTAGTTCCTGAGCGAACACAGCCCAGAATAAAAAAAGGCGTGTTATCTGCGCCATATACCATTTGCACACCATGACTACTCATACCGTTCTCCATACCCTCAATAACTATTGTTTTAAATTACAGAAGCAGCAGTGTATGCTTCAAGCACTTTCTCTGTTTCATCTATCATCTTGATTTTGCCTGCGTCCAACCAAATACAGCGTGCGCAGTACTCTCTCAGCATTAACTCGCTATGAGACACCAGCACAAATGCTCTCTCTGTCTTCATACGCTCCTCAATGATTCCTTTGCTCTTTTTACGAAACCCTGCATCCCCTACGCTGAAAGCCTCATCAATCAGCAAAATATCTGGATCTGCTTGGCAAGCCACCGAAAAGCCTAGCCTAGCACGCATTCCCGATGAATATGTATTCAATGGTTTATCAATGAACGCGCCCAGCTCAGAAAATGCGATCACCTCATCCATTTGCCGCTCAATGTCTTTGCGACGCATCCCCAACAACAGTGAGCTCAAGATTACATTTTCTCTACCTGTAAGCTCCTGAATAAATCCCACTTGTAGCGAAAGTAATTGAATTTTTTTAACGTTTGAAACAATTTTTCCTGTATCTGGATTAACTATACCTGCAACCACCTGCATCAAAGTACTTTTACCCGATCCATTTTTGCCGATAACACCCAGAACTTCGCCACGCATAATCTGAAAGCTAACATCCTGCAAAATGGCATTTTGCTCTCGCCTAAAGAGACCACGTGAGTTGTACGCAAAACTAATCGAATCTACAGTCAGCGCCACCTTGTCCATTTACTTCACTATCCTTGGGTAATAACGATTGTAGTACGCCAAGAAAACCACCCCAAACAAGCCAAAAACGCCTGCAGAAAAAAGCACCCTACACATAGCAATGCCATCTGGAATTTTGTCATGTAAAAACATATTTCTATACGCTTCTATCAACTGCACAGTAGGAATCCAGAGCAGCCAAGATTTAACTGGCTCTGCCAAATCTGAAATATTAAAGAAAACACCCGATAAAAAGAAAAGCATCGTCATACCGTACTGCACGGCATACCTCAAATCTGGAATTAACGGCACCACAGCCGATGCAGCCAACGACATCCCCAACACCAATAAAAATTGAACAGCCACCAGAACTGGCAAAAAACCCCATGATTCTGTTGGATGAATACCAAAAAAAATCAATGAACCAATAAGCAAAAATAAGACAATAAAAAACTTATACGTGTTAGCCACCACTATGTAAGCCGGCAACAACCATTTAGGAAAATACACCTGTCGCATCAAGCCAACGCTAGCCAAAATTGTCCCTGATGCAGTTCTGACTGTGCTATCGAGCCATTTCCAAGGAATTAACCCGCATAGAAGATAAAAAACGAAATTAATATTTCCTCTTTTCAGTCCCATACCAAAAACAATGTAAAAAACCGCCATGTATAGTATGGGTTCCAATACCCACCAAAACATTCCCAAATACATACCGGAGGCACCACGGCGCAACTCTGCCAACGCACGATATTCGATCAATTCAAAACACTGCCGCAATTTCATTTTACTTATCCGACAACACGCTTTTGAAAACAGGAATCAGCAACTTATTACCAAACTGACTCAAATGATCATCATCGAAATACAAAGGTCGACCATTCTTATCGCCATAGCAGGCTTTTTCATCACACAAATAGGGAAGAGGGTCTAGGATACCAACTCCACATTGTTCTTTTGCTTCTTGCATCAAAGACAAGGTAAAACTGTGCCGTGCATCGTACTCTGCACGCGGCACCTGTACACGTTTCTCAACGCCACGCATTTTCGCTCGCGCCATTGCCTGAGGAACACTGACTTTTAATTCAGGGATCGGCTTAAGCCAATACATTTTTCTGGATTTAGCTGCTTCACACAACGTACTCAGCGTGTGTTGGCGAAACTGATCCAGAAATTCCGGCGCGGGATAGTCAAAGGACTTATCAAAAAAGATGGGCGGCTTCACCTTACCTGTTCCTACCACCCCCTCATTAGCGCCCATAGCATATAGCGACGTTCTTTCGATCAAAATAACAGGCACATTAGGCGGGATTGTTTTGAGTTTTTCCATCACCCATCCCACAAAAGTATTGCAGTCCTGATCAATTTTTGCTGTCACGCCGCGAATAAACGGACACGCTGCTCTCGACAACAACAACACTTTTCCGTGAGGATCAGGGAGTGCTGCCTGCACACCACTAACAATTGCGGCGGCATGACTATCACCCAATACAACCGCCTTTAGCTCACCTTTGCCATATGAGCACGACAAGGGGCCTCTGGCACGATCTTTTCCAAAAATACAGTCTCGCTTTTCATGATCAACATTATTTTTTTCAGATGCTAATCTTATAACGGCAGTATCCACTCTTTGTGGTATCCCCTTACTTTTGATAATCCCAATTGCCAACCCACAGACTGATAGCCCAGCAACCATTATCAGCAAAGGCATAAACCAAATACTGCGCTTATCTTTTTTTCTAAAAGGCATCTCAATCCAACGATACGAGAACTCAGCGACAATGAAAGAAATGAATATTCCTGCAGCTACCCATACATTACTGGATAGCAATTGAAAGTAATCCAACAAAACAACGGCAGGCCAGTGCCAGAGGTAGATGGAGTAGGAACGCTCCCCAGCCCACACTACAATGGGCTGGCTAACCCAAAAAACATCGTTGCGGTTGAAATAAATGAATCCGGCAGCGCCCAACACAGGAATTAGCGCAAGATACCCCGGCCAACTACTGTCTTTAGTAACAAAAAATGCTGGAATAATTACGCAAGCCAAGCAACACCAGTACAGCCATTGCTCAAAACCGCTTTTATTTTCTCGCTGAATATAGCCTGACAAAAAGAAAATTACGCCTCCAGCAAGCATCTCCCAACAACGATATTTAATAAGATAAAAGGCTTTTGTCGGTGCTGATTCTGTTTTCGTTATACAGGCAATCAAGGAGTACGCAAAAATAACTGCCGTAACAGTTAGCAGCCATCCTCTCTTTTTCTTAATTAACCAAGAGCCGTATAAAATCAAAGGCAGTAACAAATAAAATTGCCACTCAACCGATAACGACCACGTATGTAGTAGCCATTTTTCGTGAGAGAGCACATCAAAATATCCAGATTCTTTTCTGTATGTGTTATTTGATACAAATAACAACGAGTCCTTTACATGTTTTGCTAATGTTGAGTAATCATCTGGCGCCAATAAAAACCATCCGAGAATTAAAACAACAACACACAATGCAACTAAAGCAGGAGCAATCCTCTTAACACGCGCAAAATAAAAAGAAAGAATAGAAAATTTATTGGATTCAAGACCGGAAACAATAATCCCAGTCATTAAAAAGCCTGATATCACAAAAAAGATATCAACACCTAAAAAACCACCTGAAAATCCTAAAGCACCAAAATGATATAAAACTACTGAAATGACAGCCCAGGCACGCAGAGCATTTATATCTTGACGAAACTTATTCTGGCTTACTGCAACAGTAGGGCTAGGATTATTCATGACTACCTTAAGAGGGAAATTGCATACAAAAAAACACGGAATGCCATTCACACATCACGTAACAAATAGACCGAGATTTTACTCAAAGCAGCGTTATATATCTGATATTTTTCAGGCTAAAAAAAACCCTTGGTTTTTGGGCCAAGGGTTTGTATTAGATGCCTGACGAT
>CAYOEO010000006.1:0-64464 GCA_964403125.1 uncultured Pseudomonadales bacterium | reverse complement strand
CTGCGAAGAGCGCGACGGCGTTAAACATTTGCTCCCTAACTAATCTGAGGGTTTTATCATGGCTCAACAAGAAAACAAAGATTGTGGTGGCTGCGAAGAAGATGGTTGCGCAGACGCATTTGCTGCCACTTTTCTTATCGCATTGTTTGTTTGTGTGATGTCGTATTGGCTGTACCACATGGCGTGAGCTGTGAAAGCAGGTGATTGAAAAACGCAGCTTCGGCTGCGTTTTTTTATGGTGAAAGTGGGTGTTGTGATGAAAGCAAAACAAAAAAAGATATCGACGCTGCTGTATCTCTTACGGTTTCTCAAGCCATACAAGGGAACCGTGGTGGCGTTTTTATGCGCGCTGTTCTTTACGGCCGGAGTGATGTTGTTGATTGGTCAAGGCGTGCGTTTGGTGATTGATAAAGGTTTCTCACAGCAATCGCTAGAACAACTCAATCTCGCTATTGGTTTTTTGTTGCTGATTGCAGGTTTAATGGCAGTCGGCACCTTTGTGCGTTTTTATTTGGTGTCATGGTTGGGGGAGCGCGTGAGTGCCGATATACGCCGCGCGGTATTCGATCATATCGTCGAACTGCATCCCGCTTTTTTTGAAGATAATCGCAGTGGCGACATTATGTCGCGCCTCACTACCGATACCACGCTGCTGCAATCCATTATTGGTTCTTCTTTTTCGATGGCTCTGCGCAGTGCCATTTCTGTGTTGGGTTCTTTGGTGATGCTGTTTGTCACCAATATTAAATTGTCTCTGGTGGTGTTGGTGTGTGTGCCAGCCGTGTTGTTGCCGGTATTGCTGTTGGGGCGGCGCGTGCGCGCTTTGTCGCGCAGTAGTCAAGATTCCATTGCGGATGTGGGTACATACGCCAATGAAATTATCCAACAAATTAAAACCGTGCAAAGTTATACGCAAGAACAGCAAGAAAAAGCCACGTTTGCGGTGGAAGTGGAGCGCGCGTTTTCTGTCGCCAAACACCGTGTCTTGCAGCGTGCAGTGTTGATGGCGCTGGTAATTCTGCTGGTGTTTGTTGCGCTTGCTGCGATGTTGTGGGTGGGCGGCGGCGATGTCATTCACGGCCGCATGACAGGCGGTGATCTGGGGGCATTTATTGTGTACGCAGTGATGGCAGCGGTGGGGGTGGCAACACTGTCAGAAGTGTATAGCGAGTTGCTGCGCGCAGCGGGTGCAACCGATCGTTTAATCGAATTGATGCAGGAAAGCAGCACGATTCAAGCGCCCGCTATAGTTGCGCAGCAGGCTGTCGAGCTTGCGCCAGCCTTGGCGTTTGATCGCGTCAATTTTTCTTATCCTTCACGCGCCTCACAACGCGCATTGGATAATTTTTCCTTGCGTGTCGAGCAAGGAAAAGTATTGGCATTGGTGGGGCCGTCCGGTGCGGGAAAATCTACCGTGCTGGAATTGTTGCAACGATTTTATGATCCGCAACAAGGCGCGGTGTTGTTAGGTGGAACAGATATTCGTCAGTTATCGCCACAAGATTTACGTCAACAATTAGCTGTGGTGCAACAACAGCCCGCATTATTTTCTGCTGATGTGTCGCACAATATTCGTTACGGAAAACCAGATGCGAGTGAAGATGAGGTGATCGCTGCGGCAAAAGCGGCGTATGCACATGATTTTATTATGGCTTTACCTGATGGCTATAAAACCGATTTAGGCGAAAAAGGTGCAAAACTGTCTGGCGGGCAACGCCAACGTATTGCGATTGCGCGCGCAATTTTGAAAAATCCGCGCATTTTATTGTTGGATGAAGCGACCAGTGCGCTGGATGCGGAAAGTGAATACCAAATTCAACGCGCACTAGAAATGTTAATGCAGGGAAGAACGACCATTATTATCGCGCATCGTTTGGCAACCGTGTTGCATGCAGATTCTATTGCGGTGATGGATGGCGGAAAAGTTGTAGCGCAGGGCGATCACAAAACACTACTCACCACTAGCACGCTGTATGCACGTTTAGCTCAACTGCAATTTGGTGTAGAAGCTGCGGTGTGATAGCCGTGCAAACTCAGTGGGCTGCTGCGCACCAGTTTTTGTGTGTAAGGGTGCTGCGGATTTTCTAGCACATCTATAGCTTTTCCCTGCTCAACAATTTGGCCCTGTTGCATCACCGCAATGCGATCACAAAATTGCCGCATGGTGGCAAGATCGTGACTGATAAACAGCAGTGTCAAACGCAATTCTTTTTGCAAAGTGGCAAGCAGTTTTAGAATTTGTGCTTGCGTGGTGACATCCAGTGCAGACACTGGCTCATCGCACAACAATAATTGTGGTTTGCTGATTAAAGCGCGCGCAATGCCGATGCGCTGCAACTGCCCGCCAGAAAAACTGTGCGGATAACGTTGCAAATCTTCTGCGCGCAGACCGATACGCTCCATCCACCACTGCGCGGTTTGGCGTTGTTCGGCGGCAGTGTCAATTTGGTTCAAGCGCAGCGGCTCCAGCAAAATATCGGCAATGGTCAAACGCGGATTGATGGAAGAAAGCGGATCTTGAAAAATCATTTGAATGCTTTGCGCTTGCAGCCGGAAATCTTTTGCGCAGCGCGTATTCGGCAGTGTTTGGTGATTGAGCTGCATGCTACCTGCATCACAGTGGTGCAGGCCGGCAATGCACTGCGCCAATGTCGATTTGCCAGAGCCGGATTCACCGGCAAGACCAAAAATTTCACCACGGGCTATCGCCAGACTGATGTTTTGCAGCGCAGCGGTTTTGCCAAAGTGTTTGTGGAGGTTTTCGACAGCAAGTAAAGGTGCTGTTGCTTGCTGTGATGGCTGCCATTGGTCGTGAGCAACAGCAGATAAGAGTTTTTTGGTATAAGGCTGTTGTGGATTTTCCAGCAGTGTTTGCGTGTGATTGGTTTCAATCATTTCACCTTGATACATCACCGCCACTCGGTCTGCCTGCTGTGCAACCAAAGCCAAATCATGCGTGATAAATAAAATTGCCAGTTGTTCTTCGTGGCGCAGTGAGGCGAGCAGTGCCATGACTTCTGCTTGCGTAGAAACATCCAGCGCAGTGGTGGGTTCGTCAGCAATCAATAATTGTGGTTTGCATGCCAGTGCCATGGCGATAGCGGCGCGTTGCAACATGCCACCGGAAAATTCGTGTGCGTAGCGGTGGATTTTTTGCGACGCATTGTTAATTTGCATGCGCTCCAGCAGGCGAATGGTTTCTGTCTCGGCTTCTTTTTTGCTGTAGCCGTAATGCACGCGCAGTGGTTCGGCGATTTGATAGCCGATGCGCAAGACGGGATTGAAAGTCGCCATGGGGTTTTGAAAAATCATCGCCATTTTTTGGCGATTGCCGACAAAAGTTTTACTGCTGATCGTTGTGCTTTTCGGCAGTAAATCCATGATGGCTTGCGCGGTGATACTTTTGCCGCTGCCGGATTCGCCCACCAACGCCAACATTTCTCCTGCATGGAGTGAAAGACTGGCATCGCGTACGGGTGTGATGACACCTTTGTCGGTAGATAAACGCACCTGCAAGTTTTCAATGTGCAATAAGGTCTGTTGCCTTGTCATGCGCGCGCACCTCGCACTTGCACATCTAGCGCATCGCGCAGTGCGTCGCCCACTAAATTAAAAGACAACACGGTGGCACTGATGAAAAAAGCGGGGAATAGCAGTTCGTGCGGATGCGTGAGCAGGGTGGATAAACCTTCATTACACATCGCGCCCCACGAAGTCGCAGGCGGTGTAACGCCCATGCCGATGAAAGAGAGAAACGCTTCGGTAAAAATAGCGGAGGGAATCGCAAAACTGAGCGTCACCAAAATACTCGGCAGCACATTGGGTAGCATGTGTTTCCACACAATGTAAAAACCAGATGCACCTTGTAAGCGTGCGGCATCGACATAGGCCATTTTGCGCAGTTGTAGCACTTGTGTGCGCACCAAACGCGCGGTGTTGGGCCAGCTCAGCATCAACAGTGCAATCAATAATGCAGTGATGCCGCTATCGCCTGGGCCTATGCCAAAAGCGATGCGCAATAAAATGACAAACAATAAAAAGGGTAGAGCGATGATGAAATCGGCAAACGACATCATCAGTGTGTCTGTGCGTCCGCCGCGATAACCGGCAATGGCGCCATAGAGTGCGCCAAAAAATACATAGAGTAGCGGCGCAGTGAAACCAATAAATAAAGAGATGCGACCACCTTCAATCAAACGCGCCAACATATCGCGTCCTAATTTATCGGTGCCAAAAGGGTGGGCAGGCAGTAATAATTTTTCTGGCACAGATTCATTTTTGGATAACAAGCCTGACTGTTGTAATTGTGCGAGCGGTGTAGCATGCGCGACATCAACAGTAATTGTTTGATAGTTATTTTTATCGTCCAAGAATTGCAGCGAGTAGTAGTAGCGACGATTTTCTAGGAGCAGGGTGTCGTCGTAATGCAGTAAGTTGTCCTGCGCGGTTGCAGCGATATCAGCGAGTGGTAAACCGAGATCTAGCTTGCTAGACGGTGGCAAAATGTGGCGATACAAACGGTAGTGCGCTGCATTGTGTGCAGGCCAAGCCAGTGAAACTTTCTCTGTGTTGGCGCCAGCTAAACTTTGAAACTGTGTGATGAGCTTGAAGGCTGATGTGTTTGTCGTGCTTGGTGTGTCAATCACAGTGGTGAGTAAGCCGTGATTAGGTGCCTGCGAAATTTGTGTTAAATCAATCGCGTTCGCATCCACTCGCCATACTGTTTTTCCCAGCGTGCAGAATAAAAAAATCAGCAGTAAAAACGAAAAACCGATCATCGCCGCAGGGTTGTGCATGACATCGCGCTGCACATCGCGCCACAAACTACCGTGAGCTTGCTGATTCATTGCCTGACTCATGTGCGCGCATCCTGCAGGCTGATGCGCGGGTCGAGCAGAGCCGCGAGCAAATCAGCCACTAACACCATCAACACCAAAAAACTGCCGTAAAAAACAGTGGTGCCCATGATGACGGTGTAATCCAACTGTTGCACCGCTTGCACGAAATAACGCCCCAAACCGGGGATGGCAAAAACGGTTTCCACGACAAAACCGCCGGTGGTGATGGTGGCAATCGCAGGCCCCAATAAAGACAGTACAGGCAGGCTGGCATTGCGCAAGGTGTGTACCCAAAAAATGCGCGCCGGTGATAATTGTTTGGCGCGCGCGGTGCGAATGTAGGCGGCGTTTTGCACATCCAATAAAGAGGAGCGCATCAAGCGCGTCATGTACGCCATCGTGCCCAGTCCAAGTACGAGAGCGGGCAGCAACATTTGCGAAAAGCTTCCCCATCCGGCTAAAGGAAATTGCGTGCCCCAATGTTGATTAATTTTTAAAACGGCAATTTGTGCGAGCGCGGCAAAAACAAAACTCGGCACAGAGATACCAGCGACAACAGCAATCATCAACCAGTAATCGGGCCAGCGGCGATGAAAACGCGCAGCGATTGCGCCCCACAACACGGCACCGCCGACAGCAAACAATAGAGCGAGACAACCGAGCGTGGCAGAAATAGGAAAGTGATCATGAATAATGTCGTTGACTTGACGATTCTGCTGTGTGAAAGAAATACCAAAATCGCCGTGCAACATCGCGCTTAAAAAACGCCAGTATTGTTGCAGCAGAGGTTGATCCAAACCGTAATGCGCCAACAATGCTGCACGCAACGCTTCGGGGATGGCTTTTTCATCCGCTAATGGATCGCCTGGCACAAAATGCATGGCAAAAAAAGTGGCCGTCGCAATGAACCAAATCGTGATAGCACAGGTAAATAAACGCTTGAATGTGTAGCGCAACATCAAGGTTGTCCTTTTACTTTGATGTAAGCGTGACGAAAGTCAGGATCATCGCCAAAGCGGCTGCGCCTCACATTGTGCAGTTGTTTGTTTTGCACATACACAATACCAGGTTCGCTTAATGGTAATACGGCAAGATCGCGACGAATGATGTCATCCATCTGCACAAATAATTGATTGCGCTGTTCTGAAAGTGGCAGTGCATTGGCTTGCTCAACTAATGCATCGTATTGTGAGTTGTGATAACGCCCGTGATTATTGTCATTGGCGGAATGCAGTAAATCGGCAAAAGTCATTGGGTCATTGTAATCTGGCCCCCAAGCAGAGAGTGCCAAATCAAAATCGCCGCTGTTTAATTTGGCGAGTTTTTGTTTGAAGATTTGTTTGTCGATGATAAGGGTGATGCCCAGTGTTTCTTGCAACACCCGCTGCAAATATTCCGCTTGGCGCACGATGGAGGGCGAGTCGTAGATCAACAAGGTCAAGGGTGGAATGCTGTTTATGCCCAGTTCTTTTTTTGCTTGCTGCAAGGCGATCTGTGCGGCGGGAATATCGGGCAGGGCGACATCGTGATGCTGCGGAATGCCAGGGATCCAGTCGGGAAAAAAATGCGTGGCTGCTTTGGTGCCCGGTGATGCGATAATTTTATTGACTAGAGCTTGTCGATCAATCACCAGATTGATTGCTTTGCGCAAAGCGGCGTTGTGCAGTATGCGTGTTGGACGGAAATTGAATTCCATATAGTGCAACATGCCTTTATTAAACGATTGCAAATACAGGCGCTGTTCTAAAGCGAGCGGCAGCGTGTCGCGGGTGAGTTCGGCAAAAGCAATATCACCGGATTGAAATAAATTGAGCAGGGTGTTGCTGTCATTGGTGATGTGGGGAATTTCAATTTTTTGCAGAAACACATTGTCTTTATCCCAATAGTTAGGGTTTTTTTCCAGCGTGAGGCTCGCGCCGTGTACCCAGCGGCTGAGACGAAAGGCGCCGTTGCACAATAATTTATCGGCATCAGCCGCGTAGTTGTTCGGGTGCGCGCGATAAAAATCTTCGCGCAGTGGATAGTAAGTGGCAAACGAGGTGAGGCTGGGAAAATACGCCGTGGGGTGTTCCAGTTCTACGCGCAGATGTTGTGCGTCATCGGCGTAAACGCCCAGTGCATCCAAAGGCAATTTGCTTTGGTGGATTTTTTCGGCGTTACGAATGGGGTACAAAATAAACGCATAACGCGATGCGGTTTTCTCCGCTAACACCGTGCGCCATGCAAAAACAAAATCTTGTGCTGTGATCGGTTTGCCATCGCACCAGCGCGCATCATCGCGCAAAGTAAAACGCACAGTGCTGCCATCCATCTGCCAACTTTTTGCTACGCCGCCAGTGAGTGCATTGTCAGCGCCGTAAGTGAGTAAACCTTCTTGCGTGTGCGCTAAAACAAAAAAACTCACGCTATCGGTCGCGGTGAGGCTGTTTAAATTGGGCGGTTCGGTGGTGAGTGCAAGTTGAATGCTGCGATTGGCAACATCGACGGCGCGCTCTGCCGATACTGGCAGTGCAATCAATAGCGCGAGGCAAACGAGTAGTAGGTTTTGTGTAAATCGAAGCATCCCGCTAAGGTATCATCGTCGCCATTCTTTTTTATCGTTTTATTTTTCTGAGGTGATACATGGGGCCGTTAAAAGGTTTTCGCATTATTGAATTGGCTGGCATAGGGCCGACGCCTTTTGGCGCGATGATGCTGGCTGATATGGGTGCAGAAGTGATCACCATCGAGCGCGCTGCCGGTATTCCGGGGCTGCGTCCGCTGGATGCCACGCTGCGCAACCGCCGCTCCATCGTGGTGAATTTGAAGAAGCCGGAAGGTGTCGAGTTGGTGTTGAAGCTGTGTGAGAGCGCCGATGCACTGATCGAAGGCTATCGCCCTGGTGTGGCGGAGCGTTTGGGGCTGGGGCCGGATGCCGTGCAAGCGCGCAATCCCAAGCTGGTGTACGCACGCATGACCGGCTGGGGGCAAACCGGCCCGCTGGCGCAGACGGTGGGGCACGACATTAATTACATCGCCATCACCGGCGTGTTGGAAAAAATGGGGCGCGACGCGGGTCGTCCGGTGCCGCCTTTGAATTTAGTGGGTGATTTTGGTGGTGGCGGTATGTTCATGGCTTACGGTGTGGTGTGTGCCCTGTTGGAAGCACAGAAATCCGGCAAAGGCCAAGTGGTGGATGCAGCGATTGTCGACGGTGCGATGGCGTTAATGGCCTATTTATATGCCTATGAAAAAAATCCCTTCTTCATGCCGTACAAAGATCGCGGTTCGCATTTGTTCGGCGGCAGCAATCATTTTTATAACACCTTTGAATGTGCAGATGGCAAGTTTGTATCCGTCGGCGCGTTGGAAGCGCATTTTTATTTGGATTTTATTGAACGCCTCGGTGTGGACAAAGCGGAGTTTGAGCAGCAGTGGTTGGGCTCGCCAGAGCAAGACATCAGCAAAATTCCTGCACTGGAAGCGAAAGTCGCCGCCGTGTTCAAAACCAAAACACGCGGTGAATGGATAAAAATTTTTGAAGGCAGCAGCGCGTGTTTTGCGCCGGTGCTGGATATTCAGGAAGCGGCGCAGTATCCGCACAATGTCGAAAGAAAAACCTTTGTGGAAGTGGATGGTTTATTGCAGCACGCGCCAGCGCCGCGTTTTTCTCGCAGCGAGCCAGCAACGCCTGTGGCACCGCGCGTGGCGGGAGAGGATACCGATGCTGTGTTGGCGGATTTTGGTTATGACGCGGCGAGCATTGCCAGCTTGCGCGATCTGGGCGTGGTAGCGGGGTAGCGTCCAGTAAAAATACTGTATAAAAAAACACTGTAGACCTATACAGTATCAAAAAAGCGGTGTATGCTTGCCCTGCAAGTCGAGAGGGGTGGGCGCTGAAGCTCTTCCAATACATAGTCAGGCCGGTTACCGGTCGTATAGATAAGAGGGCAAGACAATGGATGCAAACAAGGAAAAAGCACTGGCCGCCGCACTGGGTCAAATCGAGCGCCAATTTGGTAAAGGCACGGTTATGCGCATGGGCGAAAAAGCGCATGAAGACATTCCGGCTATTTCTACAGGCTCTTTAGGTTTGGACATTGCCTTGGGTATCGGTGGCCTGCCGCGCGGTCGCATTGTTGAAATCTACGGTCCTGAATCTTCGGGTAAAACCACGCTCACCCTGCAAGTGATTGCGGAGTGCCAAAAGGCGGGCGGCACGGCGGCCTTTATCGATGCAGAACATGCACTGGATCCTATTTATGCCGGCAAACTGGGTGTAAATGTGGAGGATTTGATCGTTTCGCAGCCCGATACCGGCGAGCAAGGGCTGGAAGTGGCGGATATGTTGGTGCGCTCCAATGCGGTGGATGTGTTGGTGATCGACTCCGTGGCAGCCTTGGTGCCGAAAGCGGAAATTGAAGGTGAAATGGGCGATACCCACGTGGGCTTGCAAGCGCGCTTGATGTCGCAAGCTCTGCGTAAACTCACCGGTAATATCAAAAATGCCAACTGTCTCGTTATCTTCATCAACCAAATTCGTATGAAGATCGGTGTGATGTTCGGCAGCCCTGAAACCACTACAGGCGGCAACGCCTTGAAGTTCTACTCTTCTGTGCGTTTGGATATCCGCCGCATCGGTTCGGTAAAAGAAGGCGATGAAGTGGTGGGCAGTGAGACGCGCGTCAAAGTGGTGAAAAATAAAGTTGCGCCGCCGTTCAAACAGGTCGAGTTTCAGATCATGTACGGTCAGGGTATTAACCGTATGGGTGAAATCATCGACATCAGCGTCAATGATGGCCATGTTGAGAAATCTGGCGCTTGGTACAGCTACAAAGGGGATAAGATTGGCCAAGGAAAAGCCAATGCAATCAAATACTTGCAAGATAATCCTCAAGTGGCTGGTGAGCTAGAAGCCAAGATTCGCGAGGCTTACCTGCAAGGGCCGGTCGAAGCGCGCAAGCAAACCGCTGTTGTGGTTGCCGCCGAAGAAGTAGACCTCTAAATAACTTGAACTACAGCGTGTAACTAAAAAGTAATCACTTTAAGTTAACGCTGTAGTCTATTGTTTTATAACAAAATTTTAATAGGTGACTATATGGATAACGCTGTGAAAATCCACGGTGCTGCCCTCGGCTTGCTCGGACAAAGAGAGCATTCCCGCCGCGAGCTGCTGACAAAGCTGGCAGAGCGTTTCAACTTGTCGATTGATGCGATTGCTTTGCAGCAATGCTTGGATAAGTTGGCAGCGGATGGCTACCAGAGCGATGAACGATTTGCCGAAGTGTTTGTACGCAGCCGTCGAGCGCGCGGCTACGGTCCTGTGTTCATTGAGCAGGAGTTGCGTCGCCGTGGCATAAATGTAGAGCTAGTCGTTGATTCTGTGCGCCGCAGCGACGAAGACTGGCTGGCAACAGTCAGCGATGTGAAGCGCAAGAAGTTTGGCGCTGGTTTGGTGACGGCGCTGCAAGAGAAGGCAAAAGTGGCGCGGTTTCTACAGTACCGTGGTTTTTTACCGATGCAGATCAATCAGGCACTGCGCGGTTGATTGCTCCGCACAGCACCGCAATCTAAGTCGCTAGATTTTGAAGAACTGCACCGCTGATTCCAGTTCTTTCACTTGCTCGTGAATGGTGCGCGCCGTATCTGACAGCTCGGTTGAGGAGTGCGCGCTGAGTTGGGTAGAGCTTTCAATCTGGCTGACGGCGCGGTGAATTTGCTCCACGCCGCCTTGTTGTTCATCGGAGGCGTGGCTGATTTCTTGCACCAAATCAGCGGTTTGCACCACTTGCGAGACGATATTGTCGAGCAAGCCCACCACTTCATTGCTCACGCCAGAGCTGCTGTTGGCGAGCGCGGCAATTTCAGCGGCAGCGGTGCGGCTCTGTTCGGCCAGCTTGCGAACCTCACCGGCAACCACGGCAAAGCCGCGACCATGTTCTCCGGCACGAGCCGCTTCAATTTCAGCGTTGAGCGCCAATAAGTTAGTGCGCTGGGCAATTTCATTGATGACGCCGATACGCTGAGTGATTTTCTGCATCTCGCTGACAGCATCTTTCATCACCACGCTGCCTTGGCGCACGCTGTTGGCTGCGGCGGTAGCAATCTGCTCGGTGGCGCGGGCATTGTCGGCGTTTTGACTGATCGTGACGCTCATTTCTTCCAGCGCGGCAGACGTTTCTTCGGCGCTGGCGGCTTGTTCTTCCGCGCTGACACTGACACGAATCGCGCTGTCGTGGATGCTGGCAGATGCAACGGACAACGCATTGGTGGTGTTGATGAGTTGGCTGATAACACTGTGCAATTTATCCAGAAACGCATTGAAGATATCGGCCATATCGCCCAGCTCGTCGTTGCTGGTTTTCTTCAGGCGGTGTGTCAAATCACCGTCACCGTCCTGCAAATCTTTCAGCGCGTCACGCATGCTGTTGATGGGGCGAGTGATGGCATTGCGCATAATGACGAAGGTCAACCAGCACACCAGCAAACCAAAACTGATACCGACCGCGCTGACATAAATACGCAAGTTCAAACGTGCTGCGCTGAGTGCTTCGCGGCGATCAATTTCGCTGACCAGCAGCCATTTCGTACCATCAATACTGACGGGCGTCCACGAGGCAATCACCTCGTTACCGCGATAACTGGTGTAGTGCCCAGCGCCTGCTTCAGTGACATCAATAAATCGGCTGTTGTGAAATGGGGTTGATTGAAAGCGCAGAGGGCTAGCGTTATCGCCTTTGATGTTGACCAAATAGGTTTCGCCTTGTTCGCCCAAGCCCACTTTTTGCCACTGCTCGTGCCATGCCATTTCGGTGTAAAAGTCTTTCAGAATGGGGGAGAGCGCACGACCTTTGTCTTCTTGATTAGTCCAGCCTTCAATTAACCCAGATAGCATGCCGCTGTTAAATCGGTTGGCGCCTTGCCATTCGTTGATTTCCTGTTGTTTGATGTCTCGCAGTGCTGCCGCTTTATCTTCATTGACGCGCTCAATGTGTCGCATACCCACTTCAACTGTGATACTGCCCACGGCAGTCATTGCCACAACACTAAAAACAACTTGTAAAACCAGAATTTTCCGAATTAGGGTTAATTGGCTGAAATTCACCGATTGTTCTCCTTGAGCTGACATCGCTGCACAATCTACCACAAGCTACTGCGCTACACGGTGTGTCGCAGCTACAATACGCGCATCGATATTTTCCTACCCTGAGCTAGTTCTGTGGCTCACTGTTGAGGTTGTGATGCTGGTTTTGCGCGGTGCGCCTGCTTTTTCTTCTTTTCGTCTCAATAAATGGCTGACGCGCTTGCGCGAAGTGGCTGCCGTGACGGAATTGCTCGCCGAGTTTGTGCATTTTGTTGATGTTTCACAGATTTTAACGCCCACGGAACAAGTCGCGCTGGAGCAGTTGCTGGAATATGGCCCGCATCAAGCGTCATTGTTTGAACCGCAAGGACAATTATTTTTAGTGGTGCCGCGCCCTGGCACGATTTCGCCGTGGTCGAGCAAAGCAACTGACATCGCGCGCAACTGCGGTTTGACGGCAGTGCGCCGTTTAGAGCGTGGTATTGCCTTCCGAGTGAGCGGTCATTTCAGTGCTGAACAAACCAATGCAATTGCGGCAATTTTGCACGATCGCATGACGGAATCTGTGCTGCATCATTTAGAAGAGGCGAGCTCCTTATTTGTGCAAGAGCAGCCTGCGCCATCGACCACGGTCGATATTCTTGGCGGTGGTCGTGCAGCACTGGTGCGCGCCAACAGTGAATTAGGTTTGGCCTTGGCCGATGATGAAATTGATTATCTGACGGAGAGTTTTGTTGCGTTAGGTCGTAATCCTGTCGATGTGGAATTGATGATGTTTGCGCAGGCAAACTCCGAGCATTGTCGCCACAAAATTTTTAATGCCGATTGGTTGATCGACGGCGTTGCACAAGAAAAATCCCTGTTCAAAATGATTCGTAACACCAACGAATGCGCGGGCGACAATGTGTTGTCGGCGTATTCTGATAATGCGGCTGTTGTGAAAGGGCAACACGCAGGAAGATTTTTTCCCGATGCTAAAACGGGCGAATATGCAGCGCATCAAGAAGCTGTGCATTTGTTGATGAAAGTGGAAACACACAACCATCCCACGGCGATTGCGCCTTTCCCTGGCGCAGGTACAGGTGCTGGCGGTGAAATTCGTGATGAAGGTGCAGTAGGGCGCGGTTCAAAACCGAAAGCAGGTTTAACCGGGTTTTCTGTTTCCAATTTATTGATTCCCGATTACGAACAGCCATGGGAAAAAAATGCGCAGGGTGAAAATTACGGCAAGCCCGATCGCATCGTCTCTGCGTTAGACATCATGACCGAAGGTCCGCTCGGCGGCGCTGCATTCAACAATGAATTTGGTCGCCCGAATTTGTGCGGCTATTTCCGCAGTTTTGAATTGCCCGCAGAGGGTGCAAACGGCAATGAAATGCGCGGTTATCACAAACCGATCATGATTGCCGGTGGCTACGGCAATATTCGTGAAGAGCACGTCGAGAAAAAACCATTTGCCGCAGGTGCAAAATTGATCGTGCTCGGCGGCCCTGCTATGCAGATCGGTTTGGGTGGTGGTGCGGCATCGTCGATGGCGTCCGGTCAAAGCAGTGCCGATTTGGATTTCGCTTCGGTGCAACGACAAAACCCAGAAATTGAACGCCGCTGCCAAGAAGTTATCGATCGCTGCTGGCAGTTGGGTGACAAAAATCCGATTCAGTTTATTCACGATGTCGGCGCGGGTGGTTTGTCCAATGCTTTGCCAGAATTGGTGAAAGATGGTGGCATCGGTGGTGTGTTTAATTTGCGCGCCGTGCCAAGCGACGAACCGGGTATGAGTCCGCTGGCGATTTGGTGCAATGAAGCGCAAGAGCGTTATGTGTTGGCGGTGAAAGAAGAACACCTCGCGCAGTTTGATGCGATTTGCGCGCGCGAACGCTGCCCGTATGCCGTGGTCGGCACAGCGACAGAAGAAAAACATTTGCGTGTGGATGATCCGCATTTCGATAACGCGCCGGTGGATTTACCGATGTCACTGCTTTTCGGCAAACCGCCGAAAATGACGCGCAGTATCGAACGAAAATCCGTTGCGCAACCATCGTTTGATTACAGCAAAATAAAATTGCGTGAAGCTGCCGAGCGCGTATTGCAGTTACCGTCAGTCGCATCGAAAAACTTTTTAATCACGATAGGCGATCGCTCAGTCACGGGCATGGTTACACGCGATCAAGTGGTCGGACCGTGGCAAATACCTGTGGCAGATTGTGCGGTGACTACCGTGGCGTACGACACTTACGCGGGCGAAGCAATGTCTATGGGCGAACGCACACCTGCGGCACTCATTTCTGCGCCAGCTTCGGCGCGTTTAGCGATTGCCGAAGCCATTACCAATATCGCGGCCACGCGTATCGAAAAATTGTCGGATGTGAAATTGTCGGCTAACTGGATGTGTGCAGCCGGCCATCCTGGTGAAGATGAAAAATTGTTTGACGCGGTGCGCACCGTAGGCATGGAGTTGTGTCCTGCGTTGGGCATCACCGTGCCGGTGGGTAAAGACTCCATGTCGATGCGTACACGCTGGCAAGAAAATGGTGCAGAAAAATCGGTGACGGCGCCGATGTCATTAATTATTTCTGCTTTCGCGCCGGTGTTGGATGTGCGCAAAACGGTGACGCCGCAGTTGCGCACTGACAAAGGTGACACCGCATTATTTTTGCTCGATTTAGGCAATGGCAAAAACCGTTTGGGTGCATCGGCTTTTGCGCAAGTGTTTAGACAGTTGGGTAATGAAGCGCCGGATCTCGACCAGCCACAACAATTGGCGCAATTTTTTGTGTTGATGCAAGAAGCCGTGCAACAAAATCTTTTGTTGGCATATCACGATCGTTCGGATGGCGGTTTGTGGGCAACGGTCGCAGAAATGGCATTTGCAGGACATTGCGGTGTAGATTTTGCGCTGCATGATTTAGGCGATGATCCATTGGCGGCATTGTTTTCCGAAGAATTGGGCGCGGTGTTGCAAGTGTCGGTTGACGATATTGCGGCGCTACAACAACTTGCAGAAAAACATCAATTGTCGACCTGTTTGCACCGCATCGGTTTTATCAACGGCGATGATTGTTTGCGCGTGCTGGATGGCAGCAATACCGTGTTAGAAATGCCGCGCCGCGATGCCTTGGCGTTGTGGTGGGAAACCAGTTATCGCATACAAGCGCTGCGTGATAACCCTGTGTGCGCCGAGCAAGAAAAACAAACAGTGTTGGATGACAGCAACCTCGGCTTATCGGTGTCGCTCACTTACGATCAAAACCACAACATTGCTGCGCCGATGATTGCCAGCGGTGTGCGCCCGCGCGTAGCTATTTTGCGTGAGCAGGGCGTAAACGGTCATGTGGAAATGGCAGCGGCTTTTGATCGTGCTGGTTTTGCTGCCGTTGATGTGCACATGAGTGATTTGTTATCCGCGCGCGTCGATCTTAAAGATTTCAAAGGCTTTGCTGCTTGCGGCGGTTTTTCTTATGGCGATGTGCTCGGCGCTGGCGGTGGTTGGGCAAAAAGTATTTTGTTCAATACACGCGTGCGCGAGATGTTTGAACAATTTTTTCATCGCGACGATGTGTTCAGTCTCGGCGTGTGCAACGGTTGCCAGATGATGTCGCATCTCAAAGATTTAATTCCAGGTGCAGCGCACTGGCCGCGATTTGTGCGCAATACCAGCGAACAATTTGAAGCGCGTTTGGTGATGGTAGAAGTGGAGCATTCGCTGTCAGTTTTGTTATCGGGTATGGCAGGTTCCAAAATGCCAATTATTGTTGCGCACGGCGAAGGTCGCGCTGAGTTTGCTGATGTCACCGCGTTAAAAAATTTGGATAGCAGCGGGCAGGTGGCGATGCGTTATATCGACAACAGCGGCCATATCACGGAAAATTTTCCGGCCAACCCGAATGGCTCGCCCTTGGGAATTACAGCAGTCACCAACATAGACGGCAGGCACACCATCATGATGCCGCATCCAGAGCGCGTAATTCGCGCCGTGCAGCATTCTTGGTATCCTGACGGCTGGCAAGAAAACGGTTCGTGGATGCGTTTATTCAGTAACGCGCGGCATTGGTTGGGGTAAGAAAGCTGAAAGATGGAATGAATAAATAAAAGGGAGATTTATGAGTCCAACGATTTATCGAGAGAAGGGGTATCGTTTCTTCTTCTTTTCAAGGGAGGAGTCTAGAATACATGTGCATGTCATGTGTGATTCTGGTGAAGCAAAGTTTTGGTTGGAGCCAGAAATTGAGTTGGCAAAAAATTTTAATTTAAGCCGTACCCAGCTTCGTGAAATAGAAACGCTTATTGAGGTGCATCATCATGAGTTCATTGGCGCGTGGAAAGAGCACTTCGGCGGTTGAGATTACCCATGTTTCCAGTCATGGCGTTTGGGTGCTGGTTCATGATGAAGAGTTGTTTATGTCATACCAAGATTTTCCTTGGTTCAAAGATCAGCCGTTGAAATCTATTCTCTTGGTACAGGAATCTGCGAGTGGGCATTTGTATTGGCCTGAAATTGATGTGGATTTGACGATAGACATTATTAAAAATCCTGAGCGTTTTCCGCTCAAAGCTAAATAAATTTTGGATGAAGCAAGCTGCTATTAAAGGGAAATACATGGCGGATTTAATTAACATTTTAATTGTTGACGACCACGACCTTGTGCGCGTGGGTTTGCGACACATGCTGGATAGTGTGGAAGATTTTTCCGTCGTCGGTGAAGCCTCTAGCGGTGAAGATGGGTTGGAAAAAGCAGAATTATTAAAGCCGCATGTGGTGTTGATGGATGTGCGTATGCCAGGCATTGGCGGCATAGAAGCCACGCAGCGTATGCAGCGCCGTTCGCCAGAATCTAAAGTGGTAGTCATTACCGCGTGTGCGGATGATCCATTTCCTGATTTGTTGTTGGAAGCCGGTGCGCGCGGTTTTGTCACTAAAGACAGCGGCATGGATGAATTGGTGCTCGCCGTTCGTGAAGTGCACGCCAATCAACATTATGTCTGTCGAAAAATCGCGCAAGAATTGGCGTTGAAACCTTTGCGCAAACGCAACAGTGGGCATCATTCACCGTTTGATGATTTATCCGAGCGCGAATTGCAAGTGGCGTTGATGATTGTCGGCTGTCAAAGCGCGCAAGATATTGCGGACCAACTCAATGTCAGCCCTAAAACTGTCAACACTTATCGCTACCGCATGTTTGAAAAATTGGGTGTGGAAAACGATGTCGGTTTGACGCTGCTAGCTCTGCGTCACAAATTATTTGTGCCCGATGGCGATGCATAATTGCTGCGAGTGTGCGCATGGCGTTTGATAGTCAGTCGTTTCTGGCTTCTGCCACAAGCCATCCTGGTGTCTACCAAATGTATGGCGTTAAAACACAGGGCGAAGCGGAATCGCTGTTGTATGTCGGTAAAGCCGGCAACCTCAAAAAAAGATTATCCAGTTATTTTCGCGTCAGTGGTTTAGGCCCTAAAACACAAGCCTTGGTTGCGCGTATCGCACGCATCGAATTGACTGTAACGGCGAACGAAACGGAAGCGTTGATACTCGAGCAAAACTTGATTAAAGCGCATCATCCGCCGTACAACATTTTGCTGCGCGATGATAAATCCTACCCGTATATTTTTTTAAGCGAAGGCGAGGCTTATCCGCGTTTATCTTTTCATCGCGGTGCAAAACAGAAAAAAGGTCGTTATTTTGGTCCGTTTCCTAACAGTGGAGCCGTGCGCGAGAGCCTCAATTTTTTGCAGAAATTTTCGCGCGTGCGCCAGTGCGAAGATTCCTTTTTTCGCAATCGCAGTCGTCCGTGTTTGCAGTATCAAATTCATCGCTGTTCTGGTTCGTGTGTCGGATTGATTTCGCTGGAACAGTACGCCAAAGATGTGGAAACCACGGCGCTGTTTTTGACAGGGCAAGAACAACGCGTGATGGAAATATTGGCAATGGATATGGAAAGCGCGGCAGAGGCACTGCAATTTGAGCGTGCGGCGGAGTTGCGTGATCGCATTGCCAGTTTACGTAGTGTGCAAGAACAGCAAGCCGTAGAGCAGGGCGCAGCGATCAATGCCGATGTGTTCGCCTGCGCGCAACAAGCAGGTGCAGTGTGTGTACAAGTGTTGTTTGTGCGTCAGGGACGTATTCTCGGCAGTCGCAGTTATTTTCCGTCGGTTTCTGTTGAGAAAGATAACGCGCAAGTTCTAGCTAGTTTTGTCGCGCAATTTTATTTGGGTGCCGAACGCGAGATTCCTGCGGAAGTCATTTTGTCGATGGCGGTGGCGGAAGAACTCGCTGTTTTACAAGCTGCTTTAACGGAGCGCGCCCATCGCAAAGTGTTAATGAGTAGCAATGTGCGCACGCACCGTCAGCAGTGGCTCACGATGGCGAGCAAAGCGGCGCAGGAAAATCTGTCGCAGAAATTGGCGAGCAAACAAAATATCGAAGCGCGTTTTGAAGCATTGCGTGAAGTGTTGGGGTTGGACGCAGTGCCGGAGCGCATCGAATGTTTCGATATCAGCCATTCTTCCGGCGAAGCCACGGTTGCCTCTTGCGTGGTATTTGATCGACAAGGCGCGCGCAAAAGTGATTATCGGCGTTTCAATATTGAAGGCATTACGGCAGGTGATGATTACGCGGCGATGAAACAGGCGTTGACGCGTCGCTATCGTCGCTTAAAAGAAAATGACGGTGTACTGCCGGATATTTTGTTAATCGACGGCGGCAAAGGGCAGCTCACGCAAGCCATAGAAGTGATAGAAGAGCTGCAAATTGCGGGCGTGTTACTGGTAGGTGTCGCGAAAGGCACAACACGCAAAGCGGGATTTGAACAGTTGTTCGTTCACGGAGAATCCGTGGCGCGCATTCCAGCGGCGGATTCTCCCGCGCTGCATTTGATTCAACAAGTGCGTGATGAAGCGCACCGTTTTGCGGTGGCGGGTCACACCGCGCGGCGCGATAAAAAACGCACGGCTTCGCCTTTAGAGGGGATTGCAGGTGTTGGGCCGACGCGCCGTCGCGCACTGCTGCGCCACTTTGGCGGTTTGCAAGAAGTGATTCGCGCGAGTGCCGATGATATTGCGCGTGTGCAAGGCATTAGCGCAGAATTGGCGGCCTCGATTTACGCGCATTTGCATTCATAAAATACATATTCATCAACGCAGAGGGCATGGCATGAAGTATTGGATTTCACTCGTCAACACCACAGAAGTGGATCAATTTGTTGCCATCGCACAAAAAGCGGAAGAGTTAGGTTTTGAAGGCATTACCGTGCCAGATCACCTCGTGTATCCCACCAACATTGAAACGCCGTATCCGTACACGCCAGACGGCAAAGTGTGGTGGCCGAAAACCAATCCGTGGATGGATCCGTGGGTGACGCTGACGGCACTGGGTGTTGCCACCAAAAAATTGCGCTTGGCGACTAATATTTATTTAGCAGCACTGCGTGATCCGTTCACGGTGGCGCGTGCGACAGCGGCGGCGGCTATTCTCACCAACAACCGTGTAGCTTGCGGTGTGTCTGCCGGTTGGATCAAAGAAGAATTTGATTTGATGGGTATCGACTTTTCTGCGCGCGGTCGGCGTTTGGATGAAGTGATCGCCTGCGTGCATCAGTTGCACAGCGGCGAAGTGGTTTCGCATCACGGCGAATTTTTTCACTACGACGAAGTGATACACGCGCCGGTGCCGACACAAAAAATGCCAGTGTGGGTGGGCGGTGCCAGCAAAGCGGCGTTTCAACGCGCAGCGAATAATGACGGCTGGTTGGGTGTGCCATCGAAAAACAAACGCTTGGCGGAAATCGTCAATATTTTGATGGAGTTGCGCAAAGCAAATGGCAAATACGGTCAGCCGTTTGATGTGGTGTTGAGCCCGATGGAATTGATGACGAAAGAGTTTTTAGATTCACTCGATCCCGCAGCCACTTATCACTCCAGCGTGCTGCCGTGGACGCCTTCACCGTGGGGACGCGCATTTTGGGTGGAAGAGGGTGAAGACCATCGCGAACTCGCAGTGAAATTCCGCGCCATGGAGCGTTTCAAAGCCATGATGCAGCAAGTGGGCGTGTGGTGAGCCTGCGAATACCGTAGAATCAAGCCATGAACTTGCCCAACCTCTTATCGCTGCTGCGCATCCTGCTTATCCCGCTGTTTGTGTTGCTGTTTTATTTGCCGATGCAGTGGACGAATTTACTGTGCGCGTTTGTATTTGGTTTGGCGTGCGCAACGGATTGGTTGGATGGCTATCTCGCGCGCAAGTGGAATCAAAGCACACCTTTCGGTGCGTTTATTGATCCTGTTGCGGATAAATTGATGGTGGTAGTTGCCTTAGTGTTATTGGTGAATCGCTATCCACATATTTGGTTTGTGTTGCCAACGATTGTGATTATTTGCCGCGAAATTGTTGTTTCTGCGCTGCGCGAATGGATGGCTGAATTGGGCAAACGCGCTAGCGTTGCGGTGTCTTATGTTGGCAAAGTGAAAACAGCGATGCAGATGTTGGCGCTGGTGTTATTGTTGGGCGCTTACAAAGAATCCGCGTGGGTAGCGATCGCCGGTATTATTTGTTTGTATATTGCCGCTATGTTGACGCTGTGGTCCATGCTGGCCTACCTGAAGGCGGCGTGGCCAGATTTACAACAAGGCATGGATAAGCGCTGAGTTTTTATTTGATCAAACGCAGCGCAAACGGTACGCGAAACGGTTTGCCGTCAGATGTAGCAATGGCTCCCATCACGCAGAATATTAAGTTGCACAACCATGCAGCGGCGATGATTAAAAATCCAACTAAAATTAATGCCAGAATTTTTCCAGCAATCAAAATGATAAAAAAAGTGATGCCCCAGTTCAGAGCTTCTTTTGCTTGATCTTGCACGTAGGCATCGTCTTTTTTGATCAGATAAAAAATCAAACCCGGAATAAAGCACAGTAGGATGCTGCCCAGCCAACAGAGCAGCGCGAGGTTTTTGCTGTCTTGTGAAGGCGGAGTGATGTTGTCAGTGGCAGAGGTTGGTTCGTTGACGACGGGCGTGTTGTCTGCGTTTTGATCCATGTGTTTATGCTCCAAGCAAAAGTAATGAGGCGATTATGTATCATTTTTCATTGTTCAGGAAAACGGCAGTAGTGGTGGCGTTGACGTTGCTGCTCAGTGCTTGCTTGGGCGATTTTCTTGTGCGTGCAGGCACGCAAGTGGTGCTGGCTATTTTGAAACCCATGGTGGGGCTAGATCCTAATTCCAATGGTTTGTTTCAACAGCCCGTGATAAAAGAGCGTATGCAAGGCTTCTTGGGTGACAAGTACGAGCCGACCATGCAGTTGCTGCGCACGGCTGATCGTTTGCAGGAAGAAGGACCGCTCTACTACGTGGTGTCGCGCTATACACCGATTCCGCAAGTCGCTGAAAAAGCGGGTTTTGTGTGGAACTCAGACACCAATCAAATGGCGGTGATGTTGATTACGGGTGGCTCACCTACGGTGATTGCAGAAAAACTTATCCAACAAAAAACGAACGAACAAGTCGCAGCACTTGTGCCACAGTGGCCTGCAGAATTGCAAACTTATCTCGATCAAGAGGCGGCTAAACCCTCGCCTTGAGCAGCATAGCGCTGATAGCCGGCAGCGAGTATGCCGATGGCTTCTTCCATGTCATCCGTTTTATCGGCAATGCTCATCAGCAGTGACGCATTGGATTCATACACGGTTTCGCGCAACAAACCTTTGCTGTGCGCGCGCTCAAAAACGGGCAGCAATCCAATAATATTTTGACGAATGATGCCCATTTCTAGCGGGTGACGCGTGCCATTTCGCAGCAATAAATAGATGTGCAGCATGAAGGTGTACATCAGCGTTTCTTCCACGCTATTGCCGGCTGCCAGTGCGTGTATCGCTTGTTGCATGATGCTGCGATCCGCCAGCACTTCGAGCTTCACCATTTCATTTGCTAGTGCGATATAACCGGGCAGTTGTGCTTTGACTGTCTCGTACTGTGTTCCGTCGAGTGAAGTTTTGGCCGCGACCAAATAGCCAATCAACAATTGCTGCAAATGTGTGGGGGATGCGCTGTTCGTCATAAGGATTTCGTGCGGTGATTTTTCTGCCATGATACAGGGGTGATGATGTGTTGCCTATTGTTCAGCGACACGGGATGTTGTGTCTCTGTATCATCATCGGCAATCAAAAAATAATGAAGGATTTGCAATGGCGTTTGTTTCGCATTTTTCCAACCGTATGGAGTCGTTGCGCGATGCGTGTATCCAGCAATTAGTTGAACAGCCATTGGAGAGTCCGCTGGCGGCGGAATATGTGTTGGTGGACAACACAGTGATGGGACAGTGGCTCACCTTGCAGTTGGCGCAGAAGCAGGGCATTGCAGCCAATGTGCGTTGCATACAGCCGCACGAATTGTTTTGGCTACTGGTGCGCGCGGTGGTGGCTGCGGATATTCCTAAGCAGACGCCGCTCTCGAAACAGGAGATGTTGTGGAAACTCTACGGTTTTTTTGGTGATGTGGGTTTGCTATCGCAAAAAAACATGTTGTCAGTGAAAAACTATTTGCAAGGCGATAGTGATGCATCACTCAAGCGTTATCAGTTGTCTGCCACAGTTGCAGATTTATTTGATCAGTATTTGATTTATCGTCCAGAAAAAATGCAAGCATGGGAAAAGGGGAAAGAGATTGCAGAAGGAGAGCAATGGCAGGCACTGTTGTGGCAAAAATTAACCGCAACCATGGGCGATGCCATTAACAAAAAACAACATCATCGTGCCGCGATTGAGTTTCAGTTATTGGATGAACTGGATAAAAAAACTAGCACAGAGATTGTATCTGGCTTGCCGATGCAAAGACTCAGTGTGTTTGGTATTACCTCTATGCCGCCCAAGTTGCAGGAAATGTTGTTGCTGCTGGGCAAACATATCGCCATCAATTTGTTTGTTTTGAATCCCTGCCAGCATTATTGGTTTGATGTGCAATCCGCTAAAAGTATGGTAAAAAATCAGCAGAAAAAAATACTGGCTGACGGTTTGATTGGCAATCCGCTGCTGGCGAGCCAAGGGCAGCAAGTGAGGGATTTTGTCGGTGGTTTGTATGCCAAGCTGGATCAATATCCTTTTGTTGAATTAGAGGATTATCAGGATTTAGGGCAAGACAGCTTGCTGCATTGCATCCAGCAGGAAATTTTAGACCTGCAATATCGCGGTGATCTCGCAACTCTGACGCAGTTGCCAGATGAATCCAACAAGCAGCTAGTTCCCGTGCAAGATTTAGAAAAAACGGTGAGCAGTATTCAAATACACAGTTGCCACAGTCCATTGCGTGAAGTGGAAGTCTTACACGATCAGTTATTGGCAATATTTACACAAGATAAAACACTCAAGCCGCGCGATGTGGTGGTGATGATGCCGCAAGTGGCGCCTTATGTGCCGTATATCGACACCGTGTTTGGCGCAACCAATTACGCTTTGCCTTATCACATCAGCGATCGCACTTGGTTGGAAGAAGTGCCGATGCTGCACGCTTTGGATTTTTTGTTGTCGCTGCCGGAAAGTCGTTTTCCGTTGAGCGATATTCTCGCGTTGTTGGAAGTGCCTGCGGTACAGGCGCGATTCAATTTACAGCGCGAAGGTTTTGAACGCTTAAAAACTTGGTTGAGTGATGCCGGTGCGCGTTGGGGTTTGGATGCTGCGCATCGTGAGCAGTGCCAATTACCGGCTTACAGTGAGTACAGTTGGGAGTTTGCCATCAATCGTTTATTGGCAGGCTACGGCATGAACAATGCGAATAGCGAGCCGATTGCTCTGGCGGATGATCAATTGTCAGTGATGCCCTTGGATGAAGTAGAGGGTGGCAGTGCTGTATTGCTCGACAGTTTTTTGCAGTGTTGGCAGCAGTTAAAAAAATATCGCGCTGTGTTAGCAGAATCAGCTACGCCAGATGTGTGGTTGGAAAAATTGCACGCGCTGTTGGATGACTTTTTTGCAGTGCAGGATGACGATGAACAGTTGGCGCTGCGCGAAATTCGCAAGCAAATATCTCAGTTGCGCCAAGCGAGTGCGTGGTGTGCTGAGATGATGGATTTGTCGGTGGTGCGTGCAGCGTTGCAACCCACTTTGCAAACGCCAGCGCAGGGCCGGCATCCGTGGCGAGAAGGCATCAAGTTTTGCAGTTTGATGCCAATGCGCGGTGTGCCCTTTCGTGTAGTAATGATGTTGGGCATGAATCAAAGTGATTACCCAAAACGCCACACGGCGGCGAGTTTTGATGTGATGCGTAAAGATTATCGCCCTGGTGATCGCTCGCGCCGTGTGGATGATCGCTGGTTGTTTTTAGAGGCTTTGTTATCGGCGCGTGATATTTTCCATGTCAGCTATGTGGGGCGCGATCAGCGCAAAAATGAAGTGCGTCAACCCTCGGTGGTTGTCTCGGAATTGAAGGATTATTTGCGCGAAGGCTACCGCTTGGATGCCAGCGAAGATGTCGGCGGAAAGCGTGTCATGCAGGCATTGACGCAGGAGCATCCGCTACAGCCTTTCAGTCGCGATTATTTCTTGGATGACAAAAATAGGAAGTTGCTGTCATTTAATCAGCAGGCGTTTGATATCGCCTCACAGCGTCGCGGTGCGGTGATTGAAGCGGAAGGCGATCAATGGCTGGTATCGAAAGAAGCTCAAGAGGCGGTGGAAGTTTCACTCGATAGTTTTGTGCGCTTCTTTTCTGAGCCTGATAAATGGTTTTTTCAAGATAAGCATAAAAAGGTGCAATTAAAAATTTATGATGAGTCTATTTCATCAGAAGAAGTTTTTGGTCTGGATAGTGGTTTAGACACTTGGTACTTGAAAGACGCCATATTGAAAGTGGCTAATACAATACCTCCGCAAGATGAAGATGCTGATACACGCAAAGCGATGGTATTGGATGTAGTAAAGCGTCAGTGGCAAGCAGAGGGCAAGTGGCCTTTGGGCGCAGCGGGTGATTATGTGCAGCAAAGTATGCTGAAGAAAATTGAACTGGAATGGTTGGATGCCAAGCACAGCATCATTGGTGAACCGATTACACATACGGGTCAATGGGAGAGCAAAGGATCTCTCGGCGTGCTGAAAATTACAGGAGAATTAGCATGTCTTGGCGATGTGTTCTTCTTGCAATCTGCCAGCAAAGGAGATGAAAAGAGGCGCTTTCAATTAGCCATTCAGTCAGCTTTTGCTGGTTTGGCCATGAGCGATGTTAAGCATTCAAAAGCAGTTTTTTGGGATGACAGCAAGAATAAGGATAGCCATCTATTAAAAGAAAAAAATAACAAAGACTTCATGGGAAATTTGGCTAACTTGTATATGCAATACCGCGAAGGCGGTCTGCCTTTCTTTGCCAAGACATCGCTGAACTATAAAAAAGAATATGAAGATGAAGAAGATGGAAAATTAAAGTGGCAAGAGGCTATTGATAAAGCTTGGGATGGTGATGGCTTCGGCAGTAGTGGCATCGCCAGTGAGACACAGAAAGTGGCGTACTACATCAACAAACAGCGTTTGTTGAGCCCTGTATTTTTTGATGTCGCTAAAACTTTGACAGATGCTTTGAAGCAGTGGGAAGACAGCAAGGAGGTTGCAACATGAGTTTCGATCCAGCCAAAGTGGCAACACATGGTCGCCATCTCATTGAAGCCAGTGCGGGCACAGGAAAAACTTATAGCATTGCCAATTTATTTTTGCGGTTACTGTTAGAAGTCCATGCCTCGCAAAAAGAGAATCAGCCTTTAACAATAGACCAGATTCTGGTGGTGACTTTTACCAATGCGGCAACTGATGAGTTGCGTGGGCGTATTCGTCAGAAAATTGCAGCAGCTTTGCACTATTTGCGCGGTGGTGCCTGTGATGATGGCTTCATCGTGCAGTATTTGGATGCAATCAAGTCACAGGATGATAAGAAGGAGGTAGCCTGTAATCGCTTACATAACGCACTGTTATTGGTGGATGACGCGGCTATTTTTACCATCCACAGTTTTGCTGTGCGCGCGATGCAAACTTTTCTGTTTGAAACAGGCGCATTGGCAGACGCCGAGGTGCAAATTGGTAGCAGCGACAGAGAAGATCAATATTTCAGCGATGTTATGCGTCTACTCACTTTGGGTGAGCAAAGAAAATTAGGGTTTTATTTAAGTCAGCGTGGCGTTAAAACACAGAGATACATGAGTTCGCTGTATAAAATCAGTAAGCGCTCCAGTGTTCAGGTATTGAGTAGTGTTAGTACGGCAAAGGAGTTATTGGATCAGTACGAAACAAAGAAAGCATCGCTTTTAAAGGAAAGAGATAAGCTTCTGCTCCATAAGGATTTTTTTTGTAAACAGTATGACAATGTTTTTTTTAGTGATAAAAGAAAGGAACTCAATGGGCTGCTTGGAATAAAGATTCATTGGGCAACATTAGAATCAATGATAAAAGGCGCAATGTGGTCTTTTCTTTCATTAAATTGTTATGAAAATAGCTACAAAGAAGAATCATGCTTAGTGGTTATCAATGATGTGGTGCCAGCTAATCAGGAAATTGAGATTTTCTGCCAAGTGGTTAAAAACCTCTATGAATATCGGAAGAATGAAGAGTTATTAGTTTCATCTACGCAGTCATTACAACAAGCCTTGCTAGGTTTATTGCAGGAAAGAAAGTTGCCGCTGCACTTGGCGCAAATGCAGCCTGACGATGTGATCCAGCTTATCAACAGCAAGTTAGGTGATGAAAAGTCGGCTGCCTTATTGCGCAAAGTGTTGACGGAACAGTACCCCGTTTGCATGGTGGATGAGTTTCAAGACACCGATCCAGAGCAATTCCTGATGTTTGATCGCCTGTATCAGGCACAAGAACAGTGTGGTTTGTTTGCAATCGGTGATCCCAAACAGTCGATTTACGCGTTTCGTGGCGCGGATGTGTTTGCCTATCTCGATGTCAGAAAAAATATTCCCCAAGAAGCCATTCATGCTTTAGATACTAACTTTCGCTCTAAACAGGGCGTGATGGATGGGGTGAATGCGTTGTTCCAAGAAACTGCGGGAAATCCAATTTTTGTGTATTCCGGCATTGAATACGATCCTGCTTATTCTTCAGAAAAACCACCGGAGGGTCGCAATACTCCCCCCAAAGATTTGGGTGTCTATCGCATAGGCAATCAAGAGCCTTGTGCTTTGGTTTTTATTGGCAATCCTAGTGATAAAAGTAAAACCTTTAATAATACTAAATCTTTATATGCGATGGATTGCGCGGAGCGCATCGTGTCTTTGTTGCAGGGTAAAAATAAAGCAACGATAGAAAAAAACGGTAAAAAAACACCGCTACGCCATGGTGATATTGCTGTGTTAGTCGGCGATTTTTCACAGGCGGATGCGATTAAGTATGCTTTGGCAGAAAGAAATCTTGCCACTGTTTATCTCGCGCAAAAAGATAGCGTGTTTCAGCGTTGTGTCTTTGCGCAGGATTTGTTGTTTGTATTGCGTGCCATGGATGAGCCATCCAGTTTGTTTCACCTCAAAGCCGCATTTGCTACACCTTTATTGCGCAAGTTTCAGTTGGCGGCTGATTTATTGGATGCTCTGGACACGGACGAAGGTTTTGAAAAAGCTATTCAGCAATTCAAGGGTTTTCGTCAGCGCTGGGATGAGAAAGGTATTTTTCCCGCGCTAACGATGCTGTTTGCTGAGTATGAGTTGTCCAAAGTGTTTGCGGCGCAACCAGATTGCGACCGCTTGATGACGGATTTTCGTCATTTAGGTGATTTGCTTCAGCAGCAGTATTTATTGACTGGCTCGCGTGAGCGTTTGATTGATTGGTATGCCGAGCAGTTATTGAATGATGCCGAATTGGATGAAGAAGCGAAAAGCCTGCGTTTAGAGAGTGATGCCAATCTCATAAAAATTGTCACGCTGCACGGCTGTAAAGGGCTGGAGTACCCCGTAGTCTTTATGCCGTTTTTCTACGGTTTTAAAACACCAGACATCAAGCGCGATGCGCCGTTTTATCACAAAGAGGAAAAAGGGCATTGGCGTGCGGTGTTGGATTTTCAATCCGACGAGGAGCAAATACTGCAAGCCATGGAGCGTGAGCGTATGGCAGAGGATTTGCGTTTGTTGTATGTCGGTATTACGCGTGCGATTTATCAATGCTACATAGGCATCAGCTCCACGCATTACAGCAAAAAAGAGAATCATCTACTGCCTAAGAGTTGCTGGGGGCATTTGTTGCAGCTAGAAAAAGACACGGCGTTTTTGTCTTGGGATACGCTGGCAGAAAAAGTCAAACAGCGCATGGGTGAGGCGCCGTGCGCCTATGAAACGCTGCTGAGTGATAAGAAAACTGTTTTCATCAGTAGCGTCGAAGAAGAAAACATAATCCCCTTAATTTCACAGTTGCCGCAGCGCGTTTTCCCTCGTTCAGCTTGGCAAATCACCAGCTATTCTGCGCTGGCGTACCAAAAAGAAGAGCGTGTGGCGGCAGGTAGCAAACAAGATGAAGCGGAGAGTGCAACGCAATCTACAACGCAAGATTTGTTATCAGAAGAAGTGTTAAAGCAGTGGCAGCAACACATTCGATTTAGTTTGCGCGGCGGCACAACAACGGGTGACTGTCTGCACAAAATTTTTGAACGCATGGCGGCTGGCGAAGCCTTGGACGAAGTGCTGGACAGTGAATTGCGTATCCACGGTTTGCTAAAACCAGAAGGCAAGCAGCCGGAGCCGGCTTTATTGGATGAAGTAATTGCGCAGAGAAAATTGGCGATTGCGCAATGGTTGAACGAAGTATTGCAAACACCGCTCAATGACGCTGTGCCAGCGTTGCAATCATTATTTTCTGTACAGTCGATATTGCCGGAATGCGAGTTTGATTTTTCTTTGGGTGACAACAGTAATGCAGTGGCGCTATCTGCCGTCAATGATGTATTGGTGAACACTTGCGACGCTTCAGCAGGACTTGCGCGCAAAGACAATCGCAGTCAGATCAATGGTTTTATGACTGGATCAATCGATTTACTGTTTATTCATAACAAAACTGTTTATGTGCTGGATTACAAATCCAACACGCTAGGCAAAGATCCTTCTTGTTACGATCAAGTGATAATGGAACTCGCGATGCGAGAAAGTCGCTATGACTTGCAATACTTGATCTATTCCGTGGCGGCGCATCGCTATATGAAGCAGCGCTTGCAAGATCGTTACGCTTATGATGATGGAGAATATCGTTTTGGTGGTGTGTTTTACTTGTTTTTGCGCGGCATGGGGGTGGATGGTTATGCTGATCACGGTATTTATTTCAAACGACCTAGCGCACAACAAATTCTATCTTTGAGTTCAGTTTTTTCGGGTGAGGAGGTGCAGTGTGGTTAATGTTGTAAGCACATTGGATCGCGTTTTTTCGGAGTGGGTGCTTGAAAACTTCGCCGCAACAAAAGCTAAAAAAGATGGAGAGATATTGAAACGCCTTGCCGCTGCAGCCAGCTTTTCTGTCTCGCTCAAACACACTTGTCTCGATTTGTCTGTATGCCATGATTTGGGAGAGTCTGAACTGTCTGCGCTGCTGCAAGGTATTACTGCCAGCGATGTGCAGCGTGTTATTGTGGATTCGGTGAAGCCGTTGATTGCATCGGAAGACGGTCGCGTGCTGTGGTTGCAGAAATATCACGCGTTTGAAACGGCGGTGGCAGAAAAACTGAAAACACTGCATGAAGCAGGGCGTTTGGAAATTATTACTGGAGGACCTGGCACGGGAAAAACTTGGAATGCGTCAGAGCGTATTCAGGCAGAGTTGAAAAAAAATCCGCAGTGCGTCATTAAATTAGCCGCGCCAACAGGCAAGGCTGCTAACAATATGATGAATGCTTTGGTGCGTTCACAGTTTGATGCGCACAAGCACGGCTTAAAAGGTTTAACACTGCATTCGCTATTGGGTATGAATGGTCGCAGTTCCAAGCCGCGCCATCACGCACAAAATCCTTTGTCTTGTGATTTATTGATAGTCGATGAAGCCTCGATGATTGATCTGCCGATGATGTATCGCCTGTTAGATGCAATATCCGCGCACGCTACGCTGCTGTTGCTTGGCGATAAAGATCAGTTGGCTTCGGTAGAAGCGGGCAGCGTATTGGCCGATATTTGTCAGGCGTTGGAAAGTAGCGCATGCATTAAACGACTCACAGAAAGTCGTCGCTATAAAAACTCACCCGAAATTGGTGCACTGGCCATCGCACTTAATGACGGTTTCGTGCCGGATATGCAGGCCAATCAATCCGTAATTCATCATGTAATATTGAATGATTTTTCTGCGCGTTCGGCATGGTTGGATGCTGCATCATCAGGTTATGCGTGGATTGCAGATGCACTTGCTGTGAATGCACTCACCAAAAAGATTTTGGAAAAACAAACCGATTTTCAAGTGTTGTGTGCCTTGCGTGAAGGACCGTTTGGCGTTGAAGGTATAAATCGCGCAATCACTGAAAAACTAGGGCATAAAGCGGATAGTTGGTATGCGGGGCAGCCGGTGATGGTGACGCAAAACGATCACGACCGAAAACTGTATAACGGTGACGTCGGTATGGTGTTGCCGTGTGAAGATGGTGAAAAACGCGCATGTTTTTTAGTTAATGGCGAATTGAAAATGATTTCGCGTGCACAAATGCCGACTTATGAAACTTGTTATGCCATCACCGTGCATAAATCGCAGGGCTCGGAATATGAGCGCGTGATGATTGTTTTGCCTGCGGATGCGGCGCAAGCCGCAGCGAATCCTGTCTTAACGCGCGAGTTGATTTATACCGCCGTGACGCGCGCAAAATCAAACATTGATCTTTGGTCTGGTGATGCCGTGTTGGAAATTGCTGCGAAAAAAACCACGCAGCGTATGTCTGGGTTGCAAACTTTATTGCTGCGCCAATTTAAAGCGTAGTGGCAGTGCCAGCAGGGTGCGCGCAAACATACTGGCTTCAAACGGTATTTCACCTGCAATGGTGAACGATTTTGTGCGTGCGAGCAGGGTGCTGATCACGATGCGAATTTCCATACGCGCCAATTCACGACCTACGCAAGCGTGTACGCCGTGACCAAAGGTGAGATGTTTTTTGCCGTTACTGCGGTTGAGATCAATCACATCAGGGTTTTCCCAAAAGCGTTCATCACGATTGCCAGAAGCCCACAGTAAAAATACGCGTTGATTGGCTGGAATGGTCATACCGTGCAGCGTGATTTCGCGTGTCGTGAGACGAAAATGCCCTTGAAATGCGGATTCCAGACGAAATACTTCTTCAATAAAAGTGTTGATTTTTTCTGGCTCTTGCCGCAGTTGTTGTTCAATTTCAGGGTGCATGGCCAGCAATCGAAGTGCATTGCCCATCGAGCTGGCAGAAGAATCTGAGCCAGCAATAAGCAACTGAAATATAGAAGAAATAGCGCGTTGATCCGTCATTACGCTGTTTGGGTCATTCGCCTCGCGAATCAATACGCCAGTGAAATTATCGGGCGGATTTTTTTTCATCCGTAAATAATGTTTCCAGATATAGCGCACAAACTGCGCGCTGGAGCAGCCGGTTTTGAGTGACTCCGCCCGTGTGGTGATGCCGCTTAATTGTCGAATATTCGCGCAGCACCAATTTTTGATTTGTTCGTAATCTTCCTCTGGCAGACCGAGCAAGCGGATGATGAGTCGCATAGGCAGGCGCCATGCAAAGTTCTGGATAAACTCGAACTCACCTCGCGGCAATAGCTCATCAAACATTTCATCGCACAGTGTTTGTACTTCCGGCTCCAATGCTTTGATGAAATGCGCGTTAAACCCGCTGTGTGCAATTTTTCTTTCTGCGGTGTGTATGGGTGGATCTTGCACAGCTAACACATCAACTGGCACCACACCCCATGCGCCTAAGCATTCAGCAAAAGAGGGCGTGTCTTGTCTTAACTCTTTGGGCTTGCCGCTCACCAAAATTTCGGTGATTTTGGAGGAGTAGGCTTCGGTGTTGCGCGCCACTTCAATAATATCGTCATAGCGTGACACCAGCCAAAATTTGCTGTTCGGTAAACGATAGATAGGAAATTGATCGCGCAGCAAACGGTAGTAGGGAAAGGGATCGGCAAAATTACTTTGCGACAGTGGCGCAAAATCTTCAGGGCGTTGCGGGTTTTTCAATGGCTTTTGATGGTTTTTTGTTTTCTTCTGGCTTTTTTTGTTGGCTAATGTAGAAAAGCTGCGCAAAGCCATCTCAAACAAATAAGAAGCCAGTAAACGGCGTGCGTGAAATAAGCGTGTATACATCTTGCGTCAATCCTTCGGCATTTCTTTATCGGGTTTACCCGTTTTCTTTTGCTCTTTTTTCTTATCGACATGCACAGCAGATTTATTAAATTGTGCTGCTGTGCGCGCTACAGGATTGCGCGCCTTCTTTTTTGTCGGATTTTTCTTATCAGGCATGGTTTTAATCTAAGAAAAACTCTTTGCCCACTTGCTCTACCGGTACTTGTTTATGTCTTCCATCGCAGTAGGGCGTGTTGTGTGTTTGTTTGCAGCAGCAGAGCCAAGCTTCACCAGATTTTTCGGCGGTAAACGCAACCGGCGTAATGCCTGTGCCGATATGTGAGCCATCGCAAAACGGTTGATTTTCTGATCGCCCGCATTTGCACCAGTGGTACTGTTTGTTGGCTTCCAGTTCTACTTTAACGGGTTTGTTATCGGCAACGACAGATTTCATAGCGATTCTCCAAAGGTGGCTCAATGGCTGTGTACGTCAGTTTTGTGTAATGAGTCTGCGAATAATGCGCGAGAGTGGTGAGTTCGTCTACTGTGTGCAGATATTTATGTTCTTGCTGCGCGAAACATCTCGCAAATGCCCGATAAGGGATGGGTGATGGTGACAATGCCGGCTGCAATTGCAGCAGCAGGCATACCAAAAACGATACAACTGCTTTCATCTTCGGCTATCGTCAGTGCGCCACGACGGTATAAATGATGCATACCTGCTGTGCCGTCATTACCCATGCCGGTCAGAATCACAGCAGCAACACGACCAAAATAATTATGCGCGATGGAATCAAACAACATATCAACACTGGGTGTAAAACGTGCGCTGGGATTTTCAACTTGAAAGAAAGTGTTGTTGGCGCCGAGCACTAAATGGCGATCATCCGGTGTCAGATACACTTTCCCTAGCTGCATTTTTTCACCGTTTTTTGGAATACAAACAGGGCAACCTGAGGTTGAAAGCCATTCACAGAGCGTTTCACCAAACCCAGCGGCAATGTGTTGCGCTATCACTACCGAAAAAGGAAATTGCGATCCCAGTGCTTCCAAAATACTGTGTAAAGCGGCTGGTCCGCCGGTGGATGAGCCGATTGCAACCAGTGTGCAATCTTTCAGTGTGTTGGGTGTTGCAGGGGTGGTAGTGACTGTAGAAGCAGATGCGTGCGGTGTTGCCAGCCAGCGTCGCGTGACTTTGACTTGCGCCATCAGTTGTATGGTTTTGCAAAGTGTTTCGCTAAATTGTTGAAAGTGTTCTGCTTCCATCCCTGTCGGTTTTGCGAGTACGGATACCGCGCCCGCTTTTTGCGCTTCAAACGTTAGGTTTTGATCTTTGCGATCTAATTCAGCACTGAGTACAACAATTGGGCAGGGCGCATCCGACATCACATGCTGTATAACATCAATACCATCCATGCCGGGCAAAAAAAGATCTAGCAGCATGACATCCGGTTTTTGCGATAGTGCAAAGTTCAATGCATCAATGCCGTTGTCTACGATAGCAATGATTTCATTGTCGGCATGAGTGGCAAGTGCGCTGCGGATGTAGTGTTGAACAACAAGGTTGTCTTCGACAACCAGAATTCTGATTTTTTTGTTCATTAGGCATTAACAAAGCGGCGAACAGTCGATAAAAAATGATCCTGCTGGAAATTGCCTTTAATGATGTAAGCGTCGGCTCCGGCTTTTAGTCCTTTTTCTTTTTCACTGTCAGCACCAACTGATGTCACCATAATAATAGGTAAGCGATTTTTTACGCCGGATCGAATGTGTTTGCACAACTCAATGCCATTCATGCGCGGCATTTCCATGTCAGTAACTACCAAGGTGATATTGTCTTCCATGCGCAAAATATCGGCCGCTTCAACGCCGTCAGTTGCCACTAACACGCGATAACCTGCGGCTTCTAAGATGTTTCTTTCCAGTGTTCGCGTTGTAATGGAATCATCAACCACGAGAATGGCGCTGCGCTCTGAGCGCATATCCTGATTTTTATCGAGATATTTGTCTGCACTGTTTTCAGTGTCATCCGTATTTTCGCCGAGCGTGCGATAACTGACGCCATCATTCGACACCATAGAAATGACATGCCTAGCTTCCAGTACGGGCAAGACACTGCCATCAGCGAGAATCGCGCCACCAGCGTATAACTTCATGCGCTCAAATTGTGGACCCATCGGTTTGACAATCATGGGAATTTCACCAGGAATGTCATCAACAATCATGGCAAGACGCATAGTGCCTGAGCGCAAAATCACAATAGGGTAAGCGCGTTGATGATTGTTCGGCATGTGTTGGCGATATTGCAACAGGGCGGCGAGACTGGTAACAGAAATAGGGTTTTTATCCAAATAAAGTACTTCGCGACCTTCAACGGTAGTGAGGTCGTCCAATTTTGCACGCACAATGCGTTCAACCATATCCAATACAACACCGTAGCAAGCGTTGCCCACTTGTAAAATTAACCCTTGCGTAGTGGCAAGACTGGATGGCACGCGCAAAGTAAAACAACTGCCGCCACCTTCAATGGTTTCTAAATCTAATGTGCCACCCACTTCTAAAATCATGGTGGAAACCACATCCATACCAACGCCGCGACCTGATACTAAATCGGTGTTATTAGCAGTGCTAAAGCCGGGGCGACAGACAATTTCAATTAGCTTTTCGTCGGTCATTTCTTCCAGTGAGCGCACAATGCCCAGCGCCGCCGCTTTTTGAAAAATGCGATCACGATTAAATCCTGCACCATCATCCATAATGGCAATAGAAACATAATCGCCGCGCAATTCAGCGCGAATACGGATGCTGCCTGTTTCTGGTTTTCCCAGTGCGAGTCGTTGTTCTGGTTTTTCAATGCCGTGTCCCACTGCATTGCGCACTAAATGCAAAATGGGTTCACGAATGTGTTCAAGCACTAAGCGATCAATTTCGATACCGCGATCTTCACATTCCAGTGTGACTTTTTTTCCTAGTGAGCGTGCAGCATCTCTGGCAGTTGCGCGGAATGATTCTAAAAAAGGCGCGAGTGGCATCATGCGTATGGCGCGCAACCCTGTGTCCATGGCATCGCACAATAAACTGAGTTGCCCTGTTTGTGCGCCCATTTGCTGCGAGAGGTGAAAGAGTTGCCGCTCCGCTTGTTTGACGGAAGTAGTAAAAGTAGAAATGCGTCCGTCCAGTTTTGCAGACAAAGTGGGAGAGAGATATTGTCGATACTCCCGCACTTCACTGCTGAGTGAACGCCATAATATTGCCATGCTGGAAACATGACGCTGTAAATCATTGAGTAGGGAGAGGCTGTCATCTTGTTGTAAGCGAATAGCCACCATCTCGCCGACATTGGACTGCATATTTTCAATTTTGTTGATGGCGACACGGATTGTTTCTGTGAGCGCAGTGCTGTTTTCTGCTGCGGTCGCTGGCATATTTTGTATTTCGGTTGTTGTAAATGTTGCGCTAGGCAACTCTTCTATATTGTTATCTGGAACATCTTGCTCCTCAGCTTCTTTTATTTGTGATAAGGATTGCTGTAAATGCTCTGGATTGGCTAGTACGAGCATAACATTACTGTTATCGAGTGCTTCAGCAGGATTGGTAGCTGCGATATGTAAAAACTGTAGACCATATTGCAGTGCATCCATGCGCTCAGGGAGTTTTTGATCCTGTGCTATCAAAAGCACCATATCTTCCATGGCATGACAGACATCACGAATATCCGCGCGACCAATAGCGCTGGCAGAACCTTTGAAAGAATGCAAAGCGCGCTTCAAAGACTCACAGTGCATGACATGGTCTGATGCTGGCGATTCATCCAAATCTAAAAAAGATTTTTCTGCTTTGCCAATAAGGTCAGGCGCTTCTTCTGAAAACGCCTGTAGCAAAGTATTGCGAAACTCAACCGTATCCATAACTTGTGTTTAGCCCGCTGAAAAGTGAAAAGATAAAATTATGCAATCAGGTAAACTTCCATTCCACTTCAAGTTTTTTCACTACGCTAAAAGATTCAATTAACTCGTCTATATTGCCAGAGAGTTTTCTCAAACTTTGTGCCACTTCTTCTGTGCGTTTAACAGCAGAGAGCGCATCTTTTGTTGCTTGGCTGATTTGTTGCATGGCGACAGCAATTTGCTCAACACCTGCGGTTTGTTGTTGTGAGGAAGACGAAATGAGACGACCCGAATCGGCAGATTCAGCTATTGCTTGCGCTAAGCGGTGAATGTTTTCTCCGGCTCGATTCGCCAATAGCACACCGGAATCCACTTTTTTGCCGCCTTCTTCGGTGGCAATAACTGCGCTGTTGGTGGCTTTTTGAATTTCGCCCAAAATACCGCGCACTTGGTTAGTGGCTTGCTTACTTTGGTCGGCCAGTGTGCGGATTTCAGAAGCCACTACAGAGAATCCTTTGCCGTGTTCACCAGCGCGCGCGGCTTCAATGGCAGCGTTCAATGCCAATAATTTAGATTGCTCGGCAATTTCATTCACGGATTGAATAATTTCGCCAATTTGTTGCGTTTGTTCACTGAGTCCAAGAATTTTTTCAGCAATGGCTTCCACTTGTTTTTGTATGTCATGCATGCCGTGAATGGATTCTTCTACCGCCTGCGTGCCTTCTTTAGAAGCGACAACAGCGCCTTCAGCGGAGGAAATTACTTTAGAGGCATGATCCACGGCTTGAATAGACGTTTGTTTAACTTCTGCAACTGTTGCAGAAACTTGCTGTACGGAAGTTGCTTGCTCGCTGGATGTCGAACTTTGCTGCGAAGTGGCTGAGACGATGGAGTTAGTGGCCTCAGAAAGGCTGCCAGAGAATTGTGAAAGGTTTTCAATAAATTGTTGTTTTAGTGCATTTTCGCGAATTTTCATGGCTTCAATATAAGTGTCTATAGCGAGACCCATATCCATAAAAATCAATTTAACTAAGCTGGAAATATGTTGAAGGATAGCTTGTGGTTTAGCTTTCATTTCTTCGAAAATATAAGGCATGATGAGATTAATGTATCGGCTGTATGCGCCGATATACCACTCTGGCTCCAAACCAATCCGCTCGTGCGTTCTGCCGACACTCAAACGGCCCTCTAGGTAGTTGTGGTCATAATTTCCGTCGAGCATTGCCATGAAAAACTTTCGCTGTGCTGACTTTAAGTTCTTAATGTGTGAATCGCTCTGTAAAAACCCCTTAGTGACGGCAAAAGAAACAAAATGCTCATAGAGTTTATCCATGATTTCATCCGTTTTTGCTTCAGCAAGCGGCTGAATAGTTCGCATGCGTTTTGCATCTTCTTCAGTAATTTGTAGATATTTTTTTCTGGCTTCAATGTCGTACACAGTTTGTCCTGTTGTGTTCAGTTCTGTGCTCATATTTTTCATGATTTATTCCTCAGGCCATATAGAATTTTTGGTTGTTGACAAGTTTTGCTAAGTCTAAAAAAATCAAGCCATCAGCACCTACGCCTAAAATGTAGTCATACGCGCCAAGCGATATGGGGGCTTCTCGTATTTCTGAGGCGGCAACGCTGACAGTGCCGATGACTTGGTCTGCAAACAAAGCCAAGTGACCGGCAATGCCGTGGCCGATCAATGCGGATCCGCGTCTGTTTCCATGCTGTACTTCTCCTGATGCAGTGTCGTGGGTAGTGGTGGATGTTTTGTTGTAGGTGTCTCGTGAGAGTCCGTAGATGGCGACTATTTTTCCGCGAAAGTTAATAACGCCGAGAATATTGTTTGAAACCAGTGGCAAGGGCGTGAGTTTTGTAATGGGTCTAATTTCTGCCAGCATGCGTAAAGGAATGGCATAACGCTCGTCGCTTTCTTGAAAAACAATCATTTCTTCTGTTTCGTTATGTGCTGTGCTTTCTTCTCGGCGAAAACGCTCAGCGCGTTCAGACAGCGTTTCTAACACTTGCTCAGTCGTGCGCTCATCATCGCCCATTTTGTTAATGTCGTTGAGTCGTGATTTGAGTAATCCCCAATCGAATTTGGCTTCAGAATCCCGCACGAACCACCTCTTTTAATTGCTTCACCGTAATTTCCTCACACAGAGGAATGGGTAAATCTTCATGTAAAGTTGAAAGCTGTTCGTACACCCAATGACTGGCAGAGCGTGCTTCTGCAAGATCGCCGTAACGCTGTCGAATAACCGCCAATAAATAATTGGGAAACGGTTCATTGGGTGCCAAGTAAGAGGCCATGCGCGCCATTTCCAGCGCAGTGCTCACCTCGTCAAGATCCATAAACAGCATGCATAACATCACATAGCTGCGTGTGTCTTGCGCATCGTGCTGTATGCGCTTTTCTAAGAGATCGCGCGCTTCCATGTAGTAGCCGGTTTTAATCAAGACCTCAATCGCTGCGTAAGGTTTTAACGCTGGATTGGATAGAGGAATATCGTGTTTTATTTCTGTATGCTCTTTGTGAGCATGCGTGTGTTTTTTATTTTCTTTTGGATGCGTATGCTGCTTGGTGTGATCGTGATTTTCAAAATGATGCTCTTGCGTAATCAAACAGCGTATGCCGTCTTGCCAAACAGGTACGAGCGTGCATTGTTTGCTGGGGTTGGGGTCACAAGGTCCGAGTAGCAGAATGCCATCTTGTGCTAGCGATAATTTCAAGTTGTTTAAAATATTGTCTATGGCAGTCTCGTGCATGTAGATCAAAACATTTCGACATAAAATTAAATCGTACGTTGTGTGATCGTGTAGTTTTTCATTTAGGTTGTGACAGGAAAAAGTAACGCACTGCCGAACCCAATCTTTGACAGAAACGGTACGCAAGCCAATGTCTAACCAGTGTTGTTCCTGGCGCACATCAATGCCGCGCAAAGACCAGAGTCCGTAACGACCTAGGTGCGCTTTGTTAATGGCTTTTTCATTGATGTCGATACCTTTTATCGACAAATGTCGATGGCCCGCCGCCGCCATGATGGGCTGTAATCGCGCGGCCAATGAGTACGCTTCTTCACCTGTTGCGCAGCCTGCACTGAGGATACGCAGCGTGCGTTGCGGTTCAGGATGTTGCTGTAACCATTGCGGCAACCAGACATGACACAACCAATCAAACTGATCGGTGTGGCGCAAAAAATACGTTTCATGCACGGCGATGAGCGATGCCATGGCGATGGCATAGTTTTCAAAAGAAGAAAATTCTTGCTCGGAGTATTCGAGTTGCTGTGTGAGCACCTCTAAGTCTATGGTGCGAAGATTGAAACCCATTTGTTGTTCTAGATATGTGCCTAAGCGCAGCAAACAGTAAGGTGCATCTGTTGTATTAGGCACGGCATTGGCGTTCATCCAATGAACTCCCGTGGCTCGACAATGCGCAAAATATTGTCTGCCCATTTGGCGACGTGAAATGCCGGTGAACTGGCAGGGCGAATTTCCGAAATCAATTCCGGTGTCACATCAATAATCGCGTTCACTTCTTTCGCAAGAAAAGCGATGCCGTGGTCTTCGCATTGCGCAACAATCAGAAAGGATTGTGTGTCGCGCAGTCTGTCTTGAGCTGGCGTTGACAGATCAAAAACGGGAACGATTTTGCCTCGGTAATTGAGCAGCCCGCAAAACAAAGGATCTTCAGACTCTTGCGGCTGCAAAGCCACCAAAGGGATGACTTCTACCACATCACTCACGCTGACGAGTCGAGAACCTAAACTGGATTCAAAATGCAGATAGTGAGCCATAATCGCCAATCAATGCGTGGTTAAAACGGCAGGCGTTGGCGAGTTGCTTAATACTTGCCGAACACAGCGCAGCAGGGTGAGCTCATTGCCGTCTTTGGGTAGATAGCCGTCTGCGCCGCAAGATTTCGCCATGCTGGCAAGTGCGTCGGCATTTTCAGAGGAGTGCAGCACGATGCGTGTGCTCTTGCAAAAACTTCTGTTGCGCAAAGCGGCGACGGCATTGACGCCGCTTACCGCGCCGAGTTGTACATCCATGATGACGAGATCCGGTTTTTCTTTATTGATGATGTTGGATATCCACGCATTGTCTGCGGTTAAGACTTCATAACCGCCGTGCTCCAGCGCGCTGCTGGCAAAGTGCAGATAGGTTTTACTGTCATCAACCACAAGAATTTTTCCCTTGCTCATTCGTCTCTTCCCTTGTTGAGGTCATCGAAGCGGTGTGGCTACGCTACGTTTCTCGTAGGGAGAAAGAAATCAACTGATTGAAGCTGTTTTTTTTTTTTGTAAAAAATTGCCTGACGATTATGCTCGTGATATATCTGTCGTTAGGCAATTGCGATCATTGGATTGGTGATGGCGATGTACTGTCTAACAAATCGCAGGGATAAACAGTGGAACAGTTATTGCGTACACAATTTGGCGAGCGCCTGAAACAGGTATTGGCGGCGCGGTCGTTTAAGTCCGCTGATTTAGCGCGCCTAACTGGTGAGAGTCCAGCCAAAGTGGCGGGCTGGTTACAAGGTAAGGGCTTGATGACACAGGGGCTTACTACATTAGCAACCCATTTGGATGTCTCTGTTGATTGGTTAATTCACGGCATTGGTCCAGAGCGTGTTTCGGAAGCCGTTGAGCTTAGTTCTCAGGAAGAGCAGTTGGTGATAGCTTTGCGCCATTACGGAGTTTCAGCAGCTAGGCATTTACTGGGTTTACTGACAACGGTAGAGCGCGATGGTATTACCACTTCTTTGCAGCATGTGCGCGCGCAGGCTTTGTTAGCAGATTTAACGCTGCCGTCCGTTATTTTGTGCCATCACGGTAATTTTTTAGCAGCGAATGAAGCGTTCGGTGGCTTGCTCGGTTTTGATCAAGAAAAAATGGATGCATTGTTTGGGCAATCCTATAAAAAATGGCTGCCTCACCGTTTGCGATCGGAGTTTGCAGTATTACTCGAACAAACCTTGATGAAAAAAAGTTACGGCATCAATAGCGTAACGCTACAAATTTCTCAGGAAAGCAATGTTCATTATTTCAATATTCGCTGTCGATTGTTCAGTAATAAAGACACCAGCGGCGTGCAATTTATTTTCTTTATGGTAAAAAAATAGCCATGTATCAGTCGCTGAGTATGCAGGAAAGGTTACGAACTGCAATGCGCCTGCGCGATGTTTCTGTCACGGAATTGTCGCTGGATTTGGATGTATCTAAAGCCTCTGTGTCAGAGTGGTTGTCTTCAGGAAAAATTGCATTCGATCACTTGGTCGCTTTGTCTATTCGCTTGAATGTTTCCATTCATTGGCTGCTAACAGGCATGGGTGATCTTGGCTTGTGTGGCTCTTTGCGTCTATCCAGAACAGAATTTGAAGTTTTGCAAAAGCTGCGCGCATTGGGTGGTGATAAAGCTGTGGAAAAAGTGCATCAATTTCTCTCTGCTCTAATGAGTTCACAATTAGGTGATGAGCCCATGCAGCAAGTGATGTATCAAAAAATTATGCATGATTTGGCGTGCCCTTTGTGTGTGTTGGATGAGCGCGGTGTGATTTGTGATGCGAATGCGGCTTTTTTGCAGTTGGTCGGCATCAAGCCAGAAAATATACGCCAATTGGTTGGACATCATTTAGTAGCGTGGTTGCCGCGAGGTGCGATGGATATCGCGCTCAATTTTTTACAAAAAATACAAGAAAGCCAACAGGCAGAATGGTTTCAGGGCGCATTAAAAAATAACGAGAGCAAGGATGGCTGGGTGTCCGTGAATGTGTTGGTGAAAATGCGTAAATTTTCAGATCTGCCGTATTTTGATTGCCTGTTCTTTGCCGATTGACCGGAGAGGTTGGCAATGATTATAAAGACAGGCATTGCCGACCTCTGGTGCTAGCTGCCAACCATGAAACTCTATACCGAAAACCTCACCATTCTGTTTGTTGATATCGTCGGTTACACATCAGCCACGAGTCGGCATTCGCGCACGGAAAATGCTGATTTGCTGCACACTTTCAATGGCACGCTGCGTCCCATCGTGCAGCGTTTTAAGGGCAAGGTCATCAAGGAAATCGGCGATGCCATGCTGCTGACTTTCAGTTCGCCCACCGATGCCATGTTGTGCAGTATGGGCATGCAGGACGCGATGCATCAGCGCAATGTGCAGATGCCGAGCAGTGAGCCCATTCATATTCGTGTGGCGGCGAACCTCGGCGAAGTGCGTGTGACGCGCAAAGATGTGTTTGGTGAGCCGGTCAATATCGCTGCGCGAATTGAAGGGAATACGCCCGCCGATGAAATCTATCTCAGTGAAGCGGTGTTCATGGCGATGAACAAGGCAGAAGTGCCAGCGCAGGAGGTGGGGCATTTCACGCTGAAGGGGATGGAGCAGCCCGTTAAGTTGTACAGCATTCCGCGTTTTGCCACGCACCGTTTGGTGCCGCAGAATTTAAACCCCGCCGAGCAGGGCAGTGAATTGTTGTTTCCCTACGGCGGGATGCATTTGGCGGGCGCACAGGAAGGAACAGCGACACGTCGTTTGTTTATGGGTGGTTCGATAGCTGCTGGTGTGCTTTTGTTTGTGGCTGCTGCGCTAGGTTTGTGGCGGCATCATTCTTCAGTAACAACAGCCACAACCAATACGCCTGCGCCGCCAGCATCAACAGAACAAACTGCAACACAAGAAAAATCAGTCGAGCCAAGTAGACCGCGCGTTACTGCTTCATCATCACAAACCACATCAGCAGCAAGACCGCGTATAACAACCATTCGCGATGCCGCACGCGCTTATCGCAATGGGCAAATTTCGCGCGAGCAGTACCGCGAGATTGCGAGAAATCGTGAAGAAGCCTATGACGCAAGAGTGAGACAGTTAAAGCTGGATTATCGTGCTAATCGTATGTCTCGTGGCGAATATGGCGCGCGCGTCGATGCGTTAAAACAACAATACCACGGGGAATAAATTTTTTATCAACAAGGAGAAATAGCAATGAAGCAAGTGGCGTTTTTATTTGTAGGTGTAATTTTGATTGCAGTGGGATTGTTGGTGACATTCTCTCACGGCGGTGTTCGTATCAATCATCAAGTAGCAGGCGTTGAAACGGCAACTTTTGCCAAGCATGTAATTGGATACAGCGTTGCAGGGCTTGGTGCATTTTTTATTGTTTTAGGTGTTGTGCTAAATATAAAAAGTACAGCACAAACAAAACGGAATGCCTACATAGTAGCCAACGGCATTCCCGTTGAAGCGCGAGTGACGTTTGTTGATAAAAATTATTTTGTCACTGTTAATAACAAGCCTATTTATTCGATTATTGAATATATTTATCAAGATAAAACAGGCGCAACACATACAAGAAAAATTGATAACTTTAGTAGTGACTTAGTGATACGCATGCAAATAGAAGTAGGTAAAACCATTCCAGTTCGCTATTTAGCGGAGAGTCCAGCGGAAAGCGTGATAGTGGTGAGTGGTTAATGTCTCGTGAGTGGCATTAAATAAACAAAAAAGCCCAGCATTTGCTGGGCTTTCTGGAACTTCACTGTGCTAATGTCTGGCGGAGGAGGTGGGATTTGAACCCACGGAAGGCTTTCACCTTCGCCGGTTTTCAAGACCGGTGCATTCAACCGCTCTGCCACCCCTCCGGATTTGCTGCGATAAAAGCAGCGCGCATTGTAGCGATGGCGTTCTATTTTTCCAAACACTTTATGCTGTTTTAGCGGTTGCCAAAGTTATCGTTGTTGCCGCGATTGCTGTTATGCGAGCCGCCACGATTGTTGTTGCCGCGATTACCTGCGCTTTGGTGATTGCTGTAACCGCCACCATTGCTGCGCGAGCCATTGCGACCGCCGTTATTGCTACCACCGTTACCACCGCGATTTTGGCTGCCGCTGTAGTAGCCGCTGCCGGATGCGCCTTGCCCTTGTTGCGTTGGGCGTTTGGGGCGATAGGGGCGCGCGGCTTTCATGCCTTCAAACGGATTGCGGTTTTCGTTGGTTAAAGGCTGCTCGTCACCTGTGCGGCGGCGCTGCTGTTGCCCTTGCTGCCCTGATTGACCTTGTTGCTGACCATAAGGGCGCTGTTGGCGTGGTTGACCATCTCGTTGCTGGCCATCTCGCGGTGGTCGCAGCGGGCGATTTTGCTGCTGGCCATCTTGTCCGTTGTTGTTATTGCGTGGTGGGCGCTGATCGTTGCGCGGCGAGTGGTTTCTGTTGCGTTGTTGACCGTTGTGCTGTGGTCGCGTGTTTTGCTGGCGACCATTGGGAATCGGCTCGGGGCGAAGCGTAGGGTCAAGCTCAAAGCCAGGGAGAATTTTCTTCTCCAGCTCGCGTTTCAACAGGCGCTCTATGCCAATCAGCAATTTGTGTTCATCAATGCACACCAGCGAGACGGCTTCACCTTCAGCGCCCGCGCGGCCCGTGCGGCCGATGCGATGCACATAATCTTCTGGCACATGCGGCAGCTCGTAGTTGATGACATGCGGCAGCTCGTTGATGTCGATGCCGCGTGCGGCAATATCGGTTGCCACCAGCACTTGCAGCTTGCCTTCTTTGAAATCGGACAGCGCTTTGGTGCGCGCACCTTGGCTTTTATTGCCGTGGATCGCCATCGCGCTGATGCCCACTTTGTCCAACTGCTCCGCCAAGCGGTTAGCGCCGTGTTTGGTGCGGGCGAAGATCAGCACTTGGTGCCAGTTGTTGTCTTGTATCAGTTTGATCAGCAATTCGCGTTTGCGTTCGCGATCCACGAGATAGACGCTCTGCGCCACAGTGTCGGCAGCGGCGTTGCGGCGCGCGACTTCAATCGACACCGGCTCGTGCAATAAGCCTTCAGCCAGCGCCTTGATTTCGTCGGAAAAAGTCGCTGAAAACAATAAGTTCTGGCGTTTTTCTGGAAGTAACTTTAAGACGCGACGGATGTCGTGGATGAAGCCCATGTCCAGCATACGGTCCGCTTCGTCCAATACCAGAATCTCGACTTGCGATAAATCGAGCGTGCCTTGCTGGGCGTGGTCAAGCAGGCGGCCTGGGGTGGCGACAAGGATGTCGATATCGACCAGTTGTTCAATCTGCGGGTTGATGCTCACGCCGCCAAACATCACCATGGATTTCAGCGGTAGGTTAGTACCGTAGTGGCGCACATTCTCTTGCACCTGCGCGGCGAGCTCGCGTGTAGGGGTGAGGATCAAGGCGCGTACGCTCTGGCTGGTGCGTGTGGCGGGAGCTGGCGTGGTGGAAAGTTTCTGAAGGATGGGCAGGGTGAAAGCGGCAGTTTTGCCAGTGCCAGTCTGCGCGCCTGCCAGCAGGTCTTTGCCGGTGAGTACGGCGGGAATGGCCTGCACTTGAATGGGGGTGGGTTGGGTGTAACCGCGGTCGTTAACTGCTTGCACGAGCGAATCTGCCAAGCCTAGCGAGGAAAATGCCATAAAACTCCACTGTCAGTTTTTAGTCTGTTCCGTGAACAGGGTGCGCATCTCGGTTTCGACCTTGCGCGGTTTTTTAGTCAATACGGTTTCACAGGCAGCCTGATGAGTAGGCTGGATCAACACGCGGTACTGTCCGGCGGGTATCTCCGCTTCAGGAATCAGCCAAGTCTGCTGTGCAGTGGGTGTTTCCAGAATGGCATATTCCATGACTGCATCTGTCTGCGTGTCACACAAAGTGACGGTCGCCGGAAGGGCAGGCAGTGTGCTATCGGCACGCACTACAACGGCAAGGGCATTGCCTCGGTGTCGGATAGTCATGGAGCAAGGTGCTGCGAGGGCTGATGCGGGAGGGCAGTTGCGCTCCGGTGCCGCTGGCAGGCGGCGCAGTATAGCCTTCTGTGGCGCGAATTGCATGAGATCGATCACGCCCAAATATTGCGCCGCGAACAGGAAGTGATCGCTCATTGGCGGAAAGTAAATCGCTTGGCGGCGGAAGTCGCCATCCTCCAGCCACAAGCGATAACTGGCTTGGAAGCGCTGCGCTTGTGATTGGATAGCGGGAATAACGCGCAAAGCAGAGAGCTGAAAGGTGAGTGCCATTAGTAGTAATAGTGCCGCTGCGCGCAGCCGCCAGCGCACGGGCAGCCAGTATTCAATACACGCTGCGCCCATCAGCAAGGTGAGTGCCATGGAATACATTTTGTAGCGCGATTCAATTGTGCCTTCAATACCAAAAGCGATACCGCGCATGAGACTAGACGAAGTGGCAGAGCAGAGCAGAAACAAAATAATGGCTGTGATCAATACATTGTGTTGCCGATAGTGCAGCAACCAATATCCTGCGGCAAATAAATTGACCGCACCAAACGCCACGGCTAACGCGGGATGCATCGTTGAAAAAATAGTGCTGCCGAGAAACGCGAAACCGCTAGAAATAATTTGCCAAACAAAGCGCGCTTGCCAGTGTTCCAACACAAAAGCCAGTGTGACCGGCGATGATTGTCCCATAGCGTGCCGCGCCCATGCGTAGAGGGTAATAGCGGCGCTGGCAGAGAGTAACCACAGTGCTATGCGTAACGGTTTTTGCGGTTGTTGTGTGTCTAATATCAGCAGAAATAAACCGACGAACCACACGAGCACGCCGTTGGCTTGTGAAAAACTAGCCAACAGAGCAAAGCAAATAGCGAGCAGAATATTTTTTAGGCGCAACAGTGCAAAAAAAACAGCGAGCGTGAACAAAATGACGGTTTGATTGGATATAGCCGTCATGGTTTTGAAGGAGCTGTCCCAGTAATACAGGTTGAGATAGCCCAGCATCGTGACAGCAAAATAAAAAGGGCGGCGCGGGCTGTTAATGGTGCAAGCCAATAAACACGCCGTGGCGATAATAATGAGATGACCGATGATCGTTAGACCATAAAAATGTATCGAGCCTAATAACTGATATTGCAAAAAATAAATTAGATGGCTGAATGCTGTGACATGCTCGTTATTGGGATAAAAAAACGCACCGACTTTTTGCAGTGGTGTTTGTGCCAGCGCCAGTTGTTTGAAAAAACCAAACACATCGTTGAGATCATCAAACTTGGGTGTGCTGTCCGTGAGCCAACAGGCGAGGACGAGATAGCTCAGCGCGCTGATCGCGGAAAGTGCGTACCAGCGGCGTGAGTGAAGTAAGTTTTCTGAGAATGCCATCAATCAAACCGTGGCGCGCGCTTTTCAAAAAAAGCTGTAACGGCTTCGATATTTTCTGGTGTGCCGACTTGCCGCATCATTGCTGCCAATTCCAATTCACGCATTTTCTGAATGTTGTTCTGATGTGCGTGCATCAACAAGCGTTTGGTTTCGCGCAGAGAATTGCGCGGCCACTGTGCCATTTCTGCTGCTTTCTCCTGTATTTTGGCGAGCAACTCATCGTCGGCAAACACAGCGCGGGCAATACCAATTTGCAGTGCTTTTTCAGCGTTCACCCATTCGGCGGTGAATAGCAATTCAGCCGCTTGTTGATAGCCGATATTGCGTGCCAAGGTATAACTGCTCGCAGCTTCCGGCACGAGCCCAAGATTGACAAACGGGAAGCGCAATTTGAGTGATTCGCCGACATACACCACATCGCAGTGCAGCAGTGCAGTGGCACCAAAACCAATCGCTGCACCTTTGGCAGCGGCGAGCAGCGGTTTATCCAGTAGCACTAATTCATCCATCATTTGTTCAAATGGTGGCTTTTCATTTGGCTCGCCGGTTAAATCCGACAGATCAACGCCGGAGGAAAAATCTTTACCAGCGCCAGTAAAAACCACGACAGAAACTTTATCGTCTTCGCGTGCTGCTTTTAGTGTATCGCGCAGAGCGAGCCACGCACCGCGATTAAACGCGTTTTTTCTTTCTGGGCGATTAAAGGTAATGGTGCAAATGCGTTGGTGAATGTCGGTAAGAACGTAAGAGGTTTCTGTCTGGCTCATGCAAAGTGTCCGTTGTTTTGTTGTGCAAGAATAGTTTCTTGCAGTGTTTCGTGCAGTGGGCGTGGTTGCCAGCCTGTTAAGCGACGAATCTTGTTGTCATCCAGTTGGCGCTTGAAAGGCACAGGCAGTGGCAAGCGGAAGAAAGGGGAATCGCCATTGGCGGCCACCCATGCATCATAAAATTGCCAGAAGTCGATGTTGTCGCCGCCAATATTAAATGCTTCGCTAACAGTGCTGGCATTGTCCAATGACAAAATGGCTGCACGCGCTAAATCACCGGCGTACACCATTGGCAGATTTAAGTGAGTGGGGTAGGGCGTGACGATAGGCCAGCGCATAAGCCAATCAAACCAATGTGAAAAAGAGTTTTGATCAAATGCACCAAAAATCACATAAGGGCGCAGCGTGGTGAGTTGCAATGACCATTCTTGTGCCAATTGCCACGCTTCTTGTTCCGCCATCGCTTTGGAAATGGAATAAATACTAAAACGGTGGCGTTTGTCTTGCGCGGTGCGCAGCGCGGCAGTTTCATCAACGGCGCGCTCGGCAAATACTTTTTGATACACGCTGGCGGATGACATGGCCACCACGCGCGTCACGCCAGCCTCTTTGCAGGCTTGCAGTGTGTTCTTAGTGCCTTCAAGGTTTTGACGAATCAGTGCCTCGTAATCACGATTGAAAGACACTTGCCCCGCATTGGCGATCACCGCATCGCAGCCGGAAAATGCTTGCGTCATGGCTGTGGTGTCAGACAAATTGGCCACGCGCAATTCAATGCCGGCGCGTTTTAATTCCGGCACTTTATTTGGGTTGCGCACCACGGCGACCACTTGCTTGCCAGCGGCCAATAATTCTTTCACCAAGTAGCGGCCGACAAAACCGCTGGCACCGGTGACAGCAATCTTGTTGTGTGTTTGAGGTGAATTGGTAGTGTCCATCGTTTTGCGTTCCTGTTTTATTGAAATATGTATTGAGAAATGTATTGTTATATTTTTATTTTTTTATGATGAAAAAGAAAAGGTCAGTGCGGGACTGACCTTTTTGTTGTTGCATTACTGACCAGTGAAAACCGGTTTGCGTTTTTCTTTAAACGCTTTCATGCCTTCTTTGGCATCGGCAGAGGCGAAGACGGGCCAGCCGAGTTGTTCTTCATTCGCCAATGCTTCTTTCTCGCTCAGGTGTTGTTGGTTTTCGCGCAATGATTTCAAGATGGCTTGCACGGCGATAGGGCCGTTTTCATCAGCAATTTCATGCGCGATTTTCAAGCCAGCTTCAAGAGCTGTACCTTTGGGAACAACGCGATTGATCAAACCCCAATTTAAGGCTTCTTGCGCGGTGATATGGCGGCCGAGCAACAAAATTTCTGCAGCCAGTGCATAAGGAATTTGACGACGCAAGCGCACGGTAGAGCCGCCGAGTGGGAACAGGCCGCGTTTGCATTCGGTGACACCGAAGATTGCGTCTTCGGCGGCAACGCGAATGTCTGTGCCTTGCAAAATTTCTGTGCCGCCAGCGAGTGCATAGCCTTCAACCGCCATCACGATAGGCTTCATCGGTTGGCTGTGGCGCAGCAGTGCTTGCCAGTGTAAGTCGGGCACTTCCTGCATCATTTTTTGAATCAATTCTGCATCGGCATCGCCGTCCGTGCCGGATTTCAAATCCATCCCCGAACAGAAAGTGTCGCCCTTGCCCGTGAGTACCGCAACGCGCAGTTCTGGGTCGCTGTCCAATAAACGCCAAGCGCGATACATGCCCACCAACATTTGCGAAGACAGCGCATTTTTTGCTTCTGGACGGTTGAGTGTGACGATCAACACATGACCGTCTTTTTCAATCGTACAATTTTTGGTGCTGATATCGAGTTCTACTGCCATGATGATTTCCTTAAGTTGAAAAAAATAGTTAAAAAATAAAAATTAAAAAAATAAGCATCCTCCTGATAAGGGAGAGGCTGGGAGTGGGTTACCAGTCGATATCGTAATCGCCAGCTGCAATCAGTTCGGCGAGTTTCACTTGGTGTTGTGTGCTGGAGCCGAGTGTCAATTCATTTTGTTTTGCCCACAGCGCGAAGCGCCACAGCGGATAATCGCGATCTACACCCATGCCGCCGTGCAAATGTTGCGTGGCGTAACTGGTGCGGTGTGCAGCATCGCCCAACCACATTTTGGCGGCGTGAATTTCTGCACTGGCATCTGCGCCGCTGACCAAACGGTCAATTGCTTGCAGCGTGACGAGTCTCAAACATTTGGCATCCATATAGCAGTTGGCAACGCGGTGACCCACGGCTTGGAAAGTGGCAATTTTGACGTTGAACTGTTCGCGCTCAGAGGTGTATTGCGCGGTCATTTGCACCATTTTTTCTAGCGCGCCGGTTTGATAAGCGCACAGTGCCAGCGTGTAATGATCGACCAAAAATTTTACCGCTTCGCCCCCGCCCAGTTTTTGTGCTGGTGTGTTGTTGAATTGCACAATGTATTGCGGCTCGTAAGTGGTGGCTTTCAGTGCGGTGAGTTTGACGCTGCTGTCTTTCGGATCAACGATAAACAGTGCCACTTCATTGCCGTCTTTCGCCACCACCAACATGCGTGTAGCAATATTGGCGTAAGGCACGCACAGTTTCGTGCCATTTAATTTGCCGCCGTTGGCAGACAGTTGTGCATCGTCAGCGTCGTAGCTGTGTTCTTCGTGGAAGGCCGCTGTCAATACGACTTCGCCGGTGGCTACGCCGCCCAACATGGCTTGCAGTGTCGCATCGCCAAATTTTTGCACGGCGAGTGCAGAAACCAGTGAAGGCACTGCAGGCACAGGTGCTAACACACGGCCACATTCCTCGAGAAATAACGCCAATTCTGCAAAACCAAAACCCATGCCGCCGTTGTCCGCTGGCACGGCAATGCCAAGCAAGCCGGCATCGGCCAGTTGCGCCCATAGTTTTGCGTTGTAGCGTTCTTTTGCCCACATATCGTATTGATGCAATTCATCGGGCGTAACTTCATTGCCGAGAATTTCATTCGCCAAGTTTTGAATGTCTTTTTGTTCGTCAGTTAAACCAAAGTTCATAATTTTTTACTCCTTGCCAATCAAGCGCGCAGTGGACGCGGCATGTTGAGACCAAAAATAGAAATAATGTCGCGTTGGATTTCGTTGGTGCCGCCACCAAATGTCAGAATTGACAAGGTGCGATACAAACGCTCCAGCTCACCTTCCAACACAATGGCTTCAGAATGTGAATGCAAAGTGGAGGATTGACCAAGAATTTCCATTAAGTCGCGGCAGGCTTCGATCATGTATTCCGAGCCGTACACTTTGGCAGCAGAGGCTTCTGCCATATCTAAACCGCCTTGTGCAATCGACCACGCCTGTTTGTAGCAAATCAATTTGATGGCTTCAGCGCCGGCGCGCACTTTTGCCAATTTCATTTTGACCCAATCTTGATCGATCAAACGCTGACCATTCGCCAGTTTTGTTTTTTCTGCGTACTCACACACTTTGCGAAACATACCGACGATAGGGCCGTGCGTAACGAGTGCCAGACGCTCGCGGTTGAGCTGGCTCATAATCACGCCCCAGCCGCGATTTTCTTTCCCGATCATCCATTCTTTCGGCACGCGCACATTTTCATAGTAAGTGGCGTTGGTGCGCACGGAGCCGAGTGTTTTGACTTGCGTGATAGAAATGCCGGGGTGGTTCATCGGAATCAAAAACATCGAGATCGAACCGTGTTTGCCTTTTTCTTCTACATCGCCCGTGCGGCAGGCGAGCCACACATAGTCAGAAAACTCGGCGAGCGAGGTCCACATTTTTTGACCGTTGATGATGTAGTGGTCGTCGCCGTCTTTTACAGCGCGGGTTTTCAGCGAAGCCAAATCAGTGCCGGAGCCTGGTTCGGAGTAGCCGATACAAATACAAATTTCACCGGCGAGAATTTTGGGGATGATCTGTGCTTTTAATTCAGGGCTGCCGAATTGCGCGAGGGCGGGACCTACCGATTCAGACGTGAGGAAGGGGAAAGGAAAGCCCGCTTTCATGATTTCTGAGAAGAAGATGTACTGCTCGATGGGGGATTTGGCTTGACCGCCGTATTCCTTTTCCCAGCCGAGACCAATCCAGCCGTCGCTGCCGAGTTTTTTCATGGCTGCACGCCACAGAGGACCGCCGCCTTCGTGTTTAAAATCTTGATTTAGCTCCTTTTTAAGTTCGGGCGTCATCAGGGTTTTGAAATAGTCGCGCAACTGATGGCGCAGCGCTTCCTGATCGGGGGTAAATGACAATTGCATAGAGACCTCTAGGTTGTGAAAAGAAAAAGTGAGTAGTGCGAAATCGGGTGGCTGCATCGCGCAGCAAATTGCCGCCGATTCTAGCAGTTGCAGTACGGCTGTGAACCGCTGTTGGGGCAAATACAGGGCTGGTTGCGAAGTGTGGGCGTAGCCGCTACCCTGATGGTCAAGTACCGCAGACCATCATAAATATAAAGAAGCGATGTCTAACCTAGCCGAGCAGAGTTCTCCCGCCGTTGCAGACGATGATCTGCATGTGCTGAACCCCCTCAATGATTACTATTTCCGACTGCTGTTGGCGTTGGCGGCTGTTGGCACGCTGTTGCTCAGCTCGCCGTGGAGCAGTTTTACGCAGCAACATTTTCTCGCCATCATTTGGCTGGCTTATCCGCATATTGTTTATGTGCTGGCAACACGCCATTTAGAAAAGCGCATGGACGAGGTGCTGCTTTACGCTGGTTATTGCGATGCATTTTTTGTGGGCTTGCTGATCGGCGTAACCGATTTTGATTTGCTGCCCGCGTTTATGTTTTTCACACTGGTGCAGTCGCAATCTCTTATCAATAACGGCGTGCGCTATTGGTTGCAAACAGTAGGCGCCGTAGCGATAGGTTTTTTGGTGAGCTTGGTTTTTCATCATCAAGTCTGGAATTGGCAAGGCAGTGTGAGTACAGGGTTGCCAGCGGTAATCGGTATTAGCATTTACTTTGGTCTATTTTCATTTTTTATGCATCGTCGCACCACCGATTTGAGATTGCGTATCGAACAAACAGCGAACGATAACCAAGCGATGCGCATGAAATTGTGGAAGTTGTCGCGCTATGTGTCACCACAGATTTGGCGCTCGGTTTACTCCGGCAGTGAAGTGAAGTTGGAGACTAACCGTAAACGCCTGACAGTTTTTTTCTCTGATATCAAAGGCTTCACTGAACTCTCCGAGAGTTTAGAGGCGGATCAAATGACCGACATGCTCAATCATTATTTGAGCGAGATGTCGCAGATCATTCACAAATACGGCGGCACCATCGACAAGTTTATCGGCGATGCCATCATGGTATTTTTTGGCGACCCAACCACGCGCGGCGCACAGACAGATTGCTTGGCCTGTATTTCAATGGCGATTGAAATGAAAAAGCATATGCGCATCATGCAAAAGCATTGGGGTAGTAAAGGTATAGAAACGCCACTAGAGATTCGCATGGGTATCAATACCGGTTATTGTACTGTGGGCAATTTTGGTACAGAACAACGCTTGGATTACACCGTGCTCGGTACAGAAGTGAATCTCGCCAGCCGCTTGGAAACCGCCGCACCGTCGGGTGAGATTTTGATCTCACACGAAACTTATTCGCTGATTAAAGATATTGTGTTGTGCGAAGAAAAAGGCACGATCAATGTCAAAGGTTTCAGTCAGCCAGTGCGCGTTTATACCGTGGTGGACTTCCGCAAAAACCTCGGCACTAAACAGACTTACTTTGAGCAGCGTGCCGAAGGTTTTTCCATGCATTTGGATCTGGATAAGGTCAAGAACTATGACCGCGATCGCCTGCTCAAGTTTTTACTGAGTGCTGCCACGCGATTGAAAAATCAGAATCCAGAAAACTGAGCTTTTTCAAGCCGTATCGCGTCCATACCCTGATATTTTGTCCGTGTTCATGCTGAGGCGATCGTCTTACAATAACGAGCAATTCTCCTCATTCATCGAGTTTGTGTCATGCCTGAAGTTGATATCACCGAATCCGCCCAAGAGTATCTCGCCGGACTGTTGGAAAAGCAGAATGCGCCAGGCATCAGCGTGCGTATGTTTGTGAATGATCCGGGCACCTCGCGCGCGGAAACTTGCATTGCCTACTGCCGCCCTGGTGAAGAAAAAGAGGGCGATGAATTTATCGAAATGAAACATTTTCGCTGCTATTTCGATGGGCGCAGTATTCCTTACCTCAAAGATGCCAAGGTGGATTACTCGCCCGATCGCATGGGTGGGCAACTCACCATCAAAGCGCCGAACGCCAAAATGCCACAAGTGGCTGATGACAGCCCGCTGGCGGATAAAGTGAATTATGTGTTGTACAACGACATCAACCCGCAATTGGCTGCACACAGCGGTGAAGTGTCTTTGGATCACATGGACGGCAACATCGCTGTGCTGAAATTTGGCGGCGGCTGCCAAGGCTGCGCGTCGGTGGATGTCACGCTCAAGCAGGGCGTTGAAACCACGCTGATAGAAAAGCTGCCGCAGTTGGAAGGCGTGCGCGATGTGACGGATCACACCGATCGCAGTCAGTCGTACTACTAAAACTTTCTTGCTGCGGATTTAACCGCCGCCATACACCTGCTTGATCACTTCACGGCAGGTGCCGGTGCCAGGGAGACTGATGTTCAGCGAATCGGCAAAGTCGAGTGCGCTGGATAAATCTTTTACTGCGACTGCTTTGAAACCCACCATAATTTCTGCAAAAGTTTTTTCATCAAAACCTTTTTTGGTGTCGTAAAACATTTTCATGGAAGCGGTGAGTACGCCGTTAGCCGTGGTGACTTCTTTCAATACATCTAAACTTAAACCAGAGGCTTTGGCGAGTTTCATGCCTTCGTGCACCGCCATCAATTCCAAATAAGTCATCAAGTTATTGCACAGTTTTAATTTCATGCCGCAACCCAATTCGCCGGCGTGAATCACTTTTTCGCCGGATGTCAGCATAAATTTTTCAACCGCAGCGACGGTTTCTGCTACGCCGCCGACCATGTAGCACAATTTTTTTGCAGCAGCGCCGTGTGCGCCGCCGGTGATAGGCGCGTCGATCACGGTCACGCCTTTTTGTGCAGCTATCGCCGCGAGTCTATGAATGGTGTCGAGTTTTACCGTGCTGTGTATCGCAATCACTGCGCCGTTTTTTGCGCTGTGCAAAATGCCTTGCTCGCCTTCCATCACTGCAAAAGTATCGGCATCGTCACGCACGCAGATACCAATGTAATCCGCACCTTCCGCCACTTGCGCTGGGCTGCTCGCTACGGTTGCGCCAGCTTTCGCTAATTCTTCGCTGGCTTTGGGATTGATGTCGTAAACCGCGCAAGGAAATGCGCTGCCCGCCAGATGTACCGCCATCGGTTTGCCGATGTTGCCCAAGCCAATAAAACCGACGCGCTGTGTCATCGTAAAACCCTCAAAAGCTTTCAAAGAGACCTAACACTAGCGAGCGCCATGGATTTGGTCAAGCGCACTTTACTATTGTTGCGTGGCTTGGTTACTCTAGGGCGACAATCGCAGGGGCTAAAGACATGAACAAGGTGACAGGCAAATCGCGCGCACTCAACAGCAACTTGGGGCGCGACTTGGCGTTTCTCAGCCGCGATTTGGGTCGCGGTTTGATGGCAAAAAGTGCGGCGAAAGGTCACAAAGGTTTGAAACTGAATTGGGATACGGTGTTTCTCAATTTGGATTTTCGCGCAGGTTTGCGCATTGTCGATTTAGCGCAGGCGAATGGTTTAACCAAGCAGGCGATGAGCCAGATTGTCGCGGAAATTGAAAAGCAGGGTTACATCGTCAAACAAGAAGATCCAGACGATGGTCGCGCCAAAAAAATTGCACTGACTGCGCGCGGCAAACAACTGATTCAAGATTCGATGGGTGCTTACGATGAGTTGGAAGCGGAGTACGAAAAACTGATTGGATCAGAAAAATTAGCTGCTTTCAAAGAAGTAGCGGCACAGTTGGTGCAGTTAAAAATAAAACGCCAATAAAATTGCTTAATAAAAACGATAAAAAATTACGCCGACTGCACGGCTTTAATCAGCGTGTCGGCTTTGTGTGATACACGCTCCACTAAATCATTCACCAGCGGCAGCAATTCTGCCGCATTGTACGATTTTGCAATGCGCGAAGAGTCTATCTTGCCGTAAAGCGTGCTGCGCTGCTGTGGTTGGCGTTGCGCGGCAGTAATCATGGCATCTAAATTTTCAGGTGAATTTTCTTGTCCGTGTGTCGCACCGGCGGCGCGTGTAATACTTTCGTTCATCAGCGTGCCGCCCAAATCATTCACGCCTGCAGCGAGACAGGCAACCACGCCTTCATTGCCGAGTTTTACCCACGAGGCTTGAATGTTGTGGATGTGTGGTGACAACACCAAACGTGCCACGGCGTGCATCAGCACGACTTCGCGGAAGGTGGGGCCTTTGCGTGCGCGACCGCGCAAATACATCGGCGCTTCTTCCGCCACAAAAGGCAGTGGCACAAACTCGGTAAAACCGCCGGTTTGTTTTTGTAGGGTGAGTACACGTAAAAAATGGCGCGCCCAATGTTCATAGCGTTCGATATGACCAAACATGATGGTGGCCGTGGAGCGCAAGCCTACCGCGTGTGCAGCGTCCATCACTTCAAACCACTGCGCAGTATTGATTTTGTCGGCACACAAAACAGCGCGCACTTCATCATCCAAAATTTCAGCGGCGGTACCTGGCAGCGTGCCTAAACCGCGCGCTTTTAATTGTTGCAAATACTCTTTCAACGGCAGTTGCAGCGTGGCTGCGCCTTGCCAAATTTCCAGCGGTGAAAAAGCATGGATATGCATATCTGGCTGCACCGCTTTGACGGCATCCAAAATCTCTATGTAAGTGTTGCCGTTGTAATCAGGGTGTATGCCTCCTTGCATGCACACTTCGGTCGCGCCGCGCTGCCAGCCTTCGGTCGTGCGGCGTTGAATTTCTTCCAGTGAAATATCGTACGGTTTGCCGCGCAAGTTTTCGTGCGTTTTACCTTTGGAGAATGCGCAGAACTGACATTTGAAATAGCAGACATTGGTGTAGTTGATGTTGCGGTTGACCACATAAGTCACTGTGTCGCCATTCAGATTTTTTCGCATCACATTCGCTGCGTGACAGATAGCGCCCACATCGTCGCCGCGCGCGCGAAATAAACGCACGATCTCCGCTTCGCTCGGAGTTTTACCTTGCTGAATGGCAGCCAAAATATCGCGCACATCTTGCGAAGCAGTGCGCGTGCGCTCGAGTTTATGAACAGACTCGTGGATTTGTGTCAGCATCTCTAGGGGTGGCATTTCGCTGCTGCCAGTTTTCCAACTGTCGATGCGCGGAAAACCATCGCCGTCCGTTTGTTGCAGAATCGGTGTGTGGAAGTTTTTGTCCGTCCACTGAAATAAATCGCGCACGAAGGCGGGATAAACCGTCAATCGCTCTTGCAGATATTTGCCAGCATTGGCGGTGGCTTCCGCGAGGTCTTGCAAATGCGGCCACGGCGCTTCTGGATTGACAAAATCTGGCGTGAGTGGCGAAACGCCGCCCCAATCATTGATGCCAGCATCCACTAATTTTTCTAACACGCCCGGCGATAAATTGGGTGGCGCTTGTATCGCCATCTCGCTGCCAAAAATGATGCGTGCGACAGCTATCGTCCACAGCAAATCGTCTAAATCGGGTTCGGGTGCTTGCGCCATTTTTGTGTTGGGCTTGGCGCGAAAGTTCTGCACGATAATTTCTTGGATGTGGCCGTATTGTTCGTGCAGCGCGCGAATGGCGAGCAGCGATTCCACGCGTTCGCGCCGTGTTTCACCGATGCCGATCAAAATGCCGGTGGTGAATGGAATGCGCTGTTTTCCGGCTTCTTCGAGTGTGGCGAGACGCACGCCCGGTTCTTTGTCGGGCGAACCGTAATGCGGCATGCCTTTTTCGCATAAACGCGGCGATAAACTTTCCAGCATGATGCCCATCGAAGGCGAAACGCTGCGCAGTTTTTGCATTTCTGCTGCGGTCAAAGTGCCGGGATTAGCGTGCGGCAGCAAACCCGTTTCTTCGAACACGGCTTTTGCTATATCGAACAAATAATCAACGGTGCTGGCGTAGCCCATTGCATCCAGCGCTTGGCGCGCGGCGTTGTAGCGCAGCTCTGGTTTTTCGCCCAAGGTGAATAGGGCTTCTTTGCAGCCTGCGGCAGCACCGGCGCGAGCAATCTCCAACACTTGTGCTTTTGTGAGATAAGCGCTGTCTATTTTCTTGGGCGTTTGCGCAAAAGTGCAGTAGTGGCAGACATCGCGACACAAATGTGTGAGTGGAATAAAAACTTTTTTGGAAAAAGTAACAACATTGTGAAAACCCGCATCGCGCAGCACGCGCGCTTGCGCCATCAATGCTGCGGTGTCTTCGCAATCTGTCAGTGATAATAAATGTTCAGATGTGTGCATGCCGTGTTTACACAATGCTCAGTGTTGAGCTGCTAACGGCCAATCAAATAATTCGCCGTATTGTTCCAGCCAATGTGAAAGATGTGGGCGCGTTCCCGCTGTGCGCAGTGATAACAGCGGTGCAAAGTCCTGCCATAAATCAATGTCGCTACCCAAGTGCGCATTGTAAACGGTTTGATGTGTGATGCCCTGTGCGCGACAAAAATCGTTGTGTACCTGATAGCTCTGGTTGCCGTAAAAAAATTGCATCGCAGTCGGCAGTGTCAACAGCATGGCGTTGGTGCCTTTTTGTGCGTTGTCCGGCACGAAAGTCACTGTGTTGTCGCTGTTGCTATGCGCGTTAATGACACTGTTTAGATCGTCGGTGGTGGCGAGCGGTAAATCGGCATGCAAAATCATAGCGTGTTGTACGGGTCGCGCTGTTAATACGGCAATGGCGGCGGCGATGCCGCTATTGAGGCAGCGATCTTCCACCAAACACAGTACTTCAACTTGCTGTTGTGCGGCGAGCTGCGCCACTTCTGGACAGCGCGTGACGATCGCCACCTGCGTCACCGCTGTGCAATGTTGCAAGCGGTGCAGTAAATCCAACAGCAGCGCGGTTATCAAACTCTGGCGCGCCTCAGCGGGCAAGGCATGCGCCAGCCGACTTTTACAGCTGTGGATGTCTTTAACGGGAATGAGAACCTGCATGGCACGCCTGTGTAATCGCAGCAGAGGGTTATGTTGCGGACTTTTAACAGTGCTGTCGATAGTGAGCAGAAAGGCGTATACAGCCCTTGCGGCAATTACGGTACTGTTTACAGGGTGAAAACCAGCGAAGCTGCTTGCGTAGCTATTATCAAAAGGAATAAAAATCATGCGAACAAAGTGGTTGATGGGCGTGATCGCGCTGGTGGTTGTGGGCGCTGGATTGTTCGCGGTATTGCGCTGGCAGCAGAGTGAAAATGCCGCTGGCTTTTTTCACACCAACGGTCGTGTGGAGGCGACGCAGAGCCGCGTAGCTACGCGCATTCCGGGGCTGTTGAGCGCAGTGAAAGTAAAAGAGGGCGATCATGTGACCGCCGGACAAGTGCTAGCAGAATTGGATAGCCAGCCCCTGCAAGCGGAAATCGCGCGAGCGGAGGCAGGCATCGCGCAGGCCAATGACCAAGTGCGTTTAGCCGAAGCGCAGTTGTTGCAAGCGCAGACGGAGTGCGATTACGCGCGCTCGCAGTTGGGGCGCATTCAATCACTCAGCAAGCGTCAATTTGTCTCGCAGGACCAGCTCGACAGCGCCCGTACCCATGCCGCCAGTTGCGGCTCAGTCGTGAATGCCGCGCAAGCGGCGGTGGCGGCCGCGCAATCAGCGGGCAAAGTGGCGCAGGCAGGGCGTGATCGTTTGCGCGTGGATTTGAGTGATAGCACCATCCGCGCGCCGTTTTCGGGTTACATCCTTTATCGCTTGGCAGAAGCGGGTGAAATGATTGCAGCAGGCTCGCCGTTGTTTACCTTGGTCAGCGACAGCGATGTCTATCTCACCGTGTTTCTGCCCGCTGATGTGGCGGGCAAAGTGGCACTGGGCGACGAAGCGCGTTTGCAGATGGATGCCAAGCCCGATACTTGGGTAGCGGCGCGCGTGACGCTGATCTCGCCGGAGGCGGAGTTCACCCCGAAATCGGTGGAAACCTCCAGCGAGCGCAGCAACCTTGTGTTCCGCGCCCGCATTGGTGTCACGCCGGAGGCGCTGGCACAAAATCCGTGGCTGAAAAGCGGCATGCCCGGCTTGGGTTGGCTGCGCACTGATGCCAGCGCCCCATGGTCTGAAACCCCTGCGCGCTAGAGTTTTGCTGTGATGACAGCACCCATTGCTACGCTCACAAACCTGCATCACCGCTATGGCAAGGTGGTGGCGCTGGATGGCGTGGATCTCACTATTCCCGCCGGTTGTTTGGCGGGCATTATTGGTCCCGATGGCGTGGGCAAATCCACTCTGCTCAGTTTGATTGCCGGTGCGCGCCGCGTGCAAAAAGGCAGTGGCGTGGTGGTGCTGGATGAAGATGTACGCAGTGCCGCTGCGCGTGCGCGCATGTGTCGCCGCATTGCCTATATGCCACAAGGCTTGGGCAAAAATTTGTATCCCACGCTTTCGGTGATGGAGAACATTTGTTTTTTTGCCGATTTGTTTGGTGAAAAAGGTGCGGCGCGCGAGCAGCGCATCGCGCATTTGCTGCAAGCCACGGGGATGGCGCGTTTTGCAGATCGTCCTGCGGCAAAATTATCCGGCGGTATGAAACAAAAACTCAGTTTGTGCTGCTCGCTGATTCACGAACCGGATTTGTTAATTCTCGATGAGCCGACCACGGGCGTAGACCCGTTATCGCGTCGGCAATTTTGGCAGTTGTTAAATGATTTGCGTGCGCAACGACCGAGTATGTCTATCATCGTCGCCACGGCGTACATGGAAGAAGCCTCTAGTTTTGATTGGCTGGCGATGATGGATGCCGGTTGCGTATTAGCGCAGGGCTCACCACAAGCATTGTTGCAGCAAACCGGCGCGAGTAATTTAGATGCAGCGTTTATTCAACTGCTGCCGCCAGAAAAAAGTGCAGGGCATGTGGAGCCGGTGTTGCCGCCGCTGCAAGACGATCATCAAAATAATATTGTGATCAGTGCGCGCAATCTCAGTTGCCGCTTTGGTGATTTCACTGCCGTTGATAGTGTGAATTTTGAAATTCACCAAGGTGAAATTTTTGGCTTTCTCGGTTCGAATGGCTGTGGCAAATCCACCACCATGAAAATGCTCACCGGTTTATTGCCAGCTACCGAAGGGGAAGCCTTTTTGTTTGGCAATCCGGTGGATGTGGATGACATCAGCACGCGTCATCGCATCGGTTATATGTCGCAAAGTTTTTCACTGTATGAAGAACTGAATGTCATTCAAAACTTAGAATTGCACGGGCGCATTTTTGCCATGAGCAGTGAGCAAATACGCGAGCGCAGTGCAACACTCTTGCGCGATATGCAACTCACGCCCTACGCGCAGCAACCCGCAGGCAGTTTACCCTTGGGTGTGCGGCAGCGTTTGTCGCTGGCGGTGGCAGTGATACACAACCCAGTGATGTTGATACTGGATGAACCCACCTCCGGCGTAGACCCTGTGGCGCGCGATAGTTTTTGGGAATTGCTGATTGATTTGTCGCGTAAGCAAGGCGTAACCATTTTTATCACCACGCATTACATGAATGAAGCGGATCGCTGCGATCGTATTTCGTTGATGGATGCGGGCAAAGTATTGGCATCTGGCAGCCCAGAAGAAATTCGTCAGCAGTTTCAAGTCGCTACTTTGGAAGAAGCTTTTATTCATGTGTTGGAGCAGGCGCGACCTAGCGATGAAAAGCCAGCAGTGGCGATTACGGTTGCAAGTGAAGCAGATTTGGCTGCTGAAAATACATTGATCGAACAAGACAAACACTTCAGTTTTCAACGCCTGCGTGCCTACGCGCGCCGTGAAACGCTGGAGTTAATGCGCGAACCCATCCGTTTGGTATTTGCTTTTGTCGCGCCATTATTTTTGATGATGGTGTTGGGCATGGGCGTAAACTTTGATGTAGACCGTTTAGATTTTGCGGTGCTGGATCAAGACAACACGCCAACGAGCCGAGAGTATATCGACCGCTTCAAAGCCAGTGATTATTTTGTTGTCCACGATTCGCTGCATAGCTATGACCAGTTGCAGAAAAAATTGTCATCAGGGCAGTTGCTGTTTGCTTTGGAGATTCCCTCTGGTTTTGGCAAAGATTTAGCAGCGGGCAGAGAGCCTGCGGTAGCGGTGCAAATCAACGGCGGCTATCCGTTCCGTGCTGAACGGGCGCGCAGTTATATCCAAGGCATTCATCAACAATATTTGCAGCAGTTAGTGCGCGAACAGCGTATTAAAATGCCTGATGATCCCTACCGTTTGGAAACACGCTTTCAATACAACCAAGAAATGTTGAGTGCGTACGCCATTGTGCCGTCGATCATTGCTGTGTTAGTGACGATGATTCCCACCATGTTGATGGCGGTGGCGGTAGTGCGTGAAAAAGAACTCGGTTCTATCATCAATTTTTATGCCACCCCCACGCTGCGTTTGGAGTTTTTGTGGGGAAAGCAAGTGCCGTATGTGATGATCGCGATGTTCAATTACCTGTGTTTGGTGTTGATTACGCGTTTCGCTTTCCAAGTGCCACTGCTCGGCAGTTTGCCGGTGTTGATGGTTGCGGGTGTTTGTTACAGTTGGGTGGCAACTTCGTTTGGCTTATTGATTTCCTCCTTTACCCGCACACAAATTGCTGCGCTGTTTGCCGCGTTGATTATCTCCATGATTCCATCGGTCAATTTTTCCGGCATGTTGAAACCCGTGGCTTCGTTGGAAGGTGGAGCGTATTGGTTTGGCACGGTTTTTCCCACTACTTACTTGCTCAATATCACCGTAGGCACTTTTACCAAGGGTTTGTATTTTGTAGATCTGTGGAAAAACTTTGCCGTGATGGCGGTGCATTTTTCCGTGTTTACCCTCGGCAGCGTGCTGCTGTTGCGCAAGCAGGAGGCGTAGCGCGATGTGGCGCAGCTTGGTCAATATTTATCACCTCGGCATCAAAGAACTGTGGAGTTTGCGCAGTGATGTGGTGATGTGTGTGTTGATCGTGCTGTCGTTCACCGTGTTTATCATCGTGCCGACAAAAAATGCGGTGATGGATATGCGCAATGCTTCGGTGGCGGTGGTGGATGAAGACAACACACCGCTGTCGCGCGCACTGTTCTACTCCTTGCAGCGGCCGTACTTCAAGCCGCCGGTGTTGTTGTCGGGCGATCAGGCCATCGTACGCATGGATGACAGCACCTACACTTTTGTAGTGTGGATTCCGCGCCGCTTTGAGGCGGATATCAACGCGCGACGCCAGCCTGCAATACAAGTCTTGGTGGATGCCACAGCGATGACGCAAGCGGGCAATGGCGCTGCCTATATTTCGCAAATTTTTGGTGAAACGCTGAAGCAATATTTTCCGCAGGCGCAATTTCCACAGCCGGTAAAAATGGATGTGCGCGTGGCCTTCAATCCCAATTTGCACGGAGGCTGGTTTTTTGGCATCACCAATATGATAAGTATCGTGTCGATGTTGGCGATTGTATTAACCGGCGCGGCGCTGATACGCGAACGCGAGCGCGGCACTGTTGAACATTTGTTGGTAATGCCGCTGCGCCCCGTTGAAATCGCACTGGGCAAAGTATGGGCGAACAGCACTGTTATTCTGGTAGCGATGTTTTTCTGTATTCAATTTGTGATCAAGGTGATACTCGGTATTCCCTTGCAAGGATCGCTGGCGCTGTTTTTATTCGGTGCGGCGCTGTATTTATTTTCTATTTCAGCAATTGGCATTTTTCTGGGAACCGTAGCGCGCTCCATGCCGCAATTGGGTTTGTTGTTTTTGCCCATCGTGATGCTGATTGCGGTGTTATCGGGCGGTTTAACGCCGCTGGATGTGATGCCCAAACCCATCCACTACTTCATGTTGTTAATTCCATCATCGCACTTCACCAACTTTGCGATGGCGGTACTTTTTCGCGGCGCAACTTTCACACTGGTGTGGAAACAAATTGCCGCCATGAGCGCCATCGGCGTGTGCTTTCTCACCGGTGCGTTGCTGCGTTTTCGTGGGGTGATCGGCAAGCAGTGAAACCGCGAACCGCGTCACATTTTTAGTGTGAATTTCTCTGTAGGGGGGGGCGGGGTTGAAATGGCAGCAATAGAGGCGTAGAACAGAACTTGTTGATAATAAAAAGAATTAAGCCTTCTGTAGGCGAGCGAGGTTGAAATGAAAGCAGGCGTGTCGAGCAAGGTCGCGAGCGTTATTTTTAGTGCTTTCTTATTGCTGTCAGCTACCACGGTTTGGGCGGTGGATACAGATGGTGATGGTGTCGATGACAGCGTCGATGCTTTTCCCAATGATTCCTGTGCCACAACAGACTCGGATCTGGATGGCAAGCCAGATACGTTGTACTGCTACAAGCTTTTTATACCCACTATCAGCATAGCGAGTGTGGAGCAGGTCGTTACTTTATTGTCGCCACAGATAGTTC
>CAYOEO010000005.1:0-69130 GCA_964403125.1 uncultured Pseudomonadales bacterium | reverse complement strand
GCGAAATTGCCGACAAAGTGGGCGCGTATTTGTTTGTGGATATGGCGCATGTCGCAGGACTAGTTGCCGCTGGCATTTATCCCAACCCAGTGCCGTTTGCCGATGTGGTCACAACCACCACGCACAAAACACTGCGCGGCCCACGCGGCGGTTTGATTCTCGCGCGCAAGAACGAAGAGCTGGAGAAGAAGCTGAACTCCGCCGTATTCCCCGGTCAGCAAGGCGGCCCGCTGATGCATGTGATCGCCGCCAAAGCGGTGTGCTTCCAAGAAGCGCTGCAACCGGCATTCAAAACCTATCAGCAACAAGTGCTGGCCAATGCCAAAGCCATGGCATCTACCGTTATCTCACGCGGCTATCAGGTTGTTTCTGGTGGTACAGAAAACCATTTATTTTTACTGTCGCTGATCGACAAAAACATCACCGGCAAAGAAGCGGACGCTACGCTTGGTCAAGCGCACATCACGGTTAACAAAAATGCCGTGCCAAACGACCCGCGCCCGCCGATGGTCACCTCCGGCATCCGTATCGGCACACCTGCCTGCACCACACGCGGCTTTGGTGAAGCCGAGTGCCGCGAACTCGCCCACTGGATTTGCGATATTTTTGATGCGATGGAAAAAGGCAGCGCCGAAGTAACGATTGCCGCCGTGCGTGAGAAGGTTTCTGCGTTGTGTGCGAAGCATCCGGTTTATCGGTGAACGCACTGTACTGGCGTGTTCCATGTAAACGGAGTATGTTGAAAATCCAATAACCAGCCTCCTCTAATTAAGAATTAGCGGCTTGTTGAGATTTTTTATGGCAAAGATTCTGTTAATTAACCCTTCTTATGTTGGTAGTTATAGCGGAGCAAAAGGCTCTATTACTAACCCCGTGTTCCCAACTTTAGGATTATCAACGATTGCAGGCAGCGCGAAGCAACGCGGACATGATGTCCAAATCCTAGACTTATCCTACACCCCTTATAACTACCTCCATATAAAGGATAAGTTGCAAAGTTTTAATCCAAATATTGTAGGCATTACAGCCACAACACCTTTAATGAATCAGCTACGAGATATTAGTGTGCTGATCAAGGATATTTTACCTAACACAAAGGTTGTTGGCGGCGGTCCTCATTTGTCAGCATTACCCATAGAGTCCATGCTGGAATCTAAGCTTGACGCTGTTTTTGTTGGCGAAGCAGATTTTTCTTTTGCTGATTATTGTGATGGGAAACCTAATTATGAAATTAAAGGAATCTACTACCGAGACAGCAATCAAAACATAGAATTCACAGGAATGGCTCCACCCATCACCAACCTTGATGATTTACCCATACCCGCGTGGGATTTGTACGACAAGGACATTTACACTAAACACAGCTCTCGCATTTTTTCGCGCAAACCACCCATAGCAAGCGTCGAATTTTCACGCGGCTGCGTTTACAAATGCGACTACTGCGCCAGCAAGATGACCTTGGCGCTTGGCTATAGAAAAAAGTCACCAGAGCGATGCGCAGAAGAGCTTCGACAATTAGCCAATGCCGGCTTTCGCGAAGCCTTAATCGTAGATGATATTTTTACATCCGACCAAGAATGGGCAATGGCTGTTTGTGATGCAATTATCGCAAGCGGTGTACGCATTCCTTGGACTTGCACGAATGGCATTCGCGTCGAAAGCGCCGACACAACTCTTTTTCACAAAATGCGTAAAGCGGGCTGCTACCGCGTTTCCTTTGGCTTTGAATCTGGAAATGACGACATACTTAAGAAATTTGGAAAGGGCGGAAAGGCAAGTATTGAACAGGGGAAAAAAGCAGCAGAACTTGCTCGCAAAGCAGGGTTGGAAGTTAATGGCTTTTTCATGTTAGGACTCACCGCCGACACAGAAAAAACAATGCTGGACACTATCAACTTCGCACGAAAGCTCCCACTTGACATGATGAAATTTGGCAGAACCGTGGCCTTCCCTGGCACAGAAATGTTCAATCACTATCATTCCAAAGACATTATCAATTCTTATAACTGGGATGATTACTTCACCTATTCTAATGAATCCCTATTCACACATGAATATTTAAGTCGTGAAACTATTGAGCAATACACTCAACTCGCTTATCGGCACGCACTACTATTTAATCCTCGCTTCATATGGCGACGATTGGTACACGGACTGAGAACAGGTAGTTTTTTCTGGGACGCCTATTACGCATTAAAACTATATCTACTACCGCCGCTCTCTGTTCCCATAGTTTCACAATACTACGCACGAGATAAATGGCCTGTTTATGAGTTTCGAGATAAGCCACTATCTAGAACTACTTATCAAGTGGTGCATAAATCAAAAATAGACCGCACAGCAATCATTCCAACGAAAAAAGCATCATGATACGCAGCACTCTACGCAAATTTAGTAAAGTGGTCACGTTTGCTAGCATGTTGCCCTACACACCAAGACTGCACGCTAAAACACCCACTTTTATCGAAATTGAACCAACTACGCGCTGCAATGCCACCTGCGGCACTTGCTCGCGCAGTAGCATTGCAAGCGATAAATTAAAAACAGACCTCTCACTGGATACGGTAAAAAAAATTCTTGATGTCATTCCTGATTTAAAACTGATACGGCTGATCGGCTTAGGTGAGGTTTTTCTTAATCCACAGATAGAAGAAATCTTAAAATTATTTAAAGAAAAATCAATTAAAGTTTGGATTATTACTAATGGAAGCCTACTAAGAAATGAGAAAATTCGCAGGCTGATTCATAACTATATTTTTGATGTTGGCATAAGTATAGACTCCACAGAAAAAGAAACTTTTAAAGAAATTCGCCCAATGGGGAAAATAGGTTTGGATGAAGTTTTGGAAGGTATCCAACTGTTACTTAATGAAAGAAACCAAGGTGCGTCCAATGTGATTGTTGGCATTCATAACACCACGAGCAATATGAATTACAACAACCTGCCCGAATTGGGAACTTTATGTATTAAGCTACGCGTTGATTACCTTGCTGTCGGTTTTATGGAGAATTGGCTAATGCGTGGCGATCCTCACTATCAAGAAACGGCCAATCGCATACATGAAGCTCTAACGCACATTCCTAACATCAAAAATGCTCTACGATACCAACAGTGGCGATTAGCCCTGCGAGGAATTCCGCTTGGCTATAAATTACCCAAACGCCGTATCGGAAAATGTGCGTGGCCTTATCGCTCGGTACATATAACTGCAGAAGGTTACGTCACCCCTTGCTGTGCTCGTACACAACCCAGTCACAGCACGTTTAATATCAATACGGATAACTTTTCCACTCACTGGAATGGCTCAGCATATCAAGCACTGCGTTTAGCCCACATGAAAAAAGACACACTAAACCCCATATGTGGAAATTGTCCGCTATAACAGTTTTAAGCCTGCGGCTTAATCAACTCATCCAGCGTTAAACTAAAACTCGGCAAAAACATTGCACAAAACTGCCGCGCTTCTGGCAGTGCGATATGTAAGAGTTTTTCTTCCATGTCTTTCATTGCTTTGCTGAATTCAGGGTTTCCCGCCACGGTTTCTGCTTTGCATTTGGTGTACGCCACAATGATGTCAGCGGCTTTAATCAATTGCTTCACAGCAGGATTCACTTGCTCCGACAACAAGTACGGTGCGTAAGCGGATTGCAGGTTTTGCGGCAGCATCGCCAACATTTCGCGCTCCGCTGCATGCTCCACTTCTTTATAAGCGTCGCGAATTTTTTCATTGTGGTACTTAATCGGTGAAGGCAAATCGCCGGTCAACACTTCCGAGGCATCGTGATACAAAGCCGTCAACACCACCACACCCAAATCCAATTTTTCTGCGTGATTCTGGTTGTACAGCTCGCCCAAGGCGTGTGCTACCGCCGCCACTTCAAAACTGTGCTCCATCACATTTTCACGAATCGCATTGCGCTTCATGCCCCAGCGTTCTATCCAGCGCAACTTGCTGAGATAGGCAAAAAAGTGGCTCGTCTCTGTCATAGCTGATTTTCACCGTTACAATCATCGCCATTGTAGAACAAGGATCCCTAGGTCATGCACTGCCCGTTTTGCGCTGAAACAGACACCAAGGTCATCGATTCGCGCCTCGTCGCCGAAGGCGATCAAGTGCGCCGCCGTCGCGAATGCCTCACCTGCCACGAACGCTTCACCACTTACGAAGTTGCCGAATTATTGATGCCGCGCATTATCAAAAGTGACGGCTCGCGCGTACCTTTCGATGAGCACAAATTGCGCGCCGGGATGCAAAAGGCGCTGGAAAAACGCCCCGTAAGTATGGAAGACATCGAATCCGCACTCACACACATCAAACACAAATTGCAGGCCACCGGCGAACGCGAATTGTCTTCACGCACGATTGGTGAGCAAGTGATGGAACAACTGCGAAAACTCGATCAAGTCGCCTATGTGCGTTTTGCGTCGGTCTATCGCGATTTCAAAGATCTCGATGAATTCCGCGCAGAAATTGACAAGCTGCAACCACAGCAACACTAAACGCACCATGCAAATCACGAACGACATTCCACACATGAAGCGCGCACTGCAACTGGCAGAGCGCGGTCTGTGCAGCACCTCGCCCAATCCGCGTGTGGGCTGTGTATTGGTGGATGCCGACAATCAAATCATCGCCGAAGGCTGGCACCAAAAAGCCGGTGAAGCGCACGCCGAAATTCACGCACTGCAACAGGCAAGTGAACGCGCACACGGCGCGACAGCTTATGTCACGCTAGAACCTTGCTCACACCACGGCAAAACGGGCCCCTGCTGTGAGGCGCTCATCCATGCTGGCGTTTCACGCGTGGTGCACGGCATGCAAGATCCCAACCCACAAGTGGCAGGACGCGGTTTACAAAAATTGCGCGATGCGGGTATCGCCGTTGATGGCCCTCTCCTAGAAAAAGAAGCACGCGCGCTGAATGCTGGTTTTATCAAACGCATGCAAACGGGTTTGCCTTTTGTGCGCGTAAAAATGGCAATGAGTTTGGACGGGCGCACCGCAATGGCTTCCGGTGAATCGCAATGGATTACCGGTGCAACGGCGCGTGAAGATGTGCAGTTTTTGCGCGCGCGCAGCTGCGCCATCATCACCTCGGCTGATACTGTTTTGCACGACGCCGCGAGGCTCACGGTGCGAAATATCGATGCGCTGCAGCAGCTCAACAACCGTCAGCCTTTGCGTGTGTTGCTTGATCAACACGCGCGCGTTGCGCTCGACACTCCTTTTTTTTCTGACTCAACGCCGGCGCTGTGGCTCACCAATAAAAACACCATCAATCCACCACCTGCACATATCACACCTTGCACATTGCCGTTAAAAGAAAAGCATATTGACTTGCAAGCACTGCTCACCGAACTCGGGCGCCGACAATGCAATGAAGTGTTGATAGAAGCGGGTGCAACACTAGCGGGCGCTTTTGTAAAAGAAAATCTTGTCGATGAGCTGATCATTTATATCGCGCCGCAACTCATGGGCAGCAGCGCGCGTCCTTTATTAGAGTTACCGATTGCATCCATGAGCGATGCAAAAAAATTACACATTGTTGATGCGTGCGCCATCGGCGATGACTGGCGTTTTATTCTTCGCCCGCAACAATCTCATTAAAAAATAGCGAGAAAAATATGTTTACCGGCATCGTGCAAGCAGTAGGAAAATTGGTCGCCTGTGAAAATCGCCACGGCGACAAACGCCTGCGCATCCACACCGCTGATCTCGATTTGTCCGATGTCATTCTCGGTGACAGCATCGCCACCAATGGCGTGTGCCTCACGGTAGTCGCGCTGCCTGGTGATGGTTTTTGGGCGGATGTTTCAGTAGAAACTCTGGATTACAGCACGCTGGGCACACTCAAAAATGGCAGCAGCGTCAATTTAGAAAAAGCGCTGCGCGCCAGTGATCGATTAGGTGGACATATCGTCAGCGGCCATGTCGATGGCGTAGGCGAAATTGTCAGCATCCACACAGATGCACGCTCCATTCGCTACCGTTTGCGCGCACCTGCAGAGCTGGCGCGCTACATCGCACACAAAGGCTCCGTGTGTGTGGATGGTGTGAGCTTGACCGTGAACAAAGTAGAAGGCGCGGAGTTTGAATTAAACATCGTGCCACACACACAACAAAAAACTTTATTCGGCGAGTACAAAAACGGAACCACCGTCAACCTAGAGGTGGATGTGATTGCGCGCTATTTAGAGCGTTTATTACTGGGCGACAAAGCCGCAGAAAAAAATAGCGCCGAAAAATTAACGGCAAGTTTTTTGGCCGAGCACGGGTTTTTAGCTCGTTAACTGTCAATTACAACGCCGTCGCGTTAATCACCTTCACACCACCCGCATCTTTTTGCACGGAGGACTCCAGCTCCACATCTTTATTGGGCATGCCAATGAGGATGTCGGCTTTGCCATCGCTGTTGATGTCGCCTGTGCTCACGACTGCGCCAAATAAATCACCAAAGGCATCGCCGTACACAGTTTTGATCGGTGCATAAGTCGCGCCGTTCCACACCGTAACGCTGCCTGTGTTTGTTGTTGCGGTCGGCACGTTGTTGTCTTGCGGCGCGCTGGCGATGATGTCGAGCGTGCCATCACCATTTACATCCGCAAGCGCGACACTGCTACCGAGCCACGCTTTTTTCACGGCACCGAATGCTGCTGGTGTTAACAGGCTGCCATCGCTGCCGCTGATCACACTGATGCTACCTGCGTCTTTATTCGTTTCTACATCATCCAAAGGCGCACCGACAACAATGTCCGCATGATCATCGTGATTGATGTCGGCACTCGCCACCGCTTTGCCGAACTGGGCTTTTTTGTTTGCGCCCATTTTTTGCAGCAGCTCAGTACCGCTGTGGTTATACACACGCACGCTGCCCATACCACTTTCACCCGGTGCACCGACGATAATGTCGGCCAAGCCATCGCCATTGACATCCGCCGTTGCCACAGCAGTGCCTGCGTAGGCATTGCTTGTTTTTCCGTAAAAGCGTTTGCGGCTTTGCAACGATGCACCGTCATACACCGTGACGCTGCCTATCGCTTTTTGATTCGATATGGGATTTTTATCTTTTGGCGCGCCGATCAACACATCCGCATGGTCATCGCCATCCACATCGCCCAAAGCGAGAGCCGAACCAAAGCCTGTATTTTTTGTTGCACCCCAGAAGGTGTGCCTGCGATTGCCTGCGCCACCGTACAACACCACCACTTTGCCAACATGCATGGCAGTGGCATTGGGTGCACCCACCACCACATCGGCAAAACTATCGTGATCAATATCGGCATTACCCGCGACTGCAAAACCCATGGCATCTTTTGCTGCTGTGCCAACAACTGAAGCAAGCACGCTGCCATCTTTGCCAGAAATGACTTCTGCTTTGCCAGCGCCAATCATCGCTTTGACAGGCGGCGCAGCAGGAATGCTGTAGTTCGGCGAGCCGATCACGTAATCGCCGTAGCCATCACCATCGAAATCACCGGCAAACGCCACCGCTGCGCCGGTTTTTTCGGCTTTGGCTGCGCCATCTGTATCACTAGGGACAGGCACTGGCGCATCGCAGGCATCGCCGATGCCGTTGTTATCCCAGTCGAGTTGATTGCTGTTGGAAACAGAAGCACAGTTGTCGACCAAGTTGTCGATGCCGTCATTGTCGGTGTCGCCGTTGGGCGTGCTGTCACAGGCATCGCCCATGCCGTCGCCGTCAGCATCTGTTTGCGAGGCATTGGCTACGGCAGCGCAGTTGTCTGCGTTGTCGCCTATACCATCACCGTCGGTGTCGAGAGATTCAGATGCGTCAAGCGGGAAGGCGTCAGAAGCATCCGCTACGCCATCACCATCATCATCGGTGTCCGCGTTGTTGCCGGTGCCGTCGTTATCCGTATCCACAGATTCGGTGGCATCTAGCGGAAATGCGTCACTGGTATCAGCAACGCCGTCGTTATCATCGTCGGTATCCTCAACAAGTGTGCCAACACTCAAATCATCAATCCAAATATTGCCGCCGGCACCAACAACATTGTTCAAACTAACCGAGATAACAAATTTATTCCCGTCTGCGCTGGGAGTCACACGGGCAACACAGTAGTTCCAGCCATTGCCTGCATCTTGGCATGTAGGAGTAACAGGACCTCCTTGAGTAGCCCAAACACCGCCCCAACTAATATTGCTCATCGAAATGCGCTGATACCAAGAAACAACTGACACCGCACTAAAATCCAATATTAATGAAGCAGAACTAGTGCCTGCTGCATTACGCGTCATAGAAAACTGCAGTGCATGTGTGCCGTTATATGCAGTCGCCGCCCCATCTACAACGCTCCACTGATTACCTGCATACGATGATGTATAAGTCCAACCACTGCCAGCTCCATATTCAAAGCTCTTCAGAACGGGCAACTTCAGCGTATTTATGCTGTCTGGCTTCCCATCGCCATCCGTATCTGTAGTAGCTTCAGCATTGTTAGGAAAAGCGTCCGCATTATTTCCAACACCGTCGCCATCTGTGTCAGTACTTTCGCTAGCGTCACTAGGAAACGCATCACAAACATCACCAACGCCATCACCATCCGTATCTACCTGTGAAGCATTTGATATTAGCTTGCAGTTATCCGCATTATTTCCAACACCATCACCATCTGAATCAGATTTTTCACTGGAATCATTAGGAAATGCATCACAGACATCGCCCGCCCCATCGCCGTCAACATCAGACTGATTAGAGTTGGAAACAGACAAACAGTTATCTCTGGTCAGAGACATACATTCCGACCAATGCCAGCAACTTCTGCTAATGGGTTCATTTAAGCTAGGAGCCGGACTGGAATAACAAGGAGAGCCATAAGTTTGAGTACGCCAAGAATTGGCAACCCCATCGCCATCAGCATCCGTACCACAAGCTGTCTCAAGGTAATCTGCATGCACAGCTGGGCTCACCAGACCCAAGCCTAAGAACAAAAAAGCACTCAAGAGAATGCCTAAACCTTTCTTCGCTAACCCTGTGTTCATCACGCCTCGCTTGCTCGAGCAGAGCCTTTATTCTTTTTATTTTCAATAAGTTCCTTTTACTACCGAAACACCTGACGGGCAAGTCTTCCCCCCCCCCGAGCAGAGTATTCACTCAGAAATGTGAAGCGCATCACACAACTGGCGACCTACAACTCACCCACACCCTGCACCACCAACTGCACGCTGCGTACGCCGTTGTATTCATTCACATCTAAACGGTAGGCTAGCCGCACATAATCACCCACCGCGAGCTGCCACTGCTCCACATCCACATTAAAAGCAATGGCATCAAACAGGTTTTTATCATCCGCCGCGAGACGCAAGCGCACATGTTTTTCAGCCACCAATTTTTGATGAATGATTTTGAAAATGCCATCGAACACTGGCTCAGCAAAACGCTGCCCCCACGGACCGGCAGCGCGTATGTGTTCTGCGGTAGCTAATGAGATTTCTTCCGCAGTCAATTCACCATCACTCAGTAGCGCCGCATCTACATCGGTTTCATCCAACCACAATTGCACTTCTTGCTCGAACAATGCACAAAAACTGGAAAAATGTTCGCGTTTGATGGTTAAACCCGCCGCCATTGCATGGCCGCCAAACTTGTTCAAGATGTGTGGGTGTCGCGCCGCGATGCTGTCCAGCGCATCACGAATATGCAAACCCGCTACTGAACGCGCAGAGCCTTTAATTTCACCGGCTCCCGTATCGGCAAACATAATCGCGGGGCGATGAAAACGGTCTTTGATTTTTCCCGCTAACACGCCGATCACACCCTGATGCCAACTGCCGTCATACAGGCACAAACTCCACGGCAGCTCGGTATCATCCTGCTGCCACGCGGCAAAACGCGGATCATTGAGCGCGATATTTTGCATATCGTCTTGAATAACGCGGCGCTGCTTGTTCATTTCATCCAAGGTCGCCGCGTACTGTTGCGCAGCGATGGGATCATCGGTCAACAAACATTCAATGCCGTGTTTCATATCATCCAAACGCCCAGCGGCATTCAAGCGCGGCGCGATAGCAAAACCAAAATCGGACGCGAGCAAACGCGGCAATTTTTTTCCAGCAATATCCGCTAAAGCGCGAATACCGGCGCAGCATTGACCGGCGCGAATGCGCTGCAAACCCTGTTGCACCAAAATGCGATTGATGTATGACAGCGGCACCACATCCGCCACCGTGCCGAGCGCCACCAAATCCAACAACACCGCCAAATTCGGTTCTGCCATTTTCTGTGCAGCAAACCAATTCATTTCACGCAAATGTTTGCGCAGCGCCAGCAACACATAAAACATTACACCCACACCGGCGAGTGCTTTATCGGAAAAAGGGCAATGCGGTTGATTGGGATTGATGATGGCATCCGCCGCCGGCAACTGTGCACCAGGCAAATGGTGATCTGTCACCAACACTTTTATGCCCGCTGCTTGCGCCGCCGCCACGCCTTCCACGCTGGAAATACCGTTATCGACGGTGATAATTAAATCTGGCGATTGTTGCCGCGCAAGTTGCACAATTTCTGGCGTTAGACCGTAGCCATACACGAAGCGATCCGGTACCAAAAAATCCACATTTTTTGCACCCAGTGCGCGCAAACCGCGCAGTGCAACTGCCGTTGACGTTGCACCATCAGCATCAAAATCGCCCACCACCAAAATGCGTTGCTGTTGTTGCAATGCTGTCACTAACAGCGACAAAGCATCGGGCATGCCTTTTAGTAAATCTGGCGAAGGCAGATGAGAAAAACTGTAATCCAATTCATCAAGGCTGCGCACACCTCGATGGCGATACACCCGCGCCAACACGGGGGAAATATCTGGCAGTAATGCACTGTTTGTATCAACGGAATAGTGCCGAATTCGTTTGTGCACAAAAAACTGCTGTTATTCCGTGGCGATATACGCGCACTCGAACAGAATACAACTGTCGTTGCGTTTGATCGGCTGCATCAACTGAATAGTGCGTGTGTTACCGAGCTGCGCAATCTGCAATTTCTCGCCCATTTGGCAAACTGATTTGGGTACAACTGCTGTTGCGCTTTTGCGGTTCAAAGATTTTTCTGCTGGGCACAGCAGAATGGGCAGAGAATCAATTTTATTCAGCAGACGGGCAACAACTGGCACCGCCTCTGTGCTAATTAAATTGATACCCGTGCGCACTTTTTTGTCATCGGTGTGCGTGATGGAAACAATTTCACCCACCTTCCAATACGGCGACATTTTGTGGCGAATGCTGACGATTTTGCCTACAGCCAACTCGTCTTGCGCGTCGCTCACCCACTCCAAGCAATAACCGCCGGGGCTTTGATCTACAGCGATAACTTTTTCGTACGAGTATTCCGGCTTCTCAATTTTCATGCTGGGCGGCGTGCTAGTCATCACACGAAATGCCGTAGGCAATTCACCATACAATAGTTTTCCTGTGGGATCTTTTTCGGCAAAAACAGAACTACCGACCAGCGCCTCTGGCGTGCGAAAACCGGCGAGATAGTAATGCACGGGCAAAATACCCAGCACCGCGACGACAACTTCATTCAACTCCACACGATCTGTCGATTTGGGTTTATGCACGATCCAATGATCCAGCAACTGCTCAATCATGGGTTTATCAAACAGCCATTCTTCGCTGATGCTGACGCGCAAAGAATATTTTTTCAGCCCTTTCAAGTGCGCGAAAAATTTATCCAATTGCAAGAAAATTAATTTACTACTGTATTTGTTGCCTAAATCGGCGTAGAACACGGCGCCCGATGGCGCTTCCAAATTCACCACCAAAGGATTTTCATCTTTGTCAGGCTTACTCTCCGCAATCGTAATCTGTGGCACCCAATCCTTGAGTGCTTCAGACAGCGTACGAATATCACCACAATTCAAATGCGGTGTATCTGAACAATCCATCATCACTGCGTACAAATAAATTTGCCGTAAATTGAGTGGTTTGCGCGGAAACACCAACGGATCAGGCGTGGTCTGAATCAATAATTTATTGTCGGACGCAATCAAATACAGTTTGTTGAATTGTCGCCACAACTGCTGCGGCACAGGCAAATACAGTTGCAGATAGCAGTACAGCAAAAATGCTTTATCTGCCATGGCGCGTTGAATCGCTGCACCCAAAATAAACACTTGTTTATCGCCCTGTGCGCGCGTCTCTTCGACAACATTGTCATACGAAGAAGTCATGTGGCTTAACAACGCCACCGCTTGCCCCAACAACTCTTGAATACGCGCAGGAAACACGGCTGAGCGTCCTAAAAAGCGCGAGGTCAGCATGGTGAATTTTTCATACACCACAGGGCGCACGGTTTCCAACAGTGAAAACACTTGCACGGGCTGCACATCCAATTCGCTCAGCACTTTGAGCACAGCATTCAGGTACGCCATTTGCTCCGACACGCCCGCAGGCATAGCCGCCAAATGCGCCTTCAACGATTGCGGCGTGGCCGTACGAAAAAACTTCTCCAACTGCTTCTCTTGCTGGAGTTGATTTTCGATCAAGTCACTGATCGCCACCTTCACCATGCATCCAACCTCTCACTCATTCATGCGGCAAGGATACCGCCTGAAACCAATGCAAACCACTCTCGTTATCACAGATCGCAAAATCATTGACAGACTGGCGTTTATGTAAAAACATGACCGCATACAAACACTACTTGAGGATGTTCCATGAAAATGCTGATTGTTGACGATTCCACGGTCATGCAGCGCAAGATTCAGCGTTCAATTACCCTTGATCAAGTCACGGATTTCTTGACGGCTAGCAACGGCGTGGAGGCGGTTGAAGTCTTCAAACGCGAACTGCCTGAGCTCGTCACCATGGATCTCACGATGCCCGAAATGGACGGCGTGGAATGTGTGCAACATCTAGTCGCCATCAAGCCCGATGTATTGATTTTGGTGATTTCTTCGCTTTCAGACAAAGCCACCACCATCCAAGCCATGAAGAATGGCGCCAAAGGTTTTCTGACCAAGCCCTTCGACGACGATCAAATCAACGCGGCGCTGGAAGAATTGATTGAGGAAGCCCAGGGTTGATACCGCCCGACAGGAGAGCCAGGCCCATGAAAGAAGCTGAACTGCAAATTTTTGTTGACAGCCTGCGCCATTACTTTGCTACCAATATCGGTGGCGATTTGGACATCAAGCAGTCTTATCACACGGAAAGTAACGGCACGCCCGCCAGCGAGTACACCGGTATCATCGGTGTCAGTGGCGATAAACAAGGTTCTATTTATTTGACCGCCACCAAGGAAATGCTGGGGCAGGTGCTGCTGGCAATGGGCGAGCCTGAAATCGACGAAAGCTTATTTCACGATGTGATTGGCGAGATAACCAATACCGTTTCTGGCAACGCCAGAAAAATCCTGGGCTCCGGCTTCATGATTTCTGTTCCGGTGGTTGTCACCGGCAGACCGGAACACATCTACTTCCCGCGCAACTACGATATCGGCGTTGTGCCATTCACATGGAATGGATTCAAGGCCTCGCTGGTGGTCTGCCTGCAATAGCGCCCCGCGTAAGCAATCAGGGGATAGGGCATGGCCAACAGCAGCAACTCACTCTCAGAGATTCGACCCTCCGCCGCTACGCGGATGGTCGAGCAATTGATGTTACAACTAAAGCAATTTGCTGGCTTTCGTGCATCGCCACAAATTCAGCGCAAGTTAGAACGAATTTTTCAAAACTCCACGGAATTGTCAGCGTTTCTTAACACCTTGGAAATGGATGCCAGCAAAAGCCAGTTATCCGCTTTGGTGGAAGATTTAACCAATCATGAAACCTATTTTTTTCGTGAGCGCGCGCACTTAAACGCGCTGGAAGATTATGTGATTCCCAAACTAGTACACGAAAAAAAACAGCACAGGGGTCAGAAAAAAATCACTTTGTGGTCTGCCGCTTGCGCCACAGGCGAAGAGGCTTACACACTCGCCATACTCACGCTAAACACACTGGTACGATTAGGTGTGGCACACGAAGCAACGCGCGGCAACATCACACTGCTGCCCGATTGGAAGCTGGAAATTTTAGGCTCAGATATTTCACGCCAAGCCATCCGTATTGCGCGCAAAGGCACTTACACACAACGCCAAGAAGGTCTCACTTCCTTTCGCCAATTCCCGCAGGCATACCTGCGTTTTTTTGATCTCGTACATGACGATGACAACAGAAGAAAGACATGGCAGATCAAAGAGAGCGTGCGACGCTATGTGCAATTTGATTTACACAATTTGATGAACGCCACACCGCCGCATCGCGATTTCGATATCGTTTTCTGCCGCAACGCACTGATTTATATGGACAGCGAACCGCAAAAAATTATTATTCGATCGCTGCATCACGCCTTACAGCTCGGCGGCAGCCTGATGCTCAGTTTGGTGGACACCATGACTGTGCCACATCTATTTCACGAAAATCGACAAAATAAATGTGTTATTTATGAAAAACACTGATACAACAGACACGTCTTTTTTGCTGATTGGCTGCAGCGCACATCAATTTGCGCTGCCTATCTCGTGTATACAAAAAATTCTACCCACGCTGCCAGTTACGCCCATTCCATTTGTGCCTGAATGCGTGGCAGGGCTAATCAATGTAGATGGCACTATCGCGCTGCAAGTTGACCTTGCAACACTGTGCGGCACAACAAACGCAGCCAAACGCAGTGAACTGATTTTGATTGAAACAGGACGCGCGCTGTGCGCACTGCACGTTGACCAAACACAAGAGCGTTGCACGCTGGTAGTGCAGCCTCTGCAAACGGATCAGCCACCCATTCCACAAGAACTTTTACAAGGCGAAGCGTTACATAAAGAACGAACCATTTTCATTCTCGACCCACAAAAAATTGGTGGACTGATACGGTCAGACACTCTGCCCGATGGCGGTAGCGGCACACTCGGAAAGCGCATCAATCAGCACGAAGCAGAAGACAACACTACAATCGCTAGTCTCGTCGTCAGCAACGGAGAAGAACAGTATGCTTTTGAATTGCAAAGTGTCGTAGAAATTTTAGAAGCTTGCGACTACACACCCATACCCGATGCACCCATCGGATTGCTAGGGTTTTGTTTGTTGCGCCAACAAACGATTCCCGTCATGGATTTGGCTCGACTGATCAATCCTAACGCTGCTAGTACCGAGCACACGCGGTTAATTGTCGTAGAACGTGACGGCATACATTACGGCTTACTTATCAACCAGTTGATCGGCGTTAAAAAATTTCCTTTTGATAGTTTTCAACCTGTTGTTGATGGCAATCAACTGGTATCCGGTCTTTTTATTCACGAAAACATCACGACACTGCTGCTGAGCCCACGACAAATTATCAGTGACGCGCTGGCTGGTTTTCTTGCACCTTATACCAAACAACACACAGAACAGCGCAGCGAACAAAAAGAAGAAACGCTAAGCTTTTTGAAAATTACGCTCTGCCAAAAACCTTTTGTTATCCCGCTGCACAACATCAAACGCATCCTGCCCTTCTTTCCAATGACACCACTGGATGACGACAAAGAAAACATCTGCGGCGCCATCAATGTTGAAGGCAAAGTTATCCCAGTTTTATCCATCGAAAGTATTCTCAGGATGGAACAGCAACAACGCCGCAATGAATACCTCATCGTCGGCGATACAACACAAGACTGGGCAATTTGTGTAGAAGCAGCACAACATATCATTCGCATCCCACTGTCCAGCATTCACAGCGAAACAACTACAGATACACGACTGCTCAGCGGCATTGCTCGCGTGGAAGAAGAACTCATCCCGTTGCTTAACCCCAACTTGTTCAGTCAACGACAGTCGCTGTAGTGAGCTAAAAATTTGCACATCTTTCTGGAGAACACACCATGAACAATGCAAGCCAAGAAATGCCCGTCGCAAGTTTGAAGGTGCTGATTGTTGATGACTCTTTTCTCATGCGCCGCATCATTCGCAACATCTTAGAAAATGATCCAACGCTCACCGTGGTGGGCGAAGCAGAAGATGGTGTTATCGCTTTAGAAAAAGTTACTGAATTATCACCGGATGTCATTTTGTTAGACATCGAAATGCCCAACATGGATGGCATAGAGTTTTTGCGCCGTTCGCGCTTAATCACCAGCGCCAAAGTCATCATTATTTCATCCGTGGCGCGCTTGGATTCCCGTGAAGCACACGAAGCACTGGAACTGGGCGCCGCCGACATTATTCCCAAACCTTCCGGTGTACTCAGCTTAGATTTCGAAGAAAAGAAAAGCCGCGAATTGCTCGACGCTATTCATCAGCGCCTCTAATTAGTTGCGCAGAGCACACACCGTGAGCAGCATGCTGGAGCAACTGTGGCCTATTTTTCTCGCTGAAGTGGGTGAGAAGTTGGATGCCGCGGAAGCCTTGGTGACTGAAGCCGCCGCACAAAACGCAAGCCAAGAAAGCGCAACGGATGTTGATGCACTATTTCGCGAGTTTCATACCATCAAAAGCAATTTATCCATGGTCGATTTCAAAGAGCCAATGGAAATTGCTAACGCCTGCGAAGATATTTTGCACGGCTTGAGAAAATCTAAAACCGTTCCCCATCGTGAAATATTGCAAGCACTATTGGAATCTGTTGATTGGATTAAGCAACAAGTAGCAGATGCAGCGCCAGGGCAATACCCTCGCGCCACTAATGACGCACTGCATAAAAAACTAGCACCCTTTCGTCAGCAAGATGAAGCGCCGCCTCCAGAGCCGACAGAAATCCCACCACAAGAAATTGGGGAACAAAAAACACATGACCTCACCGTAGAAAAAGAGGCTTTAGAAATTGATACGCTGCGCATAAGCAGCAACAGCCTAGACGAACTGGTTACACAAATTACACAACTCATCTTAATTGAACATCAGATCGATTCACTTTCTGCATCAAAAGACATCGCGCAAAATATCAACGCACTACAGAAAAATCTGCAAAAAGACTGCATAGATAACTACAACAGTCTCTATCAAGAATTTGAAACTATTCTTCAAACATTTTCTGATAACAAGCAAGCACTCCTGAATATAGATACACAAATTCGCGCCATTAACGACAATATCCAAAGTGGCATGCTGGCGCTGCGCACGATTCCTCTTTCAACCATTTTTACGCGCCTGCCACGCGTGGTGCGACAAAAGGCCTCGTCTCTTGGCAAACAAGTGCAACTGGTAACCGATGGCGGCGAAGTTAGCATCGACAAAAGTATGCTCGACGTTATTTCAGAACCTCTCATACATTTACTGCACAACGCCATCAATCATGGCATCGAATCGCCAGAGGAACGTAAAGAAAACAACAAACCGGAAATGGGAAAAATTAGCATCACCGCCAGCAAAATAGGTGAACTGATACAACTCGATATCCAAGATGATGGTCACGGCATTGACTACACCGTTATCCGTGAAAAAGTGCTGAGCAAAAGCCTCTGCGATGTGGCGGCGCTAGACAGCAAGAATCGAGAAAATGCTGCTTTCTGGCTCAATTTTTTGTTTTCTCATGGTTTTAATAGCGACATTCCTAACCGCACCACTGGTTTAGATGTGGTGCGCGACCACTTGCTGCGCATCGGAGGTTCCATACAAATAACAAGCACACCACAAGTAGGCACTCAATTTATTGTGCGCATCCCTAAAACAGTGGCAATCCAAAATACCTTACTTGTGCAAGCGAGCAAGCAATACTTTGCCATTCCGTCGCGACACGTGATGGAAATTCTTGACATTGCACCCAACGAGCTGCAAGAAAACCATGGCGTCAATATGCTCAACTTGCGCGGGCAATCGCTACCTGTTTATTCGCTCAATCACTTACTCAAGCTCCCAGCATCCCACACACAGCACACACAGAAATATTTGCTGGTTATTCTTCAACATGAGGAGGATTGCATCGCACTGCATGTTGATGACGCATTGGGAAGGCAGGATTTATTTTTGCGGCACACACATCAGGATTTGCGCAACATTCCCGGTATTAGCGGTGTATCGCTACTTGGCAACGGGCGCGCCATTATTATTTTGGACTGCGAAGGGTTATTCCGCCTAACCAGCCACTATGCAGAAAGCCGTCATGCTGCACACTGAAGAAGAATATTTGCATTTTTATTGTGGTGCATTTGCACTGATGTTGCCGCTGCGCCGTATTACTAAAATTGATTTTTACAGTGCATCAGCCTGCGCACAGCAGGAGCATGCCCTTCCTTGTATTGATTTGCGCATTGCACTGGGCATACCCGCAGAAATACTCCGCCCGCCTGGACACCTCATAACACTGCGCGACGAAAAAATGCTGCAAGCACTAGCAGTGATTGCTATCGACAATATTGAAGGATTTATCACGCCGCAGGCTCATGAATGGCATCACGCACACGGCATTAACAAACATCTCGATCTTTTTTTCGATCGCCTTTATGTCAATAAAAAAAATAATGCCCTGACGCTATCTCTCAGCGATCCTAAACAATGGCTAGATTGCACACTGAATACAGCAGTTTTGCAGGAAAATTATCATGCCTATTAAAGTTTTCTTAGTGGATGATTCCGCCACTGTACGCGCTGTGCTAAAAATGATTTTGGAAAAAGATCCAGACATTCACGTGATTGGTGTAGCAGCAACGGCGGATATTGCGTTAAAAAAAATGGAAAAACAGTGGCCAGATGTCATTGTTTCTGATTTAGAAATGCCAGGCATGCACGGTTTGGATTTCTTGAAATACATTCGAGAACACCACCCTACGCCGTTTGTAGTTTGTTCATCGCATGTCGGCCCTGGCGCCAAAGCCTCGGTGGATGCGCTCACACTAGGTGCTGTCGATATCATTGCCAAACCCAATATCGGTGTTGAATCTTTTTTGGAGGACATCACCACCACCATCACGCAATCGATCAAAGCGGCGGCCTGCGCCACTGCACGCACTGCAGTTGTGGATGCGTCCAAAAAAGTTGCACCACCTACAAGTAGTTTTATTGCACCGCAAACGCGGCGCGCAGCGTCTGTCATCGCTATCGGCAGCTCTACCGGTGGCACCACCGTAGTGGAATATTTATTGCGACAAATGGACGCTGAAACACCCAGCGTACTGATTGCTCAGCATATGCCCAAACATTTCACCGAATTGTTTGCCAAGCGATTGAACAGTATTTGCGCAATAGAAGTGCGCGAAGCAGTGGATGGTGATGCGGTGCGTAAAGGCTGCGCGTTGATTGCGCCTGGCGGCATGCATATGGCACTGGTAAAGCACAACAATACGCTGCACGTACGCGTTACAGAAGACCCGCCAGTGAATCGCCATCGCCCTTCTGTCGATGTGTTGTTTCGCTCTGTTGCCGCGCAATTAGGTGCACGTGCTATCGGTATTATTTTGACCGGCATGGGTGAAGATGGCGCAGCAGGACTGCTAGAAATGCGCCGCGCGGGTGCTGTTACTATCGGGCAAGACCAAGCCACTTGCGCGGTTTATGGTATGCCACGCGTGGCCATGGAAATCGGCGCCGTTGAATGGCAGGCACCTTACACAAACATGCCGCATTTGATTCAACAATGTTTGCTCAATAACCGAGATTAAGCGCATGATGCCTTCAACCTTTATGTGTGCACAGCTATGAAAAATAGCGATCTCTGGCAAGCTTTTTTTACAGAAGTTTCTGAGCAATTGGATAACCTTGAGTTTATCTTGGCTGCCAATGACGCAGAAACTAGCGCCGACATCCATCAACTGTTTCGCGATTTTCATACCATCAAAAGCAGTTGCGCCATGATGGATTTTCACAGCATGGAACAAGTGGCGCACGCCAGTGAAGATTATTTAGACCTTGTGCGCAAAGGCAAAACGGCTCTTGAATCCACAACGATCAACACCCTGCTCGCTGGTATTGATTGGTTGAAGTTGCAACTGCAACAGATGCGCAACAGCGGCAATCCACCGCCAGAAAATACCGCACTGGTCGCGCAGCTCTATCAATTATCAGAAGGGTTTTCTCTCGCTGCCACACCGGATGAAACAGAATCTTCCGACAACAGCACAGCAACACACACCAGTTTATTTTCTACTATGCAGCTCAGTGATGACGAGCTGCATGAATTTGCCAGCGCATGCAAAGAAGAATTAGTAGCGGGTTTAATGCCTGAGCAAGAACCGACCAAAATCAAACGCTCACTCAATAAATTAGTCAGCATTTGTAATCTGCTCGGTTTTACCGCGATTTCTACCCTACTACGCCAATACATCAAAGCCAGCAATCCACCCGATCAAGGCCTCGCTGCCAGTTTGGCTTCAGAAATTTTGCACAGAATCACACTATTTGAAAAATATTTTCATGTGGATTGCGGTACCAGTATTCTGCATACCGCTTACTTTGATGCCATGTTTGTCAACTTTACCCAGCTATCAGGAAGGCTGGATTATTTATTTGATCTTATCGAAGAAAATCCTAATTCGCTGGAACCTATCAACGACTGCGAAACATTACTCAAGTTACTCACCACCAATGCTGATTTATTTGGCTATTCTCAATTAGCCGCATTATTTCGCTATTTGTTACAAATTCTTCGTTACATCAAGCGCAATGAAATCCCCGATCGACAAGCGGCGTTCTACGCCATGCGTCGCGCTGCGGATATATCTTTTGCAGCACAAACACAGGCCGGGGAAACAGAAGCGAGCGCACAAGCATTAAAAAATCGGATCGCCGAGTTGGATGACAGCATCGCGCAAGCCATGCTAGGTGAAATCAGCGAAGCATCACGCCAACAACTCGCCAAGAACATCTCAATTCCTTCACACATCTTTCGTCATCTCTCCAACAATGCCATCACTCAACTCAATACAGCAGCGGGAGACGGCAAAACGATTATTGAAGTGGGTATAGATGAAAATTGCGATAACAACACGCTTGAGCTAGCTATTACCCTAATGGAAAAATCAGGACAATTGGTGCACAGCTATTCTGTTTTTCCTAGCGATACCAACAAAGACACTAGCAAATCTCTATTTGTTTTTATCGTTATTCTCCAACAAGACATAGAGAGTTTCACCAAAGAGGCCGATCAAAACAGCGTCGTAAAAAATGCGATTACTGTTAAAAATATCATCCTCAAAAAAGAAGCGCTATCTAACAACATTGGCAAAAAATCCAGCACAGAACCCGAGCAAAAACAAACTGGCGCATCGAGCGCCACCTTACGGATAGAAAGTATCACGCTAGAAAATTTAATGGCGCAATCCGGTGAACTATTGATGGCGTACAACGCACTCTCACACGAAATGAAAAGCACAGTCGTAGAAAACGCGCTGATGCAAGGCAAAAAATGGCTAGAAGACCATCGTCATCAGCCCTTGACCTCGCAGGTTGCAGAAGTGATGCGGACCACACTCAACACACTGCACGAAGCGCAAAAGAAAATTGCAACCAGCCACGAAAAACTGCGCTTATCGCTCGATGTCATGCAAAATCGCATACTCGACTTGCGCGTCGTCCCCGTCTCCGCTGTTTTCAATCGCATACCGCAACTTGTGCAAAAAATGGCGGAGGCACAAGGCAAAAAAATTAACCTCGCGATTGAAGGTGGCAGCGTTTGTATCGATAAAGGCATGGTGGACGTGCTGATGGAGCCACTGATTCACCTCGTCAGAAACTGTATCGACCACGGCATTGAGCACCCTGATGATCGCAGCGCCACCGGCAAAAATGAAGCGGCTTCACTAGTGCTTTCCGCTTCGCAAGAAGGCAGCACACTGCTTTTGGAAATTGCCGACGATGGTCGCGGCATCAATTTACCCAAAATTCGTGAGAGCGCGATTCGCAAAGGTTTTATCCAAGAACACGACATTTTGACCGATCAAGAAACTTGCCAACTGATTTTTCTCCCTGGATTTTCTACCGCAGAAGCCATCACAGAAACGTCTGGACGCGGTGTCGGTATGGATGTGGTTATCACGCGCATTCAACACATTGGCGGCAATATTGATGTTCATACCGTGCCAGGCTTTGGCACGCGTTTCATCATGACGCTGCCACTATCTGCGGCACTGCAAGATGTAGTGATGATGCAGACTGAAAGCAATGTCTACGCACTGGCGCAAGCGCGCGTGCATGAAATATTTTCTGCTGCTGATATTTTTATACAAAACATCATGGGGCAATCTGCACTACTGTTGCGCGACACACTGATTCCTGTGTTCCATTTAGAAGATTTAGTGCTAAGACGCGGCGCCGCACTCGGTAACACATCGTCGCTGATCAAGTTTCGCCATGTTGAAACCAATCATGCAGCATCCATTCTTATCATCGGACAAAAGAAAAATAAAATTGGTATTTGTGTGGATGCCATCATTGGAAAAGAAAAGATTTTTGTGCGCGAGTTACATAAAGACTTGCGTCAATCACCTTCGATTAGCGGCGCAACCGTACGCAGCAATGGTGAACTCGCTTTTATTTTGAACAGCCATTTTTTGCAGCAGTACGCGCAAAATAATGCGCTGTCGTGGATGCATAGTTTGGAAACACAGGCGAGCTAAACACTCGCCTGCACGCACCGCATCCCATCAATAGCCTTGGTTCGAGCCATCGTTATAACGACCACTATTGTTATAGCCTCCGTTATTGTTATAGCCTCCGTTATTGTTGTAGCCGCCGTTGTTATAACCACTATTGTTGTTATAACCACCGCCGTTGTTGTAGTTTTGTGGCTCGCCTTGACCTTGCTGACGGTTCATAGGAATCACATCCAATTCGACGCGACGGTTCGCCTGACGACCGGATTCAGTGGCATTACTATCAATCGGATAACGCGCGCCAAAACCACTCACTTGAAAGCGCGATGCTGAAACACCTTGCGACTCCAAATAGCGTGCCACGCTGCTCGCACGCTGCTCGCTCAGCATTTGATTGCGCATCGCGTCACCCGTGGAGTCAGTGTAACCACTGATGCGCACATTGCTGTCGGGAAACTCTCGCAACGAGCCACTCACAGAATTCAGCGTTTGATAGAAATCGGGTTGGATGTCTGCGCTACCTGTGCGGAAAGTGACATTGCCCGGCATGATCAATTTGATGTTGTCACCGTTGCGCTGCACATCAACACCCGTACCAGCCAGTTGTTGACGCAATTTTTCTTCTTGCTTGTCTTGGTAGTAACCATAACCGCCGCCGGCCATACCGCCCACCGCAGCGCCAATCATGGCACCTTTACCACGATTATTGTGGCTCACCGCCGCACCCAATACCGCGCCCGCCAATGCACCAATACCTGCATCTTTTGCCGTATTGCTGGTTCTGCTTTCGCCGGTATAGGGATCAGTGGTTTGGCATCCCGCCAGACTGAGAATCACAAGAACAGGAATGAATTTGCGTAGCATTTTTTCCTCCCGCAAGATTGCGAGTGATTGAGTGGAGCAAAAATTATGGACGGCTAAATGCGGCGCTGCAATCGGTACAGACGTTTTTCTTCTAACAATTTTTGCAAATAGTTACAGTTGCGCTCCAAGCCCAACATATACAGGTTTTCGCCGCCAAAAAATTGTTCGGCATAGCGATAAACCGCACCGAACAATTTGTTCAAACGGCTGTCTACCGTCGCCCGCATAAAATCGGGCGTTTGGTTGAGCAGATCGGCTGGCGATTCAAACGGTCGTCCATCCACGCTTTTCGGTGCGGGCACATTGCCAATACGAAACTCGTTGTACAGGCTGTCGCGACAGCGTTCCAAATATGCGCGATCCGACATTTGCGCAATCAAATCTCCTGTGCCCAATAAGCAACCGAGCATGTGATCGCGTACATCTTTCATGCGCACGGTTTTTTCATAGCCGGTGTAATGCAACAGTTGACGCATCCGCGCCACCCAACTCGCCTTACCGACAGTGGGCAAATAGCGCGCCAAAAACTGCGTGCCGCGCGTGACGTGCGTTTTGGTGTACTCCGCACCGTGTTTGTGGCGCATGTCTTTCACGTGACGCAGATAACCGATGTCGTGATACAGCGCAGCAATAATGCCCATCTGCACGCGCTCAACGCCCAAAACATCGGGCGAATTGGCATGCGCGCGCTCGTAGCCGATGAGCAGTCGAGTGACCGCTAGGGTGACATCCAAAATATGGCGCAAGTCGTGGTAATCCGTGTCGCAGGCGTGATACTCACCCGACTCACCACGGTACATGCGGGCAACGTCGGTGAAGGCCGTTTCAATTACAACGAAGTCTGTCGCTGAAAAATGCGAAAGGAATGCCGCTTTGACCGCAGCGCACACGTCGTTGGGGTTATCAATACAAACCGTCTGACTAATGTCAAAACTGGCTGGCGCATTTTTTGTTTTTTGTTCTTTCTGCATAGCCCTCTTATCCATCTGAGTACGCTGCACTGCCATTTCACTCGCTGGACTGCCTGATTATAGTCAGACCCTGCCCCTATCCAGCGAGTTTTTTACCATTTTGCTACGCCGTTAACAATTTCCCTACGGCGAGCCTGTCCACTATAGCGGGACACCGATGCGTTGCGCCACCTGCTCGTAGGCTTCAATTACATTGCCCAAGTCTTGGCGGAAGCGGTCTTTGTCCATTTTCTCACCCGTGGTTTTATCCCACAAACGACAACCATCGGGGCTAAACTCATCACCCAACACCAACTCGCCATTAAACAGACCAAACTCCAACTTGGAATCTACGAGCACCAAGTTGCCCGCTAAGAAAATCTCTTGCAGAATTTGGTTGACTCGGAAAGTCATCGCTTTCATCGCTTCTACTTGCTCGCGTGTCGCCCAGCCAAACGTTTCGATGTGCGACTCGTTAATCATCGGATCGCCGAGTGCATCACTTTTCAGAAAAAATTCAAACGTGGGTGGCGACAATTCTGCACCTTCTTTGATGCCCAAACGGCGACACATGCTGCCCGCCGCACGATTGCGCACCACACACTCCACCGGCAGCATCGTCAGTTTTTTCACCACACATTCTTGATCGTTGAGCAGACCTTCAAAATGCGTCGGAATACCGGCCGCTTGCAATTTTTGCATGATAAATGCATTGAACTTGTTGTTCACCATACCTTTGCGATCTAACTGCGCCAATTTTTTGCCATCGAATGCTGAGGTATCGTTACGAAACAATAAAATCAAACGATCAGCATCATTGGTGGCATAAACCGTTTTCGCTTTGCCTTTATACAACTCTTGCTGTTTTTCAACATTCAGGTTCACCTCAGTCATTTTTACAGTAGTCATGCGACATCTCTCGAAATATTACTCATTACACCGTTAGTTGAAGGCTGAATAGTCAACCAATCAAACCCATTCTCCTGACAGGCAAACAGAACATTACGCATATTCTGTAAGACTTTTTCCATACTCTGCTGCACACGCTCCAGCGTGTTATTTTTTTCACTCAAATGCGCGATGACTAAATGCTGCAAACGCGCTGTATCAATGTCTTCCAATAAATCTGCCGCTTGCGCATTACTTAAATGCCCAAAACGTCCACTCACTCGCAGCTTTAATGACGAAGGGTAATCGCTGCGCGCCAACATATCCAAGCAATGATTACTCTCCAACAACAAAGCGTCACACGCACTGTAATGTTGCTTCACAAATGGCGTGATGGCACCAATATCCGTCAGCACACCTAAACATCTTTCGCGCCAATGAAAAACAAATTGCACAGGTTCAGCGGCATCGTGTGGCACAGCCACCGGCTGTGCCGTTATTTCATCCACTGCAAAAGCTGCGTGACTGTCGATGATGACTGTTTGTTCTACATCCACCAACGCTTTTGAACGCGCAGTGCCTGCTGTCATATACACCGGCAACTGATAGCGATTCGCCAATACCCGCACACCGCTGCAATGATCGCCATGTTCGTGCGTCACTAAAACAGCACTCAACTGTTGCGGCTGCACGCCTAATCTTGCCAAGCGCGCGACCGTTTCTTTGAGTGCAAAACCGCAATCCACCAGCAACAAGGTGTCGCCCGCTTGCACCAAAGTGCCATTGCCGCGACTCCCGCTGCCGATGGATGCAAAGCGCATCAGAGCAGATGATCCCAAATGTGTTGCAGTAATTTTTCTGCATCAGCCGTTGGCAGTGTTTCACCGCTGCTACTGCGCACCGTCACTTGCACTTTGTCATCACTCAAACGTTGAAGATGTGCGCGATATTGTGTGGTTTCTGTTTTATCGTCGTCATCATTTGATGCTGTAGTTACAGATAACAACCAATCACCTTGCTCGCGATTGGCACTGTCCACGCGATAACCATCACTGTTCAATGAACCGCTCACCGAAGCCCACGCTCGCGCGTAATCCACTTGCATCTGCAATGTTGGCTCAGGGCTGTGCAGCAAAGTCACACGCTGCGCACGATTATCGAGACCTTGCGCCAACATGGACGCCTGCGAGCCGGTGTTGCTTGCCAAATATCCCGCCAACTCTTTGATCAGCCATGCTTCGCGATCGGCATCCATGGAATGCTCAGGCCAAGCCATGCTGGCATCAGCACGCGTCGCGTTCATTTGCACAACGCCAATTTCTGTCGATTGCGGGCTCAAACCCGATTCCAACTGAATACGATAGCGATCCACACCGGACGTTTGCGCCGGTGTCCAACCCGTTTCCAGCGTGCCACTATTGGCGTTTTGATCGGCGATAGTCATACCTTTCGACAATAAAAAGTCGCGTACACCTGGCCACACTTCTGCAGGCGGTTTACCAATATCAATCCAGCGACGCTCACCCAATTTTTGAATTTTAATTTGCTGCGTTTTTTCAGTAATTTTTTCTGGGCTGGAAGGTTTGGGGACTGAAAATTCTGTGGGCACAGCACTGCCCATACTGGCAGAAGGGGGAATGACAAAGAGCTGACCGATGCGCTCACCTTTGCTATCCGATGGAATTTTGATGGACTCAATACTCTGCGCCTTAAGGTAGTCGTCACCGCGATCACGAAACACGCCATCGTCACCAAAAAACAATCCACAACCATTGACTGACAACGCCAGCAGCGCACCAACCGAGCCGCAGAGTATTTTTTTGATCGACATGCTGTTTTCCTTTTTCAAACGAGATATTTTTTTCACAGCAAACCTGCTGCTGTTAAAGCCGATCTCACGTTTTCATGTTGTTTGGCTGATAATGCCGTTAGAGGCAAACGTATACCCGATTTAATTTTGCCCATTTGTTCCAACGCCCATTTCACAGGAATGGGATTGGATTCGACAAACATCGCTTGATGCAAAGGCAGCAGCACTTCGTTGATTGCGCGCGCTTCATCGGCTTTACCCGCCAACGCCAATGCATTCATTTTGGCAAGTTGTTTAGGCGCTACGTTTGCCGTGACAGAAATATCGCCTTTACCGCCGAGCAAAATCAAATCAACGGCGGTTTCATCATCACCAGAGTAAACATAAAAATCACTCGGTGCTCTTTCAATCATTTCACGCGCGCGATCTAAATTACCCGTTGCATCTTTAATGCCGCGAATATTGGCAATTTGCGCCAAACGCAGTGCTGTTTCCGGCAGCATATCGCAAGCGGTCCTGCTCGGTACGTTGTACAAAATTTGTGGAATCGCAACCGCTTCTGCCACAGCTTTGTGGTGCAGATACAAACCTTCTTGCGTCGGTTTGTTGTAGTACGGCGTGACCAACAAACAGGCATCAACTTTGGCTTCTTTGGCTGCGCGCGTCAGCTCGATGGCTTCGGATGTGGAGTTGGCACCGGTGCCCGCAATCACTGGAATGCGACCGCGCACTTGGTTGACCACGCTGCGCACCACGGCGACGTGCTCTTCAAAACTTAGCGTGGCAGATTCACCCGTTGTACCCATCGCCACAATAGCGTGCGTGCCCTGCTCAATATGCCACTCAATCAATTCAGCCAAGACGTCCCAATCCAGAGCGCCAGTCTCATTCATAGGCGTTACCAGCGCGACCATGCTGCCCGTGATCATCTCAATATCCTCTAAAACCGGCTGCGGAAAGATGGCATATGTTAGTGACGCGCCGAGGTTTGCTCAAGGCAAAAAGGGCTGCGGCGCTTGTTCGGCACACTACAGCTCAGTGCGCGATGGGAAACTGCGACAGCATCAAACGTGTGACTGCAGAGTAATCACCGTCAAAATGATGATCGCCAGGCAATTGCACAACCTTGATGCCGTTGCCCTCTGTCAAATCTGTGCAAACAGTGTCATCGCTTTCGTCTTCACCATAAATGCATAACAACGGCAATGCATGAATTTTGGCTAACTCTGGCTGCAAAGGATTGGGGCTGCCTTCATCACTGCCCAACCAATCGCTGACATGAAATTGAAAGTCGGCTGATTTAGATGGGCTCAGCAACACCACACCCGCCACATTTTTTTGCAGCTCTGCCGGTAAGCGACTCACCATAAACGGCAATACATCGGCTCCCAGAGAAAACCCCGCGACAACAACACGCGGTTTCTGCCACTGCTGCTGATAGCGTTTTATCACTCGCGCCAAATCTGCCGCCATTACATCCGGTGCTTTGGGCTGCCAAAAATAGCGCAGCGAATTCCAACCTACGACGGCAATGTGATGACCGCCTAAATCTTCCGCAATGTCTTTATCAATATTGGCCCAGCCCCCATCGCCCGACAGCATCACCACAAAATAATCGCCTTCGCCATTATTGGGCTGCGGCATTTCTACCAAAGGCAGTTTGCCTTGTTCAGCAGGCGGTGCAACAAACTGCGTGTACAACCAGTGCTTCAACACAGAAAAACTTTGCACAAAACCGGCAGAAAAATCTGTCCACGGTGTAGCGGTAACCGTTAATGACGTGACGTTGACGGGCTGCACAGCAGACTGCCAATGCAATGATGCAGCGACCGCACCACACGGCGCAGCAGGTAACGCAAGCGACGTTGCGCTATCTAACGAAATGCCTGCTGTAAAAATACCCGATGGCGCTTGCGCCAATAACACATGCAAATAACCGCCGCCGCGTCCTACACCGAGGATTGCAGGGCGATCAAACGTTTCAAACTGAAAGTTTTGCTGCAAATACTGCGCGTATACATCCAGCAAGGTGACATGATTGAGACAGTTGTTGGATTGTTTTGCCGCTGCCGCGAGCAAAGCGTCCACATTCACCACGCCGACTGTGCGACCACTCAACGCAAACCATTTTGCTTTCGGCATGACGGCATTAATTGAATCGTTATCCGCCAAGATCAGCAACAAGCTGCGATTGCCACCGTACAGCACTTGTGTCTCACCTAAATCGGCATAAGACATACGCTGTGCGTCCATTTGCTGCGCAGTATTGCCGTACGCCCAAATACCAGCCACACACAACAGCAATAGCACAGCACTTAAAACACGTAACACAGATTTCATTTGCTGAAAATTCCTTTCAATCCACCAGCAATCATGGTCGTAATTTGCAACAGTGCCGCAGGCACGTCAAACACAGACGGCACAGCCAAATAACGCGGCTCCCATACCGGATTAAACTTATCTTTGTACGAACGCAGACCTTGGAAATTGTAAAACTCATTGCCATAACGAAAAACAGAGCGACCAATTTTGTGCCACAAAGGCGCGAGCGCGTGCGACTCCAAACCAGACAAAGGTGCCATACCCAAATTAAAGCTGCGATAGCCCTGCTCCTGCGCCCATAGCATCAAACAAATTGTCAAATACTCCATCGTGCCATTGGGCGCATCGGGCGAGTAACGCATCAAATCCATCGACAATTCATTGATATTGTCAGGCTTCCACAAATTAGCGAACGCCACGATTTTTTCATCTTTGCTGATAACAGCAACATCGCTACGCAAAATGTAATCTTTATCAAAAAATCCTAACGAGATGCCTTTTTCACGTGTATTTTTTTCTTCCAGCCATTGTGTTGATATATTTTCCAAGGCATCCAAAATAGAACCAACAGAATCTTTAGGCACGACGCTAAATTGCCAATTGTCGCGCTGCATTTTGTTGTACGCATGGCGCAAAGAAGCGCGCGACTGCCCTTTCAATGTGAAAGCAGACAAATCCACAACCGCTTCTTCACCCAGTTTGACCATCGTCAAGCCTAAATCGAGATACAGCGTCAGCAACGATGGACGCACACGGTAAAAAGCCAACTTGGCGCCAAAACGATCTGCCGCTTCGCGGAACTGCCACAGCAATTCATCTTGCACTTCCATCGTGCCACAGGGGTCGCCCATCACAATCCAATATTTTTCCGTGGTGACATAGCTAATAAATCCAGTTTTTTCTTCATTCCAGAAGAAGTATTTATCACCAGTCAAAGCAAGAAATTGATTGCTATCTTCACTTAAACGCACACACGCCTCAGCCTGCGCCAACTCCTGCGCATCAGGCAGGTGCGGCATAAAACGACTGCGACGCAGGAAGAAAAAACCAAACACAATGCACAACAAAATGACAGAGGCAAGTGTGGTGCGTAAAAAGCGAGGCACATCACCTTCTGGCTCAAACATCCACCACAAATCATGTGAATAAATAATTTCACGATAGGAAAAGAAGCCCAACCAAATGGCTACGCCAACGATCAGCACAATCATCACCACCCACTGAGCGGTCAGACCGGCCTGCCCTAACCGCGAAGGGCGATAAAAAACGGACTTTGCCGGCAGTAATACCGCAACAATGCTCAACAAAATAATTGCTTCTTCGTAGTCACCGCCTTTAAGCAGCGATGCCAAAGCACCTATCGATAGCAACAACAGTGCTGCGTAATATGCAGAGCGCAACTTCAAACGAATAGCGCGCGCTAAAACCAACAACATCACACCCACCATACTTGCTATCGCGTGTGATGTTTCAATAAAACCAATGGGCAGAACCTCACCTAACCAAGCCAAGCGCCCTGCTTTACCCGGTGTTGCACCAGAAAATAACAACATGGCACCACTAGCCAACATCAACAATGACAACAAATGCGGCAGCAATTGTTGCACTGCCAACCAAGGTGCAACCACACGGCGACGCAGCGTTTCTCGTTCACGAAATTCGTAACCAAGAATGAGGATGCACGCCACCAACAATGGCAACAAGTAATACACCACTCGATACACCAACAACGCAGCCAACACTTCTGCGGTTGGTGCATTGCCAGTGAGTAAATACAAGAAAACGCCTTCAAAAACGCCAATGCCACCCGGTGACTGACTAAACAATCCCAACACTTGCGCTAGCAAATACGCATTCAAAAAAACAGCAAAAGAAATATTCATGTGTTGACGCAACAGCACATACAACACGGCTGCTGCCAACAATAAATCACCCACTCCGATGAGCGTTTGTAACAGCGTAATGCGCTTGCCTGGCAAGGTGACGCTGTGTGTACGCCAAGACAATGTTCGTTTGCCACTCAGCACCAAAGCCCAGTAGCCTGCCAACAACAACATCACTGCCCACATCACTGCACGAAATAAGCCGTTAGCTAAGTGGTGTCCATCGAATGCGGAGAGCGGGGTTGCGAGATAACTGATTGTCAGCAGTGTGCCGTTGGCCAAAAAATACGTCAGTGTACTGAGCAAAATAATTTCGATAATTTCTTGGTTGCCCAAGCCCCAAGCGGAATAAAAGCGATAGCGCAGTGCGCCACCAGACACCAAGGCATGCCCTGCACTATTACTCACGGCAAAACTGGTAAACCCTGCCATTAACACTTGTCGCCAAGGCGTTGGCTTGCCCAAGTGATACAGCGCGACACCGTCGTAGGCGGCGAGCAAGATATAGCCCACGACCGTCAGCAGCAGCGCTGTACACAGCGTCGCAACGGGAAAACCAAACACCAAACTGACAATTTGACGGAAGTTGTGCCCTTGAATTTCCTTGTACGCGAGGCACAAAGCAGCCACCACAGCCAAGGCTGGCAACCACTGTAGCAATCTATTCCATTTCAAGCGGGGAACCCCTCAGACAGTGCGCGCATCCTAACGGAAAACGCGCATCGGTATAATGCGCCACTCCACGTTTTCACACTTTCTTTTTTGCACACCGAGGCCTTATGCAGCTCCCTATCGACATCAACTCCATCAAAGGTTTTCTCGATCCTGCAGAGGGCTCAGCGCTGTATCAACATGCCGTAGAAACAGCGGCACTCGGCCCCTGTTTGGAAGTGGGTAGCTACTGCGGCAAATCGACGGTGTATCTCGGCGCAGCAGCCCAACAAGCCAATAACATTGTCTACGCTGTCGATCACCATCGCGGCTCGGAAGAACATCAACTCGGCGAGGAATATCACGACCCCGATTTGTACGATCAAGGTGTCGGTTTGATGGATAGCTTTCGCGAATTTCGCAAAGCCATGCGCGCCGCACAATTGGAAAACCATGTCGTGCCGATTGTTACGTCGTCACTGGTTGCAGCACGGCAGTGGGCAACGCCGTTGGGCATGGTATTTATCGACGGCGGGCACTCGTGGGAAGCGGCGCTAAACGATTACCGCAGTTGGGTGGCGCATATTCGCGTCGGCGGTATCCTCGCTATTCACGATATTTTTCCCGACCCGACACAGGGCGGTCAGGCACCTTACGATATTTGGAAATTAGCGAAAGCTTCTGGGCTATTTGAAGAATTGCCGATGGTAAAAACGCTGGGCTTATTTCGTCGCGTTTAATTTTCTACACCACAAACGGCACAACGGCGCGAATACTTTTTTCTCCGCTAATCGCCATCAATAAACGATCGACACCTAAAGCCACGCCCGCACAGGGCGACAGCCCGGCATCCATCGCAGCCAAAAACCTCTCGTCCATAGCAGGCACATCTTGTGAACGCTGCGCGCGTTTTTGTTGATCGACTGCAAAGCGCGCGCGCAATACATCCGCACACAATTCTTCTTGATAGCCGTTAGCAATTTCCACACCGTCGATATACAACTCAAAACGCGAGGCAACCGCATTGCCGTATTCATCACGCTCAGTTTGCGCCAACGCCGCTTGCGCGGCAGAAAATTGCGTCACAAACACCAAACCACGCAACTGCGGCTCAACCAAATGCGAAAACAGTAAATCCAACCAAAGGTCGCGATCATCGCTATCGAATGCGGGCGACAATTTTTCCTGCGCATATTTTTTCAGTACTACCGTATCTGCTGCAAAAGGGTCGATATGAGTGTGCAACAAAAATGCATCGCGATAAGTGAGGTGTTGTACTGCGCCATCCAATACACCTCTCACCAACTCGCTCACTTCTTGCATCAACATATCTAGCGACCAGCCGCAGCGATACCACTCCAACAACATAAACTCACGATGATGGCGCGAACCCGATTCATCGGCGCGAAACGCGTGATTCAAGCTGTAAATATCGCCACTGCCCGCCGCCAGCAAGCGTTTCATGTAAAACTCTGGCGAAGTGATTAAGCACCCATCAAAGTCCGTGCGCTGTGCAAAACTGACGGTGAGGCTTTCGATATTCGGATCGGTGACTGCTGTCGCCGTTATCGCCGGCACATCCACTTCCATTGCGCCGCGCGCGGCAAAAAAAGCACGCAAATATGCCAGCAACGCTGCGCGTTTTTGCAACATCACTATGCTGGCAGAAGATTTCCAATCCGTCATGTTGTGCGCTCAATGCTGTATATAAAAAAACCGGCACAAGCCGGTTTTCCGTGACGCGAATAGCAAAACAGCATCACTCTTTTGCACGGCTGAGATATTCGCCCGTGCGTGTATCAATTTTGATCAAATCACCGACATTCATAAACAACGGCACTTTTACTACAGCGCCCGTTGCCAATTTCGCCGGCTTGGTGCCGCCCGTTGCGGTATCGCCGCGCAAACCTGGATCCGTTTCTATCACTTCCATCACCACATGGTTCGGCGGCGTCACCGCCAGCGGCGCGCCGTTGTACAGCGTCACGATGCAAGTGTCCTGTTCTTTCAGCCACAACGCGGCATCACCCACGGTTGCCTTGTTTGCTTGATGCTGTTCAAACGATTCTGGCTCCATGAAGTGCCAGTACTCACCGTCGCAGTACAAATACTGCATATCAGAATCTGCTACATCAGCGCCTTCCAAGGTATCGCCCGACTTAAATGTTTTTTCCAACACGCGACCGGTTTTCAAATTCTTCAATTTCACGCGGTTAAACGCTTGCCCTTTACCGGGTTTGACATGCTCGTTCTCCAGAATATTGCACGGATCACCATCGAGCATCACCTTGAGTCCGCCTTTAAATTCACTGGTAGAATAGTTCGCCATAAACCCTCGCTGTTAACAAACAGGCCTGAAAAAAAGAGGCGCAATGATACCCGTTTCCGATGCAGCCTGTCAGGTTCAAACCACGCACGAACACGATGACGATTGGCAATCCCTACTGCGATCTGCCATCAGCGATCCCGCTGTGTTATGCCAGCGCTTATCACTATCCGTCGATCAATCTGACGCCATTTTTCAAGCGTGTCGCGATTTCCCTTTGCGTGTGCCAGAGCCTTATTTACAGCGCATCGAATCGAGCAACCCGACCGATCCACTCTTGCTGCAAGTGCTGCCGCAATCCGCAGAATTACTGGAGCAGCCGGGCTATTCTGGCGACCCTCTCGATGAACAAGCGCATAACCCAGTACCCGGCTTGATTCACAAATATGCCTCGCGCGTGCTGCTGATCAGCACCAGCCTGTGCGCAGTGCACTGCCGCTACTGCTTTCGGCGCGAGTTTCCCTACCAAGATAACCGCAACAGCCGCTTGGATTGGCAGCAGGCGCTCACCTACATCCGCCAACACACCAAGTTGAACGAGGTCATTCTGTCCGGTGGCGACCCGCTCACCCTGCCCGACAAACAACTAGCGTGGCTCACCGAGCAAATTGCCAACATCCCCCACATCACGCGCCTGCGTCTGCACACGCGCCTGCCCGTCGTGATACCACAGCGCATCACACCGGCCTTGCTGCATACGCTAACGAACAGCCGTTTACAACCTATAGTGGTGCTGCACTGCAATCACCCGAATGAAATTGATGCCGCTGTCGCGCAATCTATACAAGCACTCAAACAAGCAGGCATCACCGCACTCAACCAATCCGTTTTATTAGCGCATATCAACAACAGCGCCACTACGCTGGCTGCACTCAGCGAGCGCCTGTTTGCCGTCGGCTGCCTGCCCTACTACTTGCATGTGCTGGATAAAGTCAAAGGCAGCCAGCACTTTGCCGTCGATGATGCCGTCGCCAAAACACTGCACCACGAGCTGCAGGCGCTACTGCCCGGCTTTTTAGTGCCACGCTTGGTGCGCGAGAACGCAGGACACACCTCAAAATCGTGGCTGATCTAGCACGAATTGCTAACTTTTCCTTTGCTCCCTAAGTTCGCTATCATCTGCGTCTAGCTGCAAGAAGCAGCGTCACTTTGCCTATAAAAATAAGTCCCCCATGAGCAAAACAGAAACTACTCGTCTCCTCATCATCAATGACAATGCCAGCGAGGTTGAACGCCTGCTGAGTATGTTGCGCAATTCCGGTCATACCATGCGTTCACAGCATGTACCCAGCCTTGAAGGTTTAGAGAAATTATTAGGCGATCAAGCGTGGGATTTGTTGCTCGCCGTAGACACTGCAAAAACTTGCGACCCCAAAGCCGCACTGCGCTCTATCAAAAAATTAGATAAAGATATTCCTGCTATTTTTCTCACCGAAACAGATCCCGATGAAATGGCAATCGCCTTGATTGACGGTTTAAAAGCCGGCGCACGCGATGTGGTGATTTTGGATGACGACCAACATCTGCTGATGGTCATGGCACGCGAGTTAGGCAATTTGCAGGAGCGCCGTGAACGCCGCGCCGCCGACAGAAAATTATTAGCCTCTGAAAAACGCTGCCAACAATTACTCGACAGCTCGCGCGATGCCATCGCCTACGTCGAAGACGGTATGTTTCTGTACGCCAACCAAAGTTTTGCCGAGCGTTTTGGCTACAAAGAAGCTGACGACATTATTGTGATGCCCGTTGTCGATATCATCGCGAATGCCGATCAAGAAAAATACAAAAGTTTTATGAAGGCTTTTAAGTTCAGTGAAAATGACAACCAAGAATTGTCTTTAACTGGCACACGCAATGACGACAGCAATTTCAATATAGATATTGCCGTCTCACGCGCTATTTTTGAAAACGACCCCTGCACACAATTACTCGTTTCTGCGCAATTGGGCTTAGACAGCGCAGCAGTTGCCGCTGAAATCAAAAAAGCCAGCAACCTCGATGCATTGACCGGCATTTACAACCGTCTCTACATGAACAACTTGGTCAACCAAGCGGTACATGACGCAGCAGAAAAAGACAAATACAGTTCTCTGCATATTATTGGCATCGACATGTACGATGAAATGCGCGCATCGCTAGGTGCCTCTGCACGCGATGCAGCCACCAAAGATTTAGCGGACTTTATTAAAAACGCACTGGGTGGCAATGGCACGATCGGCAGGATTGCCGACGGCGAATTCGCTTGGCTCACTAGCGGCACTGACGAAGAACAGCAGACACAACAAGCGCGCGCGCTGTGCAAAAAAGTCGCGGAACATATCTGCCAAGCAGGCGGAAAAACTACGCAAGTAACGATTAGCATCGGCATCTGTCCGATTACTGAAAAAGTCACCAGTTCAGATCAAGTATTGGACCGCGCCCACCACGCTTGCGAAGATGTGCGCAAAGCAGGTAAGAATGGGGCAGGCAATGATGCGCGTTATTTCATTGCCACGCTGGGCGACTCCAAAGACGAGCAAGATGACTCGCTGATCATTGAAGTAATTGAAAACACGTTAAAGAAAGATGGCTTCTCGCTGAAGTTTCAGCCGTTTATCAGCTTACAAGGCGATACCACCGAGCACTACGAGGCACTGCTGCAAATGGCACCCGACGCCAGCGGACAAACCATCAGCAACAAAGACATGTTTAGGGCGTTAGGCAACAACAATGATTTGGGTAAGAAGATTGATCGCTGGACAACAATCAATGCGGCTAAAGCCTTGGCTGCGCATCACAGCACCGGACACGACACCAACCTGCTCATCAATATCAGCGCAGCCACGTTGCGCGATGAAAGTTTTCCTGCATGGTTAAAAGTCGCACTGAGCACCGCCAACATTCCTGCAAAATCTATCATGTTGCAGTTTTCTGAAAATGATGCGGCAAATTATTTAACTCATGCCAAAACATTTTGTGACGCCATGAGTGATCTTAATATTCGCTGCAGCATTAAACACTTTGGCTGCTCATTGGATCCATTCAAAACATTGAGCCACTTGGGTGTTGAACTGGTGAAAATTGACGGCTCTTTTGCCAACGATATTCAGCACAAAAATGAAAAATCAGATACGCTGAAAGAACTGATTCATCATCTAAATGAAGCACGAAAAACGTCCATTGTGCCTTATGTGGAGCAGGCTTCTTTGATGGCAACATTGTGGCAGTCCGGTGCGCACTTTATCCAAGGTCACTACATCCAATCGCCGCGAGACAAAATGGACTATGTATTTGAGGAGTGATCTTCCTCCTCAAATACATTCAACTCACATCAGCGACCGGTAATATTGCCCAACATAGTGCGCCAGTTCCATGTATCTTTCAGATAGCTATCGCGCACTTCAGCGATATCAATATCGTAGCTGCCAGGCTCTAAATCTTTGACGATTTCAATGGCTTTAATCGAGCTGGTGGGCTGGCCGCGTTTTTCAGCTTTGCGCAGTTTTTCTGAAAAATCTTCAAACAAATCCAAAATCGTCGGTTCTTTGAGTTTGTTTTTGTCTTTATCAATCACAACTGCCACTTTGGGCTTCAAACGGCGTGCAAACGTTTGCTCAACCACAACTGCCACTTCACCGGTATTTAATTCAATGAGTGTTCCTGTTGGATAAATACCCAAAGCCTGTATGAACTGCACCACCAATTCTTCTTGAAACTCGATGTTGCGCATGTCATACAACTTCGCCATTGCTTTTGACGGTGCCAATGGATATTTGCTGTTGCGCGGATTAGTGACTGCATCGTAAACCGTAACAATGCCTGCCACTTTCGCTAAGAAAGGAATTTTGTCGCCCAATAAACCTTGCGGATAACCAGAGCCATCAAAGCGCTCACAATGATTGCGCACCACGTGAATAATTTCAGCAGGGACACCTGGTGTTGCACGCAGCGTTTCCACACTGTAATCAATAAACTTTTTGTATTCCGCCTGTTGCTCTGCTGTGCGATCCGCTTCTGGTATCAACAACAATTTTTCGGGCAATTTCACTTTGCCGACATCTTTTAACAAACAAGCTGACACCAGCACATTCATTTCTTTTTTATCGAGACCGATGTGTCGCCCAAAAACGCCGGCCCACACCGCCGATCGCACGACATGACCGTAAGTGAACTCGTCTTTATCGCGAATACGCGACAACCATGAAAAAGCATCGGGATTGCGCACCACCGAATCCACAACTTGACTCGCAAGCTGTGTGGTTTTTTTGACTTCAATCGTGCCGCCTTGGGTAAGACCGCTCATCACTTCAGTGAGATTAGCCTTGATGTCGCCGTGCAATTTTTCTGCCGCAACATTTTCTTTTTTCAGCGCAACGGGTTCGCTGTAAAAATTGTGGCGCAACTTAAGCGGTGCAGCAGTAATCTGTTGACGCTGCCGATCAGCTTCGACCTTATCACCTGCCGCACCCGCTTTCTTTTCTATTGTTGAGTGCTTAACAGCAACAGGCTGCTTGCCGCGCTGCACATCAATGAGCACATATTTACAATACAAACGCAGCTGATCGATTTCATCCGGCTGACGAATGAAAAAACCTTGTAGTGGAAATGGCGTCTGCGACCAAGGTCGATCCAACCCTGATACGTACATGCCAATGATTAGCTCATTGACATCGACTTTGACCTGTTTGATACCTGACACACTGCACTCCCTCAGGTAGGTTGCCCGTTCTTTTATTTATAGGCTCAATTTACCGTTTTTTCCTGACAGTGCAAAGACTCTGACACCAGTAAATGTTTATTTTTGTTGAGAAAATTCGTGTACTGCATCAATAAAGCAGCCGGCGTGTTCGGGCAGGACATCAGGCGTGATGCCATGACCGAGGTTAAAGACATGACCATGGTGTGCGCCGTAGCTTTCCACAATGCGTTTCACTTCTGCGCGTATGGCTTGCGGGGATGCACGCAGGATTGCGGGATCCATATTGCCTTGTAGCGCAACTTTGTCGCCTACGCGCTGTCGCGCACGACCAATATCCACAGTCCAATCCAAACCCAAGGCATCGCAGCCAGAAGCAACCATCGCTTCCAGCCACTGACCACCGCCTTTGGTAAACAGAATCACTGGCACTGCACGCCCTTCTCGCTCGCGCTGTAATTGGTTCACCACACGCATCATGTACGCCAGCGAAAACTCTTCGTAAGCTGTGTGACTCAACGCGCCGCCCCAAGTATCGAAAATCTGCACCGCCTGCGCGCCTGCCGCAATTTGTGCGTTGAGATAAGCGGCAACTGAGTCAGCCAACACTGCCAGCAATTGATGCAACATCGCTGGTGTGTCGTGCAGCATTCTTTTTGCATGCTGAAACTCGCGACTGGAGCCGCCTTCAATCATGTAAGTAGCTAAAGTCCACGGGCTGCCAGAAAACCCAATCAAAGGCACGGCACCGTTTAATTCGCGACGAATCAACTTCACGGCATCCATCACATACGGCAAATCTTTTTCTGGTTTGATTACAGACAGCTGTGCAACATCCACTTCTGTGCGTATCGTTTTGCGAAAGCGAGGACCTTCGCCCTCCTCAAAATACAAACCCAAACCCATCGCATCGGGAATAGTGAGGATGTCTGAAAATAAAATTGCCGCGTCGAGCGCGTAGCGACGAAGTGGCTGCAAAGTCACTTCACACGCCAGCTCAGGATTCATACACAAAGAAAGAAAATCGCCCGCCTGAGCACGTGTTGCGCGATACTCAGGCAGATAGCGTCCCGCTTGACGCATCATCCACACCGGTGTCATATCGACGGGCTGGCGCATCAAGGCGCGGAGAAAACGATCATTTTTTAATTCAGTCATAACGAAACTCGCAGCGCATTGTTTAAAAAAATGTCTGAAAAAAATAAAGGCCGCAACAGCGGCCTTTAGGGGAAGCTAGCGATGCTCTAGCGGGGAAGTATAGAAGAACCCATCAAGAATGCATCCACTTCACGCGCACACTGACGACCTTCACGAATCGCCCACACCACTAGCGACTGACCGCGACGCATATCGCCCGCCGTAAATACTTTATCCACCGATGTGCGATAGCAGCCTTCGCCATCCGTGCTGGCTTTCACATTGCCGCGTGCATCTTTTTCCACGCCAAAGGCATCCAACACATTCGTAACCGGAGAAACAAAACCCATCGCCAACAAAATCAAATCAGCTTTGATTTCGAATTCAGAGTTTGGCATTTCTTCCAATTTGCCTTCTTTGAATTCAACACGGCAGGCAATAATTTTTTCTACTTTGCCGTTGCTACCTTCAAAACGCTTGGTGGATACAGACCAATCGCGCTCACAGCCCTCATCATGCGATGAAGATGTACGCAATTTCAGTGGCCAGTACGGCCACACCAAGGGCTTGTTTTCTTGCTCAGGTGGGCGCGGCATCACTTCCAACTGCGTCACGCTCAATGCGCCATGGCGATTGGATGTGCCAACACAGTCAGAACCCGTGTCACCGCCGCCAATAACAACCACATGCTTGCCAGTCGCAAGAATTTGCTGTGGCAATTTATCACCAGCATCCACTTTATTTTGTTGCGGCAAAAATTCCATCGCAAAATGAATGCCTTGCAGCTCGCGACCAGGCGCAGGCAAATCGCGCGGCATTTCTGCACCGCCTGCCATCACCACAGCATCAAAATCTTTTTGCAATTGCGCCGGTGAAATAATTTCTTTCGCGTCATTATTCACGATGCTGGGAAAATCTTTACCAATCAACACGCCGGTACGGAATGTCACACCTTCCGCTTTCATTTGCTCAAGACGGCGATCAACGACAGATTTTTCCAATTTAAAACCAGGAATGCCGTAGCGCATCAAACCGCCGATGCGATCATTTTTTTCAAATACTGTCACCGTATGACCGGCGCGCGCCAACTGTTGTGCCGCCGCCAAACCTGCAGGACCAGAACCCACCACCGCAACTTTTTTGCCGGTTTTATTGGCAGCGGGCTGCGGCGCAATCCACGTGTTTTCCCAACCTTTTTCTGCAATAAATCGCTCTATCGATTTAATACCAACAGGGTCGCGATTGACATTCAAAGTACAAGCCGCCTCGCAAGGCGCAGGACAAATGCGTCCAGTAAACTCTGGGAAGTTATTGGTGGAATGCAGCGTGGTTAATGCTTGCTGATAGTTACCGTTGTAAACCAAATCATTCCAATCAGGAATGATATTGTTAACAGGGCAGCCGGTTGTACAAAAAGGCGTACCGCAATCCATGCAACGCGCAGCTTGGACAGTGGCTTTTTCATCCGCCATGGGAATAACAAATTCTTTGTAATGTTTGATTCGCCCAGCAACATCAGCGTACTCGTCTTTTTGACGTTCAAACTCCATAAAACCGGTAATTTTACCCATTACACAACCTCTATCTCTAAATCAGGCTTTGCCGAATAATCGTTAAGCAGAAACACCAGCTTGTTTTTTCGATGATGCCGCTGCTGCATTAATTTCACTCAGTGCACGACGATATTCATTCGGAAAAACTTTAACAAACAGTGCGCGATTTCTATCCCAATCGTTCAGAATTTCTTTTGCGCGTTCGCTGCCGGTGTAACGCGCATGGCGCTCGATCAAGTTCTTCAACAGCGCTTCATCTTCCGCGCCATTTTCACCGCGCTGCTCCGCGTGCCACAGCGTGCGATCCACTTGTTTATCTTGCTCGGCAACTGTTAATACCGACTCTAGCTTCACCATATCCATATTGCACTTGCTGGCAAAATTGCCGGCAGGATCGTACACATACGCAATACCACCCGACATACCTGCCGCAAAGTTGCGTCCGGTATCACCCAACACAACCACCGTGCCGCCTGTCATGTATTCGCAACCGTGGTCGCCCACACCTTCAACGACTGTTGCCGCGCCAGAATTACGCACCGCAAAACGCTCGCCCGCAACACCACAGAAATACGCTTCGCCAGCAATCGCTCCGTACAACACAGTGTTGCCGATAATCATATTTTCAGCCGCTACACCGCGAAAATCTTTGCTTGGACGAACAATCACGCGACCGCCAGACAAACCTTTACCGACATAGTCATTTCCTTCACCGACCAAATCTAGCGTGATGCCGTGCGCCAAAAATGCTGCCGCCGATTGCCCCGCCGTACCATTCAGTTCGATATGAATGGTGTCGCTTGGCAAACCGTCGTGACCGTAACGCTTTGCGACTTCGCTCGACAGCATCGTGCCGACCGTGCGATTCAAGTTTTTCACTGGAGAAACAAAAGAAACTTTTGTGCCTTTTTCCAATGCCGCAGCAGATTTTGCAATCAATTCGTTATCCAGTGCTTTATCAAGACCGTGATCTTGATCTTCCACATGATAACGAGCAGCACCATCTGACTCAGGCTGATACAGCAATTTGCTGAAATCCAAACCTTTCGCTTTCCAATGCGTAATCGCTTTGGATTTATCCAACAAATCAGAACGACCAATCAATTCATCAAAAGTACGCACGCCGAGCTGCGCCATGATTTGACGCGCCTCTTCTGCTACGAAGAAGAAATAATTCACCACATGTTCTGGTTTACCGGCAAATTTCGCGCGCAATACAGGATCTTGCGTAGCAACACCCACTGAGCAAGTATTCAAGTGGCATTTACGCAACATGATGCAGCCTTCAACCACCAAAGGCGCTGTTGCAAAGCCGACTTCATCAGCACCCAACAGTGCCGCGATCACCACATCGCGACCTGTTTTCATTTGGCCGTCAGCCTGCACGCGAATACGGCTACGCAAACCATTGAGTACCAGTGTTTGCTGCGTTTCAGACAAACCCAATTCCCACGGTGCGCCCGCGTGTTTCACTGAAGACAAAGGCGAAGCACCCGTGCCGCCATCGTGACCTGCAATCACTAAATGATCCGATTTAGCTTTTGCCACACCCGCAGCAACCGTACCCACGCCAACTTCCGCTACTAATTTCACTGAAATAGAGGCGCGTGGATTCGCGTTTTTCAAATCGTGAATTAATTGCGCGAGATCTTCGATGGAATAAATATCGTGGTGCGGCGGCGGAGAAATCAAACCCACGCCCGGCACAGAAAAACGCAACTGCGCAATGTATTCCGATACTTTGCCGCCCGGCAACTGACCACCTTCACCCGGCTTCGCGCCCTGCGCCATTTTGATTTGAATTTGATCCGCAGAATTTAAATACTCCGCAGTCACACCAAAACGACCGGCAGCGACCTGTTTGATACGCGAACGCAACGAATCGCCCGCTTTCAACGGAATATCTGCAACGATACGATCACTGCCAATAACAGATGCAATAGTGTCACCATCTTTGATCGCAACACCCGCTTGTTCTTGGCGATAACGTTTAGGGTCTTCGCCGCCTTCACCTGTATTCGATTTACCACCGATACGGTTCATCGCCACAGCTAACGTGGTGTGCGCCTCACTGCTGATAGAACCCAGAGACATGGCACCGGAGGCAAATCGCTTGACGATTTCTTTCGCCGGCTCCACTTCTTCCAATGGAATGGATTGTGCTTTATCAAAACGGAATTCAAACAATCCGCGCAGCGTCATGTGGCGCTGACTCTGATCATTGATAATTTGTGCGTATTCTTTGTAAGTATTGTAGCTGTTGGTTTTAGTGGAGTGCTGCAATTTTGCAATCGCATCCGGCGTCCACATATGTTCTTCGCCGCGCACACGGAACGCATATTCACCGCCCGCATCCAGCATATTGACTAGCACTTGATCGCCACCAAACGCTTGCTGATGCAAACGCACAGCTTCTTCAGCGATTTCAAACAAACCGATACCTTCTACATTGGAAGGCGTGCCGGTGAAATACTTATCAATCAACGCACGATTCAAACCAATCGCTTCAAAAATTTGCGCGCCGCAATAAGACATATAAGTAGAGATGCCCATTTTCGACATCACTTTCATCAAGCCTTTGTTGATCGCTTTTTTGAAGTTATACACCACTTTTTCTGCTGAAAATTCTTTCGGCAGTTTGCTGGCCATATCGAGCAAAGTTTCAATTGCCAGATAAGGATGCACCGCTTCAGCACCGTAACCACCTAACAACGCAAAGTGGTGCACTTCTTTAGCCGAACCAGTCTCTACCACCAAACCGGTTGCAGTGCGCAAACCTTTTCTGACCAAGTGTTGATGAATAGCAGAGGTTGCCAGCAGTGCTGGAATTGCCACATGATCCGCATCCATTTTGCGATCAGAAATAATCAGAATGTTGTAGCCATCGCGAATAGCATCGACTGCTTTGGCACACAGAGAAGCCAAGCGCGCTTCAACACCTTCCTTACCCCACGCAACGGGATAACAAATATTGAGTTCAAACGATTTGAAATTACCGCCGGTCAACGCATCAATATTGCGAATGCGCTGCATATCCGCCACATCCAATACAGGCTGCGACACTTCCAAACGCAACGGCGGATTGATGTTATTGGTATCTAACAAATTCGGTTTTGGTCCGATGAAGGACACCAGCGACATAACCATCGCTTCACGAATTGGATCAATCGGCGGATTGGTCACCTGCGCGAACAACTGTTTGAAATAGTTGTATAACGGCTTCAATTTGTCGGACATCACCGCCAGCGGCGAATCATTACCCATAGAGCCAGTTGCTTCTTCACCATTAGCTGCCATCGCCGACAAAATGGTTTTGATATCTTCTTGTGTGTAACCAAACGCTTGCTGTTTATCCAGCAAGCTCACAGCAGATGCTTCGGCAGGCGCTGCTGCATTGGCGTCTTTCAATTCATCCAATTTGATACGTACGGAATTAATCCATGCTTTGTATGGTTTGGCGCTGGCGTAGGTATCTTTTAACTCTTTATCGCCGATGATGCGACCTTCTTCCAAATCAATCAGGAACATTTTTCCTGGCTGCAAACGCCATTTTTTGTTGATCTTGGCATCAGGAATCGGCAGCACGCCGGACTCAGAGGCCATGACCACCAAATCATCGTCCGTCACCAAGAAACGCGCAGGACGCAAACCATTTCTATCCAAAGTGCCGCCGATGTAACGACCATCCGTGAATGCCAGCGCCGCAGGACCGTCCCACGGCTCCATCATCGCAGCGTGGTATTCATAAAATGCACGGCGATTTTCATCCATCAGGGTGTGATTCTCCCATGCTTCCGGCACCATCATCATCATGGCTTGCGCGATGGGGTAGCCCGCCATCACCAGTAATTCCAACGCATTATCGAAGCAGGCAGTATCCGACTGACCTTCATAAATCAGAGGGAATAATTTTTGTAAATCGTCACCCAATACAGCGGATTTCATTACGCCTTCGCGCGCACGCATCCAATTGAAATTGCCTTTCACGGTATTGATTTCACCGTTATGGGCAATCATGCGATAGGGATGCGCCAGCGGCCACTCAGGAAAAGTGTTAGTCGAGAAACGCTGATGCACCAACGCCAGCGCAGAAACGCAGCGCGGATCTTGTAAATCTTTGTAGTAAACGCCAACTTGATTCGCTAACAGCAAACCCTTGTACACCACGGTACGCGCTGACATCGACGGCACAAAAAACTCTTTGCCATGAATTAATTTCAGCGATTGAATGGCGTGACCGGATGATTTGCGGATGACATACAACTTGCGCTCCAGCGCATCGGTTACCAGTACATCTTGGCTATGACCGATAAAAATCTGGCGAATAACAGGTTCTTTTGCGCGCACGGTTGGCGACATGGGCATCCCCATATCGACCGGCACATCGCGCCATCCCAGAATAATTTGACCTTCGTTGCGCACTGCGCGCTCGATTTCTTGCTCACAGGCAATGCGCGATGCCGACTCTTTCGGCAGGAAGATCATGCCTACGCCGTATTCACCAGCAGGTGGCAGTGTCACGCCCTGCTTTGCCATTTCTTCGCGATAAAACTGGTCAGGAATCTGAATCAGAATACCCGCGCCATCGCCCATTAATGGGTCAGAGCCCACAGCACCACGGTGCTCAAGGTTTTCTAAAATTTGTAGACCTTGCTCAACAATTGCATGGCTCTTTTGGCCTTTTATGTGAGCGACAAACCCGATACCACAGGCATCGTGTTCATTGGACGGGTCGTATAAGCCGCGCGCACGCATAACTCTTCTCCGCTATCTAGAGTGATAAAACATTGGTGGGAGGGGCAGGGGGGGCGATTCTAGCGAAAAAGCACCCCTTTTGTGAAGGAAAAATTGCAGTAAATCAGCCTTTGGAGCCGAATACCTCGCCTTGTTTACGCACCCAAGGCTTCAGGTCTTTTTTCAGTGCGGCTGGCAGCTGTGCTTGCGCTTTTGCCGCTTCTTGCTTGCTTGCATAGGAACCATAGACCAACACAAACCAAGGCCTGCCCTCTTTAGTGACTCTATGGATGGTATTCGGTGTTGTCGCCGGCAATTGTGCCTGTATTCGCTTCACGCCCGACTCACTAAACGCGGCAACCAACTGCACAGTAAAGCGCTCAGGGCTCTCCTTCCATTTCACAGCGCCGACCTGCTTAGTGCTGTTTTTCTCAATGGCTGCCTTTTTCTTCGCAACTTCTTTTTTTGCTACTTCCTTCTTAACGATTTCAGACTTAGAAGGGACTGGTTTTTGTACCGCATCAGCAGGAGGCATCGTATTCACAGACCGCACCTCAGTAGTCACCTGAGGAGATGGCGAGGATGCTTGAGGTGCGGGCTGAGGCGGCATAACGACAGGTGAAGCCACAACCGCCACACTAGGCATTGGTGCTGACGTAGAAGGCGCAACCGACAAGGGAGCGAGTATCGGCTGTGGCGTATTTGAACCACTGCGACTCACCAGCCACAGCACTCCACCCAAACAAACACCAGCTACAAGTAACAGCATTCCTGCTGACGATTTCTTTTTTCTTGCCAGTGGTAGCGACGAATAAGTACGCCGATTTTCCGCCACCAATGTTTCGCCACCCACAACAGACTCATCGAGCAAAATATCTGCATCATCTGCAAATGATTTGTCAAAATCAGCGATTGATCTTCCTGAAACGGAAGGCTCTTTTCTCGTCGAAAAATCGCTCAAAACAACCTCTTACACTTTTGTACGACAGGCATCAATTGCCTGTTTAATCAAATCAGTTGGCACAGAATCTCTGATAACCGCTTTACCAATAGATTCCAACAAAATTAATCGCAACTTGCCGTCCAATATTTTTTTATCGCGTTGCATGAAATCAATAAACATATCTGCCGTCATACTTTCTGGCGTATTAACTGGCAAACCAATACGAGTCATAAGCACTCGAATAGCATCACGTTCTTCACCACTGAGCATTCCTAACACCACGGACAATTCAGCAGCAATGACAGAACCTATCGCGACTGCTTCCCCGTGCAAAAAACCTGTGTAGTTCTGCCACGCCTCAATGGCGTGTCCAAAAGTATGCCCTAAATTTAGTAAAGCGCGTACACCAGACTCTTTTTCATCAATCGCAACAATTTGCGCTTTGTTACTGCATGAGCACTCGATGGCGTGAATCAACGCATCTGTTTTTCTTTGCACTAATTGGTCAGTATTTTCATCTAACCACTTATAAAAACCACCATCGTTAATTAAGCCGTATTTGACAACTTCTGCCAAACCAGAACGGTATTCACGATCAGGCAGCGTGCTCAAAGTCTCAACATCAATCAATACACATTCCGGCTGATGGAATGCGCCGATCATATTTTTACCCAGCGGATGATTTACGCCTGTTTTGCCACCAACTGAGGAATCCACTTGCGCCAACAAAGTTGTGGGAATTTGAATAAATGCAACACCGCGTTGATAGCAAGCAGCAGCAAAACCTGTCATGTCACCGATAACACCACCACCGAGCGCAACCAATGTTGTCGTTCGGCTGTGCTTATCTCGAATTAATGCGTCAAAAATTTGATTCATTGTTTCAAGATTTTTGTGCATCTCTCCATCGGGCAGTACAACCACACCGCAGTGCAATCCACCAAACAATTGCTGCACGCGCTCTAAATACAAAGGTGCAACACGAACATTGGTAACGATTAAAACTTGTCTAGCAGCGACATGCGGCAGCACACAAGAGGCATCATTTAATAGACCACTACCAATGTAGATTGGATAGGATCTCTCCCCTAGTGCAACGGAAAGGTTTTTCACAAGAACATACCGACGAGAACAAAACGATCAACAATTATAATGCAACCGATAGAGGCGAATAACTTCGCGAACGACATACCTCATGGGTTTTGCAGTGGTTTGCACCACACAATCAGCCACATCCATGTACATAGGCTCACGCTCTTCCAAAATTTTGCGCAAAACTTCACGCGGGTTGCCCGTACGCAGCAGTGGTCTTTTTTTGTCCCGACCGATTCTGTGTACAAGTTGCTGTAAATCCGCCTTGAGATAGACGCAATACCCTGACCGTTTGATGATTTGACGGTTAGCTTCAGACAGAACGATGCCACCACCTGTGGCAATCAGTTGCCCCGTCTGCGCAGCAATATCCTCCAAGGTTCGAGATTCGCGTTGACGGAATCCAGATTCGCCCTCGACATCAAATATCCACGAAATATCGGCACCAGCACGCAACTCTATTTCTTTATCAACATCAACAAAATGTAGATTAAGCGCTTCTGCTAGCGATCTGCCTACGGTGGTCTTGCCGACCCCCATGGGGCCGACAAGATACACGTTAGGAGAAGTAGAACAACTCTGAAGAACTGTAAGGCTTTCGCCGCCTTTACTTTTTTCCGTCATTAACGCTTATCAGCAAGCGGATCCTGTAGCAAGCGAGGCGTTACAAAGATCAGCAATTCAGTCTTGTTGTCACTCTTCGAAGTATTGCGGAAGAAGCGCCCTACCATCGGCAAATCACCTAAGAATGGGATCTTCTTCACGGTATCAACGGTTTCGTTTTCGAAGATACCACCTAGCACCACTGTTTCACCATTGTTAACCAAAACACGAGTAGTCAACTCCGTGGTGTCAATAACAGGGATACCTGCAACAAAGCTCTCAATACTGTCCTTGTTAATCACAAGATCCATGATGATGCGGTCATCTGGCGTGATTTGTGGCGTCACTTCCAACTTCAATACAGCTTCTTTAAATGAAGTGGTAGACGCACCACTCGATGTTGCTTCTTGATAACCAATTTCTTGACCGCTCTTAATTACTGCTTTTTGCTTATCGCCAGTAATTACTTTGGGTTGTGATACCACCTCACCTTTGCCAGTTTTTTCCAAGGCAGATAATTCAACCGCTAACCAACCATCATTGCCAAGGAACCCGATGGAGAATGAACCTGGGTCACCCTCTTCCGGTTTAGCCCTCATATCCACAACCATAGAATCCGCACCAGTCGGCGTGCTAATTGCGTCTAAGTCGTCATTCTTAATATAGCCGCCACGACCCGATGCATTACTTTCACTTAACACGTTATTGATGGAGCTATTCAAAAAAGTTTCTTTAGCTGCTCGCATATCAAGCCCCCACATCACTCCCAAATCTTCACGGAAGCCAGAGGTCGCTCGCACAATACGCGCTTCGATGGAAACTTGGCGCACAGGGATGTCAACACGCTTGATGTAATCACGGATTTGCTTAATTTTCTCTTCTGTGTCGTGAACAGTAATAGAGTTAGTTCGCGTATCCAATGTTGCAGAACCGCGAGATGACAACAAGCTCTCCGCTGAATCTGATCCACCATTCTTGCCTGACTTCTCAAATAGTTTGTAAATATCTTTTGCATCCGCATAAAGAATTTGCACAAACTCTGTACGCAATGGTGCCAATTCTCGCATTTGTTTAGCGGCTTCAATTTCTTCGCGTTCGCGCGTTGCAATTTCGGCAGCAGGAGCAACCATCAACACATTACCCACTTGCCGCTTATCCAAGCCTTTAGTTTTTAATACCAAATCCAAGGCCTGATCCCAAGGCACATTATCTAGGCGCAGTGTAATTTTTCCTTCTACCGTATCACTTGCAACCAAGTTCAGCTCTGTAAAGTCTGCAATCAACTGCAACACAGAACGCACAGGAATATCTTGGAAGTTCAATGATAATTTCTGACCGGTATAGCTGAACTTCTGCGACCGTTCCTCTTGCTCTTTTGCAGAAAGCTGTTTAACACTAATCACGTACTGATTATCGGTTTGGTAGGCCATGTAGTCATAATTACCACCAGCCTTAATAGTAAATACGGCATTTCCACTATTAAAATCTGAAGACACTGACTGCACTGGAGTTGCAAAATCCGTGACATCTAATTTTCTTCTCAGATTTGTTGGCAACTGAGTATTACTAAAGTTAACTGTGATTTGGCTGCCAGTATCCTCTACGCCAACACTGACATTAGGGTCAGTCATTGAGATAACTACTTTTCCTTCGCCGTTATCACCACGGCGGAAATCAACATCCCTAATCGCTGAACCGTAAGACGCTGTATCTGAAGTGATTTTTTCGGCAAGACTTCTACCTTTTTTATTGACTTCTTGAACTTCATTTTTGCCCACAGTCATGATGAAGCTATTGCCATCGAAACGTGTTTTATACGTTTCCAACTGCGTCATATTAAGAATCAAGCGCGTTCTGCCACCATCAGACAGCACATTGGCGCTCTTGGCACTGCCAAAAGAAAGCGGATACTTTTTCTCTTTCAGCGCGCTTTCAACGCCTTCAAAATCCATTACCACACGAGCTGGCTTATCAATGTTGTAGCCTTTCGGCTCTACCGGCTTGGAATCAAAATCCATCTTCACTTCAAATCGATCACCTGGAAGTGATGCAAATGAAATATTTTCCAGCGTGGTAGCCTGAGTGGCCACAGACCAGAAAGAAAACAGGAGCGGCGTAGATACCGCTAATATTTTTTTCAGATTTTTCACAAGGCCACCCCTTTCCATTTTAGTTATGCTCGACTGGTACATTATTTTTTACCTAAACTTTATTGTTCTGCTGATTCGCGCAATTGTAGCGTCTTGGGACGCTCCACCCATTGATCCGGTCCGTTGGGCACTATTTCTTTTAGATCAATTCGTCCTTTATCAATGTGATAAATTTTTCCATGATTGCGCCCCATGTAGTTGCCCACTTGTACGCGGTGAATATTGGAAGTGCCATCATCGACCAAGCCCCACATTTCACCATCTTTAGTCACTGTGCCAACCATGGTGATTGAGCTGATATTAAATTGTTCCAAATATTCCTTTGGCCTTAATTCATCCGGTTTAACAACCACTCCACCCGTGACCTTATTACCATCAATATCTATCTCTTGTAACGCCTGAGGCTTTTCAAATGGACTGCGCTTTCCTGACGATTTATAAGCAAAGGTATCAAACTGAGGAAAAGTAGGGATAGGATCAATTTGCTTGACCGGTCTAGCTCGAACTTCCTGCATATAGTTATCAAGGTCCGACATACCGCCATCACCGCAGCCTGCAAGCAACAGCACGCAAACGCCAATAATAGATCTCTTAGAAAAAATACGCTTACTGGCTTCCATATTTATCATTTGCCACCACCTTTGCCAGCTTTATTCACACCAGCCTTATTAGTGCCAGCTTTATTAGCAGCCGCACCGACTTTAGCTGTAACACTTCCCATTTCGTCGCTGGATTTATAGCGGTACGTTTTAGCTGTAATTGTCATTGACAACTCTTCGCTGCCACGCGAATCGCTATCAGCTTTTGTCGGTCTTGCTACTGCTCCACCAGACTGCTTAGCTGCAACACCTGCTGGCGTAATAACAAAATCATGCAATGTCACTATACGGGGCAATCCTGCAATTGCGCTCACAAAAGTTCCAAAATCGTGATAACCACCGCTCACTTGTATATCAATCGGTAACTCCACATAAAAATCAGCCTTTTTTTCTGGCAACAATTTAATGTAACCAATATTCAAGCCACTAGACTGCCCAGCATTGGAAATATCATCCAGCAATCCAGGCACCTCTGTATCTTTAGGCAACTGCTTAACCAATGCATCAAATGATTGTTTCATTTCTTTCATTTGCGACTTGTAAGCATCCAAGTTAGCCGCTTCGCCGACTTTATTTTCAAAGCTGCTGCGTAACGTGGCTTCCTTTTGAATTTGTTGCTCCAATTCAGCCGATTTCTCACTCAACACAAATTGATAAGAGAGAATAACTACAACAATTGCCATTAGCACCCAACAGACAACTTTTACAGGCAAGGGCCATGAGCCCATATTCTCCGGGTCTAAGTTGCTAAAATCATTCTTGATTTGTTCTAAATTCTCTTGGAGTGACATTATTTTGCACCCTCTTTTTTGTCTTTATTAGCATCAGGCAGAACTACATCTATACTGATATCGAAATCAGTTCCCTGCTCACCAAATGATGGATTAGCCTGCACCTTGGTCAACACAGAATTTTGCAGCCACTCCGAGTTATTCAAATCACGCATTAATGTTGAAACTCTATTGTTAGACTCAGCGGTACCACTGATTAAAATTTGATCCCCTTTTCTCTCTACGCGCGAGAAGAAAACACCATCTGGCAATCTATTAACCAACTCATCAAAAATATGCACAATTAACGGGCGGTTACCCTGCAAGCTTTGAATTACTTTTATTCTATCCAGCATATCTGCACGCTGTTTTTTCAGATCTTCAATCTCATTTACTTTCTTGTCTAAAGAAGATATTTCACTCTGAATTTTGTCATTGCGCTGCTTTTGGTGATCAACCAAACCAACCAGGGCCAAATACCAAACAGCAAAAACCAGCAATCCCACTACAGCACTTGCACCTAAGACCGCCAAAAACTCTTTCTTCTTTTGCTCCCGCAGCTCAGCCCGCCAAGGCAGCAAGTTAATCTTTGTGGCCATCAGTCAAAACTCCTTAACGCCAGTCCTGTTGCAATCATTAAGGCAGGCGCATCATTACTCAGATCGACGGGATTGATGCGAGAAGCCACTGACATGTTGGCAAATGGGTTAGCAACGGTTGTCGGCGTGCCTAATTTTTCCTGCACCAAATCACTGAGACCATCCATAGAGGCCACACCACCAGCGAGTACGATGTAATCCACTTCGTTAAAGTCACTGGAGGAAAAGAAAAACTGCAATGAGCGCGTGATTTGTTGCACAACTGCGTCCTTAAATGGTTGCAACACTTCACTCTCATAGTCATCTGGCAGACCACCCTGCTTTTTAGCAAGCCCAGCCTCTTCATTGGATAGGCCGTAACGCCGCTGAATTTCCTCAGTCAACTGTTTACCGCCGAATAATTGCTCACGAGTGTAAATAATTTTCCCGCCATGTAGCACATTCAAGGTCGTCATGGTCGCGCCCACATCCAGAATGGCGACAACCGAATCCTCACCACCACCCAACTGTGGCAAGATTAATGAGAAAGCGCGCTCCATGGCATAGGCTTCCACATCAACAATCGACGCAATGAGTTCCGCGTCTTCGATAGCTTCTTTACGAGTATCAACGTTTTCACTGCGGCAAGCTGCCAGCAGCACTTCAACGCGGTCGGCCTGATTGGGCGATGCACCAATCACCTCGAAATCCAACGCCACTTCATCAATGGGATAAGGAATGTATTGATCCGCTTCCATACGAATTTGGAGGTCGAGAGCGTCACCATCCAGACCCGCCGGCATATCAATAATTTTTGTGATAACTGCCGAACCAGCTACTGCAACAGCAGCGTGCCTCAATTTTGTTTTGGACTGCTGCACCACGCGTCGAATAGCATCCGACACAGCATCCTGCTCCGCAATATTTTTCTCTACAACCGCGGTAGGAGGGAGCGGCTTAACGCCGTAACTCTCGACCCGATAGCCTGCAACGGTACGGCTGAGCTCTAACAGTTTTACTGAAGTTGAACTCACGTCCAGCCCCAGCACCGGCGGTTGTTTTCTTTGGAAGAGTCCTGAAATGGCCATTTTCCTATCTGCATCCGATACTTACGACGAGGTGATGCTACATTACTTTAAGTAAAGTCTGCAAGCACCCAAACCGATACCTAATTCACAAAATCACATTTATAATGCACTCCGTATAAAACCTCGCAACATTATCCATGTAACTTATTGATTTTTAATATATTTGATGCGTTTTATTCTCTGGTTTATCCGGTTTGTTACTCTTGGAATCCTGCTGTCTTGTGCGGCTGGAACGGCTGTTATTGCCGGTTTTACCCTTTATCTAGCCCCACAATTGCCCAAAATAGATAGCATTCTTGACCTCAAGCTCCAGACACCGCTCAAAATTCTCAGCAAGGACGGCCTGTTAATTGGCGAGTTTGGTGAAATGCGGCGCGAACCACTGCCCTACTCAGCCCTTCCTTCTTTATATGTGCATGCCGTGCTGGCAGCCGAAGATGATCGCTTCTTTGAACACGGGGGCGTAGATCCTACCGGCTTGGCGCGAGCTGCGGTGGAGTTAGTCAAAACAGGGCACATCCGCTCTGGCGGCAGCACAATTACCATGCAGCTAGCGCGGAATTTTTTTCTCAGTTCAGAGAAAACTTTTATCCGCAAATTCAACGAAATACTTTTGTCGATACAACTGGAACGCACGCTAAAAAAAGAACAAATCTTTGGGCTCTACGTCAATAAAATCTACTTAGGTCACAAAGCCTACGGCGCGCAATCCGCTGCATACGTGTACTACGGAAAAACACTGGATCAACTTTCACTTGCACAATGGGCGATGCTAGCTGGGTTGCCTAAAGCGCCATCTTCTTATAATCCTCTGGTCAATCCTGAGCGCGCACTGATTCGTCGCAACTGGATTTTGGGACGCATGTTGTCATTAGGTTATATCGATAAGCCTGCTTACGAAAAAGCACACGCCGAGCCGGAAACTGCGAGCTATCACGGTTTAAAAACAGATATTGATGCGCCTTATGTCGCGGAAATGGCAAGACAGTTTGCCGTCGATAAATTAGGCAGCGAAGCGTACAACGGTGGCTATATCGTGCAGACTACCGTTGATTCCAAACTACAGCTTATCGCCAAGCAATCAGTGTGGGATGGTGCAGTCGATTACGACAATCGCCACGGCTACCGCGGTGCTGAAAAACATTTTCCAACACCGCCTTTACCTTCCAAACAGATTCCAAGCTACTGGTCGATAGTGCTACGTGATTTTGCAGCAGTGAGCGATTTAGAACCCGCTATTGTTGCAAAAATTGGCAAATCTTCTATCACCATCGCCCTCTCTGATAATCGAGTTACAACAATAGCGTGGAGTGCCGCGCAAGCAAAACGCTTACAGCCTTATAAATCGGAAGACTATGTTGGTCCCGCACCTAAAAACTTTGCACAAGTATTTCAAGTTGGCGATTTAATTCGCGTACGCTCCAAAGGTGAAAACCAGTGGGAGATTGGGCAAATTCCTCACGTTCAATCTGCACTGGTATCTCTCGATAGCCAAACAGGTGCGGTTATCGCACTAGTTGGCGGTACCGACTTTGCTTACAGCAAATTTAATCGCGCGACTCAGGCCTTGCGCCAGCCAGGTTCCAGCTTTAAACCGTTTATTTATCTCAAAGCATTGGAGAATGGCTATACGCCAGCCTCGCTGGTCAACGATGCCCGTATCGTATTTCAAGAAGCAGGCATGTCTAAACCTTGGCGACCAGAAAATCACGGTGGCAGCTACCTTGGCATGATTCCGCTGCGACAAGCGCTGTATCAATCGCGCAATATGGTAGCGATTCGCCTGTTACAAAGTATCGGTGTGAAATCCCTAATCAACAGTTTGCCGAGGTTTGGCTTTGACATCAGCGATATGGATCCCAACCTGTCTTTAGCACTGGGCTCTCATGCTTTCACGCCGTTTACGATGGCTACTGCGTACACCGTGTTGTCCAATGGTGGATTTAAAGTAGAACCTTTTCTGGTGCAAAAAATTTCAGATCCTAAAGGTCATATTGTTTTTCAACAAAAATACAAAATTACTTGCGCGGATTGTGAGCAGAATCCTCAAGCAGCAACCAGCGACACAACAGAACTGGCACCGCGCGTTGTAGACGCGCAAACGGCTTACATCATTGATGACATGCTGAAAGATGTCATCCGTCGCGGCACAGGGCACGCAGCGATGGTATTGCAGCGCAGCGACATTGCTGGCAAAACAGGCACCACAAACGGACCCACCGATGCATGGTTTGTTGGTTATAACCCTTCGATTGTCACTGCGGCTTGGATGGGATTTGATGCCAATACCATGCTGGGTAGACGCGAATACGGCGGCACTGCCGCACTGCCTATTTGGATTTCATTTATGCGCGAGGCGCTCAAAGATCGCCCCGTTGTTGAGCGAAATATCCCCGCCGGTTTAGTCACGGTAAAAACACACACCGATACAGGACAGCCCTCAGCCGCTGAGGACACCGACAGTGGCTTTGAAATTTTTCGTGGTGACGATGCCAACAACGGCAGCACACCAAGCACCGACGACGACAACACAAACAAGAGCGATAACGATTACCTGTTCTAAAACGCGGGCTATGCATTGGGTGTTTGCAGCCGTGTACGTTTTTGCCAACCCACATTGGATTGCACATAGTTAGGCAAACAGTCAGCCGCTTGATATTGCCAATCTTGTTGCGGCTTGGTCTGCGCCAACGCGATTAAATCAGCCATGTTGATATCCAACCGCGTGGCACATGACCATGCATCCCCCACCATCAACGCAGTGCTGAGTTTTTCTGTTTGCTGCTGCGTCTCAAATGCTGCTTTAGCTATTAACTGATCCTCTGCTGTGCGCCGTAACACGCCTTGTTCAACAGCAAAGCTCGCCCAGTAAACGCCGTTCATACGCGCATCCAGCGCGACTCTAACTTCTGGTGCGCTTGGTTCTCTCTGCATGGCAGCGTACGCCAGTATTTCCAACGAGGACAAAGAGAGAAAAGGAATTTGCAAGCTGTAACTGAGCGATTGCACTATGCTAGCGGCAATACGAATACCCGTAAAAGATCCGGGACCAGCATTCCATACTAGCAACTGCACCATCGGCAGCGAAATACTCGCTTGTTCCAACAGCGAATCAATCATGGCGAGTATGCAACGTGAATGCGATTGCACTGCACTCTCTACACGGGAGAACAACTGTCCATCACTGCGCAGCAAGCCAACGCAGCAATCTGTTCCCGCTGTATCAATCGCCAAGCAATTCAAATTCATTCTCCTGATCTAAAAAAAACCCCCGGGGATGCCGGGGGTCTTTTTGTAGCCTAGCCAGAAATTATTTCTTAGCTGGGCGACGACCTCTTTTACCACCAGCTTTTTTCTTAGCTGGCTTAACTTTAGCTGCTTTTGCTTTCTTAGCTGGCTTAGCTTTAGCTGCTTTTTTTGCTTTCTTAGCTGGCTTAGCGGCTTTTTTAGATGCTTTAGCAGCAGCTTTCGCTTGCTTCTTAGCAGCTTTAGCAGCTTTAGCAGCCGATTTTTTAGCAGCAGCTTTCGCTTTAGCAGCAGCTTTTCTTTCAGCTACTTTCGCTTTAGCGGCAGCTTTTTTAGCAGCAGCTTTCGCTTTAGCAGCAGCTTTCTTAGTAGCAGAAGCGAGCTTCTTCTTGTCAGCAGCAGCACGCTTCTTAGACCACTTGGCAACGAACTTTGCCTGAGCCTTTTGCAGATCAGCTTCTGCTTTGGCAGCCAGTTTGGCTTTCAAAGCGCTAACGATTGCTGAAGCTGACAGTGCTTTTGCTGGCTTAGCAGCTGCTTTGCGAACTGCGCGCTTAGCTGGTTTCTTTTTTGACTTTGCCATGTTTCATTCCTCAATGGTTTGGTAGTGTTAATAGTTTGTTACTGCAAGCTCGTAACCACTCCCATACGGGCTTGACACAGATATTATTTTAATTTTTCAAGATTTGCACCACTCAAAAACATTTTTTTGTGTTATTGGGGACTTTTTTTCATCTTTTTTGCCATTTTTTTGCCCAAACGGGCAAATGCACACTAAAAAATTTCTTAAAAATCATTTTCAGCGACTATCGCGTTCAGCATGGCAATGTGCGCTTCGCTGTCATTGAGGCACGCAATTCGAGAAAAATATTCCCCACCGGCTTTCATAAAACACGCGCGACTACCGTGTTCAATTTCTTCTAGCGTCTCCAAACAGTCCGCTGCGAACGCGGGGCAGACCACATCAATGCGACGAATTCCTTCTGCGGGCAATGCTGCCAACACATCATCGGTGTACGGTTGCAGCCATTTGGCGCGACCAAAACGCGATTGAAAACCAACGCGCCATTGATGGCTTGCAAGATTCAGCGCACTCGCCACTGCATTCGCGGTGTGCAAACATTGTTCGTAATAGGGATCACCGCGCTCAACACACGCCTGCGGAATGCCGTGAAATGAAAACAACAACATCTCTGCTGCATCATTTTGTGCTCTGTGCTGGCGAATGGAATCCGCCAGTGCAGCGATGTAATCCTTTCGATAGCAATATTCACGGATGATGCGAATATCAGGCACGTAGCGTTGTTGCGCAAAGATTTCGACAACTTGATCGTACACCGCACCCGTAGTTGTGCCTGAATATTGTGGGTACATCGGTAACACTAAAAATTGTTCGACACCTTGCTGGCGTAAATCAGCGACACACTGCTGCAAGGGGTAATTGCCGTAAGCGGCAATTGCGCGTACCGCTATTTCCGGCGATGCCAAAGATTTTTCTAACAATGCAGCTTGGCTGTTGCTGATGACCGTGAGTGGCGAACCCTGCTCCGTCCAGATGGACTGATACAACTTTGCTACGCGTTTGCTGCGCAGCGGCAAAATGACGCCGCGCAACAATGGCAGCCAGAGCCAGCGCGGTATTTCTACGACGCGCCGGTCCGAAAGGAATTGATTGAGAAATTGTCGAATGGATTGCGGTTCATAACTTGCCGGTGAACCGAGATAGACCAGTAGAACTGCACGCTTCATGCTTTATTGCAGCGCTGCAAGAACGCGACGACTGATTTCATCCACACTGCCAACACCCGGCACATTGCGATAAATCTTCTCGCCACCGTGTTGCTGATAAAAATCGACCAGTGGGCGCGTTTGCTCGTGATAAACCTGCAAGCGTTTGCGCACGGTTTCTTCTGTGTCATCCGCGCGCTGAATTAACGACTCACCCGTGACATCATCCACGCCCGCTGTTTTCGGTGGATTGTGTTCGATGTGATAAACGCGACCTGATGCTTCATGTACGCGGCGACCACTGAGGCGACTGATAATGTCCTGATCAGGCACATCAATTTCAATCACGCGATCAATTTGCACTTGTGCACGTTGCATGGCTTCCGCTTGCGGGATGGTGCGAGGAAAGCCATCAAATAAAAATCCGTTGCGGCAATCGGCTTGTGCAATGCGCTCCTTAACGAGTGCGATAATCAAATCATCGGACACCAAACCACCCGATGCCATGATGTCTTTCACTTGCAAACCCAATTCCGTGCCCGCAGCAACTGCCGCACGCAACATATCGCCCGTGGAAATTTGGGGAATACCCATTTTTTCCATAATCAGTTTTGCTTGCGTACCTTTGCCTGCGCCTGGCGCACCCAACAAAATGACTCTCATCTTTAATCGCGCCTCACATTGGCTGTTGTTTAATTTCGTTGACACCTTACACAGCTAAATCCGCTTACTCAAGCAAACCTATATAGAAGAAAGATCAAACCTCTCGACTGGCTTTGTAGACATTGGGAATTTGGTTGATAGCTTCCAACAAACGACTCAACAACTGAAAGCTCTCAATTTCCAAAGTGATGTGCATCTCTACCAAGTTGGTTTGTTTGTCAGTCACCGTATCCAAGCGAATGACATTGGCTTCTTCTTTATCTAATAGCGAACTGACATCGCGCAGCAAACCGCGTCTATCGTAAGCGTGCACAGCAATCGATGCAGGAAAAGTGCTACGCCGCACACCGCCCCAATGCAATGCCATAATTTGTTCAGGATGATCCAACTGCATTTGCAGAGCTTGATCGCAAGATTGTTGATGCACGGAAATAACGTTGTCTGCATCGATGACACCGACGATGGCATCGCCTTCAACGGGATTACAGCATGGCGCTACGCGCAAGTTGTACCCTTCTGCGCCGACAATGGCTTGCGATAGCGTTTCGACTTGCGCTTCCCAATCCAACAGCAAATCCGATTGCTTCATCACGCCGCCGGAATGCATCGCAGCATCCAACACCACCGTCATACTGCATTCGCCCGTGCCAATAGCAACATACAAATCGTTGAGTTTTTTGTACCCCAACGTTTTCGCTAACGCTTCCAAATCCAATTGCGACGACACTGCCAAGCGTTGAAACGCGCGATCCAAAATCATGCGTCCGTTTTCCATATTTTCGTCAGCCGCTTGCTGACGAAACCACTGTTGCACGCAAGTTTTTGCGCGCACGGTGTGCAAATAATCCAAACCAGACGTCAGCCAATCGCGGCTGGGCGCTTCGCGTTTACCGGTAATAATTTCAACTTGATCGCCTGTGTGCAGCACTTGATACAGCGGCACCACGCGACCATTCACGCGACAACCGCGACAGCGATGCCCAACACCCGTGTGTATGTGATACGCAAAATCCAAAGCAGTGGCGCCTTGCGGCAAATCAACTACATGCCCTTCCGGTGTGAAAACATAGATGCGATCTTGCACCACGCCCGTGCGCAACTCTTTCACTAAATCTAAATTGCCACCGGTTTCTTCATGCCACGCCAACACTTGGCGCAACCATTCAATTTTAGTTTCGTAGCTGCTGCTCTGCTCGTCGGCAGCGTCTGAACCTTTGTACTGCCAATGCGCGCAGACACCGAACTCTGCATCTTTGTGCATATCAAAGGTGCGAATCTGTACTTCCAATACTTTTCCCGCAGGACCAATCACTGCCGTGTGCAAAGACTGGTAACCGTTTTCTTTGGGATTGGCGATGTAATCGTCAAACTCGTTGGGAATATTGCGCCACAAACCGTGCACGATACCCAAAGCGGTATAACAATCTTGTGTGCTGGATACCAAAACCCGCAGCGCGCGGATGTCGTACACCTGCGAAAAGCCGATGCCGCGATTATGCATTTTCCGCCAAATACTGTAGATGTGTTTGGCGCGCCCCGTGATTTCGCAATCAACACCAGCTTGTTGTAACGCGGTTTCCAATTGCAGTTTTGCTTCATCAACAAACTGCTGGCGATCGATGCGCCGCTCATCCAACAACTTAGCAATACGGCGATACGCATCCGGCTCTAAATAGCGAAACGCTAAATCTTCCAGCTCCCACTTCAAATGCCCAATACCCAAGCGATGCGCTAATGGCGCGTAGATTTTCATCACTTCGCTCGCCACACGTCGCCGTTTTGCATCGGATGCATTTTTGACTGCACGAATCGCGCAAGTGCGCTCGGCAATTTTGACTAGCGCAACGCGCACATCATCAATAATTGCCACTAACATTTTGCGCAAGTTTTCCACCTGCACATTGGCAGCGCGCCCCAGTACGCTTTCATCTTCTAGACTTTGCATGGCGCTAACAGACGCCATACGCAACACGCCTTCAATCAAACCGGCGACACCTGCGCCAAAATCTTGTTCGATTTTTACTAGCGGAATGCGCTCTTCACGCACTGCGCGGTAAAGAATGGCGGCGACCAGCGTTTCGGCATCCAAACTCAATTCACTGAGGATATCCGCCATCTCCAAACCGGTACGAAAACAACTGGTGTCTTGCCAGCGTTTATCCGATTCACTGCGCGCCAATTCTGCACTGCGACTGACGATGCAGGCTGCACGCAACTGCGCAATTTCTTCCGCAGTAAAACCATGTATGACTTCTATACCCGCGAGCCATGCAGCAACATCGACATCGCCACCCTCTTCTAAAGGGTGATCTTCTCGAATCTTAACCATGTGCTTTTAACAACCAAGACATAATTATCTCAAGCATTAAAAATGCCAGAAGAAAGGTAGCGATCGCCGCGATCACAAATAATCGCAACAATCGTGGCATCGTGAACCGTCTGCGCTAATTGCAAAGCGGCAGCCACCGCACCGCCGGAAGAAACACCGCAAAAAATGCCTTCACGTCGTGCTAAATCACGCATCGTATTCTCAGCATCAGCTTGTGCAATATCCATCACCACATCGACGCGCGAGGCATCAAAAATGGTTGGCACATAATCAGGCGACCAACGGCGAATACCAGGAATGCTAGAGCCTTCTTTGGGCTGCAAACCAACAATTTGTATCGCAGGATTTTTTTCTTTCAAAAAACGCGAAGTGCCCATGATGGTGCCGGTTGTACCCATGGAGCTGACAAAGTGTGTGATTTGCCCAGCAGTCTGCTGCCAAATTTCGGGGCCAGTGCCGCGATAATGCGCCAACGGGTTATCACTGTTGCCAAACTGATCCAACACTTTACCGCGCCCATCGGTTTGCATTTGCAATGCCAGATCGCGTGCACCTTCCATGCCGATGTCTTGCGTGACCAACACTAACTCTGCACCGTAAGCTGTCATTGCCGCTTTGCGCTCTGCGGTCATGTTGTCAGGCATTACTAAAATGATGCGATAACCTTTAATAGCAGCCACCATCGCCAAGGCGATGCCGGTGTTGCCACTGGTCGCTTCAATCAAGGTGTCGCCGAGCTGAATGCGCCCGCTGCGCTCCGCTTCTGCAATCATGCTGGCGGCGGGACGATCTTTGACCGATCCTGCTGGGTTGTTGCCTTCCAGTTTCAATAGGATGTGATTGTTATTGCCCTGTCCGAGTCGTTGCAAGCACACCAACGGCGTGTTGCCGATACAGCTTTCGATTGTGGGATAATCCATCGCGACAGCCGCCTTGCACAAGAATAACCAGCGCGGATTCTACGCGGATTCACTCATGACAACAAAACAAACACCATGAAGATGCGTTACAACAATTTACGCACCTACATCACCGCATTTGCACTTGGCCCTGGCATTGTCTGCTCACTTGCCATCGGCACTTATCTCACCTATGCCTTAGTGCGCGACATCACGCACTATCAAAATGAAATGAGCAGCGTTTACAGCCAGCAAGTGGCTAGGCAAGCCTACAACGCGCTGCGCGACGATGATGTTGTATCGCTAGAAAATACCGCACAACTGGCACTGGAATATCCGCTGCTACGCGCTATCACTTTTTATGATGCAACAAACAAAGAAATCGTCCATGCAGGCCCGTTACACACAGCTTGGAACTCAGCGGAAAATTTGTTTACTACCCAAATGGTGGAGTTCAACACCGATAACACGCGCCAACTGATACTACCTGTGCGGCAACCGCGTTTATCCGGCGACACACATTTCAACCACAACACAGCCAATACACAGCCTCTCGGCTGGGTGCGCCTCGAATTTTCACAAAGCTTCATCATGTTGCATAAATACCGTACGACACTGATAGATATCAGCATCGTCTTTATAGTGTTATCTGCAGCGTTTTGGCTCTCCATGCTGTTTGGTGATCGTCTGACCGATGCCATCAAAAAAGTCACCGCCAATACGCAAGCACTCGGCAAAGGTGAAGCCAGCGCGCCAACTGAAGACAGCAACCTGCTTGAAATTCGCGAGTTGGATCACGCTATTCGCAGCATGCACAGCGCACTCAATGAACAACAAGAAAGCCTGCAAAGCCATATTGAGCAATCAACACAAGATTTACGCGAAACGCTAGAAACAATTGAAATTCAAAATATCGAATTGGATCTCGCACGCCGTGAGGCAATTCAGGCCAGCAAAATTAAATCTGAATTCTTGGCCAATACCAGCCATGAAATTCGTACGCCTCTCAATAGCATCATCGGTTTTAGCAAGCTCTTACTCAAAACAACGCTCAATCCACAACAACAGGATTACCTGAGCAATATCCGCAAATCGTCAGAAGGTCTGCTCACATTGATCAACGACGTGCTAGATCTATCTAAAATCGAGGCAGGCAAACTGGTCTTGGATTACACCTCACTCAATATCCAAGATACTGTAGAAGATGTGCTACAAATTCTGGCACCCAGTGCACACGATAAGGGCTTAGAACTGCTGCCCATCATTTACAGCGATGTGCCACGGCTTTTATTGGGCGATCCATTGCGCATCAAACAAGTGCTGACCAATTTGGTCGGCAATGCCATCAAATTTTCGGAAACAGGTAACGTGGTGGTACGCGTATCGGCTGAACCACGCGAACTGCATAAAACGCTGCTTAAATTGGAAGTCACCGATCAAGGCAAAGGCCTGCCCAACGGCAATCATGAAATTTTCAAAGCATTCACGCAGTTGGATAGCACTTCAACGCGCAAACACGCAGGCACAGGTTTGGGCTTGGCGATTTCACAAAAAATTGTGCGGCAAATGGGTGGCGATATTGGCTACGACAGCGAACCGGGCAACACCACGTTTTGGTTTACCGTAAATCTTGATACGCCCGATGCGCAACCTGCTGAAAACAACAGCGATTTACTAGAGCATCATCACATACTAGTTTGCGATAAAGAAAAATTATCGCGTTTAACCAGCAGCCATATTCTTACCGCGATGGGCGCACAACCCACGCTCGCCGATCATCTCGATCAAGTAATCCCTGCAATTAATCGCCACTTCGGCACTGAGCAAGCGATTCACGCTCTACTCGTCAATCTTCCCGCACGTTACAGCGAGCAAGAAGTAGCGCAGTTAGTGCAAATTTTGGCGCACTGTGAGCAACACCAATGTGCGGTGATTATGAGTCTGACAACACCGGCGCGCTCACAACTTGCTGGTCAATTTCCTACTGCGGTGCTGTTACAAAAACCGGTGACGGAAAGCCGTTTGCTGGAAGTTTTGTGTCAAACCCTCAATCTTTCCAGCAGCTTACCCATCGCAAACTCTGTACCCGCTTTAACGATTAGTGGCAATGCGCCGGTGGTGCTAGCTGTCGATGACAACGAGCCCAACTTGAAACTAATCAGCACCATTTTGCAAGAACTCGGCGCAAAAGTTTTGCTGGCAACCAATGGTGAAGAGGCCGTCACTTGCTACAAAAAGCATCCAGAAATCTCTGTGATTTTCATGGATATACAGATGCCTGTGATGGACGGCACAGAGGCGACAAAAAAAATTCGCTATCTCGAAAAAAACAATCAACGCAACACTGCCATCATCGCCCTCACTGCGCACGCTTTAGCCGAACAAAAGCAACACATGATTAATGTGGGTATGAATGACTTTTTGAGCAAGCCCGCCAGTGAACAACAATTGCTGCAAATGCTGGAGAAGTGGGCGCAGAAAAACATTACGCCGGACTCAACACCAACAGCGCAACCAACGCCTGTCACCGAGCAAACGACGGCAGCGCCCATGCAAAGCGGCAATATTTTTACGCCGACGTTTTACGGCGAATGCGTCGATAAACCAGCGGCTTTGCAAGCCTGTAGCAACAAACCCGAAGCGGCAGTCGAAATGCTGAACTTGCTATTTCAAACGCTAGAAGCTGAACGCACTGCCATTGTGCAAGCCATTCAAACGAGTGATTTAGCACAAGCCCGCGAGCGCATACACAAACTGCACGGTGCCTGCTGTTACTGTGGCGTAACGCATCTAAAGCACTGTTGCGATGCGATGGAAACACTAATTAAGAAAGAAATGAACGAGCATTTAGCGGATGTGCTGCCGCACTTCAATACTGCGGTAGACACGCTGCTCGACTGGCGGCGTGAAAATAATCCTCTCACTTATTTTTCCTGAATCATTCCGGCGTTTTTTGTTGATTCATAATCGCCGGTCTCTCGTAGCCATCATTCAAACAGCTCACGGCATTTTCAGTAAAACGCTCAAACCCTGCATCATCATCCCAAAATGGTTTTTGATTGGCGGTGAGGCGCGCAAAACGCTGCGCTGCCATCTCTGAGGCTTTTTCCAAAAATGGTTGCGCCCAATGCGTCACAGCGCCGAGCAAAATCGGTTCGCGCGTCAGCGCCTTGAAAGGTCCACCCCACACTTCTTCTAAACGCGTATCAAACGCTTTCAACACCGCGCGCCGCGCGTCATCTTCCGGCAATTCTTGCGTAGTCACGCCGCCGTGGAATTGGTGGAACGAGCCCTCGCCCGGCAACACATACAACACAATATTCGGCAACATACCCAATTTGCGATACAGATATAAATTGATTGAACCGCCGCCTGCTTGATCAAAACGTTCATCCGCGCCACCGATGCGTTTGAAATTTTCTGCCGAACAAAACAGCGCATTGCACTCCTGCATGGGTTGTAAATAACCGCGTTGATTGCTGGAACTCCAACACGCCCATTTGAATAAACGATAGCCGTTTTCCTGCCACGCTAATTCAGATAATTTTTCAATTTCTAGTGCTTCACTGTGCTGCGCTTGCAAATGAAACTTGTGATCTTTTTCACCGAGGTGATAGCCAGGGACCATCACCAACGCATCATCAGTCATACGTGCGGCAATCATGGCGTATTCCAATACGCGCGGCGAAACAATGCGCGCGCCATCAATAATCAAACCAATTTGTGCACCGCGACATTGCGCAAAGGCAAAGTTCACTGCTGGCACTGGCGAAACACCTGCTTCATCGCGCAAAAAATAATGAAACTGCGAGCCCAATGCTGCGACAGCCGCAGCATCCAAACAGCGCGACGAGCGATTCTCAACCACAATCACTTCGTAATCATCTGCGGTGATATTTTTCTGATACGGCAACGCCAAACTGTGCAGTGTGTTCATGGCCTGTCGCGGCATGTCATAGACAATGACGATGATCGACAGCGCTGGTTTTTTTTCTGTATTCATTTCCAATCCCTCGGAATATCACCGCGATTTTTCATCACCACGCTGGCGGAATGGCGTACAAAACGCAGCGCGCAATCAGGCATCGCACCCAGAAAAATGCTGCGCTTCAGCGGAGGTGTGTAAGCCTGACCACGCAACGCAGCGTATTGATTGAAATGATCTTGCATGGCTTTTAAACGCTCTTCACCTTGCGTGCCTGTGGTAATACCACCATGAAATTGATGGAAAGAACCTTCGCCGATTAAAGTGACCAACACCGTTTCTGGCAATTCCACGGCGCGTTTGTGCAAATCCAAATTACATTGACCGCCGCCCGTTTCGGTAAACCCTGGATCGTAGCCGCCCAGTTTTTCCCAAATATGGCGCGGCATCGCCAATACATTACTTTCACCCAATGGTTTCAAATAACCGCCCGCACTGGTGCCGGACAAACAGCAAATTTCAAATAAACGATAACCGTCTTGCGGCCAACTAATTTTTTCCAATAGCGTTTGCTCATAGGCTTCGTCGTAACCTTCCAACATCGCCTCTTGCTGCACTTTATTGCCGAGGTGATAACCAGGGACAGCAACGACTACGTCACGATGCAGGCGCTCGGCTGCCAAAATGTAATTGACGATACCCGGCGACACCATGCGCGCGCCGTCGATCATCACTGCGATCATGCGACCTCGCGCATGCGCCGCGCCAAAATTCATGGCATTCACGGGCGTAGGCAATGTTTCAGGATAGGCTTGATAATGAAAATTGCTGCCAAACTTTTCTGCTTCTTCTTTGCCCAAAACACGCGAAGAAGGATTTTCCATCACGATCACTTCGTAATCGTTTTCTGTCACGCCGCGTTGGTATTGCGCGCTCAAGGAATACAAAGTTTTTTTCGCCTGCTCCGGCATTTTGTAAACCATGACCACGATTGACAGTCGCGGCTGCGAATCTTGCAAATACTGCACGTCATCACACGACACGACGGGCATAGCCGCATCAAACCATTTAATCGGCTGTGGAGAATTGGGAATACCTTTGGGCGTGGGTGATTTAGTCATGGCGCAGGGCGATGTTTTCCAGTTGTTGATACAACGTTTGTATAGGTTCCGGCAATATTGTTTCAGCATCGGCAGATTGTTTATGTAATTCTTTAGTGTAAAACCGTTCATCCGTTGGCACAGGCTGTAAACCTAACTGAGCGTGCACAACATCCAAAGCATGATGAAATTTTTCTTCACTCCAATCAAAACATAACAAGGGAAAAATTTTGCGCTGATACGCCTGCAATAATTTTTTGTTGTAGACATACCACATCGCCAGCCCTTCTTCGATCGTCACCGGCATCGCGGGGCGGCTTGCCAAAGATTGTGCCACCGCCATCGGGTGACGATAAATACCGACAAATTCCATATCTGGCACTAAAGCCAACCAACCATCTAACACCAATAAAGTACGAGGATCTTTGAATCCCCACACCGGTTTATCCGCGTATTCGGCGAGAATGTCTTGTGCGCGTTCGTTGTGTTGCAACTCCCACACAACGGAGCAACCGTTGTCTACCGCTTGCAACGCCTGTGTGATGCCATCGTTCAACGCGACACCCGTCGGTTTTTTCCATGTCAAACCATTCGCTTTGAAAATTGCTTCGTGCAGATTGACGATATCTTGGTTTTCTCGATTGCCGCGACGATTGTATTCATTCCACGTGTGATGTTTGCCGAGAAAAAGCCCGCCCTGCTGCAAAGAGCCAGTGAGACAACTGGTGCCAGAGCGGTGCATACCCAGCACACAGAGTATGCGTTGCGGTTTCTTCAACATCATCATCGGTATCATTATTCTTTTGCGAGTGGGAATCATAAAGCACGCAGGCACCCGATGGCACCCCGCTCATGGCTTACAATGCGACGATGAATGACGCGCAGCTAATACCTATCCACCTTTCAATCAGCGTGGTTTTGTTTCGCAACAGCCGAGAAGAGCTGCTGCGTTTTCGTCAATGTTTAGCAGACGGCGCGCTGTATTTGCGCAGCCAACATGCCGTTGCCCGCATAGCTCTTGTCGTCGTCGATAATGCCGCTAGCAAAGACGGCGATCAATTTTCTACGCTGTTTACCCGCGTGAAGGGCATTGATGTGGTGCGTTTTATTTGTGCGGAAAGTAA
>CAYOEO010000004.1:0-70723 GCA_964403125.1 uncultured Pseudomonadales bacterium | reverse complement strand
TCGAAGCCGTCGCCGACAAACTGGTGAAATTTCACCAGCAAGGTCATCAGCTCGTGGTGGTGGTTTCCGCCATGAGTGGCGAAACCAACCGTTTAATCGCCCTCGCCAAAGCCATCACCGAACACCCCGACCAGCGTGAGCTGGACGTACTGGTGTCCACTGGCGAACAGGTCACCATCGGCCTATTGGCGATGGCGTTGAAAAAGCGCGGCGTGGATGCACGCTCTTACACCGGTTCACAGGTACGCATCCTCACCGATAGCGCTTTCAACAAAGCGCGCATAGAACACATCGACGACCAAAACATTCGCGCCGATTTGAATGCCGGTCGCATCGTGGTGGTCGCCGGTTTTCAAGGCGTAGATGAGCAGGGCAACATCACCACACTCGGGCGCGGCGGTTCCGACACCACAGGCGTAGCACTGGCGGCGGCACTGAAAGCCGATGAATGCCAGATTTATACCGATGTCGACGGCGTTTACACCACTGACCCGCGTGTCGTCCCCGAAGCGCGCCGCCTAGACCGCATCACCTTCGAGGAGATGCTGGAAATGGCCAGCCTCGGCTCGAAGGTGCTGCAAATTCGCTCGGTCGAATTCGCCGGCAAATACAATGTTCCCCTGCGCGTGCTGCACAGCTTTCAAGACGGTCCCGGCACGCTGATCACCCTTGAGGAAGAATCCACCATGGAACAACCCATCATCTCCGGCATTGCTTTCACCCGCGACGATGCAAAATTGACCGTGCGCGGCGTGCCAGATAAACCCGGCATTGCCTCACGCATTCTCGGCCCTGTGAGTGCAGCCAATATTGAAGTGGATGTGATCGTGCAGAATGTGGCCGCCGATAACACCACCGATTTCACCTTTACTGTCGCCAAAAGTGAGATGGCAAAAACCGCCGTCATCCTTGAGAAGTTAGCCAAGGAACTTGGCGCACGCGAAGTCGTCCAAGACGACAAGATCGCCAAAGTCTCTATTGTCGGCGTAGGTATGCGTTCACACGCTGGCGTGGCAGCAAAAATGTTTCAGGCGTTGGCGGCACACAACATCAATATCCAAATGATCACCACTTCCGAGATCAAAATCTCTGTGGTGATTGAAGACAAATTTATGGAATTGGCAGTACGCGGTTTGCACGAAGCATTTGAGTTGGACAAAGCGCAATAAGCTCTTGGTTTTTGCAGCTTATCCACCAGCGTTTTTTAGCACTACAATGACTTGTGCTTGCCGTTTTATGCACGACCTCGGGCATTGCTCTCCCCGAGCTAAAACGGGTAGCGGGGCGTCTACGGAGTTTTGACAACCTGTCTGCTTAAACTTTCGGCGAGTTTTTCTCGCCACATGGAACAAAGGAGATAAGGCTATGCTTATTCTTACTCGTCGTATCGGTGAAACCCTGATGGTTGGTGATGATGTCACCGTGACCGTGTTGGGTGTGAAAGGCAATCAAGTGCGTATTGGTATCAACGCACCCAAAAATGTTTCCGTTCACCGCGAAGAAATTTATCAACGCATTCAGCAAGAGAAACAAGGTGGCGGCGCTAGCAGCTACAGCAAACCTTCCTATGATGATGACGATTACGGTCACGACGACCACGGCAACCGTTAATCATTCCATCGAACACTTCGCTGGCTGTTTTGCTGTTCAAAAATAGTCAGCGTTTGGTGTGTGCTGTCAGAGCACGGATGCTCAACTTCTCCCTGTAAATACCACTGCTTTTGCTTTGAATGGTATGAAGTTGTTGCTATCATGCCGCCCCTCTGGAGAGATGGCCGAGAGGCCGAAGGCGCTCCCCTGCTAAGGGAGTATCGGGTCAAAAGCCTGATCGAGGGTTCGAATCCCTCTCTCTCCGCCATTTTCCCACCGCTAGCCCTCTTCTTTTGATGTAACACCAACCGCTGGCACTCGCCTCTGTTTAGAAATGTAGATGCATTGCAGACCACGTGCGAAACTTTTTTGCCATCTCAGCCAACTGCTGCGCATGCTCATTAATAGCGCGATGACCGGCTATCACATTGCGCGTCAGCTGCAAATTAGCCTCTAGCGTATTAACACTGTCATTGACGAGATGGATTTGCTCATCTGCTGTTTGTGAAATGCGCGCAATGCTGTCAGCAATATCTCCATAATTAGCAATGACATGCGCAATACTGACACCCGCAGCTTCTGACACCGTCACGCCACCTGCAATTTTTTCATTTGTTTCTTGCAGCATACGTGAAGTTTCTTTTGCAAAATCACCACTCTGTTCTGCTAACTTTCGCACTTCAGTTGCCACCACAGCGAAACCAAGACCATGCTCACCAGCGTGCGCTGATTCAATGGTTGCATTTAACGCCAGCAAATTGGTTTGTTTGGCAATGCCGGTAATTTTTTCCACGATGTCTGCAATTTGTTGTGCGGTTTGATTAATTTCTTCCATCGCACCGAGCGTATCTTTCATGCCTTGTCGCGATTTTTCTGTATCGCCTAATGTGTTTTGCGCCAGCGCATTAGCGGTATTTGCCATACTGGCAGCCAACTCAAACATTTCACGCAGCCGCAAAAATGCTTGTTCTTGATATTGAGAACTTTCTGTAATGCGATGCAGCGATGCCGCAGAAGCACCGAGCTCTTTCGTCAACGCTTCTGCGCTAGTTTGAATTTGCACCACCAATTCACTGAGCGAATCCACCATGCGGTTGAACGATCGCGCCAACTGGCCCAATTCATCCTCAGAATCGACCATAATTTTTTGCGTCAAATCTCCATGCGCAATCAACGCAGAAGTGGTGATGATGTTATTGATAGGCTTACTGACAAAGCGACGCACAATGTAAGCCACTGTTACTATCAACACCGCAAACAATAAAATCGAGAGCAGCACCTCATAGGTTAAAAAGCCGACATACACCTGTCTCACTTTGCTAGTGCTGTAAAATAATTCCAATTTCCCAATCACTTTACCATCAGCGATGACATCAAAGCTTTCTTGACTGTATTCACTTTCTTCTCCCGCCTTTGCTTCACTGTGCTGACATCGATAAAGCACATGACCTTTCTCCCCCGTCAGCTTGCAATCCGTTAACCCGTAAACTAATTGGGCGCTATCCAGCAGATTCTTGATTACTTTATCATCAAAATTCCAAATCGCCTGTGACAACGATGGCACAATAAAATCACCTAAATTTCGAATAGATGTCGCGTACTGATGCGTAAAACTGTTGCGAATATAAATTCCTTTTATTACCGCATTGAGAAACAAAACCAAAAAAACAGCCAGCACCACGTACTGCAAAATACGGGCGACTACGCTGTATTTCATAAACCGCAATGACTGTTTCAAATTATTATTTCCAGTCGTTGACGTTATACCGCTGAAGTATCTTGGCCAGCTCTCCACTAGCGCGCAATTCAGCTATCCCTTTATTAAATAAATCGACATAGTCTTGATGCGCTGCATTAAAACCAATCGTACAGGCAAGCGGGGTTTCCGCATTCCCTGCAAAACGAATTTTATTCGTCAAACCCATTTGCGACGCCTCATAAGCAATCACAGCATTGTCATCCATAATGGCTGCCACCCTGCCACTGTCCAACATTTTCAGCAGTTGTTGCATCGGCGCATCACCTGCAATTTCCACCAACAAGCCTTGCTTTTGTAGCACAGGAGAAAGATCAAACGAATAGCCTTGCGGGATACCCACTTTGCCGCCCAAGGCTTTCACACTGACCTCAGGGTTGGCGGGATCAAAAGTCCATGCGCTATTACTGGCGGTATAAATTGAAACACTGGGCATACCCACTGGCACTGTTTGTGCAAAACTCGTTTTTTTGCCGCTGGTTTTTTGAAACAAAGCCTCCGCTTCTGCGGCGGTAGCGTAATCAATACATACCGCGCCACTCAAAGAACCCGCCAATACTTCCTGCATAGCGCGCTGAAATGCCATGGTTCTGTATTCAACGGTATAACCGGCTTTACTCAAAATGGCTTGTGCAATTTCTATGATGTAGCCGGGCTTGGCTTTGTCGTCTTCGACACAGTTGTAAGGGCACCATTCATCCGCTGCCAGCGTGATGACTTTACTTCCTGCTGGCGCAGTGGTTTGTGCCAACAAATCCACACTGGAAAGCACTCAAGACACAGCCAATTAGCACAACCAACAGTCTTTGAATTTTCATGGCACGCCTCAGCCAGTTAATTATTATTTGTGCAGCTTACACCTGTTGACTGACCCACTGCGCAGTCTCGTCCCATAGTCGTGCCGCAACCACTACATCCAAGCAATCTGCACTCGGTGCGCGCGGCTTACACCCTTGATAATACTGCCCACCCACTGCTGCGGGATTCGTCGCGCAATGCAGGCTGGTTTGTGCGCCCTCTTCCGGCGTCAGCAACATAAAACGCTCCACCGATGAAAACGCATGGCGCACCGCTTGCAGCGTGTTATTGCCCACCAAACCTTTATCCGCAATATTGGTGAACACCGCCCCTGGATGTAAGCAATACGCTTGCAGATGATTTTTCTCTGCAAAACGTCGCTGTATTTCAAACGTGGCGTGAATCAACGCCAACTTTGACATACCGTAAGCCGTCCATGAATTGTACGGATAGTCACCGAATAAACCCGTGTTATAGCCTTTGCTATGCATTTGTGATGACACATTAACGATGCGCGCCTCACCATTTTTTTGTGCAGTCGCTTGCAGTAAGGGCAACAACAAATGCGTGAGGTGCATGACACCGAGATAATTTGTGCGCCACTGAATTTCAAAGCCATCCATGGATAAATGTGGCGTTTTCCACTGCGACAATAAATCCAAATGCACGCCGGCATTGTTCACTAAAATATCCAAGCGATCGCCGTGATTTTTTTCAAACCATTGCACAAAAGCGGCAACGGAATCTGCCGATATTAAATCCAAGGCGTGACCGTCAATCGCATCACCATCGGTTGCCGCACGCAATACCTCGATAGTTTTTTCCACTTGCGTGCGCGTGCTGATAATAACTTTGGCACCCCACTGCGCCAGTGTCTTGGCGGTTTCAAAACCTATCGACCCCTGCGCGCAGCCTGTCACGATGACGGTTTTTCCGTGCAAGTTTTGCACCTGCGCCAACGGTGCTTTCACAACAGAACCACGAATCGCTTGATAAATACTCATCGCAATCTCTCCCTATTTTTTGATCAGATATTTTTCCGCACCAAACCCAAATACTTTTGCACCCAAGAAGTCGGCGCAGCAAAAATTAAGGCAAACACTTCCCATGCAGCACGGCGATAACGCTGACAACGCCACGCAATGCGCGCTTGCCATGCATGAATCAGCACATGCTCTTTTGCTCTGTCATGCCATGAGCGATGCATTTGCTCCAATAAACTCAACGCCTCTTTGTACCGCCCTGCCGCAACCAAATTGCTCACTGTACTGAATTCCATGCCGACATCCTCTGCGTAGAGTTTTTAACAATGGCGTCAATCGAGGCAAAAACAAGCAACTCTTTTCCATTTACATATTGACGCACCTAGAGTCGATGCCTATAGTGCGCACCCTACGCGCCCGTAGCTCAGCTGGATAGAGTACCTGGCTACGAACCAGGTGGTCGGGAGTTCGAATCTCTCCGGGCGCGCCATTTAACTGAAGACTTGATGTGCAAGCATCAGGTCTTTTTTTTCGTGCCTATTTTTTAGAGTCAATTTGAGTACGATACCAGCAATTGCGTTGTTGATAATTGAGGGAACCTGACATGAGTAAAAAGCCTGATATCACGATTTCCAGTCTTGACGCCGAGCGTTTGGAACACTTGCTGGAAACGCTGCCGCCAGCCGATGTTGTAGGGCGCGCAGAGCTGGAAGCAGAATTGGCACGCGCAACTATTGTCGAGCCGCAAAAAATGCCACCCAATGTGGTGACAATGAATTCCACTGTGCAGTTTTTGATGGCTGAAACACACGAAGAATTTGAGTTGACACTGGTCTATCCCAAAGACGTAGACGGCAGCGGCAAGACCGTTTCCATCCTCGCCCCCGTGGGCAGTGCATTGTTGGGGCTGTCGCAAGGCGATGAAATTGAATGGGCAAAGCCCAGCGGCGGCATGACCACGGTCAAAGTCACAGCCATCACTTATCAGCCTGAGCGTGCAGGCGAGCACCACCGCTAATCCATCACCTGTTTTTTTGTACTTTTTCTGACAAAAGTGCGCTGTCGCTGTTGTTATGGCAAATAGTAAGCATTATCATTTGCAACAACTAATTTTGGGCGGATAACCGCCCTGCGAGCGGCATCCCCATGCTGGCTACAGCCATCATTGTTTTTCGTGAAATCCTCGAAGCTGCCTTGATTATTGGCATCGTCGCAGCAGCTACGCGCGGCGTTGCGCGGCGCAGTGCGTGGATTAGCGGCGGCGTTATCGCTGGCTGCCTCGGCGCAGTGGCACTCGCCGTACTCGCCGACCAAATTGCCAATCTCGCCGACGGCATGGGGCAGGAAGTTTTTAACGCGCTCATACTCTCTCTCGCCGTAGTGATGCTGGCGTGGCACAACATTTGGATGTCGCGCCACAGCCGCGAGTTAGTTGCACAGATGAAACAAGTCGGGCGCGATGTGCAAGAAGGCGGGCAAACGCTGCTCGCACTGGCGCTGGTCATCTGCTTTGCAGTTCTGCGCGAAGGCGCTGAAATTGTGCTGTTTTTATACGGGCAAAAAATTCAGGGCGTGCAACTGCCAGAGATGTTTGTCGGTGGGCTCAGCGGGCTCGCCGGCGGTATCGCCATGGGCTACGCCCTGTACGCCGGTTTGCTGCGCATCCCGCTGCGTTATTTGTTCCAAGTCACCGGCTGGCTCATCTTACTGCTGGCGGCTGGTATGGCATCGCAAGCCGTTCGCTTTCTCGTGCAGGCTGACTGGCTGCCAGGTTGGGGGCGGCTGTGGGATACCTCTTGGATACTCAGCAACCAATCCACCTTGGGTCGTTTATTGCATGCGCTTATCGGCTATGACGCGGCGCCACTGGGCAGCCAAATGGCCGCCTATTCCATCACCCTACTGCTGATTTTTGCTGGTATGCAATGGGTAAAACTGCTCGACCAGCGCCAACCCATCCCCGTACGCAACAACGCGTCTTAATCAAGGAGTTTTCTATGAAACGCACTTTTCCCCTGCTTGCAGGTGCCGCCCTGCTGACTGCCGCATTGACTGCGCAAGCGCTGGAATTTCCGATAGGCAAACCGTTTGAGCAAGCTGGCATGGAAGTGGCTGCCGTGTACTTGCAGCCTATTCGCATGGAGCCGGAAGGCATGATGCTCGCCAGCGACAAGAGCGATGTGCATTTGGAAGCCGATATCCACGCAACCGCTAATAACAAAAACGGTTTTGCTGAAGGCATGTGGCTGCCCTACCTCGGTATCCATTACGAAATTACCAAAGAAGGCGGCAAAACCATCAGCGGCGAGATGATGCCGATGGTTGCCAGCGACGGCCCTCACTACGGCGACAACGTGAAGCTCGATGGCTACGGCAAATATCACCTAAAATATGTCATTTCTGCACCGATTGATAACCCGATGGGCAAGCACTTTGGTCGTCACACCGACAAAGAAACGGGTGTTGAGGCTTGGTTCAAACCCGTGACTTTGGAATGGGATTTTGTGTACTCCGGTATTGGTAAAAAAGGCGGCTACTGATGCAGTTTTTTTCCAAAAAAACGCTGACTAAATCGCTGTTGGTGGCGCTAGCTCTCACGCTAGCGTTGCCTGCATTGGCAGATGATGAAGAAGTCATTGAACGCACCATCACCGCGCGTGATGGTCGTTTTATTCCTGAAGTGGTGGAAGTACCCGCAGGCAAAAAAATTCGCCTGATTTTTGTCAATGAAGGTCCAGGTCCTGAAGAGTTTGAAAGCACTGTTCTGGGATTTGAAAAAGTGATGAACGAAGGCGTAACGCGCAAAGTAGTCATCCAGCCGCTCAAGCCGGGCGAGTACGCTTTCTTTGGTGAATTTCACATGGATACCGCCAACGGTAAAATCGTTGCCCGCTAACATATTGAGGTAGCTGTGCAGAGTGCAGTAATCGCCAGCGACAAATCCATAAAACGCACCACTTCACTGTGGCTGGCTGCGCTCGGTCACACGATGGCGAAATACCGCAACAGCATCCTCGCTATTCAATGGATGGTGGTCATCGCCTACACCTTGCTCGTCACCATTCCCGCTTTTTTGCCACTGCCCAGTGATGCACAGCATATTTGGAACAACCTCACGCGCGCGGCACAATTTTTGTTCTGGGGTATTTGGTGGCCATTCGTGATGCTGAGCATGATGGTGATGGGACGCACGTGGTGCGGCGTGTTCTGCCCAGAGGGTGCAGTCACCGAGTGGGCAAGCCGCCACGGCTTGCAGCGCAGCATTCCGCGCTGGATTCGTTGGAGCGGTTGGCCGTTTGTTGCCTTTGTTTCAACAACATTATTCGGTCAGTTGATCAGCGTTTATCAATATCCTAAAGCCGCTTTGTTAATTTTGGGAGGCTCTACTGTAGGCGCATTGGTGGTGGGATTTTTATACGGTCGCAATGTGCGCGTGTGGTGCCGTTTTTTATGCCCTGCTAATGGCGTATTCACTCTGCTCGCTAAATTAGCGCCCGTGCATTTTGGTGTGGATAAACAACAGTGGGCGCAAGCGCCGCACAATACACACGCAGTAGATTGCCCGCCCATTTTGGATGTACAACATAAAGCCGGCACCGGCAGTTGTCACAGTTGCGGGCGTTGCAGCGGGCATCGCCATGCAGTGAGCCTGCAATGGCGCTCGACTGCGGATGAACTGAGCACGCAAAAAATTACCGTACACGAGCGCGTTGAAGTATTGACGCTGCTGTTCGGTTTACTCGGTGTGGCACTCGGTGCTTTTCAGTGGAGTGGCAGCCCGTGGTTTGTGCAACTCAAACAGTTCGCCGCGTGGCAAGTGGTGGAATACGGGCAACTGTGGTTGCTCAACGACAACGCACCGTGGTGGATACTCACACACTACCCGCAAGCCAATGATGTTTTTACTTGGCTGGATGGCGCACTGATTTTGTTTTATATCAGCGCAACTACCTTGCTCGTTGGAGGTTGGGCATCTTTTGTGTTGTGGTTATCGGCAAAATTTTTCTTGCAGGAAGGCGCGCGTTTTTGGCGCTTGGCTTACAGTTTAACGCCACTCGGCGGCATCAGCGTTTTTCTAGGGCTCTCCATGTTGACACTGACACAACTGGCACAGGATCGCATTCATGTGCCGTATGTCAGTGATATACGCGCACTGCTGCTTGCCATCGCCGTGTGTTGGTCGCTGTGGTTGGCGCATCAATTGTGTCGCCGTTGGTCGCTGTCACTTGCGCAAAAAATTGGCGCACTGCTCAGCGTAACACTTGCCATGTTGCCCGTATTGGCGTTGTGGAACCTGCAATTTTTTGTGTGGTAACCGCACAAAAAGTATTTCATTCTCAAATTACGAATGCTGTCCTAGACGCTGCCTTGCAGCAGGTCTACCATGAATCTCCGTTTATCCATTGGGAGATTGCTATGAAACTGTATTACTCACCCGGAACCTGTGCTTGCGCTTGCCATATTGTTTTGGAATGGGCAGGCAAGCCCTACGATTTACAAAAAGTTAGCATCCACGGCACCAAATCACCGGAATTATTGCAAGTCAATCCACAAGGTGCTGTACCTGTTTTAGAAGAAAACGGCTGGGTGTTGACGCAAAACCTCGCCATCATGAATTACCTGATAGATAGCTCTTCCGAAGAAAAACGCTTTGGCGACGGCAGTGCTAAACAACGCGCAGAAATCAATCGCTGGCTGGCATTTTTGAATTCTGATTTGCACACGGCATTCAAACCTCTATTTGGTAGCACAGCCTATCTCGGTGATGCCAAGGTGATAGAGCAAACCAAAATCAATGCCACGCAAGCGGTCGTACGCATGCTCACGCAAGTAAATGCGCATTTAGAAAAACAGGATTACTTAGCTTCAACTCGCTCCCCAGCAGATGCGTATTTGTATGTGATTCTGCGCTGGGTGAAATCTTTAGCGATTGATGTGAGTACGTTGAAAGCATTGCACGCTTTTGTGCAGCGTATGGAAGCGGATAGCGGCGTACAAAAAGCCTTGACGATGGAGGGGTTGGGTAATTTATAACCCCCCGTTAGAGCTCAATATCTGATGGCAGCACTCGCAGAAAGGCTCCTACATCTGACTAAAATTCGTTACCGCCGAATATCGGAATTGGATAAGCGCTTGCGTCCTTCAGATGGATATCTAGGTGCGATACTCCAGTGTCACCTACTCGTAGAGAGCTTGCTAGAAGAATTGATTAGCTTGTGTCTTGGTCAATACGCGGATGCAGTGTTTTCAGCAAAATTAACCTTTGATCAAAAGTTAGCTATTGCTGGAAGGCTTGAGCTAGACCACGATTGGCCGCTAATAGATGACTATATTGTCGGCTCCTTGCGGAAGTTGAACGCACTTAGAAATAATCTCGCCCATCGTTATGGGTATGAAGTGTCTGCCAAAGATGTAAGGGAGCTTTTTGTCGGCTGCGAGAAAGAGCTGCCCTATGGAGACGTTCTTGAGAGCGGCATTGAAATCGGCATCAGCCGCTATGCGGCGTTTATCTTCGGCAGTATGCTGCCCAAATACGAGCGGTTTGAGACCTAACAAGTCGCTCAAGCGGGAGGCGCTGCTTCACAGTGTTGCGCCGGTTGTTTGCCCTGCCACTTAACTCTGCGTTAGGTGCATTGGGTTGGCAGGTTGCTTAGCTCAATACTTTGTAATACATTGTGTGCATCCAAGAGGGCGCACAAATGAGCATTACAACTGTTAGGCTCCAGCCAGAGGTAGAACAGGGCTTGCAGGCTATGGCTGGCACCCTGCACAGAAGCAAGAGCTGGCTAATAAATCAGGCACTTAAAGAATTTATAGACCGCCAAGCGCAGGAGAAGCAGCACTGGCAGGAAACCTTGCAGGCTATGGAGTCTGTAGCACAGGGTCGGGTTGTGTCAGGTGAATCTGTACACCAGTGGCTCAATAGCTGGGGGACATCCAGTGAATTGCAACCGCCCAAGGTTGGTTCGTGAAGCTGGTTTACTCTGCTGAGGCTGTCGAGGATCTTCAGCGCCTTCGGGCGTTCATTGCTGAAAAGAATCCGTCTGCGGCTGTAAGGGTCGCTGCGGAGCTCGTGTCGCGCATGGAAAGCTTGTGTGCATTTCCAGAAATGGGTCGGCAAGTTGAGTTAGCACCTACGCCAGAAGTGATTAGGGATTTTGTGTTTGGCAATTACATCGTTCGCTATGCGTTACAGAGTAAATCCGTGGTTGTGCTACGCATCTGGCATCACTATGAAGTTCGTGAGTAATGTTGCTCATGCGATCTTCATGAATTCTAACTCCAGCTTAGGCATATATGCCCACACTGGGCGCACGCTCCCACACCAAATCAAACGCACCATCTTTGCACTGTAAATAGCAGTACTGCTCCTCCGTCCAATCACCCAACACAACTCTCTCTGCCGCCTCGCCATTCGGTAAAACCAGCGCATGACGCGCAGGGCGATGCGTGTGACCGTGAATCAAAATCTGACACTGATGCTGTATGAGCGCCGTTTCAACTTCAGCAGACGTGACATCCATGATGTCTTCCGCTTTCAAACTGTTCGCTTCCTTACTTTTAGCGCGCAGTTGCGCCGCAATCGCACGCCGCTCATCCAGTGATTTCGCCAAAAATTCCTGTTGCCATTGTGGGTTACGCACCAGCGCGCGAAATTGTTGATACGCCACATCTTGCATACAAAATTGATCACCGTGCGCCAGCAAAATATGCTGCCCTGCTTCATCTAATACATGCAGCTCTGGCAATAACTGCATACCGCAGCGTGCGGCATAGCGTTTGCCCAATAAAAAATCACGGTTGCCGTGTTGGAAAAAAATTTTTACACCGCGCGTAGCGACACCACTCAACGCCCTAGCAACGGTTTCTGCCAGCGGGCGATCGTCGTCATCGCCTATCCACGCATCAAAAAAATCACCCAAGATATACAGGCGCTCAAAACCTTGCGTTTTTCCCTCGAGAAAAGCAAAAAAGGCCGCAGTGATATGCGGCCTTTCTTCGGACAAATGCAGATCAGAGATGAACAGAGTGTTCATCAACCACCTTTATTTCACGGTGACAGAAGTGATGGTGATGGTTTCTGTCGGCACATCTTGGTGGCCGCCTTTAGAACCCGTTTTCACGCCTTTGATTTTGTTCACCACATCCATGCCGTCGCTCACTTTGCCGAACACACAATAACCCCAACCTTGCGAAGTTTCGCTTTTGAAATTGAGGAAATCATTGTCTTTCACATTGATGAAAAACTGTGCGGTTGCAGAGTGTGGATCCATGGTGCGCGCCATAGCAATCGTGCCGGTGTCATTTTTCAAACCATTGTTGGCTTCGTTTTTTACCGGCGCGTTGGTTTTTTTCTGGTTCATGTTTTCATCCATGCCGCCGCCTTGGATCATGAAGCCGTCGATCACGCGATGGAAAATGGTGCCTGCATAAAAGCCGCTGCTCGCGTATTCGAGAAAGCTGGCAACCGTGGCCGGCGCTTTCGCCGCGTCCAACTCGAGAGTGATGTCGCCGTGGGTGGTGTGCAGGGTAACTACAGACATGTGATTTCCTGTGTTTAAGCTATATCTAGGGGGTGGCTATAATACGCGCTCATCGCTACCCTCGCCAAACCTAAATATTCCCTATTTTTTGCCGGACATCATGAGCCAACAGCCCAGCAAGCCTTCAGAAACCGCTAAGCCCGCCCACTTCATTCGCCAGATCATCGCCGCCGATGTGGCAGCAGGCTTGCCTACCCATCAAGTGCAAACCCGTTTTCCGCCGGAGCCAAATGGCTACTTGCATATCGGTCACGCAAAATCCATCTGCCTCAATTTTGGTATGGCGGAAGAGTTTGGCGGCCAGTGCAATCTGCGTTTTGACGACACCAACCCCGAAAAAGAAAACGACGAATACATCCAGTCCATACAAGAAGATGTGCGCTGGCTCGGCTTTCAATGGAGCGGCGAAGTGCGCCACGCCTCCGGCTATTTTCAACAGTTGTACGATTGGGCCGTGTATTTGATTGAACAGGGCAAGGCCTATGTCTGCCATCTTAATCCTGAAGAAGCGCGCGCGCATCGCGGCACACTCACGGAAGCGGGCAAAAACAGTCCGTATCGCGAACGCAGCGCGGCAGAAAATCTCGATTTGTTTACGCGCATGAAAAACGGTGAATTTGCCGATGGCGCATGCGTGTTGCGCGCCAAAATTGATATGGCCAGCCCCAACATGAATTTGCGCGATCCGATCATGTATCGCATTCGGCGCGCACATCACCATCAAACCGGCGACGCGTGGTGCATCTACCCCACTTACGACTACACCCACGGCCAGTCGGATGCAATTGAAGGCATTACGCACTCCATCTGCACGCTGGAATTTGAAGATCACAAACCGCTGTACGACTGGTATCTCGATAATTTGCCCGTGCCTGCTCGCCCGCGCCAATACGAATTTGCGCGTCTGAATCTCAATTACACCGTCACCAGCAAACGCAAATTAAAACAGTTGGTGGATGACAAACTTGTCAACGGTTGGGATGATCCGCGCATGCCGACGATTGCCGGTTTGCGCCGCCGTGGTGTCACGCCGCAAGCCTTGCGTCAATTTTGCGAGATGATCGGCGTGACGCGCAGCGATGGTGTTGTCGATGTCAGCATGCTGGAATTTGCTATTCGTGATGATCTGGATAAAAACGCCGCGCGTGCGATGTGCGTATTCAATCCATTAAAAGTTGTCATCAGCAATTTTGATGCCGCGCGCGTTGAACAACTCGCTGCGCCGAAACATCCGCAGCGCGAAGACCTCGGCACGCGTGAATTGCCGTTCACGCGCGAGCTGTTTATCGACCGCAATGATTTCCGCGAAGTGGCAGAAAAAGATTTCAAACGCCTCGTGTTAGGACAAGAAGTGCGCCTGCGCAATGCTTATGTGATTCGCGCCGACGAAGTAGTAAAAGATGCACACGGTGAAATCATTGAATTGCACTGCACTTACGATCCAGAGACTCACGGCAAAAACCCTGCTGATGGTCGCAAAGTCAAAGGTGTGATTCACTGGGTATCCGCCACGCAGTGCGTTGATGTCGAGCTGCGTTTGTACGAGCGCCTGTTTACCGCAGAAAATCCAGAAGCCGATAAAGAAAAATCGTTTCTCGATTTTATCAACCCGCATTCACTAAACATCGTACATGCCAAAGCCGAAATGAGTTTGAAAAATACTGCGCCAGAAACACGCTTTCAATTTGAGCGCGAGGGCTATTTTTGCAGCGACCGTTATGACTGCACGCCAGAGCGCTTGGTGTTCAACCGCACCATCAGCTTGAAAGATTCTTTCGGCAAGTGAGCAATCCATGAAAATTTACAACACGCTCACACGCCAAAAACAGAAATTTGTACCGCTGACGCCGAATCAAATCCGCATGTATGTCTGCGGCATGACGGTGTATGACTATTGCCACCTCGGTCACGCACGCGTCTTGGTCGCCTTTGATGCCATCACGCGCTATTTGCGCGCGCGCGGCTGGCAGGTCACTTATGTGCGCAACATCACCGACATCGACGACAAAATTCTGAAACGCGCCGATGAAAATGGCGAACCGTACACGGCACTCACGGCGCGCTTTATTCAAGCAATGCACGAGGACGAAGCGCGACTCGGCGTGGCACGCCCCGATATCGAACCCTGCGCCACCGCACACATCGAACAAATTATCGCGATGACGCAACAACTCATCGACAAAGGCTACGCTTATCACGCCAGCAATGGCGATGTGTACTACCGCGTTGCAAAGTTTGAAGGCTACGGAAAATTATCAGGGAAAAATCCAGAAGAATTGCTCGCTGGCGCGCGCATCGAAGTGGATGAGGCAAAGCAAGACCCGCGCGATTTTGCGCTGTGGAAATCAGCCAAAGCTAATGAAGTTTCATGGTCGTCGCCTTGGGGCGACGGCAGACCTGGCTGGCACATCGAATGCTCGGCGATGTCCACTTGCTGCCTCGGTGATTCTTTTGATATTCACGGCGGCGGCCCTGATCTACCGTTCCCGCATCACGAAAATGAAATCGCGCAATCGGAAGCGGCGACAGGCAAAACTTACGCGGGTTATTGGATGCACGCCGGCGCGGTGCGCGTCAACAATGAAAAAATGTCGAAATCGCTCGGCAATTTTTTCACCATTCGCGAAATTCTCAACCAATACCACCCCGAAGTGGTGCGCTATTTATTACTCGCCAGCCACTACCGCAGCGCCATCAATTACTCGGAAGAAACCCTGCACATCGCACGCGACGCATTGGAGCGTTTTTATAAGGCACTGCGCGGCTTAAACAACATCCCTGTGCTGCCACTGTCACAGCTGGATGCCGCACACCCCACCGTTGCGCGTTTTATCGCGGAAATGGACGACGACTTTGGCACACCCGAAGCGATTGCCGCGTTGTTTGGATTGGCACGCGAACTTAACACCCTAAGAAAACCTAGCTTTGGATTCGATTCATTTGGTGGGAATTTCAGCGGCAGCAATTTTCACACTCCAGATGAATTAAAAGTTGTAGAAACCGCCACAATATTGAAATCACTCGGCGCAGTGTTAGGTATTTTGCAAGCCGATGCCGATAACTTTTTGCAGGCGGGCAGTAGCGAGGGCCTGAACGCCGAAGCCATTGAGCGATTGATCGCCGAGCGCGTGCAAGCAAAACAAGACAAACAATTTGCACGCGCCGATCAAATTCGCGACCAATTAAAAGCGCAAGGCGTGATTCTGGAAGACGCGCGCAGCGGCACCACATGGCGGCGCGAATGAAACCCGTCTTCGAGCATGAAGATTTTTTTGTGTTCGACAAACCGGCCGGCGTGAGTTTTCACAGCGAAAACGGCACCGGTTTTTTTGCACAACTGCAAATCTGCCACCCTGCAGAAACACTATTCCCCGTTCATCGCTTGGATCGCATCACATCGGGTTTATTGGTAGTCGCGCGCCACAAAGCGGCAGCTAAAAACTTAGGCGAACTTTTTAAATCGCGTGACATTCAAAAAACTTATATTGCTTTAAGCGATAAAACACCCACAAAAAAACAAGGCGTAGTCACGGGCGACATGGCGCGCAGTCGCGATGGACAGTGGAAACTGATGCGCAGCCGTGAAAATCCCGCCAGCACGCGTTTTGCTTCGCGTTCACTGGAATCCCATTTGCGTTTATTCACCCTGAAGCCACAAACAGGGCGCACACATCAACTGCGCGTGATGATGAAAGCACTGGGCAGCCCCATCATCGGCGATGAGCGCTACGGTGGCACGCCAGCAGATCGTGGTTATCTGCACGCACTGCAACTTACGTTTAATTGGCAGGATCAAAAAATATCGGTATGGAGTGAACCTTCCAGCGGAGTTCTTTTCCAAAAAATAACCACGCTGATCAAAACAAAGCCATGACGCGCACCCAGTCTTTTTTAATCGTATTAGCCTTACTGCTGCCATCTGCTGTGCTTGCACAACCAGAACCGTGGACGCTACTGCAAATACTGCCGCGCGCACCACAACACTTTACGCAAGGTTTGGTTTTTTCAGGCAATCAATTACTGGAAAGCACCGGACGCTACGGACAATCTGCCTTGTTTGCTTACGATGCAAAAACTCTTCTCGAAAAAAAACGCATCAAACTGCCAGATACCATTTTTGGTGAAGGACTCACTGTACTCGATAGCGAGATATACCAACTGAGTTGGAAAGCGCAAAAAATATTTGTCTATAACCAACAGTTACAGCTATTGAAAACTTTGTCATTACAGGGTGAAGGCTGGGGACTCACTACCGATGGCGTATCACTCATTTTGAGCAATGGTTCTGACACGCTGCAATTTCTCGATCCAGAATCAGGAAAATTGCAACGAAAATTGATTGTGCATGACGGCAGCACACCACAAAAAAATATCAACGAATTAGAATGGGTAGAAGGCTATATTCTTGCCAATCTCTGGCTGAGCAACACTGTATTACTAATTGATAGCAACGATGGCGATGTCATCAAACACTATGACTTCAGTGCTTTAGCCACCATCAATGCGCGACACCAAGCCGATCAAACACCTGACGATGTACTCAACGGCTTAGCGTGGAATCCCACAAAAAAAACACTGTGGCTGACAGGAAAAAATTGGCCACTGTGGTTTGAAGTCGCCTTAATGCTACCGCAACGACAAACGAATTATCATTCTTTACTGTGAAACACATAAAACAAATTGGGTTCACTTACCAGATAGAGCACACCTTCATCATCCATCGCCACACCCTCTGCCTGCGGCACCGTTTTTTGCAAACCATGTTGCCCTGCGCGCAAAGACATTTTACTGATAGGCCAGCCCGTCACATCCAATTCCAAAATCAAATGTGATTGATCTGATAACGCCAATAAGTGACCACTGTAATCATCAAATTGTAAGCTCGACAAATCACTAACAAACAAACCGGCGTTGCGCTCGGGATCATCCACAATTTGTACTGCCATCGGTTTGGACGCATCCACTTGTGGAAAACCTTTGATTTCATAAATGCGCACAGGATCGCGCTCTTTTGCCACAAACAAACGTTTATTGCGATGATCGTACGCCAGCCCCTCAAAACCTTTGTTGCCATTCAAATCAATACCCAGTGACAACTGCTGGAAATCCGCAGAATTAACTTCCGTCACACCATCTTTTAAGCGCACCTTCACCAAACGCTGATCGCGCTCATCAGTCACCACATACTGATCTTTAGCAAAATATTCGATCGCTTCAGGATCGTTAAAACCGTGCAGTTGCACGCGACGCAATAAACGCCCATCCAAAGACAACTCAACAATACTGGGATGTTGGTTGGTCACAGCAAATAATGTGCGACGATTGGGATCAAATGTCAGCGCAGACACATCGTCATTCAAGTTGTCTATTGACTGCGCTTCAGTTGTCACGAAATAGTCATTCAAAAAAATAGCTTTTTCAGAAGATGCGCTATCAGCATTCCATTGCAAAAATGCCAAACGAATTTGGTGATGTATACCTTGGCGATAGCCCACAGCCAATAACGGCACTGCAATCAATAACAACAATGCCGATACAAAAACTGCTGTTTTTTTCGATCGAGACATCAACCTCTCCGCAACACGTATGCATTCGCACCTCATGGCGAGGCAACGCGGCATTCTCTCTGATATTCAAGGTCTGTGCGATACCGCAGGCGACAAGTACCTAGGCAATCCCTACAATGGCGGACCGCTAAAACACGAGCATTACCATGTCACCACTATCTAACGCCCCTGCCGCTGCACCTTCGTTTGAATTGCTGCGCAGTCAACACATCGCCGCTCTCAATGTGCGCGTAGAAGAATATCGGCATACAAAAACGGGCGCACAACACATTCATATTGCCGCCGATAACGATGAAAATGTTTTTCTCGTCGCTCTGCGCACCGTGCCGCACGATTCCACGGGCGTTGCGCATATTCTGGAACACACCGCGTTGTGTGGCAGTGAAAAATATCCGGTGCGTGATCCTTTCTTTTTGATGACGCGCCGTTCACTCAACACTTTCATGAACGCGTTCACCAGCTCAGATTGGACTGCCTATCCGTTTGCCAGCCAAAACAAACAGGACTTCAATAATTTGCTGGATGTGTATTTGGATGCCGTGTTTTTCTCGCGGCTCGACCCTCTGGATTTTGCGCAAGAAGGTCATCGCCTTGAATTTGAAAACATGCAAGATGCTGCTTCGCCTCTCACTTTTAAAGGCGTGGTGTTTAATGAAATGAAAGGCGCGATGAGTTCGGTAACTTCCACGCTGTGGCAAACACTGTCGCGCTATGTGTTTCCTACCACCACTTACCACCACAACAGCGGCGGCGAACCTTCCTGCATTCCCGATTTAACTTACGAACAGTTGGTTGCGTTTTACCGCACGCACTACCATCCATCCAATGCTATTTTTATGACTTTTGGCAACATCTCCGCTGCCGAACATCAACAAAAATTTGAAGCGCAGGCTTTATCGCGTTTTGATTATTTGGATCACACCATCAGCGTCAGCGATGAAAAGCGTTATCTCGCGCCAGTTTCTGTAGAAGAGTTTTACGCGCTGGATGAAGAAAACACGCAAGGGAAAACGCACATCGTCGTTGCTTGGCTGTTAGGGCGCAGCGCCGATTTGAAAACCAATTTAGAGGCGCAATTGCTCGCCGCTGTGTTGCTCGACAATGCTGCCTCGCCTTTGCAACAAGCCCTGGAGACATCGCCACTGGGCTCTTCGCCATCGCCCATGTGCGGACTGGAAAACTCACAAAAAGAATTGTTGTTCGCCGCCGGCTTGGAAGGCTCCGATCCTGAACACACGCAAACGGTTGAAACTTTAATTCTTGATGTGTTGCGCGATATTGCCGAAAACGGCGTGCCACAAGCGCAAATCGACGCCTGTTTGCATCAATTGGAATTGCAGCAGCGCGAATTGAGCGGCGATGGCTATCCTTACGGTTTGCAACTGATTTTGCAGGCACTCACTAGTGCCACGCATCGCGGTGATGCTTTTGACTTGCTCGATTTAGACCCTGCTATTGCGCAATTGCATGAGGCGATTCGTGATCCTGATTTTATTAAACGCTTGGCGCGCGATTTGCTACTCAACAACATGCACCGCGTCACACTGACGCTCAAACCCGACACGCAATTATCGCAGCGCAGTGAAGCCGCTGAGGCTGCACAACTAGCGAACATTCGTGCAGCACTCAGCGACGAAGAATGCCAAACAATTATTGAGCAAAGTCTCGCGTTGCAAGAACGCCAAGAAGCAGTGCTCGACGAAAATATTTTGCCGCGCGTCACACTGGCGGATGTACCGGCAGATATGCACATCGCGCAAGCGGATCGCGTGGACAACAACGCCGTGCCGCTTGCGCGCTACAACACCGGCACCAACGGCTTGGTGTATCAACAATTGGTTATTGATTTGCCGGCACTCTCGACAGATGAAGCGCATTTGTTACCGCTGTATTGCGCCTGCCTGACAGAAGTCGGTCACGGCGCGCTGGATTATTTGCAAGCGCAGCAACAACAAGCAGCCATTTGTGGTGGCATCAGCGCCTACCCGTCCATGCGCGGCAGCATTGATGATGTCAACGCCGTACAAGGCTTTTTAGTGTTATCGACAAAAATGCTGGTGCGCAATCAACAAGCGGCAGCACAACTGTTATTCGATACTTGGCAGCATGCGCGTTTTGATGAACTGCAACGCCTGCGCGAATTGATCGCGCAAATGCGCACGCGCCGTGAACGCAGCCTCACTGGCAATGGGCACGCGCTCGCTATGTCCGCCGCCAGTGCGGGTCTTTCACCGCTGACGCAATTCCAACACGCCGTGGGCGGCTTAGGTGGCGTGGCGTGGATCAAACAATTGGATCGCTCGCTGGATGACAAGGCTGCGCTGAAAAAATTCTCACAACAATTGACGCACATGCACCGAAAAATGTTGCTGCAAACTTCGCAATTGTTGTTGGTATCTGAACAAGAACGCGCAGATGAATGTGCCTCACATTTGCAACAACTGTGGCAGCTATCCTCTGCACAAAACACATCGCGTTTTGCGCTGCCATTTTCTGCGCACAGCGTTAAACAACTATGGCAGACCAGCACGCAGGTCAACTTTTGCGCGCGCGCTTGGCCCACGGTCGCCATGAATCACCCTGACGCGGCAGCACTCTCCGTATTGGGCGGCTACTTGCGCAACGGTTATTTGCACCGCGCCATTCGCGAACAGGGCGGTGCTTATGGCAGCGGCGCCAGCCAAGACAGCACGCTCGGCACTTTCCGTCTGTATTCGTATCGCGATCCGCGCCTGAGTGACACGCTGCTCGACTTTGATCGCTCAATGGAATGGCTCGCCGCCACTGCGCCAGACGCACAAAAAGTGGAAGAAGCCATCTTGGGTGTGATCGCTTCGCTCGACAAACCGGGCTCACCGGCAGGCGAAGCCAAATCCGCTTTCCACAACCGTTTGTTCGGCCGCCACGACGATGTGCGCCGCGCATTCCGCAGCCGCATCCTCGCCGTCACAGGGTCAGATTTGCAGCGCGTCGGCGCGCTGTATCTCACGGCAGAAAAAGCCAATACTGCGGTGATGAGTGGCGCGGGCAGCACAGACGAAGCCATCAAACTGGGACTAGAAATCTGCAAGCTGGACACGTGAAGGCATGCGGTCGATGCCTTATGCTATAGCGCATCAACCGTATGACCACGAACCGCTAGCGGAATGACACGCATGCACAACCATGAATCGGAAACCGCGAAAAGTATGGTGGATTGGTTCCGCCACTCCGCGCCCTATATTCACGCGCATCGCGAAAAAACTTTTGTGTTGATGTTGCCAGGCGACGCGCTGCTCGACGCACAGTTTTCGCACACCATTCACGACATCGCCCTGCTCAACAGCTTGGGCGTGCGCTTGGTGTTGGCCGTCGGTGCGCGCGCGCAAATTGAAACTGCGCTCGCTCGTGCACACATCAAAGCTAGCTATCATCAAGGCGTACGCATCACCGATAGCGATTCACTGCCGCTGGTCGTTGAAGCCGCGAGCAGTGTGCGCTCGCAAGTGGAAGCGCTGCTTTCTACAGGCTTAATTCATTCACCGATGCACGGCGCACACATTCGCGTCACTGGCGGCAATTTTATTACGGCCAAACCTATCGGCGTGCGTGACGGTGTGGATTTTCATCACACGGGCGAAGTGCGGCGCGTGGATGTTGATGCAATACACAACGCCTTGGATAACGATGCCATCGTGGTGCTGCCCTGCCTGGGCTATTCCGCCAGCGGCGAAATTTTTAATCTGAGCATTGAGCATGTTGCCGCTACCGTGGCGCAAGCCATTCACGCTGACAAACTGATCGCTTTTATTGCTGACAAAGGTATTACCGATGCCAAAGGCGCATTGCTGCGCGAATTAAAACCAACGCAAGCACTCGCGCTGCAAAAGAAAAAAAGCAGCACTGCCCACGCGGCCTTGCACACCTGTTGCATTGCCGTTGCATCTGGCGTGGATCGCGCGCACCTCATCAGCTTTCAAGAAAACGGCAGCTTGCTGCGCGAATTATTTACCCGCGAAGGCAGTGGCACTTTGATCGCGCACGACAGCGGCGAATGTATCCGCGCAGCGACACTGGACGATGTGGTCGGCATCCTCAATCTTATTCAACCGATGGAAGCCGAAGGTATTTTGGTGCGCCGCTCGCGTGAAATGCTGGAAGCCGAAATTCACAACTTTACGGTGATTGAGCACGAAGGCTTGATCGCCGCTTGCATCGCACTCTACCCCTACTCCGACAACGCAAACAAAAATGCCAAGATGGCAGAAGTCGCTTGTGTTGCCACTCACACACAATACCGCGCCAGCGGTCGCGCTTCGCTGTTACTGACGCATATTGAAAAGCAAGCCAAAAAATTCGGCATCAAAAAATTATTTGTGCTTACCACACAAACCGAACACTGGTTTTTGGAAAAAGGTTTTTCTCCAGCCAAGCTGGAGCAACTGCCTTCCAAAAAACAGCAGCTCTATAACTATCAACGCAATTCAAAAATTTTTATCAAGAACATTTAACGAGACACAGCCATGCCAACTTATCGCTCAAAAACCACCACCGCTGGTCGCAACATGGCAGGCGCACGCGCACTGTGGCGCGCCACTGGCATGAAAGATGAGGATTTCCAAAAACCCATCATCGCGGTCGTCAATTCTTTTACGCAATTTGTGCCGGGTCATGTGCACTTAAAAGATCTCGGGCAATTAGTGGCGCGCGAAATTGAAAAACACGGCGGCGTGGCGAAAGAATTCAACACCATCGCGGTGGATGACGGCATCGCCATGGGACACGACGGTATGCTGTATTCGCTGCCTTCACGCGACATCATCGCCGACTCGGTGGAATACATGGTGAACGCACACTGCGCCGATGCCATGGTGTGCATTTCCAACTGCGACAAAATCACACCAGGGATGTTGATGGCAGCGATGCGCTTGAACATTCCTTGCGTGTTTGTTTCCGGCGGCCCGATGGAAGCGGGTAAAACAAAATTGTCTGAGCACAAATTAGATTTAGTCGATGCAATGGTGATTGCGGTGGACAGCAGCGCCTCCGATGAAACCGTTGCGGAATATGAACGCTCTGCCTGCCCCACTTGCGGCTCTTGCTCTGGCATGTTCACTGCCAACTCCATGAACTGTTTGACGGAAGCACTGGGCCTATCACTGCCGGGCAACGGCTCAGTATTGGCGACGCACGCCGATCGCAAACATTTATTTTTGGAAGCTGGTCGCATCATTGTCGAGATCACGCGCCGCTATTACGAAGAAGATGATGCGTCGGTACTGCCGCGCAACATCGCCACTTTTGATGCATTTGAAAATGCAATGAGTCTCGATATCGCGATGGGCGGCTCCACCAACACTATTTTGCATTTGTTGGCTGCGGCGCAAGAAGCGCAAGTGCCGTTCACCATGAAAGACATTGATCGTTTGTCGTTGCGTGTGCCGCAGTTGTGCAAAGTGGCGCCCAACACACCGAAATATCACATGGAAGATGTGCACCGCGCGGGCGGCATTATGGGCATACTCGGCGAATTGGATCGCGCCGGTTTATTGCACAACAATGCACACACTGTACACAGCAAAACCATGAGAATGGCGCTGGCCAAATGGGATATCACACTGACGCACAACACATCAGTCAAAGAGTTTTATCGCGCTGGTCCTGCCGGTATTCCCACGCAAGAAGCGTTCAGCCAAAGCACGCGCTGGCCATCGTTGGATGACGACCGCGCCGAAGGCTGTATTCGTTCTATCGATCACGCCTACTCCACCGAAGGCGGTTTGGCGGTATTGCACGGCAACATCGCGCTCAACGGCTGCGTGGTGAAAACCTCTGGCGTGGATGAAGAAAATTTTATTTTCGAAGGCACTGCGCTTGTCTGCGAAAGCCAAGACGAAGCCGTGCATTGCATTTTGGAAGACAAAGTGAAAGCGGGCGATGTGGTAATCGTGCGCTACGAAGGCCCGCGCGGCGGCCCCGGCATGCAAGAAATGTTGTACCCCACCAGCTACATCAAATCGAAAGGCTTGGGCAAAGCCTGCGCCCTGCTCACGGATGGTCGCTTCTCCGGCGGCACTTCCGGTTTGTCGATCGGTCATGTTTCGCCCGAAGCGGCAGCGGGCGGTGCGATTGGTTTAGTGCGCAATGGCGACCGCATCCACATCGACATCCCCAAGCGCAGCATCAATGTCTTGGTAAGCGATGAAGAGCTGACGCAGCGTCGCATTGAACAGGACAAACTCGGTTGGAAACCGGCACAACCGCGCCCACGCAAAGTTTCTGCTGCGTTAAAAGCTTACGCAAAATTTGTCACGAGTGCGGATGTTGGTGCAGTGCGCGATTTGAGTTTATTAGAAGATTAAAGCTCAGAAGTACAACAAGGGCAGCGGGTGGCTTTAATGGAAATGCTCGAAATACATTTCGGGCATTCTTTTGTTGTCACTTCCGCTTCTTTTTTCAGACGATTGATTTGCTTCACTAAAACAAAAATAACGAAAGCAACAATCAAAAAATCCAACACAGTGTTGATGAATACGCCGTAATTGATACTCACTGCCGCAGCGGTATCGGTTTTTTCTTTCAACACAATAGAAAGGCTAGAAAAGTCCATATTACCTAACAGCAAACCAATCGGAGGCATCACCACTTGACTGACCAGCGCAGTCACAATCTTGCCGAATGATGCGCCGATGATAACCCCGACCGCCATATCCACCACATTGCCTTTAACAGCAAAATCTTTAAATTCTTTCAAAATCTTCATTCTTCAATGCTCTCTAACTTTTGATACAAATTGATAAATTGCTGCGTGGCTTTATGACCAGGCGCGAAGTGCACCAATGGCTCATGTACCTCACGCGATTCTTTGATTTTGATGGAAGTATTGAGATAGGTATCAATCACAGGAAGCCCATCCGCTAATAATTGATCGACTAGCTCCTGTGGAAACTTAGCCTGCGTATTGAATTGGTTGACGACGATACCTTCAATCGTCAAACCTTCATTGTGATCTTCACGAATTTCCGCAACCGTATTCACCAAACTGTACAGTGCTTGGCGCGAAAAACTGTCGCAATCAAATGGAATCAATAAGCTATCCGCCGCTACCAAGGCCGCCATGCTGTAAAAATTGAGCGCAGGCGGTGTGTCAATATAAATACGGTCGTAATGTTTTTCCGCTTCTTTCAACACATCGCGAAATTTGTAGATTTTGTGGCGACTCTCCAACTCGCGCTCAATACTCGCCAAATCCGCACTCGACGGCATTACTGAAAGGTTTTTAAAATGTGTGGGATGGCAAAAATTTGGCAAGTAGGGCTTTCCGCCAAACATACTCAGAAAACTTTTGAAAAAATCCAGCGCGGTGTTGGTTTTTTCCGCGTAATTAGCGCCGAGTAAATATTCAGAACTGTTGCACTGCGTATCCAAATCGATCAACAGTGTTTTATGCCCTTGCTGTGCGCTAATCGCCGCCAAATTGCAACTAATACTGGTTTTGCCCACGCCGCCTTTTTGATTGAAAACGACTCGTTTCATAGATCACTCCTGTAAACTGCTTGCCATGTTATCAGCAAACCACACACAAACCCTGCCGAGTGCTATTTTTCTGATGGGTCCTACTGCATCAGGAAAAACCGATCTCGCGATTGCACTCGCCGAACAATTACCTTGCGACATCATCAGCGTCGATTCCGCACTGGTGTATCGCGGCATGGATATTGGCAGCGCAAAACCCGATGCAGAAATTTTAGCGCGTGCGCCGCATCGTTTAATCAGCTTTCTTAATCCTTCTGAGCCGTATTCCGCCGCACAGTTCCGCAACGATGCACTGCGCGAAAGCACCAACATTGTGCAAAACGGCCGCATCCCGCTGTTCGTCGGCGGCACAATGCTGTATTTCAAAATTTTATTGGAAGGCATCGCCGAAATGCCCGCTGCCGATGCTGCGCTGCGCGCCGCGCTCACTGCAGAAGCCGAACAGATTGGCTGGCCCGCGATGCACACAAAATTGGCAGAAGTAGACCCCATCGCTGCGGTACAACTGCACCCCAATCACTCACAGCGTATTTTGCGCGCGCTGGAAGTGCACGCACTCACCGGCACGCCGTTATCCACGCTGCAAAAACAGCCGCAGCAAACAGAACCGCTGCCTTTTCGCCCTATCCAACTTGCTCTCATTCCCAGCGACAGAGACGCGCTACATCAACGCATAGAGCAGCGTTTTGATCGGATGCTGGCTGAAGGCTTCGTGGAGGAAGTGCGACAGTTATACCAGCGCGGCGATTTATCGCCCGACCTGCCTTCCATGCGTGCCGTGGGCTATCGGCAGGTGTGGGAGTATCTGGCGGGCAACACGACTGAGTCCGAAATGCGCGCTGCGGGCATCGCCGCCACCCGCCAGCTCGCCAAACGCCAACTCACTTGGCTGCGCAGTTGGTCCAATCTACACAGCATCCCTGTCTCGGAACCTTTTTCCTTAGAAAAAGTCACACAGGCGGTCTTGAAAATACTGACCGAAGTCGGCATATAGTCAGCCTGCAAGTGCTTTTCTTTGATTCTCGTTTTTCGAGCCTTTTTTCTTTCTTTTTTTGAGGAGATTTCCTATGTCCAGAGGGCAAAGCTTACAAGACCCTTATTTGAATGTACTGCGCAAAGAACGTGTACCTGTGTCTATCTACTTGGTCAACGGCATCAAGCTGCAAGGTCAAATTGACTCTTTCGACCAATTTGTGGTGCTGCTGAAAAATACCGTCAGCCAAATGGTTTACAAACACGCCATTTCCACGGTGGTGCCTTCGCGCCCCGTGCGCCTGCCGATGATGAACCCTCCTGCAGGTGGAAGCTCAAGCCAAGGCTCTGGCAACTACGACAATTACGACGACGATGACGGCTACACCGACCTCGGCAGCTAATTTGGAAACCACAGCGTTTGTTTTTTGATCGCCCCGCATCCGGTGAACTGGCTGTGCTGGTTCACTTGGATCTGCACCGCCCGCACACCCACGAAGATTTACGCGAATTTGAGGAGCTTGTCCTGTCCGCAGGCGGCGACCCAGTCGCGCTGATTTGCGGCTCCCGCACCTCGCCCAACGCGCGCCATTTTGTCGGCAAGGGCAAGCTGGAAGAAATTCAAGCCACCGTACAAGAACACGGCGCGCAACTGGTAATTTTTGATCATGAGCTGTCACCCAGCCAAGAGCGCAATCTGGAAAAATCCCTGCAATGCCGCGTGCTGGATCGCACCGGGCTGATACTTGATATCTTCGCGCAGCGCGCCCGCACGCACGAAGGGAAGCTGCAAGTGGAGCTGGCGCAGCTACAACATATGTCCACACGACTGGTGCGTGGCTGGACGCACTTGGAGCGGCAAAAAGGCGGTATCGGGATGCGCGGCCCCGGTGAAACCCAGTTGGAAACCGACCGCCGCTTGCTGCGTGCACGCATCAAATTTATCGAAGCGCGGCTGGAAAAAGTGCGCAGTCAGCGCGAGCAAGGACGGCGTGGTCGCTCGCGCAGCGCCACGCCCACCGTTTCCCTCGCCGGCTACACCAACGCCGGCAAATCCACGCTGTTCAATGCACTCACCGAAGCGGATGTCTACGCCGCCAACCAATTGTTCGCCACGCTAGATCCCACTATGCGCCGCATCGAACTGCCTGACACTGGCACGACGGTACTCGCTGACACCGTAGGTTTCGTGCGCCATCTGCCACACCAATTGGTCGAAGCATTTCGCAGCACGCTGGAAGAAGTCGCGCTCGCTGATTTGCTGCTGCATGTCGTCGATGCCGCCAGCGAGGAGCGCACCGAGCAGATGTATCAAGTGGAAGATGTACTCGGCGAAATTGATGCTGACCATGTACCGCGTTTGGAAGTGTTCAACAAAATTGATCTGCTGGAAATGGAACCGCGCATTGATCGCAACGACGAAGGTCGCGCCATTCGCGTGTGGCTTTCCGCGCGTGAAGGCACAGGCCTAGATTTATTGCGGCAGGCGATGGACGAATATCTCGCTGACGAGCAGTTCACCGGCACGCTGCATTTGCAACCCGAACAAGCGCGACTGCGTGCAAAATTGTTCGCACTGCACGCCATCACACAAGAGCAATTCAATGAGGATGGCAGCCAAACAATTACCGTGCGCCTCGCACAAAAAGATTGGCAGCGGCTGCTCACCACGGAAAAGTTAAACGAGCAAGAACTGTTAGAATCCAAACCTTCGCGCGGCAAACGCGCTAAAAAAACTTCTCGGAGTCTCTGATGGCCTGGAACGAACCCGGCAACAAAGGCGGCGGCAACCCTTGGGGCGGCCCGCCGAACAGTAAAAATGAATTGGACGCACTGTTCAAAAAATTGAGCAATCTGTTCAGCAATGGCAGCCCCAGCAATCAACAACCGTTGGGGAAACTCGCTGCCTTAATCGTCGCTGTGCTAGCTGTAATCTGGATTGCATTGGGCGTTTATCAGTTGGATGAACAAAAGCGCGCAGTCGTTTTGCGCTTAGGTGCATTTCATTCCATCGTCGGCCCCGGCATTCATTGGAATCCGCCATTGATTGATACAGTTTTGAAAGAAAATGTCACGCAACAACGCTCTTACACCACGCAAGGTGCGATGTTGACTGAAGATGAAAACATCGTTGAAGTACAAGTATCAGTGCAATACAACATCGGCGATTTACAAAAATTTATTTTGAGCATTCGCGATCCACAACACGCACTAGAAGAGGCAACTGACAGTGCAGTACGCCACGCCATCGGCAGCTCCAAAATGGATGATGTGCTGACTACAGGACGCGACAAAATTGCTGTTGATGTACAAACACGCCTGCAAAAATATCTCGATGCTTACCAAACCGGCATTATTGTCAGCACCGTGAATATCGAAAAAACGCAGCCGCCTTCTGCCGTACAAGCAGCGTTTGATGATGTAATCAAAGCGCGCGAAGACGAACAGCGCGTACAAAACGAAGCGCAAACGTATGCCAACACCGTCATTCCTGAAGCGCGCGGTCAAGTGAAGCGTGTACACGAAGAAGCATTGGCGTATCGCGATCGCGTTGTTGCACGCGCCACCGGTGAAGCTGCGCGTTTTGAAGCGCAACTCACAGAATACAGCAAAGCGCCGGAAATCACGCGCAAACGTCTGTATTTGGAAACCATGCAAGCACTCTACGCCGACAACAACAAAGTACTGATCAACACGCAACAAAACAGCAACAATGTGTTTTATTTGCCGCTGGATCGTTTAGGCGCACACCGCAGCAGCAACACAAACAGCAATAGCAACACAACAAACAGCAATAACAACACGCCTCCAGCAACAGTCACCAGTACTACTGACGATGCCGCAGCCGCTGCGCGCAATACCGGTAACGATAATCGCCCCAGCACGAGCCGTCGGGAGAGCCGCCCATGAACCGCATCGGCAATATTTTGTTAACTATTTTGGCTGTCATTTGGCTGGCAGGACAATTCGTTTTCGTCGTGTACGAATTTGATAAAGCCGTAGTACTGCAATTCGGCAAACTGGTGAAATCCGACATCAAACCCGGCATTCACTTTCGCATTCCTTTTGTAGATGAAGTGCGCCGTTTTGATAGGCGTATCCAAACGCTCGACACGCGCGCAGAGCGCTACCCAACGGTTGAGAAAAAATCCGTCATGGTAGATTTGTACGCACACTGGAAAATAACCGATGTCGCACGCTACTACACGGCAACCGGCGGCGATGCCACGCGCGCAGAATTATTGATTTCGCAGCGTATCAACGAAGGTTTACGCAACCAGTTTGGTGTGCGCACACTGCACGAAGTGGTATCCGGTGAGCGCGATGCGCTGATGGTTAACATGACGCAAAAACTGACAGAAATTACCAGCAAAGAATTGGGCATCGAAGTGGTGGATGTGCGTGTTAAGCGCATTGAGTTACCAGACGAAGTCAGCGGCGATGTTTACAACCGTATGAATTCAGAGCGCGCACGCGAAGCACGCAAACACCGCTCTGAAGGTAAAGAAATTGCCGAAGGCATACGCGCCGATGCCGATCGCCAAAAAATTGTTTTGGAAGCGGAAGCCTACGGTGAAGCAGAAAAAATTCGCGGTGAAGGTGACGCACAGGCCACTGCTATATATGCTGCGGCTTACGGAAAAAATCCTGAGTTTTTTAATTTCACGCGCAGCTTGCAGGCTTATCGCGACAGTTTTAACTCTGGCAACGATATGTTGGTTGTCGATCCCAATGACAGCTTTTTTAGTTATCTAAAAAATCCCGATGGTAAATCGCGTTAATTACATCGCCGCGTGTTTTTTGCTGCTGATAACTTCGGCAGCGTTTGCGATGCCCGATATTCGCGTTAACGGTTTGATGCCCAATCAAGCAGTGGTGACGATCGACGGCAAGCAGCGCATTCTCAAAGTGGGCGTTGCCAGCACTGAAGGTGTCACACTGATTTCTGCCGACAGCCAAAAAGCCGTTTTAGAGTGGCAAGGGCAGCGCATGGAGCGCACGCTCTCGCGTGAAATCAGCTCGACCTACACCGAGCGCACCGAACAAGAAGCGCGCATTCAACGCGGGCGCGACAACCACTTCTTCACGGCGGGCAGTATCAACGGTCAGCCGGTGCGTTTTATGGTCGATACCGGCGCATTCGCTATCGCCATGACACCCAGCGAAGCGGATCGCCTCGGTTTGAATTGGCGTAACGGCGAGCGTTTTGTCGCCGACACGGCTGGCGGCGGCACACCCAGCTACAAAATCACGCTCGATACCGTCAGCGTGGGCGACATCACCCTGCACAACATCACAGCGGCGGTTATCGTCGCCGACTCATCCACCGACATTCTGCTCGGTATGAGTTTTCTGGATAAAACGGAAATGCGCGAGGAAAACAACGTCCTCATATTGCGTAAAAAATACTGATTCCAGCGCGAACCCAGCAAATGCGCGTAAAATGCGCGACCTTGATTGAGGGTTCTGCTGTGCCGTTTCATTTTGTTGCGTCCTCCAGCTTGCCGACGACTTGGGGTGAATTCACCCTCCACGGCTTCGAGGATACCAATACCCAACAGGAACATATCGCGCTGACGATGGGCGATGTCAGTGACGGCGGCCCTGTGCTCGCGCGCATCCACTCGGAATGCCTCACAGGCGATGTGCTGCACAGCCTGCGCTGCGATTGCGGCGCACAACTCAATGCCGCCATGCAGGCGATAGCCGAGGAAGGTCGTGGGTTGCTGCTGTATTTGCGCCAAGAAGGGCGCGGCATCGGTCTCGTCAATAAAATTCGCGCCTACCACCTGCAAGACCAAGGTGCCGATACCGTGGAAGCCAACAAACAACTGGGGTTTGACGCGGACTTGCGCGAGTACGACATGCTCAACACCATGCTCAGCCATCTGGGTATACGCACGCTGCGCCTGATGACCAACAACCCGCGCAAGCTGGTGGCATTGGAAGCGGCAGGCATTCGTGTCGAGGAGCGCATTCCTCTGCAAGTCGGTGCCAATCCACACAACCGTCAATACCTAGCGACCAAGGCAGGCAAACTGGGACATTTGTTGACACCTCCCTCGTCTTGATTGGAGCCGCCATGCAGACCTGCCAACGCCTCAGCGCCCTGCGCGAGCAACTCGACCAAGTGCGCCGCGCCGGTAAACGCATCGCCCTCGTCGCCACCATGGGCAACTTGCACGAAGGTCACATGCAGTTGATTCGCCTGGCGAAAGCACAAGCGGATTTTGTAGTGGCCAGCATCTTCGTCAACCCGCTGCAATTCGGTCTCAATGAAGATTGGGAGCAGTACCCGCGCACACTGGAACGCGACAGTGCCATGCTAAGCACGGAAGGCTGTGATCTGTTGTTCTGCCCCACCGAAAACGATATGTACCCCAATGGTATGGAGACGCAGACCAAGGTCGAAGTCCCCACCATGACCAACATTCTCTGTGGCGCGTCGCGTCCTGGGCACTTCCTCGGCGTGACCACCGTCGTCGCCAAGCTGTTCAACATGACGCAGCCCGATATCGCCATCTTCGGCATCAAGGATTATCAGCAACTGACCGTAATTCGCCGCATGGTGGAAGACTTGAGCATCCCCGTGCAGTTGGTAGCTGCACCGATCGCCCGCGCCGAAGATGGCTTGGCGCTCAGCTCGCGCAACGGCTATCTCACCACCGAGGAGCGCCCTCGCGCCATCGCGTTGTACCAAGCCTTGAGCCGTGTGCGAGAGGTCTTGCAAGCTGGTCGCCGCGACTACGCACAGCTTGAAAAGGAAGCGCAGGAGCAACTCGCGCTAGCGGGTATGCGCCCCGATTATTTTTCGATCCGCCAAGCAAAAACACTGGAACCTGCTACAGCCGATGACAGTGATTTAGTGGTGCTCGGTGCGGTTTATCTCGGAAAAACCCGCCTGATTGATAATGTAACTTTGACCGTTTAACGGTACGATATGCGCCGACTGTTTCCTCCTAGCTTCAACGGAGATTTTCCATGCAAAACATCATGCTGAAAGGCAAACTCCATCAAGCCTGCGTCACTCATTCCGTACTCGATTACGATGGCTCCTGCGCGATTGATAGCGATTTAGTCAAACTGGCTGGCATGCGTGAATTTGAACAAATTCAGATCTACAACATCACCAACGGCGAACGCTTCACCACTTATGTCATCTTGGGCGGCGCGGGTTCAGGCATCATCTCTGTCAACGGTTCAGCGGCGCATCGCGCCAAACCCGGCGATCGCGTCATCATCTGCGCTTACGCCAACTACAGCGAAGAAGAACTCGCCAATCATGCGCCGAAATTGGTTTACCTCAACGAGCAAAACAAAGTTGTGCGCACCGCTAACATCATTCCTGTGCAAGCAGCCTGACCGCGCTGTACACCAAAAAGCCGACCTTTAGGTCGGCTTTCGTGTTTTTGCTACCACTGTTTTTTTAAAAAGGTTTTGAGAGTAAATCATGTTGGAAATTAACCCTCTACTCAACTTAATCAAAGATTTACGCCAACGCTCCGATGCGTTGAGGGGGTATCTTTGACTACGCCAACAAGAAAGAACGCTTAACCGAAGTTGAATTAGAACTGGGCGATCCCGCTGTTTGGGATAAACCCGAACGCGCGCAAGAATTGGGGCGCGAACGTGCGGCACTCTCCGCCGTAGTCAGCACACTCGACGATATGGAGTCCGGTCTCAACGATGTCGCCGATTTATTGGAAATGGCAGCCGCAGAAGACGACACCGATACCGTCACAGCGATTGAAGCTGATTTAGACGCACTAGAAAAAAAATTAGCACTGCTTGAATTTCGCCGCATGTTTTCTGGCGAGATGGATCCCAACAGTTGCTTCCTTGATATTCAAGCCGGTTCTGGCGGCACCGAGGCGCAAGATTGGGCAGAAATGTTGCTGCGCATGTATTTACGCTGGGGTGATGCCAAAGGTTTCAAAACTGAATTGGTGGAAGCTTCGGCGGGTGATGTCGCCGGTATTAAATCCGCCACCATCAGTTTTCAGGGTGAATACGCTTACGGCTGGTTACGCACAGAAACGGGGGTGCATCGCTTGGTGCGTAAATCACCGTTTGATTCCGGCAACCGTCGCCACACGTCATTTTCTTCTGTGTTTGTTTCACCCGAAATTGATGACAACATCGAAATTGAAATCAATCCTGCCGATTTGAAAACCGATGTGTATCGCGCCTCTGGTGCTGGCGGTCAGCACGTTAACAAAACAGAATCTGCTGTGCGTATCACGCACATGCCCAGCGGCATTGTGGTGCAATGCCAATCGCAGCGGTCGCAACACGCCAACCGCGATTTTGCGATGAAACAATTGAAAGCAAAATTGTACGAAATGGAAATCAAAAAGCAGCAAGCAGAACAACAAAAACTGGAAGACAGCAAAGCCGATGTGAGTTGGGGCAGCCAAATTCGTTCTTATGTGTTGGACGATTCGCGCATCAAAGATTTACGCACTGGCGTGGAAACACGCAACACACAATCGGTGCTCGACGGCGATCTCGATAAATTTATTGAAGCCAGCTTAAAAAGCGGACTCTAAAAATCAGCAAGCAAATATGGATACTCGTATGACTGAAGAAACTAACGCACAGCCCGAAGAAAACAAATTAATTGCTGAACGGCGCGCCAAACTGGCTGCCATCCGCGAAAAAGGCGTGGCTTTTCCCAACAGCTTTCGTCCGCAAGACCTCACAACTGTTTTGCAAAATGAATTGGGCGAACGCAGCAAAGAAGAATTGGAAACACTGAATCGTCAAGCGGCAGTAGCCGGTCGCATCATGGCAAAACGCGGTCCATTTCTGGTGCTGCAAGATGTTGCAGGTCGCATTCAGCTCTATATTGACAAAACGCATGCGCAAGCAGAAGAAATCAAAAACTGGGACATCGGCGATATCGTTGGCGCAGCAGGCCCTGTACACAAATCCGGCAAAGGCGATTTATATGTGTTGATTGAATCCGCACAACTGCTCACCAAATCGTTGCGCCCGCTGCCCGACAAGTGGCACGGACTGTCCGACACAGAAATGCGCTACCGCCAACGCTATGTCGATTTGATTGTAAACGAGGATGTGCGTCGCGTATTTCGCACGCGCTCTTTGGTTATTGATGCAATTCGTGATTTTCTGTGCGAGCGTGACTTTCTCGAAGTGGAAACACCGATGATGCAAGTCATCCCCGGCGGTGCAACCGCAAAACCGTTTATCACGCATCACAATGCACTCGACCAACAAATGTATCTGCGCATCGCGCCTGAGTTATATCTCAAGCGTTTGGTAGTTGGCGGTTTTGATAAAGTATTTGAAATCAATCGCAACTTTCGCAACGAAGGTTTATCCACACGCCACAATCCAGAATTCACCATGCTGGAGTTTTACGAAGCGTATGCCGATTACCGCGACTTGATGGATCGCACAGAGGCGATGCTGCGTTATGTCGCACACCGTGCTTTAGGCAATGCACAGTTTTGCAATACCGTGCGCAACGAAGCGGGAGAAATCATCGAACAAATCGATTTTGATTTTGATAAACCGTTCACACGTATGAGCGTGTTTGACTCAATTTTGCACTTCAACTCTGACATCGCAGCAGAACAGCTTGCCACTCTCGAAGGCGCACGCGCCATCGCCACACGCTTGGGTATCCCGCTGAAAAACTCGTACGGTTTGGGCAAAGTACAAATTGAAATTTTTGAAAAAACGGTTGAGCACCGCTTGATACAACCGACTTTCATTACCGAGTACCCCACTGAAGTTTCACCGCTGGCACGCCGCAATGACAACAACGTATTTGTCACCGACCGTTTTGAGTTTTTTGTCGGCGGTCGAGAAATTGCCAACGGCTTTTCAGAGTTAAACGACGCAGAAGACCAAGCCGAACGCTTCCGCAAACAAGTCGCAGAAAAAGATGCTGGCGATGAAGAAGCCATGCACTACGATGCAGATTACATCACCGCACTGGAGTATGGCTTGCCGCCGACAGCAGGCGAAGGCATCGGTATTGATCGACTGGTGATGTTGCTCACCGACTCACCCTCGATTCGCGATGTCGTGTTGTTTCCGCACATGCGCCCACAGCATTGATTTTTTGCATCAGCAAATGGGTGCCATCCAACTCCACGCGGAATGGCTGCAATATTTGCAGCCGGAGTTTGATGCGCCGTACATGCAGCAACTGCGCGCGTTTCTCGCAACAGAAAAAGCGGCTGGGAAAACTATTTATCCGCCCAGCTCGCTGTGGTTTAACGCGCTCAATCACACGCCTTTTTCACAAGTAAGAGTAGTCATACTCGGGCAAGACCCGTATCACGGCCCGCAACAAGCGCATGGATTGTGTTTTTCTGTGTTGATGGGCACGAAGCCGCCACCGTCACTGGTCAACATTTTTGCGGAAATCAAACGCGACTTAAATATTGATCCACCGACACATGGCGATCTCACAGCGTGGGCAGACCAAGGCGTGCTACTACTCAACGCAATACTCACCGTGGAGCACAGCAAAGCTGGCTCCCACCAAGGCCGAGGTTGGGAATTATTTACTGACAAAATTATTTCACTGCTGAATGCGCAACGCGAACATATCGTGTTTTTACTGTGGGGCAGCTACGCACAAAAAAAAGGCGCGTTAATTGATCGCAAAAAACATTTGGTGCTGACTGCACCGCACCCTTCACCACTTTCTGTCTATCGCGGCTTTATTGGCTGCGGACATTTTTCGCAAGCGAATCGCTACTTAGAGCAACATGGCAGAACCGCAATTAACTGGCAGCTCGCTTGATTGGAACGCAATTAATTGATTGCCAGCACGTCAATTAAACGTTGTATCAAGACCAAGTCTTCGTCAGACACATCAATAATTTGACAACCAGACCAATAGGCGGCGGCGCTAGTCGTTGCTGAAGGGCTATTCCACAAACAATCCACACCCAAGTGCAGCTCGTAAGTTTCATTCGTATCACTACCAAGCACACCGCCTTCCACGCAAACGCTCAACTGATAAATGCAATCGAGGTTGAGTGGCGCGCTGTTCACCACCATCAAACCTTCAAGCGATAAGTTTGCCACTGTGCCAACTGACTGCCCTGTGGCTTTGTTGATCACGCGCACGGCATCGCGCAAATCATGGCGCGGATGCTTACGACGGTTAGTAAAATCGTTGCTAGCTTCCATCTGTTCAGCCTCAAAAACTGCGAGTGCTACTACTTTTTAATGTGCCATCATTGCCTTCAAACGCGTCAAAATATTTTCTAACGCTCTTTCAAAGAATGGCTTGCCAGATTCCACAAGAATTCTGGCTTGGCTAGCAAGAATCATACGCGCAATCTCCAAGCTATTTTTCATCGCCACTTGTTTGCCACCGCGATCCACCAACATGAAGTTGGCAGTGCGCTGATTAAACCAAGCAACGCGCGCGCGTACAGCATCATGATCATTCAAGTGATTAAACTCCAGCCATGTTCCAACAGGCACATGACTCAGCGTCTCTAGCATTTCTCTTTCTTCTGTACTGAGAGAAGATGTGTCTATCACATCTTCAACCAGATCCGCACTGACTTCTGCTTCCATTTCTGCACGTTTTTCAGGTGTTGCCGGTTCTGCAACCAAGTTTTGCAGCACGAGCATTTGCGATTTCGACAACGCTTCAAGCAATTTATTACTTTTCACTTGATCGTGCGCGATAGTTTCTAGTCCTGTCTGCACACGGCGCAACAACGCCTCTTGTATCATCAACAAACGGTTACGCTCATTGATGTCAGCTTTGATTTGCACGCTCCAAATAATTTCACTGATGTCGCCAATACCCTCGTACCACTGATTAGAGTCATCACCATAACGCAACAAGGTGAACGTCAAATAATCGGACCAAGGATGCAATAGCAGCACAATAATGTGCGCAGGCAGCTCGTAGCCATTCATGCGCTGGCGCACTTCTTGCAGCACGCGTCTTTTTACATCTTTTAAGCGTTCCTCACCTTCTGCTTTTTCACGCGCACGGCGCTCCATCACATCAACGTTGTGCGCGACTTTTTGGTTGAATTCACGCATCTCCAACAACAACTCATCGAACAAGCTCGCGTCATTGTGGAAATCGGTTAATACACGGCGAATGATGGATTTAATTTTGGGGAATACTTTGAATTGACTGTCGCCATCCGTATTCACCCAACGCATACCGGCTTCAGCGAGGCAATCCAATAATTGCCGTGAAGAGTGCTCAGGTTTTTCAAACAATTTTCTTTCGAGGAATGCCACTTTCAAGTAAGGCGTATGCAAATAACTCAACACCGCTTTGACCGCATCGGGCAATTGCGTATCACCCAGCATGTACTCAAAAATCATGCCGACCAAATCAATGATGCGACCGTCTTCATCGGCAATGCGTTTGTCATCACCCAAATGCTCACGCATTTGTCGCGTGACATTTTGATACTGCTCTACCGTCATTGCAGGCGGTACCGCGATGTAATCCATCGCCTCGGCGTGATGCAGCATAGACACTTGTGACAGTGCAGTTACTACTTCATGGGACGAACACGCAGCCGCCGTTGCATTCACCGAACCAGAAAATGCAGGCTGACTGAAATACTGTGGGCGTGCAGTAGGTGGCGGAGGCGAATCAGGCGAGCCAGAAGTGTCTCGTGCACCTTGCTGCAATTGACTAATGTCGGCATACAACTGCCGCTCAGCCGCCAATGACTGCTGAAACGCAGGGTTTTGCAGCGTCTCCATTTCAACACGTTTGGTCAAATCTAAGCGCGCTGGATGTGGAACAACCTCAGCTTCTGTTACTGTTTTTTCTACTGTGGTTTTCTCTGCGACTGCTGCACTCTCTGCGCTTTCTGTTATGGCTGTTTTTTTAGCAGCGCCTTCAGGCTTTGAGCGCACAACACCTGCACCAAAGCGCAAATTAGGCAGAACGCCCTGTTGTTTCAGATAAATATTGGATGATTGATACAGCTCACCCAAGTTCTCCAGCAATACTTTTTCAAAAATACGAAAAAACAGTACCGTGAAACGAATATTCAATTTTAATAACTGCAATTCCGCTTGCAGCGCTGTGGCAAATTGATTGGCGCCCAACGGGTTACCATCATCCGGTAATTTTTTTCCACCGCGCAGCACAGCCAAGCGCTGCGTCAAACCAAACAACTCTTCAGAAAAACGCGTATCCGCTCTGCGCGCAATGGAGGAGGCGGCAATATCCTGTTCTAAATCTTCATCCGCCAGCAGAGATAAATCACGCGACATATCCTGCTTACTGGTATCTTTGCCGCCGAGCTGATCTTTTCTGAAAAGATTAAAACTTTCAGACAGACTCATTTTGAAGGTTGCCAGCATGGCAGACTTTTGTTTGCGAAACTCTCTGGACAATTGCAACAACTGCCACTGGTCGTCATTGGTTTTGGCAGCATCCATCATTTCCAGCAAACGACTCTCCGCCGCTTGAAAAAACAGCTCGTGAATTTTTCCGCCAAACTGCTGCGCCATATTTTGCAGTGCGGTGATGTGTTTGGCGCTGTTGTTTGCATCCATGAGCAATACCTAACGATATAAACCGATCAAATTATTAAACTAAAAATTCAAGTTGATAAAACAAATAAAGAAACAACACAAATCATGGAAGCCACCCACACCAAACTGCGCAGCGTAGCTTTATCTAACATATACAAAGCGCCGTACAGCAAACGGCACACAACAAATCCTATTGCCAACAAATTGACGGTGGATTGCATCACGCCTGCGCGCTCTGCCAACAACACTGCCGCAACAAATAATGGATACGTTTCATAACCATTTTGTACCGCCCAAGACGCACGTTTGCGCGCACCTTCAAGCTGCGCCATGTACTCGCGCGGTTTGGCGTTATCAAAACCTTTGCCAGTTTTGGAATAAATAGTGAAGATAAATGGCACGACCAAGCCAGCAACAAAAATGCACCAATCGGCTACAGTCAATACAGTATGGGACAACATAGCTCTCTCCTTGCTGGTTCAGGCAATCAATCGTTGGTACGCGCAGGCAGCCCATACTACTGCGACTAAGGTCAGGGAAACAAACACTGCCGCTGAACCCATATCTTTGGCTCTGCCCGCCAGCGGATGCTGGGCAGGGCTCGCTAAATCCACCACTGCTTCCACGGCTGAATTCAGCAACTCGGTAATTAGCACCACCAGACAACTGCCAATCAACAAAGCAATTTCTAGCGCACTGCTGCCCAACCAAAATGCGGCGGGCACGAGCAGCAGTGTCAGTATCAATTCCTGCCGAAAAGCTGCCTCAAATTGCCATGCCTGCCGAAAACCAGCCCAAGAGTAACCTGTTGCCGCAATAATGCGCGCCAGCCCCGTGCGCCTCGGTTTACAGGAGCCTTGTGCTTGTTCATTCGTTGCCATCGTTTTCCTCATCGTGTTCATCTAAAGCTTGATCCATTTCCAACGCCGGCTGAGGCGCTTTGGCTGTGCCAACAATTTTGGCTGGCACGCCAGCCGCTGTGGCGTGCGCTGGAATATCTGTCAACACCACACTGCCGCCGCCAATTTTTGCGCCTTCACCAATTTCGATAGGTCCCAATATTTTCGCCCCCGTAGCAAGCAACACCCCGCGCCGAATGATGGGATGACGACGACAGCCGCGCGCCAAACCACTACCGCCCAAAGTAACTTCATGCAGCATGGAAACGTCGTCCTCGATGATGGCAGTTTCGCCGATCACAACACCGGTGGCGTGATCCATCAAAATGCCGCTGCCAATCACCGCCGCCGGATGAATATCTACGGCAAAGACTTCGCTCATGCGACTTTGAATGTGCAAAGCGAGTAAGCGTCGCTCCTGCCGCCACAGCCAATGCGCGATGCGGTACGCCTGCAACGCCTGAAAACCTTTGAAGTACAGCAGCGGCATTAAATAGTGATCACACGCCGCATCGCGCTCGTAGCACGCGACAATATCGCGACAAATTTGTTGCAGGATTGTTGGATCATCTGCCAACGCTTCGGCGCACACTTCGCGCAACAACAAAGCAGGCGCGGCGGAGCTGTCCAACAGACGCGCCAAATGAAAACTGATCGCTTCCGCTAAATGGCGATGATGCAAAATCGTACTGTGAATATAGCTCGCCAACACCGGCTCACTCGCTGCGATGGTCTGCGCCTCTTCGCGCAGAATCGGCCACAAAGCCTCAGGCTTGAGTGTCTCCGACATCAAGAAATCCTCAACTTGTTTTTTTAAGCGGAATCAACACAAAACGCTGATAAATCTCGCGCCAGTGTACGCGAATGCGTTCTTTCAGCGCGATGTCTTGCATCATCAACCAATCCAACAATTTTTTTTCATCCAACAATTGTTCATAGCGATCAGCGATGGGTTTGCAGGATAAATGCCAAGGCTCCGGTGCAATGCCACCGCAATCTTTATTGTAAGGTCGATAAAAAACAGCGTCCGGCTTTTGTAGTTGCTCATCCAACCAGCCGCGCAATTTTGCAAAAGGTCCATCGCCAATGTATTCATCTGGCATCAACTGCACGCGGTAATCGGCTGGCACAGCAGCAGCATCGAACACATCCATATCTGTGCCCCAGTGATGGCGCGAGCAACCAGGGATAGCGGACCAGCGCAGCATGGCAAGCAACAACTCATCTTCTGACAAACACTGAATATCGAGCGGCTGGCTCTGTGCATCCAAAACCGGACGCTGCCCTGTGGCTTTGCCATTCCAAATGGCCTGCTGGCGCTCGAAGCCACGCCACGCGCTGGCAATTTGCAAATCAAAACCTGCGATGGCGGCGTGCGCAGCTAAATCTTGCCAATGCGGCAGCACTTCATGATGCAGCAGTAGCGAAGACTGTTCGCTGACCGGCACCAAAGCCGCCGCTAACTGCCCAGTCAGAGCTTGCCAGTGGAGCTCATCTGCCACAGTTTTTTCCTTGATTGATTTCGATCACAAAGCCTCGTTGCCAATAACGATACGGCGAGTATTATAGGCACGATCAAGCATTGCTCACGCCTACTCATGCAACGCCTCGAGGCAAGACATGAATTTTGAAGTCAGCCGACTCATAGAACTGAAAAACTTGGGTGCATCGTCAGTCAATTTACTGAACACGATTGGTATACACACGCCCGATGATTTACGCGCTGTCGGCTCGGTAAAAGCATATCAGCGCATTCGCCAGCGCGGCGCACATGTTTCTATGGCGCTGTTGTACGCATTGGAAGGCGCGCTGCTCGGCATCAGTTGGCAGGACATCGACCCCGCATTGAAAATGCAGTTGGCGCAAACCGCTGAACGTATCACGCAAACTGAAATTAACCACTCCGCCGAAGAGCGCAAACGCGCTTAATTCGATAATAGTTATTTCGCTTCATTTTTTTCCGCGCCACAGCGTTTACAGCGGTACTGCGTCACCAACTTTCCCCGCTTCACATCAAACACGCTGTCTTTGACCACTTCCCAACTGTGAAAGCCGTTACCGCACAAGGTCGATTGCTTGCCTTTTTTCTTCAACGCCGCTTTTTTGAATTGCGACAGAGAAACGACTTCACTCACAAGGCTTGTCCGCTGCTAATTTTTTGATCGCACCAAGAAAAATCTATCGCCCACAATTTTTGATTTTTGTTGTAGGCACGCCACAATGCGGCGTAACTCTGCTTTTCTGTGGGATGGATTTCCTCGGCGGCAATTCCTGATAGGGGCAACAAAACAAAAGCGTTTTTCAAAATCTCATCGCGCGGCAGTTGAATGCCGTCAATTTTTCCACTCTCGCTGCCGTAAGTGAGAATATCAATATCCAGCGTTCGCGCCGCAAAGCGCTCCGAGCTACGCGCACGGCCATTCTCGTGCTCAATATTGCGCAAAAAAGCTGACAACTCACCGACTGTCAGCGCGGTATCAATACCCACCACCAAATTGAAAAAATGATCACCGGCAAACCCCACGGCTTCACTTTCATACACGGAAGAAATGATCAAATCACCAAAAGTTTTTTGTAGCGCATCCAAGGCCGCCGTGATGTGCTGCTCACGATCGATATTGCTGCCGATGCCGAGATAAACTCTGTTCACGCTGGTTTTTCTCCGCGCTCAATCACCAATCCCACATCTTGCGCGCCGCGCAACGCACCTGGTTTGCTGATACGCAAACGCAACCACGGCACAGAAAATTCATGGCGCACAATATCGGCAACCGCTTCCGCCAACGCTTCGATCAATTGATAGCGACTTTCACTGACGAACTGAATTAAACGCTTGGAAATGGTTTTGTAATCCAGCGCATCGACGATGTCATCGCTTTCGGCGGCTGCGCGAATATCGGTCGCCATTTCCAAATCCAAACTCACCACCTGCAACACTTCGCGCTCCCACGCAAAAATACCAATGATGGTTTCAATACGCAGATCGCGGATGTAAACAATATCCATAAACTCTCGCTCAAACTCTCACTCAAATTGCAGGCAATGATTCCAGCGACCAACGCGGAAAAGCACTGATCGCCAGAGGTTCCGATTGCCCTGCCATCAAACGCTGACAACCGGCGAACGCAATCATGGCGCCATTGTCGGTACAAAAAGCCGGGCGCGGATAAAACACCTCCGCTTTACCCAGTAACGCCTGCTGCAATTTTTCGCGCAAACGACGATTGGCACTCACGCCGCCCGCAATCACTAGACGCGGTATGCCGGCTTGCTCGATAGCGCGACGACATTTGATCACCAGCGTATCCACCACAGCTTCCTGAAACGCCCACGCGATATCCGCAGCGGTTTGCGCATCGGGCAAACCGTTGTCCTGCGCGTGCTGGCGAATGGTGGTGAGCGCGAAAGTTTTTAAGCCGCTGAAACTGAAATCTAAACCGGGGCGGTCAGTCATCGGGCGCGGAAACACGAAACGCTCAGGCTGACCGCGCTCCGACAACTTGCTGATCTGAGGGCCGCCGGGGTAATCCAAATCCAATAATTTGGCGGTTTTATCGAAAGCTTCACCAGCAGCGTCGTCCAGCGACTCACCCAGCAACTGATACCGCCCAATGCCCTGCACCGCCACCAACTGTGTGTGACCGCCGGAAACCAGCAGCGCGACAAAAGGAAAAGCAGGCGCAGGCGCTTCTAACATCGGCGCCAGCAAATGCCCTTCCATATGATGCACACCAATGGCCGGCACGCCCCAAGCCCACGCCAGTGTGCGCCCGAAAGTTGCACCAACCAGCAGCGCACCCAACAAGCCGGGGCCGGCGGTGTAGGCGATGCCTTGGATATCCCGCTGGGTGCAATGCGCCTTCGCCAACACTTCTTCCACCATGGGTTGCAGCTTGCGCACATGGTCGCGCGAGGCCAGTTCCGGCACCACGCCGCCGTATTCATTGTGGATGGCAATTTGGCTGTGCAAAGCTTCCGCAAGCAGACCCTGTTCGCTGTCGTAGACAGCAACGCCCGTCTCATCGCAAGAAGTCTCTATACCCAGCACACGCATGCAAAATCACCGCAGAAAACTGCACTCGAAATTAGGGCGGCATGATAGACCTTCGCCCGCGCAACGGTCTATCGGCACGGTTGTAATACGCCATGCCTTCCCCTAGAATTGCCGCCCCGTTTGCTAGGCGCTGTTTGCCAACAACGGCTCCCTTGCTCCACCAGCCTCGCTGGGGGGCTTAATCCACAAGGAGTCATCCATGAGACATTACGAAGTCGTATTTCTGGTTCATCCAGATCAATCCGAACAAGTCCCCGGCATGGTCGATCGCTATAAAAGCGCTATCGAAGCCACCGGCGGCAAAATCCATCGCTTAGAAGATTGGGGTCGCCGCCAACTGGCTTACCCGATCGACGATATTCATAAAGCGCATTACATCCTGATGAACATTGAGTGCGGCCAAGCAGCACTGGATGAACTGACCACCAACTTCCGCTACAACGATGCAGTATTGCGCAACATGGTGATGCGCCGTGACGAAGCTGTGCTCGACGAATCGTTGATCATGAAAGCTGAAAACGAAGACCGTCGCCGCAAAGCTGAGCAGCCAGCCCGCGCACCACGCGCAGAAGCCGCACAAGATGACGACGCCGCTGACGACAGCGACGACGCTGAATAAGGGAGATACAGACTATGTCACGCCAACAACAGCAATTCCGTCGCCGCAAATTCTGCCGCTTCACCGCTGAGAAAACCGTTGAGATCGATTACAAAGATCTCGATGTGCTCAAAGCCTATATCACTGAAACCGGCAAAATCGTTCCTAGCCGCATCACTGGCACTAGCGCGAAATATCAGCGTCAATTGGCCACCGCTATCAAGCGCGCGCGCTATTTGGCACTGTTGCCTTACACCGATCAACATTTCAGATAAGGAGACACACACATGCAAGTTATTCTGCTGGATAAAGTGGGTCGCCTCGGTGGCGTAGGCACTCAAGTCAATGTGAAGCCTGGCTTCGCGCGCAACTTCCTGTTCCCGTTTGGCAAAGCGATTCCGGCCACAGCAAGCAACATCGCTGACTTCGCCACACGCCGCGCCGAATTGGAAGCCGCTGCAGCCGCCAAACTTGCTGAAGCGCAAAAACGTGCTGAGGTATTGGCGACAGTGAGCATCACCATTGCCGCTAACGCGGGCGATGAAGGCAAACTGTTTGGCTCAATCGGCACACGCGATGTTGCGGACGCGCTGACCAAAGCCGGTCACTCTACGAGCAAAAATGAAGTGCGTATGCCTAACGGCGCGCTGCGTGAAGTGGGTGAGTTTGAAATCGACATCCAACTGCACAGCGATGTGATGCAAGCCGTGAAGGTTGTTGTCATTGCTGAGTGATTGGCAACGGCAAATTAGGGTATAAAGACAGGCACTCTCGAGTGCCTGTCTTGCTTTTGGGACTGCGCTTTTTCAGGGAAACCACACCGCATGACCACCACTTTCGACACCCCACTCACAGGTAATGACAGCAGCACCGACGCTGTGCTGTTGCGCACACCGCCGCACTCACTCGAAGCAGAACAGGCAGTGATTGGCGGCCTGCTGATCGACCACCAAAGCTTTGATCAAGTACTGGAAGTATTGCAAGCACGTGACTTTTACAACCCAGACAATCGCCTGATTTTCACCACCATGATGCGGCTGTCTGAAAACAGTAAGCCGCTGGACATCGTCACTGTTTCCGAACTGTTAGACCAAAGCGGCGAGCTCAGCAAAGTGGGCGGTATCGCGTATCTCGCTGAACTGGCGCGACACACCCCAGGCACAGCCAACTTGCTGACTTACGCCAATGTCGTGCGCGAACGCTCCGTGTTACGGCAACTGATACGCACAGCGCACAGCATCGCCGAGCGCAGTCATATGCCAGACGGTCGCGACAGCGGCGATATCTTGGCGGAAGCAGAAAAAAGCATTGCCGACATAGCCGAGCAGCGCCCTAATGAAGGTGGGTTCGCCACTGCAGAAACGCTGCTCAGTAGCGCGTTGCAGCGCATCAGTGAGCTATCACAAAACAATAGTTCCATTACCGGACTCGATACCGGTTTTTACAAACTGAATGAAATGACGGCAGGATTGCAACAAGCCGACCTAATCATTCTCGCCGCACGCCCTTCCATGGGCAAAACGGCACTTGCCGTTAACCTTGCTGAAAATATTCTGCTAAACCAAGAAAAACCCGTACTGATTTTCAGTTTAGAAATGCCGGCGCGTTCCATCATGTTTCGTATGTTGTCCTCCATTGGTCGCATCAACCAAGGACATATGCTGAATGGAAAATTGGAGCATGACGAATGGGAAAAATTTTCCTCCGCGATGCTGAGACTTAAAAATCGACCACTGTTTATTGACGACACACCAGCAATCTCACCCGCAGAAATGCGCGCTCGCATTCGCAGATTGCAACGCGATCACGGTGAAATTGGTTTGATCGTGGTGGATTACTTACAGCTCATGCGCGCGCCGAGTGCATCCGAAGGCAGAACAGCAGAAGTCTCAGAAATTTCGCGCTCCCTCAAAGCAATCGCCAAAGAATTTAATTGTCCGTTAATCGCACTCTCGCAGCTCAACCGCTCTGTAGAAAGCCGCCCCAACAAGCGCCCCACCAATGCGGATTTGCGCGATTCCGGCGCGATTGAACAAGATGCTGACCTCATTATGTTTATTTATCGCGACGAAAAATATAATCCAGAATCACCAGACAAAGGCACAGCAGAAATTATTATCGGCAAACACCGTAACGGCCCGATCGGCGAATTCAAACTCGCCTTCCAAGATCGCTTTACACGCTTTGATAATTTAGCCAGCGCATCGGATTCAGCAAACAAATATTGATTACTGATTTTTTAACACTAGAGGACTTTTTATGAAACTTGGCTTGCATCTCGGTTACTGGAACCGCAACCCTTACCCTGGCATTGAAATCGCCAAAGAAGCGGAAAACCTCGGCTACGATTCCATTTGGACAGCAGAAGCTTACGGATCCGATTGCGTTTCTCCTTTAGCGTGGCTTGGCTCGCACACCAGCAAAATCAAACTCGGCACTTCGGTGATGCAAATTTCTGCACGCACACCGACTTGCGCCGCCATGACAGCGTTGACGATGGATCATTTATCCAACGGTCGTTTTCAATTAGGCATCGGCGTTTCCGGCCCACAAGTGGTCGAAGGCTGGTACGGACAAGGTTTCAAAAAACCGCTAGAGCGCACCAAAGAGTGGATGGATATTTTTCGCCAGGTGATCAAGCGCGAACAGCCACTGCAATTCCAAGGCAACCAATACCAACTGCCCTTTCAAGGCGCGAACTCACTCGGCTTAGGCAAGCCGCTGAAATCCATCACGCATCCGCTTCGCCCACACATCCCTGTTTTTATGGGTGCGGAAGGGCCTAAAAATATCGAGCTCGCCACGCAAATTGCCGACGGCTGGTTTCCAATTTTTGTTTCACCTTATCGCATGAATATTTTTGATGAATCGCTGAAAAACAAATCCGACAATTTTGAAATTGCGGCGATGGTGCAAGTGAATGTCAACGACAATCTAAAAGACGCACTTTTCCCCACCAAAATGATGTTGGCGCTGTATGTCGGCGGCATGGGCGCAAAGGATGAGAACTTCCATAAAAATTTGATGGAGCGCATGGGCTTTGATGTGCAGGAAGTGCAAGACAAATATCTCGCTGGCGATCACATGGGTGCGTTTGAAGCCGTACCCGATGCACTGGCCGATGAAATTTCGCTCTCAGGTCCGATTGATCGTATTAAAGAACGCATTGCCGATTGGAAAAAATCGCAGGTAACAACGATTATGATTAGTCGCACTGACGATCCAAACCAAGATATACAACGCATCCGTCAATTTGCGGAAATGGTGCTGTAAAAAAGGAGCCACTCATGCTCGCCGAAAAGTTTTCATTACAAGAGAAAGTCGCCGTCGTCACTGGTGGCGGCAAAGGGATAGGCAAAGCCATAGGCCTTGCCTTTGCTGAAGCGGGTGCAACAGTAGTATTTGCTGCACGCACACAAGCCGATTTAGATGCCGTGGTCGCACAAGCGAAAACTTTCGGCGGCGATGCACTTGGTGTGCAGTGTGATGTGTTGGTTGACGCGCAACTGCAGCAATTGATTGCCACTACAGTAGAACACTACAAACGCATTGATATTTTGGTGAACAATGCGGGCGGCACGATACCAAAACCGATGGAAAAAATCAGTGCAGAATCTTTTCGTCGCGCTTTAGATTTCAACCTCACCAGCGCCTTTTTGTTATCGCAATATGCACTGCCGCATTTGCGCGATAGTCGCGGCTGTATCATCAATATTGCATCCGCTGCTGGGCGTTTAGTGCAACCACTCTTTACGTCTTACGGCACAGTAAAAGCAGCACTCATACATCTAACGAAAATGATGGCAGCCGAGTTAGCACCTGATGTGCGCGTCAATGTCATCAGCCCTGGCTCGATCATGACCGAAGCTTTGGAACATTTTATCGATGCTGATAACCGCGAAAAAATGCGCAAGCTGACACCGATGCAAGCTCTTGGTAAACCACAAGATATCGCCATAGCCGCACTTTACTTGGCATCACCCGCTGCACGCTGGGTGACAGGAAAAGATTTGCAGGTGGATGGTGGAACTGAAAATACCAACCTTACTTAAATACCGAGTCTAGCCACACAATAACGACCAGAATGCAAAACAAAAACCAAGCCAAGATCAGAGCATTCCATATAATTTCAGCAGTTCTTTTGCTTATTAGCTCAGCCATTTCTCTATATCAATGCCGCGTTGATTTAAAATCCCTGTTGCAAGACCCCAGCGGTCAAGACTTGCACATATTTATGCAATTTGTGCATAACTTTAAAGAAACAGGGCAAATGTATTTTAGACCCAACACGGATACAGGCCCACTGGCAGATCTCTATCGACCAACCAGCCCTGTGCTCAAATTTCCACCGGCTTTTGCCCTACAGCTGTATCCATTTACACAGCAACTCAATAATTCTTCATTTTACTTTTATGTGCGCATTATCATGCTTATAGGATACGGAGCCGCCTGCTTCAGTCTTATGATTTATACCTTAAAGCAATGGAACTCAACGAGTAAATATCAAATTATTGTTTTTCTTGCACTCACAACAACTATGGCGACTTCAAGCGACTGGCTGCGCATGGGAGTTTTCATGACAAACTATGAAATCCCTATTTTCTGCATATTAACCGCATCATTTTTTTCCTTAAAAAACTGCCCCACGTTATCAGGCGCATTAATTGGCTACGCCGCAAGCGTAAAGATATACCCAGCATTCATGATGCTTTTTTTGTCACGAGAGAACTTCAAAAAACAAATCTTTGGATTTTTTTTGTCCCTGTTGTTTTTCAGCGCTCTCGCCATCTTGATTTTCGGCATACAAGAAAGTTATTTTTACTTCACCAAAGTTTTACCTACAACAATCAAAGAAAAACCAGCAAACATTATTGACAACCTATCCTTAGCTGGTGCGATCATGGACATCACCGGCAACATTAATGCAGCCGGCATAGCCTTCCTTATATCGAGAGTAGCATTTTCATTTACTACTATTTTTTTATACTCACAGCACAAATATCGCCAAGACAGAAATCTGGAATGGTTCTCTCTATTGCTAACACTACTTTTGATTAACCTACCGAACTATTGGACGCAATATCGCGTTCTATTATTTCCAGCATGCTGCATTGCTGCACGACGCGCCGCCACTCCAACATTTACAGCAATGCTACTGATAATGTGCTGTATCGCCACTGCAATTCCAGATATCAATTCATGGTCAAATTATCTAGCGAATACATATAGCCCAATAGACATGCAACTTATTAGCCAAAATATTACGGCAGCCTACAACAACCAACACCTCTGGGGTGCAATGCTAGTAATTGCACCCTATTCGCCATGGTCTGTATTTTTATACTTTTTGACCAAAATGAAATCTTTGGTACCTTTTGCTCTTTGGTTAATGGTGTCACTTGAAATTATCAAGCCTACACGCGAAAGTTATACAACCTCATCAAACCCTGAGCGATAAAGACGCGCGTAATAGCCGTCTTGCGCCAACAGTTCTGCGTGCGTGCCACGCTCCAAAATATTGCCGTGATCCATCACCAAAATTAAATCGGCGTTTTCAATCGTCGATAAACGGTGCGCAACAACCAAAGTCGTGCGATTTTCCATCACGCGTTCTAAAGCCTGCTGAATTTTTGCCTCGGATTCGTTATCCAATGCCGATGTTGCTTCGTCCAAAATCAATACCGGTGCATCTTTCAACAGCGCGCGCGCAATAGCGAGGCGTTGACGCTGACCGCCGGACAACTGCAACCCATTTTCACCAATTTCCGTATCCAAACCTTGCGGCAATTTGTCGATGAACTCCATCGCATTCGCAGCTTGTGCGGCAGCAAGAATTTTTTCGCGCGGCGCACCAGACAAGTCACCGTAGGCGATATTGTTGGCGACGGTATCGTTGAATAGCACCACATGCTGCGTCACCGAAGCAATTTGTTGTCGCAAGCTCGCCAAGGTATACTGCTTAATCGGTACACCATCCAACAAAATTTCACCCTGTTTGTAATCGTAAAAACGAGGCAACAAGCTGGCCAAGGTGGATTTGCCACTGCCAGAACGCCCTACTAGAGCGACCGTTTTTCCAGCAGACATATTGACCTGAATATTTTTCAGCGCTAAATCCTGCGCGCCTTGATAAGCAAAACTCAAATCGTTGATTTCAATATCGCCTTTAACACGCTGACAAATTATCGCTCCTTCATCAACCTCTGCTTGCATATCCAAAATTTCAAAAATTTTCTGCGCACCGGCGATGCCTTTTTGAATAGCGCCATTCGTACCACTCAATTGACGAATCGGCTTGGGCAGCATCGCCACTGCTGTGATATACGCTACTAAATCTGCTGTGCTGTACTTCGACAACATCGCAGGGCTCAGCACCATATATAAAATTGCGGCAATCGCTAAGGAAACAATCAACTGCAAAACTGGCGTATTCAACGCAGCAATTTTTTGCATTTTCATGTACAACAAAAAGCTGCGATGCGTGGCATCAGCAAAACGATTTTTCTCGTAAGTTTCGCCTCCGAAACTACGCATCACGCGATAACCGCGAATCATTTCGCCCGCCACCTGCAAGGTATCGCCCGCGACGTCTTGCATTTTGTGGCTAATTTTATGGAAACGCCCACCGACATAACGCACGAGTAAACCAATAATCGGCGCAATAATGATAAACGCCATTGACAGCAACCAGTTTTGATAAAACACATAACCAATCATACCAATCACCACCGTACCTTCACGAATAACGATAATGATGGCGCTGGTGATAGCGCCGGTGACCATACCGACGCTGCTAGTAATTTTAGCAATACTCTGCCCCGTTGGCGTGGTATCAAAATAATACGATGGCAATACCGTTAACTTATTAAATACTTCTTTTTGAATATTACGCACAATGGTTCCTGCCACTTGCGCCATAAAATAATTGCCAATAAATGATGCGACACCTTGCGCGGCAAAAATCCCAACAGCAAAAAGTGGCAACTGCCAGCGATGTGAAATATCTTTCACTTCAATCGCTTTCACCATTTGTTTTAATAATTCTGGCAACAGCGGCTGTAACAAACCAAACGCAACAAAGCCCACCATACTGATCGCAAATAAACCTAAGACAGGTTTGGTATAGCGCAATAAACGCCAGTAGACCTGCATGTCGCTGTCTGGGCTGGCTGAAACAATTTTTTTCATGGGCGATAATAACCGTCGTAATTCGAACGGCAATTATAGCCCGACAGGAAATCCACCATCATGCTCAACTACCATGGTCTTTACGTCATTACGGATGATGCTCTGGGCGAACAACTCTTGGACGCGGCACATAGCGCATTGGCTGGTGGTTGCCGCTGGATTCAATACCGCAGCAAAAAAGTAGACTTCGCGCAACGACAAGCTGAAGCGCAACAACTGCTCACGCTGTGCCATCGCTACCAAGCACGCCTGCTCATCAACGACGATGCTGCACTGGCAAAAACTATCTCTGCCGATGGTGTGCACCTAGGACAAAACGACATACCACTCAGTGAGGCACGCCGCATACTGGGCGCTCAAGCCATCATCGGCATCACCTGTCACGATTCACTGGCACTGGCTCAGGCAGCCGAGCGAGACGGCGCGAACTATGTCGCCTTCGGACGCTTTTTTTCTTCCAATACCAAACAAGCTGCACCCGCTGCCGATTTATCCATACTGCGCGCCGCCAAAAACACGCTGCGCCTTCCTGTGGTGGCGATAGGGGGTATTACTCTGGATAATGCGCCGATAGTTTTGCGCGAAGGTGCAGACATGCTCGCTGTTGTTGGCGATTTGTTTTCTGCACAAAATATTGCCGCGCGCGCGCAAGCTTTTTCCTTGTTATTTGATGAACAAAAGTTGATGAACGGATAAACCCATGACGCACTCTGAAGAATTGTTTTTTCGCGCGGCACGTAGTATCCCTGGTGGCGTCAATTCACCGGTGCGCGCCTTTCGTGCTGTCGGCGGCTCACCTATTTTTATCGAACGCGCTAACGGCGCTTATTTGTGGGATGCCGATGGCAAACAATACATCGACTACGTGTTGAGTTGGGGGCCAATGATTGCCGGTCACGCACATCCGCAAGTGTTGTCCGCCGTTGAAAAAAAAATGCGCGATGGATTAAGTTTTGGCGCACCGACAGAAATTGAAATTGAGCTCGCTGAAAAAATTTGTTCCATCATGCCCAATATGGATATGGTGCGCATGGTGAGTTCCGGCACCGAAGCAACCATGAGCGCGATTCGTTTAGCGCGCGGTTATACCGGTCGCGACAAAATTATTAAATTTGAAGGCTGCTATCACGGTCATTCTGATTCACTACTCGTCAAAGCGGGCAGCGGCGCGCTCACGCTGGGCGTGCCTAGCTCACCTGGCGTCCCTGCTACACTCGCCGATCACACACTGACGCTCACCTACAACGACATCGCCGGCGTGCGCGAAGCGTTCGCTCAATACAGCGAACAAATCGCTTGCGTGATTGTGGAGCCCGTCGCCGGCAATATGAATTGCATTCCACCTATCGCAGGATTTCTGGAAGAAATTCGTGCGCAGTGCACAAAGTTCGGCAGCGTTTTTATTATTGATGAAGTGATGACCGGCTTTCGCTTAGGGCTGCAAGGTGCGCAAGGTTTTTACGGCATCGAAGCAGACATTACCTGTTTGGGTAAAGTGATCGGCGGCGGCATGCCTGTCGGTGCGTTTGGCGGCAAACGCGCCATCATGGAAAAAATTGCACCGCTCGGTCCTGTGTATCAAGCCGGAACACTGTCGGGTAATCCTGTCGCGATGGCAGCAGGTTTAGCAACGCTCGACATCATCTCGCAAGATAACTTTTACGCACCATTATTTGCAAAAACAGAAAAACTTATTCACGACCTGCGCGCAGCGGCAGAAAAAGTTGGCATCCCCATGACCAGCAACCATGTCGGCAGTATGTGGGGATTATTTTTTACCACAGAAAAAACAGTCAGCAATTATCAGCAAGTGATGGCCTGCGACACGCAACGCTTTAATCGCTTCTTCCACGGCATGCTGCAAACTGGCATTTATTTGGCACCCGCTAGCTATGAAGCCGCTTTTATGTCCAGCGCGCACACTGATGAAGATATTGCAAAAACAATCACCGCCGCAGAAAAAGTTTTTACCTGTTTGAAGGAGTAAATCATGGCTTTCCAACACACGCGATCTGCCTTTCCTCACACGCGCTTGCGCCGTTTGCGCGCCAGTACTTTTTCGCGTGATTTGGTGCGCGAAAATTTATTGAGTGTAAAAGATTTGATTTATCCGATGTTTGTATTGGAAGGAAAAAATCAGCGCGAAACCATCGCCTCCATGCCTGGCATTGAACGCCTGTCGATTGATTTGCTTGTCAAAGAAGCCAAACATCTGCACAAGTTGGGCATTCCTGCGATTGCTTTATTTCCGGTCACGCCAGCATCCGCAAAATCACTCGACGCGCGCGAAGCGTGGAATCCAGATGGCCTCGCGCAACGCGCCGTTATTGCGCTGAAAAATGCTGTGCCCGAACTCGGCGTGATTACTGATGTGGCGCTCGACCCATTCACCACACACGGCCAAGACGGTTTAATCGATAAAAACGGCTATGTGTTGAACGATGCCACGGTAGAAGCACTGGTCAAGCAAGCGCTGTCACACGCCGTTGCCGGTGCTGATGTGGTTGCACCCTCCGATATGATGGACGGCCGCATCGGCGCAGTGCGGCGCGCGCTGGAAACCAACGGTTTTGTGAACACCGCCATCCTCGCCTACTCCGCCAAATACGCCTCCAGTTATTACGGACCGTTTCGCGATGCGGTCGGCTCCGCAGGAAATCTCGGTAAAGGCAATAAATACAGCTACCAGATGGATCCCGCCAACAGCGACGAAGCCTTGCACGAATGCGCGTTGGATCTCGCCGAGGGGGCGGACATCATCATGGTGAAGCCAGGGATGCCGTATTTGGATGTAGTGCGCCGCGTGAAAGATGAATTGCAAGCGCCTACTTTTGTTTATCAAGTCAGCGGTGAATACGCGATGCACTACGCCGCGTTTGCGAACGACTGGCTGTCGCGCGAGGCAGTTATCTTGGAATCGCTACTCTCCTTCAAACGCGCAGGCGCTGATGCGATTCTGACTTATTTCGCCAAAGAAGCAGCGTTGCTTTTAAATAAATAGTCGCTCGCGAAATAATTACAACACCAAGCGGCGAATATCCGACATTTCTTCCACCAAAAAGGTGAAGAAACGCCCTGCATCTGCGCCATTGATCACGCGGTGATCGTAAGACAGCGTTAGTGGCAACATTTTGCGCGGCGCGAAATCTTTGCCATTCCACATCGGTTTCATTTGTGTTTTGGACACACCGAGTATCGCCACTTCCGGCGCATTGATAATCGGCGTAAAACCATTGCCGCCTATCGCGCCCAAGCTGGAAATCGTGAAGCAGCCACCTTGCATATCCGCCGGCATCAATTTGCCGTTGCGCGCTTTTTCAGATATCTGCGCGACTTCCGCGCCTAAATCCCACAAGCCTTTTTTATCGACATCACGAATGACCGGCACCATCAAACCCATGGGCGTATCGACCGCAATGCCGATGTGGATATAACTTTTTTGCACAAAGTGTTCGCCGTCTTCATGCAGCGAACGATTAAATTTGGGATATTCACGCAAAGCATTAGATGCCGCTTTCAACAAAAAAGCCAGTGGCGTTAATTTAATTTTGCGCTTCTCCATATCCGCTTTCATGTCAGCGCGAAACTCTTCGAGATCCGTGACATCCGCTTCATCCCACTGTGTAACATGCGGCAGGTTGACCCAAGAGCGATGCATATTGTCGCGCGTGATTTTGTCGATGCGCGTCATTGGCAGCAATTCAATCTCGCCAAACTTGCTGAAATCTACCGCAGGAATCGGCGGGATGCCGCTACCCTGCACCGCGCTACCGGCGGTCGCCATTTTGCCCACTAAATGTTTTACATAGCGGCGCACATCATCTTGCGTCATACGCCCGCGCGGGCCGCTCGCCTGCACATCGCGCAACTCCACGCCCAATTCGCGCGCTAACTGGCGCACAGCAGGACCTGCATAAATCTCCGCATCGGTTTTGGCTGCTGAAAAATTTTGTGCAGTTTCGCTTACTGCTGACGACACACTTTTAACTGGCGATGCAGTGGTTTTTTCTGGTTTTGGTGACGGCGCAGCCACCGGCGCTGGCTCTACTTTTTGTGCTGGCAGTTTTTTTTCTGCGGCAGCACTAACAGCAGTCGTTTCAATTTCCGCAATGACTGCACCACTTTTGACTTTATCGCCCACCTTTACCGTCAATGCCAATACCGTGCCTGCGACCGAACTCGGCACTTCCATGGTTGCTTTTGCGCTTTCCAAGACGATTAAAGATTGATCCACCACCACCACATCGCCGAGCTTCACACTCAGCTCAATCACATCCACATCGTCGGCATTGCCAAGATCGGGAATAACTACAGATTCCTTCGCCACCACATCACCTATCAGCTATAAATGGGCGGCAAATTATCCGCCGGAATATTGAATTGCACGCGCGCTTTTTCCACCATATCCGCAGACAGCACACCGTCTTTTTGTAGGGCGTGCAATGCAGCTAATACAATATGAAAACGATCTACTTCAAAATGCTGCCGTAATTGCGCACGCGTATCACTGCGACCAAAACCGTCTGTGCCCAACACTTCGTAGCGGCGCGACACCCACGGGCTGATTTGGCTGGCAATCATTTTCACATAATCCGTCGCGGCAATAACGGGACCTTGCGTATCTGCCAACAAAGATTCGACATAAGCCACTTGCGGTTTTTCTGTCGGATGCAAACGATTCCAGCGCTCCACATCAAAACCATCGCGGCGCAATTCGTTAAAACTGGTGACGCTCCACACATTCGCTGGCAGATTAAATTGCTCACGCAAAATCACCGCAGCCGCTTCCACTTCGCGCAAAATTGTACCAGAACCTAACAACTGCACTTGCGCATTGTCTGCGCGCTGCAAGCAGTACATGCCGCGTACTATGCCCTCTTCCACACCCGCAGGCATCGCTGGCTGTTCATAGTTTTCATTCATTGCTGTGAGGTAGTAGTAGCAATTTTTTTGCTCTACAACCATTTCCTGCAAACCGCGATGAATAATGACTGCCATTTCATAGGCATAACACGGGTCATACGTTACGCAATTAGGAATACTCGCCGCCAACAGCAAACTGTGGCCGTCTTGGTGCTGCAAACCTTCACCGGCCAAGGTGGTTCTGCCCGCTGTACCGCCAATTAAAAAACCGCGACAACTGCTATCACCGGCTGCCCATGCCAAATCACCAAAACGCTGAAAACCAAACATCGAGTAATAAATAAAAAATGGAATCATTGGATAATTGTGCGTGCTGTACGAAGTGGCACACGCCATCCACGCCGCCATCGATCCCGCTTCATTAATGCCTTCTTCTAAAATTTGTCCTTGCTCGGACTCTTTGTAGTACAGCATTTGATTGGCATCGACCGGTGTGTATTTTTGCCCAATCGGCGAATAAATACCGAGCTGACGAAACATGCCTTCCATACCAAAGGTGCGCGCTTCGTCTGGCACAATCGGCACTACGCGCTGACCAATATTTTTATCTTTCACCAAAATGGATAACAAACGCACAAATGCCATGGTGGTGGAAATCGCACGACCACCGCTGCCCGCTAAAATTGGTTCAAAATCAGATAAAGGCGGAATGACCAACGACTCATCTGACTGCACACGCCGCGCTGGCAGCGTGCCACCTAATGCTGCTCGCCGTTCGCGCATGTATTCCATCTCTGGACTGTCTACAGGTGGCAAATAAAACGGAATACTTTCTAATTCTTCATCAGAGAGTGGAATATCAAAACGGTCGCGAAATAAATGTAGATTTTTTTCGTCCAATTCTTTAACTGAGTGCGTGTCGTTGGTAGCTTCACCTGATGTTCCCATGCCGTAACCTTTCACAGTTTGCGCGAGAATGACCGTAGGCTTTCCGCCATTATTATTCACCGCTTCCCAGTACGCCGCATACACTTTGTAAGGGTCGTGACCACCGCGATTCAATTCTGCAATGTCGTTATCCGATAAATCTTCTACCAACTTTAATAGCTCTGGGTATTTGCCAAAAAAATGTTCGCGCGTGTAAGCGCCGCCCATGTTTTTGCAGTTTTGCAATTCGCCATCGCACACTTCATCCATGCGTTTTTGCAACAAACCGGTTTTATCTTTTTCTAACAGCGCATCCCAATGCCTGCCCCACAACACTTTGATGACATTCCATCCCGCGCCGCGAAACGCGCCTTCCAACTCTTGCACGATTTTTCCATTGCCGCGCACAGGCCCATCAAGTCGCTGCAAGTTGCAGTTGATCACGAAAATTAAGTTGTCGAGTTTTTCGCGCCCAGCCAATGAAATTGAACCTAAAGATTCCGGCTCATCGCACTCGCCATCCCCCAAAAACGCCCACACTTTTCGTTCACTTTGATCAACCAAACCGCGCAAGTGTTGATACTTCATCACATGCGCTTGATAAATCGCTTGAATAGGACCCAAACCCATCGACACCGTGGGAAACTGCCAGTAATCAGGCATTAAACGTGGATGCGGATACGAAGATAGACCGTTGCCGCCGACTTCGCGACGAAAATTATCTAACTGCTCTTCCGTTAAGCGGCGCTCTAAAAATGAACGCGCATAAATGCCAGGCGCGCTGTGACCTTGGTAATAAATCAAATCGGCTTTTTCGCCACCGCGAAAAAAATAATTAAAACCGATGTCGTACAACATTGCCGCCGAAGAAAAGGTGGCTATGTGCCCACCCAAACCGTGTTCACGTTTATTGGCGCGCATCACCATCGCCATCGCATTCCAGCGAATTAAAGAGCGAATGCGACGCTCGATAAACACATCACCAGGCATGCGTTTTTCGTCAGTAAAATGAATGGTGTTGCGATAGGGTGTGGTGATCGCCGAAGGCAGTTTTAGCCCCTGCTCATAGGCTTTTGCTGCCAAAGTATAGAGAATGAAAGCGGCGCGGTCTTTGCCGCCATGCCGCACCAAAGACTCCATGGCATCCAGCCATTCTTGCGTTTCCTGCACATCAATATCGTCCACGACCAGCACCTCTCGCTTCGACAAATGAAACAGCCGACATCAGCGAGCAGTATATGTAAATTTTTTACAAAATACCCGCACGCAATTGGCGCTCGACTGCGAGCAAACCGATTATTGTCAAAGAATCCGTAATTTTTCCGCCAAAAACCCACTCAATCGCTTCTGCCAACGGTACGCGCAGCACCTCGATATCTTCGCTGGCCTCCAACTGCATTTCGCCCTGCGTCAAATCTCGTGCGAGAAAAATCGCACCAAACTCGTCTGTGACGGAATTGGAGGTGTGCAAATCCAGCAAGTGCTCCCAACGCTGCGCGCGCAAACCGGTTTCTTCTTGCAGCTCGCGCTGCGCTGTGACGAGCAACGCCTCGTCGAATGGCGAGCCACCTTCAGGAATTTCGATGCTGTATTGATTCAACGGATAGCGAAACTGCTTCACCAGCCACACGCTGTTATCGGTATCCAGCGGCACCACGCCCACCGCGCGACTCTTGAAATGCACCACACCGTAGATACCCGATGTACCCGCAGGGGTGAGTACATTTTCATGCGTGACGCGTATCCACGGGTTTTCGTAGGTGATTGTTTGGTCGAGTTGTTGCCATGGGCCGCGAAAGAAATCATCTTCCATTAGAGCAGCACTCCACGATCGCGCAATAATGCAACATCACTTTCGCTCAAATAATCACGCAATTTGTTCGCCAACCCTGAAAGAAATGGCGCGTAAGCTGCCCAACGTTGCCTTGATGATTGATAGATTGGTTGCCTAACCTGCCAGACGCTAGCAGAGCTAACCGTACGAGCCGTTTGAAAAAAATTGAGGCAACTCTCATCCCATTCCAAACCACAAGCAGCAATCAACTGGTGGCTATTTTTTTCACTCTCACCCACCAAATCTTCATAACAAATTTCGGTCAACATGCCGCGCGGCAATACCTTACGCCAGTGATCCATAATGACACGATAGTTGCGATAAACATCGGCAATAGCATTCAAATCAGATGCCCAATGTATTTCATTGAACATCTGAAAATAACAGGAAAGACAAGTGTCCAACGGATGCCGCGAAATATGGATAATTTTGGCCATTGGAAACAACAGCGCTATAGCTCCCAGCCAATGATAATTTTCTGGCATCTTGTCAACGATACACCGAGCCGACTCTCTTCCGCGCAACAACGCAGCCAAGTAAGAATCAGCGCAATGATCTAATGTTTGCTGTGATGGCATCGATGGTGACATCCAAGGCAACTTCGCACGTTCCACGTGTGCAAACATCGCGCCTGCAAGCTGTGTTATTTCACGCAACTCACCCGCACCTGCCGCCATGGGGTGACTACTGATGATCTGCTCAACCAAGGTTGTACCACTACGCGGCATGCCCACTACAAATATGGGCGTTACTGGTATATCGCGCGACAGTTTTCGTGCCAGTGCTCTGGTTGTGCACACACGCAGCTGATTGCGCACATGATCCATGTTGATGCTGTAATCCACATCAAACTGCAATAATTGATTGCCTACATCAAAATGTGAAAAAGCTTGTGCAAACTGACCAAGATCGTCATACATTTTTCCGAGCGCAAAATGCAACGCGCAGCGATCAATGGGGCGCAATTCGCGAGACAACACGGCTTCAGCAGTTTCAATAAACACCAAATCTGCTGCTGAAAATTTCTTAATCTGCGACAACAGGTGATACACCAATCCATATTCTGGATTGAGTATTATTGCCCGCTCAAAAGATACAATGGCTTCTGCGATTCGCCCAAGCTCCATCAAGGCGCGTCCCAATGCAAAATACAGTTTTGCATTCTGCGGATCCAATGGCAGCGCCAATTCCAAATGGGAAACAGCATCTTCATGGCGACCGAGCAAAGTCAGCGCCTGCGCCAAGTTGATGCGCGTAGCGACATCATTCGGCGATTGCACAACAGCTTTCTGCAACCATTCGCAAGCCTGCTCAAATTGGCGCGCCAAGAGATACAGCCCTCCGACTGCGGCCAACACGCTAGGATGATTAGGTGCCAATTGCAGCGCGCGATTCAGTAGCGGCGTAGCCTCATCCAACTGCTGCCGAGCAAGATATCCATGCACTCGCTCAAGCAGTTCACTAATGTCTACAGCATTATCAATCAACCCAGCCATCCACGTTTTCGCAATGCAATACCTTGTTCAGCTAACACCGATCGATCATCTTGCAGAAAATCGGCGAGATGATTTGCCAATTCACCGATATGCGGCGCGTAATTTATCCAACGCTGACGTGAAGTCTGATAAATCGGTTGACGCACCTGCAAAGCACTCACCGTGCGAACATTGTGCTTTGCACTAGAAAAATCAAGACAAGCAGGATCCCATGGCAACCCAATATGCACAAGAATGCGTCGCACTTCCCCCTCAGGATTGGCAATCAAGTTTTCATAATCAACATCAATCATGCGACCAGATGGCAGTGTTTTCTGCCAGTAAGCAATGGTTTTACGATAGCGACGATATGCTTTTGCAATCCATTCAAGCTCGTATGACCAATAAACCTGATCAAACATTTGAAAATAACAAGACAAGCATGTATCCAGCGGATGCCGCCGAACATGGATGATGCGCGCTTTGGGAAACAGTAACGCAATCGTACCGAGCATATTGAAATTTTCTGGCATTTTGTCAGTAATGCGAATAGCTGTTTCTCGATGACGACACAGCACTGATAGATATTCTTTGCGCAACTCATCCAAGGTAGTGCGATCTGGCAACTTACTGCGAAATCCACTCGCGCAATAATTTTCTTGCTCAAATAATTTTCGAGTCAGTTGTACCATTTCTTGCAACTCACCAGCACCAGCCGCCTGTGGATGGCTGGCAATAATTTGTTCAAGCAATGAAGTACCACTGCGCGGCATACCTATAATAAACACAGGAGTTTCCGACGTATCTTCTGCAGATACCGATGCGAGATATTTTTTAGTACAGAGTGCTTTTTCACGTTCGATTAATTTTTTATCAAACGGCCTTTCTACTGATGGCTTACCATAGATATTTGCTTTACTAAAGTGAGAAAATGCGCGCTCATAATCTCCAATATCATCAAACATTTTACCCAGCGCAAAATGTAGATAACCGCGATTGCGTACAGTCATTGCCTGCTGCTGCAATGCTTCTGTTTTTTCTATGAAAGGCAAATCTGTTTTTTGCCACTTCTTCAACGATGCCAATTGCTCGAGTGCCGATCCGCACAAAGGATCAATATCCAGTGCTTTTTGCACCTGTTTCAACGCTTCGTCCTTGCGTCCCATGAAAATCTGTATCTTGGCGAGATTGAGATAAGGCTGCACATCTTTCGGCGCGGCACGGCGCGCTGCCTCTGCATGTTCCATTGCCTTATCCAGCTCTCCCAGTTGCGCCATAGCAACGGATAAATTGAGATGAGCGAATAGGGAGTGAGGCTTTTTTTTCAACGCTTTTTCTGCCCACTCCGCTGTGCGCTGGTAATCATCACAGACCAAACCAAACACGCTCTGCGCATGACAAACCTCATAGCAACCAGAATCCTGCGCCGTGGCGCGCAACAGCCACTCACGCGCACTCACCAACTGCGAAGTGGCTGTTAACAATAACACTAGCCGCGTCATGCATAGCACATTATTGGGGTTGAGTTCTAATGCTTGTACGGTGTGCTCAATGGCATGAGCATAGTCATCCACACGCGAGCACAAATGCCCAAGGGCTTCGTGAATATCGGCTGTAGCAACGGGCTGCTTGAGCAGACGATCCACAATTATTTGCGCTTCTGCTGTCTGCTGCTTATCCAACAAGTAATTTGCGCGGGCAATATCAGCCAGCAGTGTTTCACGCTCCGCTTTATCAAGAGAAAGAGAATTCATCAGCAATTAGTCTCCAACCAATATGAGATATACACCTATCAGGGCGCTTTGAGCAGTAATGTGCGATTCAGTTGCTGCACCGTTTCTTCGCTAAAACCGAGCTCCTTCAATCGCTCCATGAAGCTCATATGCACTCTCGCTTTACCGTAAATGCCGAGCGTTTCCTGTGCTTTGAACTGCGCCAACTTAAGCGCCACTTCATTCACACACCGCTCAATAACTGTCTGTTTTTTTGCTCTGCCACTTTTATTGCTTTGCTTGTTTTTAGCTGCAGGAGCAACTTCAGCAACCTCACTGCCACTAAACCAAGCGCGCGCAATATCTGGCTGTACTTGGCTACAAAAATCATCCGCCAATTGCTTAGCAAAATTGTCAATCCTGTAATTATCTTTCCAGAAAAATAACTTCATGTGTTACCAGTTCCATTAACAGTAATCGGTGGATATTGCAGGATTTATAGACCAAAAAAAACCCCGCAAAGCGGGGTTTTTTTAAAGTAGTTGCCGCTTATTTACACTCAGAAGGCGCATATTTTGCAGGCAGGCTACCTGCTACACGGTTACCCAAACCACGAGCGGTGGCAGTAACGCTGGTAGCACTGGTGCAAGCCCAGTCAATAGCACCAGAAGAAGTAGAAGTAGGCGTAGCGCTCTGCACGTTCGGGCTCAACACGATAGTGTTGGTGTTCAGAGTTGCAGGAATACCGTTGTTGGCGTTACCAGCGATCTGCACGTTAATGTTCCATGGCGAAACAGCAGGACCAGTGATATCCAGCACGTACTTGGTAGCTTTCTGTGTGGTTGCAGTGCTAGTCATAGCCGCTGCTGCTGCGTTCAAACCAGCAACGCCGCCAGACTCAAAGCCTTCAGAGTAGGCATTTTTCCACGCAGAACCTGCGATCAAACCTTCACTGACTTTCGTACGGATGGTGTAATCCTGATACGCAGGCAGAGCAATAGCAGCCAAAATACCGATAATCGCTACTACGATCATCAACTCAATCAGGGTGAAACCCTTTTGCAGTTGCTTTTTCATGGTGTATACCTCGAAAAGTTTAGTTTTATGAACCCCTTAAAACGCCGTTTGTTTGACTTTATAAGGGCGGAAGCCTTGCAATCGCCAAGATAGGTGAGCTGCTGCCTCTAGAATTAGAAGATACAAAAGTCATGCCAACTTTTTGTAATCTACTAATCCGCTTGTATCTCAAAGCAGACCTCTCACAGCAAACAAATAACTCACCCAAACTAAGAGACACGCCTCACTCAAAGCGGACAAAAACTGACACTTTTGGTCATACCTCAACCAACCGCGCATTCATCACGCAACACTTCAACTGCGAACGCTATCACATTGTAAAACTTGGTTTATTGCGTCAGTAATACTTTGCCGATAGACTCGGAAACGTTACGCCTAAAACCGTATCCCACAAACCACTACCAACCTCATAGTGCCTACATGAATACGATTTCTGTCAGTGGTCTAGCCAGACGCCTCGTCAACGACGGGCTCATCAATATGGAGCAGGCGCAAAATGCGCTGCTGGAATCGCGTAAGGCAAAGATCCCCCTAACGCAGTGGCTAGTAGAAAACAAAGTGGCGCCTGCCCGCCCGATTGCGCTGGCTGCAATGGACGAGTTCGGCGTGCCACTTTATGACATTGCCAGCCACAACACGGCGCAAATACCGAAGGATGTGGTGAAACGCGAATTAATTAGCAAGCACCATGTTTTGCCTTTGTTTAAGCGCGGCAATCGCTTGTTCTTGGGTATGACCGACCCAGCCGATTTGCGCGCACTGGACGACATTAAATTTCAAACCGGTCTCACCACAGAAGCGGTGCTGGTGCAGCAAGATCAGCTCGCCAAAGCCATTGAAAAATTCCTTGCTGACACCGAAGAAGATGCCAACGAAGCCTTCAAAGGCTTAGACGAAGATTTCGACCTCGATGTTGAATCGGTCGATGAAGACGCACCCAAAGGTGATAGCGGTGAATCGGGCGTGGATGACGCGCCGATTGTGCGTTTCGTCAATAAAATTTTGTTAGATGCTATCAAAGGCGGCTCGTCGGATTTGCACTTTGAGCCCTATGAAAAAGCCTACCGCATTCGTTTCCGTACCGACGGCGTATTGCACGAAGTGACACGACCACCCTTGGCGCTGGGACCGAAATTGTCCGCACGCTTGAAAGTTATGTCGCGCATGGATATTTCTGAACGACGCGTCCCGCAAGACGGTCGTATCAAAATGAAGCTATCCAAAACGAAAGCCATCGACTTCCGCGTGAACACCCTGCCGACACTGTGGGGTGAAAAAGTGGTTATGCGGATTCTCGATCCGACTAGCGCGCAAATGGGTATCGACGCGCTGGGTTATGAGGATTACCAAAAAGAAATGTACATGAAGGCACTGATGCAGCCGCAAGGTATGATTTTGGTAACGGGTCCTACCGGTTCAGGAAAAACCGTATCACTCTACACCGGTTTGAATATTCTCAACACAGAGGAGCGCAACATTTCTACGGCAGAAGATCCGGTAGAAATCAACTTAGAAGGCATCAACCAAGTCAACGTCAACACTAAAATTGGTCTCGGCTTTTCAGAAGCATTGCGCGCGTTCTTGCGACAAGATCCAGACATTATCATGGTAGGCGAGATTCGAGATTTGGAAACGGCCAGCATTGCTATAAAAGCGGCGCAAACAGGGCACATGGTAATGTCCACACTGCACACCAACTCTGCGCCAGAAACGCTGACACGTTTGCTCAACATGGGCGTGCCATCCTTTAACTTGGCGACTTCTGTTAACTTAATCATCGCGCAGCGTTTAGCACGCCGTTTGTGTTCCGCTTGCAAGCAACCCGCCACTGACATTCCTGAATCAGTACTCGAAGAAGAAGGTTTACTGGATTGCGGTTTAGAGCGCAGTGAAGTGACCGTATTCAAACCTGTTGGCTGTGAATTGTGCAACGGCGGCTACAAAGGGCGGCTGGGTGTTTACGAAGTGGTGCGCATCACACCAAAAATCTCCCAAATCATTATGGAAGAAGGCAATTCTTTACAGATTGCTCAAGCAGCTAAAGACGAAGGTTTTTTTGATTTGCGTCGCTCTGGCTTACGCAAATGCGCATGGGGCTTAACCAGCCTCGAAGAAATTAACCGTGTTACCAAGGATTAAAACATGGCCACGACAACAACCACGAAAACTGCTAAACCCGCCACTAAAGTAGTGCCCAAAAAAACCAAAGGCAAAGAACCGGATATTTTTCTTTGGGAGTTCAAAAACCCCAAAGGACAAATGGTGCGCGGCGAACTCAAAGCACAAACGCTGACCGATGCCAAAGCACAATTACGTAAACAAGGTTACCTCAATCCCAAAATCAAGAAAAAACCCAAACCTTTGTTTGGCGGTGGCGGCAAGGCAATAAAACCGGCAGATATTGCCATCTTTGTTCGGCAAATGGCGACGATGATGAAGGCCGGCGTTCCTCTGGTTCAATCATTTGAACTCGTTGGCGATGGTTTAGAAAATGCCAACATGAAAAAAATAGTTACAGGCGTTCGTGACGAGGTTTCTGGCGGCGGCAGTTTTGGTGGCGCACTCCGAAAATACCCAAAGCATTTTGACGAATTATTCTGTAGCTTGGTGGAGTCTGGCGAGCAATCTGGTACGTTAGAAACTATGCTTGACCGCGTAGCAACCTACAAAGAAAAAACAGAAGCTCTGAAAAAGAAAATCAAAAAAGCGTTGACTTATCCCATCGCAGTACTCTGTGTTGCTTTCATCGTAACGGGTATTTTGTTGGTTAAAGTGGTACCCGTATTTGCCAATACATTCCAATCTTTTGGCGCTAATTTGCCAGCATTCACGCTGTTCGTTTTACACCTTTCTGACATGGCACAGAAATACTGGTTCATCATTTTTGCCTCTGCCGTTGCAGGTTTTATCGCCTTTTCCAAAGCACGAGAAACCAGCCAAAACTTTTCGGATGCCGTTGATCGCTTCAGCCTCAAAGTGCCTGTCGTCGGCGCAATCGTCAATGAAGCTGTTATTGCGAGAATTGCTCGCACACTTTCAACTACTTTCTCTGCAGGTGTGCCACTGGTTGAAGCTTTAGATTCTGTATCCGGCGCAGCGGGGAATGCCGTTTATCGCGATGCTGTTAAACGCGTACGCGATGATGTAACTGGCGGCACGATGATTAATGTTGCTTTCCGCAGCGCAGGGGTCTTTCCGACGCTATTGATTCAAATGACCGCAATCGGCGAAGAATCAGGCGCACTGGATACTATGCTGGACAAAGTCGCAACCCACTACGAAGCAGAAGTAGACAACAAAGTTGACAACCTAACGTCTTTGCTGGAACCCATGATCATGTCAGTACTGGGGATCCTCGTTGGCGGTCTCATGATTGCAATGTACCTACCTATCTTCCAGCTCGGGTCTGTCGTCTAACGTGCAAACTGCAAGTTTCGTCGCTAGCGACCCACTGATTCTGACGGTTTGGATTGCATTAATAGGCTGTGCTATTGGTAGTTTTTTGAATGTAGTGTGCTTACGCCTGCCGCGTATGATGGAGCGCGAATGGCGTATGCAGTGTGCAGAAATTTCAAACACCCCCTTTACAGAAGAAGCGTCTCTCAATCTCGCTTTTCCTCCCTCTAGCTGCCCGCAGTGCGGTCATGTAATTCGCGTATGGGAAAATATTCCTATCGCCAGCTATCTTTTTTTGAAAGGTCGCTGCTCTGGCTGCAAAACAAAAATCTCACTGCGTTATCCTCTGGTTGAAGCTGCCTGCGGTTTGCTGAGCGCCGCTGTCGCTTGGCATTTTGGTGCAACTTGGCAATGTGCCGCAGCACTGGCGCTGACTTGGAGTTTGCTGACGCTCGCTGTTATCGACTTCGACACTCAATTACTGCCCGATGACATCACGCTGCCACTGCTGTGGGGCGGGCTGTTACTGGCTCTCGGTAATGTTTTCGTTTCACTGGAAGCGGCCGTTATCGGCGCTGCCGCTGGCTATCTATCCCTGTGGGCGGTGTACTGGCTGTTCAAATTTGCCACCGGTAAAGAAGGCATGGGCTACGGCGACTTCAAACTGCTCGGCGCACTCGGTGCATGGCTGGGCTGGCAGGCGTTGCCGCAAATTATTTTGCTTTCCGCTTGCTCTGGCGCCGTGCTGGGTTTGTTGATGATTGTGTTGCGTGGTCGCAATCGACAAATCCCTATCCCCTTCGGCCCTTATCTAGCAATAGCAGGCTGGATTAGCCTCATGTGGGGCAATGACATCACCCACTGGTACTGGCAGTTCAGTGGATTAACGCCGTGACCTATATCGTCGGCCTCACCGGTGGCATCGGCAGTGGCAAATCAGCGGTCGCACACCATTTCACGCAGTTGGGCATCAAAGTAGTCGATGCCGATGTCTGTGCGCGCGTGGTGGTTGAGCTGGGCAAGCCAGCTTTGCAAGCAATTGCCGAGCATTTTGGCAGCGAGATTTTGCAAGCGGATGGCACACTGAATCGGGCAGCATTACGGCAAAAAATCTTTGCCGACGAAGCCGAGCGCAAATGGTTGGAAGCACTGTTGCATCCACTTATTTTTGAGGAAATGTGGACGCAATTGCAGTCTGCACAAAGTCCTTATGCCATTCTGGAATCACCGCTATTAATTGAAGCGGGGCAACACGCTATCTGTCAGCGCATCTTAGTGGTGGACGCGCCAGAAGCGTTACAACTGGCACGCGCTATGTCACGCGATAACAACTCAGGCGAACAAGTGAAAGCCATCATGGCGACACAGGCATCGCGTGAACAACGATGTGCAAAAGCAGACGACATCATTACTAATGACGGCGCATTAGTCTCACTTTACCAAGCGGTTGATAAACTGCATGAACTCTACCTGAGCATAGCGAACACGATCCAGAAGTGATTTTTCACGGCGCAATGCCCCGATAAAATCTACGACCTTTCCTGTGGCGACATCAATAGCCATATAACCGGATCCAGAACCAAGACCTGCTGCGTAGAAATGTACAGAAGGTGCATAGGTTTTGTTAGGCGATATCACAACATCAGGCAATTTACGTATCTCATCGAGTGGCATGCCAGCGCGAGATAGCATAGCTAACTGCGAAGACAGTGGTCGATAGCGATTTACTTGAAAAAAAATAGAGTGATCAAGCAACACATGTTTATAAACAGGATGTAAAGCTTTTGCTTCTTCAACCGGTGACATATCTACAGCAATCCATACCGGCCATTTATTCTGCAACAAAGGAACATCCGCTGGATTAATGCCATTATCGCGATAAACTGCATAAGGGATAGACCAGATATGTGTTGCAGCATAAACCACTGCAATAGGTCTAGTTTGCCATACCGTCCACATACCGCCCATCAAACAAGCTGCCTGCAACACAGCAATCAACGATAAATCAAACGGCAAACTTTTTTTTCCCAATTTATAAACGCACAAAGTCAGCACAGGACCAATAAAAAAATCGACACCGGCGATCAACTTTATACCTTCAAGTCCGCCGTCGTACTGAAATAACAAACCTGGATACCACCAAAAATAAATAATCGACGCCAACAATAAAAATAAACACAGGCTGATCAAAATATGCAGACCAAATGCCTGCCAGCGGTTAGCGGGACGAATAAACATTAGGGCGATTCCTACTCGGTACAACGTGGGGTTGTTTTGTACCACTGAAAGACCGAAACGAGCAAATCCCTTTTTGCATTTCGATGAGGCATAAAAAAGGTCAACACGAAGTTGACCTGAAAATTGGTGGAGCTAAGCGGGATCGAACCGCTGACCTCTTGCATGCCATGCAAGCGCTCTCCCAGCTGAGCTATAGCCCCTTGAATAGGGAGGCGGCATTCTACTGACCAACCGCCCTGCAATCAACGCCAGCTCAAACGAAGAGCGCAATAAAATCCTTCTGCCACTGCTTGCTTTCCTTTTTAGAGACACCACCAGCAATATTGAGCGCCTCACGCAAGCGCGCCCGCACGAGATCCGCGCCGAGCAGCGCCATGGCATCAAACAGCGGCGGTGCAGAGGTCGAGCCGGTCAGCGCAAGAAACAAGGGCGGCAGAAACACTTTGATTTTGATATTCATCGCGTCAGCTAACCATTTAATAGCATCATACAAGTCATCGCGCTGCCAACTGGTCTGAGTATCCAGCATCCAACTGCTGTACTGCAACATGCGACGCAACTGCTCCTCATCCATTTTCAGCGCATCAAAATCGGCTTTACTTACCGATGGCATACCGGAAAAGAAAAAGCTCAGCAGCGCAGGCAATTGCGAGAAACGCTCGATGCGCGTTTGAATCAGAGGAATCATCGGTTTGAGATAATCCGCGTTCAGCGCCCACTGCTGCACGCGTTGCGCAAACGCATCAGCGTCGAGATTTTCGCGTATCCAGCAACCATTCAGCCAATCCAATTTTTCCACATCAAAAACAGGACCGCCGAGCGTAATATTTTTCAAATTAAAATGTTGAAACATTTCGTCCAGCGTGAATTTTTCTGCTTCATTGGGCATAGACCAGCCCATGCGCGCCAAATAATTCAGCAGCGCTTCTGGCAAATAACCCATGCGGCGATAGTAATTAATACTGGTGGGATTTTTGCGTTTACTGAGTTTGGATTTATCAGGATTACGCAACAGTGGCAAATGGCACAACACAGGTGCTTGCCAACCAAAATATTGATACAGCAACAAATGTTTCGGCGCTGAGTTAATCCACTCCTCGCCACGAATCACATGCGTAATCTGCATCAAATGATCGTCCACCACATTCGCCAAATGATAGGTGGGCATGCCATCGGCTTTCATCAACACTTGCATGTCAACTTGTTGCCAATCAATCA
>CAYOEO010000003.1:0-72126 GCA_964403125.1 uncultured Pseudomonadales bacterium | reverse complement strand
ACTTGTCTTTCAGTTCGATTTCTTTCGCAACGGACACGCCGTCTTTGGTGATGGTCGGAGCGCCGAACGATTTATCGAGCACCACATTGCGACCTTTAGGGCCCAGTGTCACTTTCACTGCATCGGCCAATACATTCACGCCTTTCAGCATTTTTTGGCGTGCGCTGTCGCCGAATTTTACGTCTTTAGCTGTCATGATCTTTCCTCTAACAGATTTTTAAATGGATGAAGAAGCGTGGAAATTATTCCAATACGCCCAAGATTTCGCTTTCGCTCATGATGATGAATTCTTCGTCACCGTCTTTCAGGGTTTGGCTGCCGGCGTAGCTGGCAAACACCACTTTGTCGCCCACTTTCACTTGCAGTGCGCGCACTTGGCCGTCGTCCAGCGCCTTGCCTGGGCCGACTGCAATAACTTCACCCTTGTTGGGTTTTTCACGCGCGGTGGATGCCAGCACGATGCCACCAGCGGATTTTTCTTCTTTCTCTTCGCGGCGAATAACGACGCGATCATGCAAAGGACGGATCTTCATGGGTCTCTCCGTAAAGTTTTAGTGAATAAAAACAGATAGTTAGCAGAGGGTCACTTCTCTACTTACTCTTCGTTCAAAGAGGTGGCTTGTTTATGGGGATGGGTGGTCGCATTTCAATAGAAGCGGGCAAAAATTCCATCAGCGCAGGCGACCGTCATCCTCATTTCTGAATTCGCCCTCGATGATGTCCCCGTTGTAGACATGCGGTGCGTGTGCTGTTGTGGGCTCATGCACACTGTATCGCTGCACATAAAAATGCGTGCCGAGCGCGCGTTTCACCAGCCAGCGCCGCACTGGAGGGATGAGCAGCGGGATGGCGAGAATGTCGGTGATGAAGCCTGGGATGATGAACAGGAATGCTGCCAGCGTCAGAGCAAAGCCATCCAAAATTTCTTCAGCGGGTAATTCACCTCGCTGCAAGCGTTGATCCAATTTGCTCAGTGTATTGAAGCCCTGCAAACGCAGCAGGTTCATACCGAGGATACCGGCACCGATCAACAGCGCAATGGTTGCGAGACCGCCGATAGACGAGCCCACACGAATGATGAGCCACAGTTCAATCAGAGGCATGGCTAGGAGTAGCCAGAGAAATCCGCGCATTTGCTTTCCTCGAAAATTGCTTTACCGTGCAAGCGATCTTGTGAAGGTGGTGACTGTACACGGTTTCTGCAAGTGCGGTGTGATGGATTTCTCGAATAAAAAAGTACTGTTTCCGTGGCTGGCTTTTGGTTTGTGTGTCGTTTTTTATGCGGCATTGGTCGCTATTGGTTTTGATGACATCGAAGAAGATGCTTTTATCTATTTTCGCTTTGCCGAAAATATCGCCCACGGTTACGGCTATGTGTTCAATATTGGTGGCGAACATATTGAAGCGTGCAGTGGTTTGATTTGGTTGGGCTTAATCACGCTGCTGACCTTTCTGTCTTTACATGTTGTCCTAGCCACAAAGTTGCTATGCTTTGTGTTTGGTGTGTTGTGCATTCATAAAGTGTTTGTGTTGTCACAGCGCTTTATTCCTGATCGGTTTCTCGCATTGCTGCCGGCTTTTTTTATGGTGGCGAGTATTCCTTTTTATGTGTGGTCGGTGCGCGGTCTTGAAACGGCATTTTATTGGTTTGTTGCATTGTGGTTGCTGGATTGGGTAACAAATGCAGAAAGGATGCGCTGGTGGTGGCTGCCCGCAATTGTGCTGATCAATGCGCGTCCAGAAGGTGTTTTTATGCTGGCGGCCGTCGTGCCGTATTTATTTTTCTGTCAAAGAAAAACTGCACAGTTTTGGCGCGGTGTGCTTTGGATCGCGCTGTCGTTTATTGCCGTCACTGCGTGGCGTTTTTGGTATTTTCACGATTTGGTGCCGCATCCTTTTTATTTCAAGGTCAATCCTGATCATCTGCAATCACTCAAAAATCTGCTGACCTACGGTTGGTATTCCGGCTGGTGGCTACTGTTGTTGGTCGCGCTGCCCGGCGTTGTGCAACGATGGCAGGCGCGCGATTTAGCTTTGGGTGGATTTTTAGTGCTGTCACTGTTGTGGACAGTGTTTGTTTTTGAAGATAAAGCTTTTAATCGCCACACGGGCATCGTGTTGCCCTTTATTTATATTTTTGCACTGATGTTATTGGCGCGTTGGTGGCAACCTGCTGGTTGGTTGCGCGGTGTATCACAAACCCTGTTGGTTTTATTGGTGGCGTACACCTTGGTGTATGCGCGCTATGTGCAATTTGAAAATTCGCACCAAGGACCTTTTCTCGCTAATTTCATTCGTGCGTTGAATAACAACAAGGATTATTGGGGGAAAGTTGGTCGTTTGATAAAAAACCCTGATAGCTTCCAAGAAAACCCTGAAGGGCTGGGCGTGTTCAATATTCGCTACAGCTTGATTGCATCGGTGGGTGATTTTGTGCATCTCAATTATCGCGACGATGCGGTGGTGGTGTACGACCAAATCGGGCAAGCACCTTGGTATGCCGGTGAGAAGACGGTGTTTATTGATAATTTAGGTTTGGGATATCGTGCGATTGGTTTGTCGCGTTTCCATCAAGCTGCCGAGCAATCTTTGCTTTATCACTCGTACGAAAAAATAATAGGGCTCTTGGTTGGATATTGGTGGCCAGAAGAAAAGCGCGTGCAGAGCAATCAAGAAATTATCGCTGGTATTTTGGCGAAGAAGCCGGATGTCATCGTGGCGCGCAAAAAATACATCGTCAAAGAGCGCAATAATTTATTGACGGATATGCTGCGCGATCCTACGATTTTGGCGCAGTATCAAGCGCGTTATTTGCTGAATAATCGTGAAATATTTTTTGAACGATTATCGCCAGAGCCTGCTTATCACAAACTTCCCGTAGGACAGTTCGCTGTACCTGCGGGAGCCAAGGTGCAGGAAATTACAGCATTTACATGGTGCGATAATTCGCCGTGCATCACGCTAAAGCCATGATGTTGTTAGTTTATGCAGGCAGATGTGCGCTGTTAAAAAAGGCGAGCAGGGCGCGTTGTAAATAATCCACATCTTGCGCACCCGCTAGTTCACGAATCGAATGCATGGCAAAAGTTGGCGCGCCGATGTCGACTGTTTTGATGCCAGTTTCTGCTGCGGTGAGTGGGCCGATGGTGCTGCCGCAGCCCATATCCACGCGCGCCACAAAACTTTGCACGGGGATTTGATCTTGTTCGCACAAGTGACGGAAAAAAGCTTGTGTCACAGCGGTGCTGGCATAGCGTTGGTTGGCGTTGATTTTGATCACAGGGCCACGATTGAGCGTAGGGCTGTGTTTTTCATCGTGTTTCTCAGGGTAATTGGGGTGGATGCCGTGCGCGTTGTCGGCAGAAATCATCAGCGAGTGATGCACTGTGCGCGCCAAAGTTTCGCCATCGCCCAGCCAGCGCTGTAAAACGCTAGTGAGAAAAGTGCCTTGTGCGCCGCAGCAAGAAACACTGCCCACTTCTTCGTGGTCTGTGCACACCAACAGAGCAGGTTGTAATCCGTCGCATTGCAAGAGTGCTTGCAGGCCGGCGTAGCAACTGAGCAAATTATCTAAGCGCGCGCTGGCGATAAATTCTTCGTGCAAACCGATGCGCGCGGCGGCTTGCGTATCGCAGGCGCAAATATCGAAATCTAAAACACTTTCAGCATCGCAATTTGGATGCTGTGTTAATAATTGTGTGAGCAGCAGTTGGCGAATATTGGGCGCTTCATTGTTGACGATGCATTGCAGCAGCAGCGGTAATTCTTTTTGTGCGTTGAGCGCGCGCCCGTTATTCACATCGCGATCTAAGTGAATCGCCAGACTCGGCACGCAAGCAATCGCGCGCGGAAAATGAATTAGGGCGCTGGCTAAAGTGCCGTTGCTGGATTGGTAACTCACGCGACCCGCTAGCGAGAGATCGCGATCAAACCACGGGTGCAGCAGTGCGCCACCATACACTTCCACGCCGAGTTGCGCGTAATTTTGGCGTTGTAAATCGGGTTCAGGTTTCAGTTTGAGGCAAGGGCTGTCTGTGTGTGCGCCCACGCAGCGAATGCCGCTTTGTGTCGGATCTTGTTGCGAAACAACAAAAGCAATCAGCGATGAATCATTGCGCGTCACCACATAGCGACCACCGGCTTGGATATCCCAGCGCTGCCCTTCATCCAATGCTGTAAAACCCGCTGCCAACAAACGCAGTTGCATTTGTTGTGTCGCGTGAAAAGGTGTGGGTGATGCGTCGAGAAACGCAAGGAAATCATCGAGAGGGTGTTGTGCCATGTTGCTATCACTGCAAGAAAACTTGCAGCCATTCTATAACGAGGATGGATTACAGCGGGTAGTGCGCGGGGTAGCCTGTGTGCGCCACGCCGCTCTCAACTGCAGCACGCGCGACGGCAGCAGAAACGCGAGACAGCAAACGCGGATCAGTCGGTTTCGGCAAAATGTAATCGCGACCGAAACTTAGCGGCTTGCCACCGTAAGCGGCAACTACTGAAGCTGGCACAGCTTCCTTGGTGATTTCGCGCAGTGCGTCCACAGCGGCCATTTTCATTTCTAAGTTGATAACGGCTGCGCGCACATCCAGTGCGCCGCGAAAAATAAACGGGAAACCCAATACATTGTTCACTTGGTTGGGGTAATCCGAGCGGCCCGTGGCGATGATGAGATCATCGCGGGTGGCGAGTGCCAGTTCAGGGCGGATTTCTGGATCGGGATTGGAGCCGGCAAACACGATGGGTTTGGCTGCCATTTTCGATAGCTGCGCAGGGTTCAACAGGTTGGGGCCAGACAAGCCCACAAATACATCCGCACCGATGATGGCATCGTCCAATGTACGCGCGTCAGTTTTTACCGCGAAACGCAGCTTGTGCTTGCCTAAATCTTTGCGCTCAGTGTGCAGCACGCCTTTGCTGTCCAGCATCAAAATATTGTCGTGATTAGCACCAGCGGCGAGCAATAAATCGCAACTGGCCACAGCGGCGGCACCTGCACCCAGGAACACAATTTTGGCATCCGCCAATGCTTTGCCTTGGATTTCCAGCGCGTTGAGCAGGCCGGCGAGACCGACGATGGCTGTGCCGTGTTGATCGTCGTGGAAAACGGGCACTTGGCAGCATTCAATCAACGCCGCTTCGATTTCAAAGCATTCCGGCGCGCGAATATCTTCGAGGTTGATGCCGCCAAAGGAGTTGGCGATGAGGGCAACGGCGTCGATAAAGCGTGCGCTGTCTTCGGTGTCCACTTCAATGTCGGTGGCGTTGATATCGGCAAAGCGTTTAAACAGCAAGGCTTTGCCTTCCATCACGGGCTTGCTGGCCATCGCACCCAAGTTGCCTAAGCCGAGAATGGCCGTGCCGTTGGAGATAACGGCGACTTGGTTGCCTTTGCCAGTGTAGCGGTAGGCGAGTTCAGGGTCGCGCGCGATTTCACGCACCGGCTCGGCAACGCCAGGGCTGTAGGCCAGTGACAGATCGCGTTGATCGTCTGCGGGTGTGGTCAGCGCCGTGGCAAGTTTGCCGGGCGTAGGCAGGGCGTGGTAATCCAGCGCCGCTTGGCGCAAGTCTTCATCACACGGCTTTTTGACATCAAGCATGCCGTTGGATCCTGCCAGTTAGAGAGGTGAAAATCAGAAAAGACAGCCAAACAGGCTGCCAGATCGAGTTGATCGCGTGCTTATTTGATGCCGCGTGAGCCGAAGCGCTGTTTGAAGCGATCAATACGACCACCAGTCTCAGCCACTTTCTGACGACCTGTGTAAAACGGGTGGCAAGCGGCGCATACATCGAGGTTGATGTCGCGGCACAGCGTAGAACGCGTGGCAACGGTGTTACCGCAGCTGCATTTTGCGGTGACTTCTGCGTATTTTGGGTGGATATCGGCTTTCATGGTTGACGCTCCGGATGTTGTGCCGCCATCAAGCTTCAGCGCCTGACACGGCAACGGGGAAAAACGGGACGCGAATCCTACCAGATGCCCCCGATGATGGGAACTCCCTGCATGCAATTCCCACAGAAACAACGACTTGGCCTTTGAGTGGGCTGTCTAGGTATCATCCGACTAATTTTCTCGGATAAAAAATTGAGAAAAATACTTGGTTATTGCACAATGGGCGTATGTTCAATGACTGTGGTGGGTGACTGTCATGCGTCTCACAACCAAAGGCCGTTATGCGGTAACCGCGATGCTGGATTTAGCCCTGCGTGTCGATAAAGGGCCGGTCAGTCTTGCTGAAATCTCGAATCGTCAAGGTATTTCGCTGTCCTATCTTGAGCAGCTGTTTGCACGGTTGCGCAGCAATGATTTAGTCAGTAGTGTTCGCGGCCCCGGCGGCGGCTACCGACTCAGCCGCGATGCGGCGCAGATCACGATCGCGCAGATTGTGGATGCGGTGAACGAATCCATTGATGCAACCAGCTGTGGCGGCGAAGGCGATTGCCAGCAGGGCGAGAAGTGCCTGACGCACGATTTGTGGTGTCTGCTCAGTGAAAAAATTCATGATTTTCTGGGATCGATCACCTTGGCAAGTTTGGTCAATAGTCAAAGCGTGCAAGAAGTGTCTGCGCGACAGCAGCGCAAAGTTGATGAAGAACGACCGATTACGGTGTTAAGTGCGCGCACAACCGCGTAGTCATTTTGAGGTGGAGAACAGCCATGAAGATGCCGATTTATTTTGATTATGCCGCCACTACCCCAGTGGATCCGCGCGTTGCAAAAAAAATGTGCGAATGTTTGACGCTGGACGGCAATTTTGGCAATCCCGCTTCGCGTTCGCATATGTTCGGTTGGAAAGCAGAAGAAGCGGCAGAAAACGCACGCAACCAAGTGGCGGCGTTGATTGGTGCAGATCCGCGTGAAATTGTTTGGACCTCCGGCGCGACAGAAGCAGACAACTTAGCGATTAAAGGTGTTGCGCATTTCAATGAGAAAAAAGGCAAACACATCATCACCTCCAAAATCGAACACAAAGCAGTGTTGGATACTTGCCGTCAATTAGAGCGCGAAGGTTTTGAGGTCACTTATTTAGATCCGACACCAGCGGGTTTGATTGAGCCGCAGCAAGTAGCGGATGCGTTGCGTGCAGATACCACTCTGGTTTCTATCATGCATGTCAACAATGAAATTGGCACGATCAATGACATCGCAGCCATCGGCGCAATCTGTCGTGCGAAAGGCGTTTTTTATCATGTGGATGCCGCGCAGAGCGCAGGCAAAGTGCCTTTGAATATGGCGGAATTGCCGGTGGATTTGCTGTCGCTGTCTGCGCATAAAGTGTATGGGCCTAAAGGTATTGGTGCGTTGTATGTCGGGCGCAAACCGCGAGTGCGTATTGAAGCGCAAATGCATGGCGGTGGTCACGAGCGCGGTATGCGTTCTGGCACTTTGCCAACGCATCAGATTGTCGGCATGGGAGAAGCGTTTCGCATCGCTGGTGAAGAAATGGCGGCAGAAAACGCACGCTTTTTGGCGTTGCGCAATCGTTTGTTAGCTGGCGTGAGCGACATCGAACAAGTGTTTATCAACGGCTCTTTGGATCATCGCATTGCTGGCAATCTCAATATCAGTTTTGCTTTTGTTGAAGGCGAATCCTTGATGATGTCTTTGAAAGATCTCGCGTTGTCTTCCGGTTCGGCTTGCACTTCGGCGAGTTTGGAGCCTTCTTATGTGTTGCGTGCGCTGGGCTTGAGTGATGAGTTGGCGCACAGCTCACTGCGTTTCAGTATTGGTCGTTTTACAACGGAAGAAGATATTGATATTGCAGTAGCTGAGTTGCGCAAAGCGGTGAGCAAATTGCGCGAGTTATCACCTTTGTGGGATATGTACAAAGAAGGGATTGATTTGAATTCTGTTCAATGGGCTGCACACTAATCACGCGGCTGGAGGTAGTTATGTCATACAGTGAAAAAGTTATCGATCATTATGAAAACCCGCGCAATGTCGGTGTGTTAGATACCAAAGCAGACAATGTTGGCACTGGTATGGTAGGCGCACCTGCTTGTGGTGACGTGATGCGTTTGCAAATTCAAGTCAATGATCAAGGCATCATCGAAGATGCGAAGTTCAAGACTTACGGTTGCGGTTCTGCGATTGCCTCCAGTTCGCTGCTGACGGAGTGGGTCAAAGGCAAAACGCTGGACGAAGCTTCTCTGATCAAAAATGTGGATATTGCAGAAGAGTTGGCGTTGCCGCCGGTCAAAATTCACTGCTCTGTTTTGGCAGAAGATGCCATCAAAGCGGCGATCAGTGATCTCAAGCAAAAACGCGGACAGTGAGCATGCAAAACGCTGCGACTGTCGGAGGTGAGTGAATGGCCATAACGATGACAGAAGCTGCGCGCAATCACGTGCGCAATTTTTTGACTAACCGTGGGCGCGGTGTAGGTGTGCGTTTAGGTGTAAAAACTGCCGGCTGCTCAGGGCTGTCTTATGTGCTGGAGTTTGTCGATGAGCTGCAAGAAGGCGATGCAGTGTTTGATAACGAAGGTGTAAAAGTTGTCGTAGACGGCAAGAGCTTGGTTTATCTCGACGGTACCGAATTGGATTACACCAAGGAAGGTTTGAACGAAGGATTTCAATTCAACAATCCTAACGTCAGTGCCGAATGCGGTTGTGGCGAAAGTTTTCACGTCTGAGTGTTTATGGCTACCTCTGCCGAGCACGCCATCGCTTGTACGCTCAAACCGCTGTTGAGCGACGAGCAAGATTACTTTTCTATGTTTGGATTGCAGCCGAGTTGTGATGTCGATGTGACGCAGCTGGCTGAACGCTATCGCCAATTGCAACAAGCGGTGCATCCCGATCGGTTTATGCGCGAGTGCGATCGCTCACAGCGCTTGGCACAACAGCAGGCGGCGCAAGTGAATACTGCATTCAATACACTGAAGTCGCCCTTGTTGCGTGCGCAATACTTATTGGAACGCGCAGGGCAATCACATGCGCTAGAGAGAACGGTGCATGACGGCGCTTTTTTGATGGCGCAAATTGAATTGCGTGAGCGATTGGAAGATGCCGCCGGTGATTTGCCGGCGTTGGATCATTTGACGGCAGATGTGCAGCAGCAAGCGCAGCACTATCAAGAACAGTTTGCAGCATCTTGGCAAAAAAATGATTGGACTGCTGCACAAAGTGCGGTCGATAAATTGCAATTTGCCACCAAGTTGTTGCATGAAATTGAAAACAGACAAGAACTGCTATTGGATGAGTGAGTGCTTGGTGTCTGACAAAAAATACGGCTGAAACAAATGGCACTGTTACAAATTTCTGAACCGGGTATGAGCCCCGCGCCGCACGCACACAAGCGCGCAGCGGGGATTGATTTGGGAACTACGCACTCCTTGGTTGCAACGGTGCGCAGCGGTTCGCCCACTGTACTTGCTGATGAACATGGCGAAGTGATTTTGCCGTCGGCGGTGCATTATTTTGCCAATGGTGATGTGGAGGTCGGCATCAAAGCGCGTTTGCAAGCAGCAGAGGATCCACTCAATACGCTAGTATCTGTGAAGCGTTTGATGGGACGCGGTTTGCAGGACATGCATCAACTTGGCGGCGGTTTTTCTTATCGCTTTGCTGATCAAGACGGCATGGTAAAAATTGAAACGGCGGCAGGTTTGATCAGTCCCGTGCAAGCATCGGCGGAAATTTTGCGCGAATTATCGGCGCGTGCTAGCGCAACATTGGGCGGCGATTTAGATGGCGTTGTCATCACCGTGCCAGCGTATTTTGATGACGCACAACGTCAAGCGACGAAAGACGCAGCAACGCTCGCTGGTTTGAAAGTGATGCGTCTGCTTAACGAACCTACGGCAGCAGCCGTGGCTTACGGTTTAGATCGCGGAGAAGAAGGCGTTATCGCGGTTTATGATTTGGGCGGCGGCACTTTAGATATTTCTATTTTGCGGTTGTCGCGCGGCGTGTTTGAAGTGTTAGCTACGGTTGGCGACACAGCATTAGGTGGTGATGATTTTGACGGTGCATTGGCTGAATGGGTTTTGCAGCAGGCGAACATTGATGCATTAGATTTTTCAGGTCGCCGCGCGTTGCTGGATGTCTGTCGCGCAGCAAAAGAATCGCTGTCGTATGCAGCGAGTGTTGAAATTATTTTTGGTACATGGTCGGGCGTTATTTCGCGCGCGCAGTACGATGCGCTGATCGAGCCTTTGGTCGAGCGCAGTGTGCGTTGCTGTCGCAAAGCGATACGCGATGCCAAAGTGCCTTCTGCTGAAATTGCGCATGTGGTGATGGTCGGTGGTTCGACGCGTTGCCCTTTTGTGCGCAAAAAAGTGGGCGATTTTTTTCAGCAAGTTCCACTGATCGATATTGATCCCGACTGCGTAGTAGCTTTGGGTGCGGCGATTCAAGCGGATCAATTAGTCGGCAATCGCCCTGATAATGAATTATTGTTGTTGGATGTCATTCCACTGTCGCTGGGTATTGAAACCATGGGCGGTTTGGTGGAAAAAATTATTTCGCGCAATACCACGATTCCTGTTGCTAAAGCGCAGGAGTTCACCACTTTCAAAGACGGTCAAACCGCAATGAGTATTCATGTGGTGCAGGGTGAGCGCGAAATGGTGAGTGATTGTCGTTCACTCGCGAAATTTGAATTGCGCAATATTCCGCCGATGGTGGCGGGGGCGGCGCATATTCGCGTCACTTTTCAAGTTGATGCCGATGGTTTGCTCAGCGTCAGCGCGCGTGAAAACAGCAGCGGTGTGCAGGCGAGTGTGACGGTGAAGCCTTCTTACGGTTTAGAAGATGGCGATATCGTGCGCATCTTGCAAGATTCATTTACGCACGCGAAAGAAGACGTGCACGCGCGCAAAATGAGCGAGCAGCGTCTTGAAGCGCGCCGTATGTTGGAAAGTTTGCAATCGGCTGTGCGGGCAGATCGTGTTTTGTTAAGCGATGCTGAACACGCGCGGCTGCAAAACTTGATGACAGAATTGCAGAATCAAGAAACCAATGATGACAGTCGCTCAATTGCTGAAGTGGTAGAGCGCGCAGGGCGTGACAGTGAATTTTTTGCTGCACGTAGGATGGATGCCGCTATTCAAAAAGCATTGGCAGGCAAAAGTGTCGATGACTTTTCTGTCATGAATAGCGGTAAGGAGAATTGAGATGCCAAAAATTGTTTTTTTACCGCACGAAACGCTGTGCCCAGACGGTGCTGTAGTGGAAGCCATCAAGGGCGACAGTATTTGTGTCACTGCGTTGAAGCATGGCATTAAAATTGAGCACGCCTGCGAGATGTCCTGCGCTTGCACAACTTGCCATGTCATCGTGCGTGAAGGGGCGGATTCGCTGGAGTCTGCCGATGAGTTGGAAGACGATATGCTGGATAAAGCGTGGGGCTTGGAGCCAGATTCACGCTTGAGTTGTCAGGCTTTGGTGGCAGACGAGGACTTGGTTATCGAAATTCCTAAGTACACAATCAATTTGGCATCTGAACGGCATTGAGGAGGTGTTTATGAAATGGACAGATGTACACGTGATCGCCATTGAATTGGCAGAGAGCAAACCAGAGCTGGATCCGCGTTATATCAACTTTGTTGATTTGCGTAATTTGGTCATGGCACTGCCTGACTTCAATGACGACCCAGAGCGATGCGGAGAGAAGGTGCTAGAGGCCATTCAAGCCGCTTGGCTCGCTGAACTAGATTGAGTTCGTAATGGCGCGTGGCAAGCGGCGTCGCTTGCCCTATAATGCCGCCCCTAATTTTGGCCTTGTGGCCGTCACCCACCTGTTTTGGAGATTTTTGTAATGGCTGTAGAAAGCACCTTGTCCATCATCAAACCAGACGCTGTTGCCAAGAATGCTATCGGTGCCATTTACAGTCGTTTTGAGCAGGCGGGACTTAAAATCGCCGCTTCACGCATGAAGCATCTCAGCCAAGCAGAGGCCGAAGGTTTCTATGCCGAGCACCGTGAGCGCGGTTTTTTCAAAGACTTAGTGGCGTTTATGACTTCCGGTCCCGTTGTCGTGCAAGTGCTAGTGGGCGAAAACGCTATCGCTAAAAACCGTGAGTTGATGGGCGCAACGGATCCGAAACAAGCGGCTGCAGGCACCATCCGTGCTGATTTTGCGACCAGCATCGATGCCAATGCCGTACACGGTTCCGATTCAGCTGCCTCTGCCGCGCGTGAAATTGCTTATTTTTTCCCAGCGACAGATATTTACCTGCGCTGAAACCCTGCATGCCGAGCGCCCGGAGGCGCGATGACATGAGCCAGATAGTCGACAAGGTGAATCTGCTCGGTCTCAGCTCGGCCAAATTAGAGGCTTTTTTTGCGGAATTGGGTGAAAAACCATTCCGCGCGCGTCAAGTGTTGCAGTGGATACACCAACACGGCGTAGACGATTTCGAGCAGATGTCCAATCTCTCGAAATCCCTGCGTGAAAAGCTCGCAGCGGTAGCAGAAGTGCGGCCGCCGGAATTGCTGCAACAACTGGAATCGACCGACGGTACGCGCAAGTGGTTGATGCGCGTTTCCGGCGGCAGTTGTATCGAAACCGTATTCATTCCTGAAAAAAAACGCGGAACCCTGTGTGTGTCGTCGCAGGTGGGCTGTTCGCTGGATTGCAGTTTTTGCGCCACGGGCAAACAGGGATTCCAGCGCGATCTGACGGCGGCAGAAATTGTCGGTCAGTTGTGGCTGGCGGCGCGTTCTTTCGGCAGTTTGAATCCGCAAGCGGATCGCGTGATTTCCAATGTCGTGCTAATGGGTATGGGCGAGCCCCTGCTCAATTTCGATAATGTGGTCGATGCCGTTAATTTGATGATGAACGATCACGCTTACGGTTTGTCGAAGCGGCGTGTCACGCTCAGCACTTCCGGTGTGGTGCCGATGTTGGATGAACTCGGCAAGCACACCGATGTCTCACTGGCGGTTTCGCTGCACGCACCTAACGATGCGCTGCGCGATGAATTGGTGCCAATCAACCGAAAATACCCTATCGCTATGCTATTGGCTTCCGTAAAACGCTACCTCGCCGGTTTGCCGGATAAGCGCAGTGCGACCATCGAATACACGTTGATTGATGGCGTCAACGATAGGCCGGAGCATGCCCAGCAATTAGCGGCACTGCTGCGCGATGTGCCGTCCAAGATCAATCTGATTCCGTTCAATCCGTTTTCTTTGTCGGACTATCGTCGCGTCAGCAATAACAGCTTGTATCGTTTCCGTGACATTTTGATAGAAGCAGGGTATACAACCACCATTCGCACCACCCGTGGTGACGATATTGATGCAGCCTGTGGTCAGTTGGCCGGCATGGTGAATGACCGGACGCGGCGCAGTGCGCGTTACGAGCAGGTAAAGTCGGCTTCCACTGGCGAAGTTGTGCGTATTGATCAAGGAGAGTTGTAATGAAATTAGTAACACGTTTGTTAGTTGGCGCTGTAGCGTGTGGATGTTTCTTGCTGTCTGGTTGTGTGACAGAAGAAATCAATGACGGCACAGGCAAGCCAATCCCGCGCTCTGATAGCAAAGTGGATATGAAATCCGCATTGGCGGATTACATCACCTTGGCAAACGGTTATTTGCGCGATGGGCGTCGCGATTCCGCCTTACGCGCCATCAAAAAAGGTTTAGAAATTGATGATGATTCTGCGGAAATGCACAACGTCTTAGCGTATTACTATGCAACAGATGGTGAAGATGCGCTGGCAGAAAAAGAATACAAAACTGCCTTGAGTGATGATTCCAGTTTTACGTCAACGTATTTGAATTACGGTGTGTTTCTTTTTCAGCGCAAACGCTATGACGAAGCCTGTGAGAAATTTGCCAAAGCTACTGACGACGTGATGTATGCCAAGCGCGATGCGGCGTTTCTTAACTACGGCATCTGCTTAAAAAAGCAAGGCAAGATGAAAGAAGCAGAAGAAGCATTTCGCCGCAGCTATGTCAACAATGCGCGTAACACCGTCGTTATTTTGGAGATGGCGGAGTTGAAGTTTGATACCGGTGATTTCGCACAAAGCAACCAGTTGCTTGAAAAATATGCATCAGCTTCCGGCGGGCAAAATGCTCAGTCGCTGTGGTTGGGTATTCGTTTGGCACGTGTATTAGGGCAACCTGATAAAGAAGCGAGTTATGCGTTGTTGTTAAAAAATCGCTTTGCAAGCTCGCCTCAGTACAGCGAATACCAAGCGTGGGCAAAAAATAAATGAGTGCTGCGGATGAGTCCTCTGTGGCTCTTGTTAGTGCAACCGAAATCGGGTGTGCGTTACAGCAGCAACGTGAGAGGAAAAATATCTCTCTGGAAGACGCTGCATGCGAATTGCATTTAACGCCGCGTCAAATGGCTGCATTAGAGAGCGGTCGATTTGCTGAGTTGCGCGGCGCTGTTTTTGTTAAAGGATATTTGCGCGCTTGCGCCAAATTGTATGGCATGGATGGCGATGTACTGGTGCGTGCCTACGAACGCATTGCGCCGCAAGTTGCCGTTGTGCTGCAACCGCCGGTGAGAACAAATGCCGTATTTATTTCTGCTTCTCAGGATGCAAAAAAATATGGGACAGGGTTTGCTGCTCTACTTGTATTGTTGGTTATTGCTGTAGTTTTTTGGCAGTGGCCGCGTTTAGCGGAAGAGGAATCCAAATTGTCAGCCAATGTATCGCCCGCAATGGCTTCTAATACAGCAACCAATAGTGCAGCTTCAGATGATGGTAGTGATACGACAGAAGGTACTGCTACTTTGCCTGCAACAGCGGTCAGTAATGAAGTCAGCTTACCGTCATCTGTGCCGACAGTCGTTTTGCCAACGAGTCCATCTGTTGCTGCTGAAGAAGCTGAAAAAAACAAGGAGGCAACGGCGACAACCAATGCAGCAGATACTCAAGATTCTGTGCTGCATATGGAGTTTTCAGATAACTGCTGGGTGCAAATTAAAGATCAAGCGGGAAAAATTCTGCACGAAAAAAATTACAGCAAAGGCGAAGTGTTGGACCTAACTGCGACGCCGCCTTTGTACGTGTGGCTGGGCAGAGCGACAGCGGCAAACGTCAGCTATAACGGTGCATTGGTTTCAGTGCCAATGAAAACAGGTGCGCAATCTGCGCGTTTTGTATTGGGCGATGACGCGCAAGCAAACAGGGTCGAGTGACGAGGTACGATCAATGCTGATAGAAAGTCCGATCAGACGCAGAAAATCGCGTCAGATCATGGTGGGTAATGTACCTGTCGGTGGCGATGCGCCGATTGCTGTGCAGAGCATGACCAATACAGAAACAACTGATGTCGCGGCAACCATTGCACAAATTCGCCAACTGGAAAAAGTTGGTGCAGATATTGTGCGTGTTTCCGTGCCTTCAATGGAAGCTGCTGATGCGTTTGGTGTGATTCGCCAGCAAGTTAAAGTGCCTTTAGTTGCTGATATTCACTTTGATTACAAAATTGCACTGCGCGTGGCGGATCTCGGTGTGGACTGCTTGCGTATCAACCCGGGCAATATCGGTTGTGAAGACCGTGTGCGCGCCGTGGTAGAAAAAGCGCGTGAAAAAAATATTCCCATTCGTATTGGTGTGAATGCAGGTTCTTTGGAAAAAGATTTGCAGAAAAAATACGGCGAGCCAAATGCAGATGCCTTGGTGGAATCAGCATTCAGGCACATCGATATTTTGTACAAAATGGATTTTCACGATTTCAAATTGAGTTTGAAAGCCTCCGATGTTTTTTTAACAGTCGAGGCCTATCGAAAAATTGCCTCGCAAATTGAGCAGCCTTTGCATTTGGGAATCACCGAAGCAGGCGCGTTGCGTTCAGGGACAGTGAAATCGTCCGTTGGTTTAGGTTTGTTATTGATGGACGGCATTGGTGACACGATTCGCGTGTCTCTGGCAGCTGATCCCGTGGAAGAAATTAAAGTGGGTTTTGATATTTTGAAAAGCCTGCATTTGCGGACGAAAGGCATCAATATCATCGCTTGCCCTAGCTGCTCGCGCCAAAACTTTGATGTAATTCAAACAGTCAATGCGTTGGAGTCGCGTTTAGAAGACATCAATGATGCATTGGATGTCGCCATCATCGGTTGCTATGTCAACGGGCCGGGTGAGGCGAAAGTGGCACATATCGGTTTGACCGGCAGTTCGCCTAGCAACATGGTGTTTGTCGATGGCAAGCCCAGTGTGAAGTTGGAAAACAGCGAGTTGGTGGATTCGCTGGAAAAAATGATTCGCGACAAAGTGGCGCAGCAAGCGGCTGTGATCGCAAAAAGTTAATTGAGCAATATCAGCAAGGTTTTTAGTGGTGAGTAAAATACAATCGGTTCGCGGCATGAATGATTTGCTGCCGCAAGACTCTCATGTGTGGCAATTTCTTGAAGCGACTGTCGCCGATGTGTTGCACAGTTACGGCTATCGCGAAATTCGTTTTCCAATTTTAGAAAACACCGCGCTGTTTAAGCGTGCCATCGGCGAAGTCACCGATATCGTCGAAAAAGAAATGTATACCTTTGAAGATCGCAATGGCGACAGCTTGACGCTGCGCCCTGAGGGTACGGCCAGTTGTGTGCGTGCTTGCGAACAAAATGGTTTGTTGTATAACCAAACACAAAAACTGTGGTACATGGGTCCGATGTTTCGTCACGAGCGTCCACAGAAAGGGCGTTTGCGTCAGTTTCATCAGATTGGTGTTGAAGCGTTTGGTTTTGTCGGTCCCGATATTGATGCGGAAATGTTGCTACTCACGGCGCGTTTGTGGCACGAATTGGGTTTGATGGATCATGTTTCATTGCAGTTAAATTCTTTGGGTTCTAATGCGGCGCGCGCAAACTATCGCGCAGCTTTAGTTTCTTATTTGGAGCAATTTGTTGCGGAATTGGATGAAGACAGCAAGCGGCGTTTGCACAGTAATCCTTTGCGTATTTTGGATAGCAAAGATGCCAACACGCAAAAGTTGTTGGTTGACGCGCCGCAGATGCAGCAATATTTGGACGATGAATCGCGTCTGCATTTTGATCAGTTGTGCTCTGCTTTAACGCGTGTGGGTGTGCCATTCGAACTCAATTCGCGTTTAGTGCGTGGTTTGGATTACTACAACGCTACCGTGTTTGAATGGGTAACGAGTTCACTGGGCGCGCAAGGAACGGTGTGCGCTGGTGGTCGCTACGATGGCTTGGTTGAACAGTTGGGTGGTAAACCGACCCCTGCGTTTGGTTTTGCTATGGGTATTGAACGCTTGGCGTTGCTGCTGGAAGAAGTAGGTAGTGTGCAGGCGGAATCGCCCGATGTGTTTATTGTGTTTTCGGAAGCTGCCTTGGGTGATGCCCTGTTGTTGGCTGAGCAGTGCCGCGATGCTGTCCCTGGCGCCGTTGTGTTGCTCAATAGCGGTGGCGGCAGTTTCAAAAATCAGTTCAAGCGCGCGGATCGCAGTGGCGCGCGCGTGGCGTTGGTGCTGGGTGACGATGAGCTGCACAAGCAAGTTGTCGCGGTTAAATTTTTGCGCGATGAGCGCGAACAGCAGGAAGTGCCTTTTGGTACACTGCAAGCCTTTTTGCGCCAGCATTTGTCGGCGTAGTTTTCGTAATTGCTATTGAAAGAGGAGCGCAGAACGCGTTATGGCTGACTATCAAACTGAAGAAGAACAGATTGAGCTCATAAAAAAATGGTGGCGCGAAAATGGTCGTTCGACTGTTGTCGGTGTTGCGATTGCCTTGGTAGGATTTTTTGGCTGGACACAGTGGCAGTCTTATCAAGCCAAGCAAACGGAAGCAGCTTCTGATTTGTTTCAACAAATGTTGACAGCGACGGAATCAGTAGATGGTGCAAAAAAAGTGACGGCACTGGCAGAGCAGTTGCGTAAAGAATATCCGCACTCTGTTTATGCAGTTTTTGCGGGTTTGCGTTTGGCAAAAGATGCAGTTGCAGCTAACAATCTTGCTTCTGCGGCGCAGTTTTTGCAGTGGGTACAACAGCAGAATGCCGATAACAGTTTGAAACCTTTGGTGAGCGTGCGCTTGGCGCAAGTGCAATACGCACAAAATGAAGGCGATAAAGCATTGGCATCTTTAAATGCGATTACAAGCAAAAATACAGCGTGGGAGGGCGAGACAGCAGAATTGCGCGGCGATATTTTTGTAAGTCAAGGTAAAACGGAAGATGCACGCAATAGCTATCAGGATGCGAAGCAGGTTTTTGATGTTTCAGGTAATCGAGCGCGCGTTTCTTCGTTGGAAATTAAACTGTCTACACTGCCGCCTGTAGTAGCTAGTGCACAAGGTAAAGTTGAGAAGCAGCCATGAAGCCATTGCTTATAAAAAAATCATTGCAAACCTTTACCAAAACAACCGCCATCGTTTCATTGGCGGTTTTGTTTTCTGCTTGCAGTTTATTGAGTGATAACAGTAAGAAAACTGAAATTTCACCATTGAAAGAATTGCCTGAAAACGACATCGCTTTAGCGAAGCAGTGGTCGCGCAGTGTTGGCAATCAAGGTGATGATGCATTGTTGCTGGCGCTGACGCCTGCGGTAGATGGCGGCACGATTTATGCGGCGAATGCCGATGGTGGCGTGATGGCAATTAGCCGCGCCAGTGGCGATGTACGTTGGAAAGTGGATCTCGATGTTGCCTTGGTTGGCGCTGTCGGTGCAGGTGCTGACATGGTGTTTGTTTCGACATCGAATGGCGGCGTGATCGCTTTAGATGCAGCGAGTGGCACCGAGCGTTGGCGAGGTCAAACCAGCAGCCAAGTTTTAGCAGCGGCTGCAACCAACGGTGATGTGGTCGTCGTGCAATCAACTGATGCGCATGTACAAGCCTTTGACGCCGGCACAGGGCGCGTGCGCTGGTCGTATAAATCGTCACAAGCCGTGTTGACCTTGCGTGGCAACAGTTCACCTGTCATTCGTTCTGGTTCTGTTTTTGTTGCGTTTGATAATGGCAAAGTGGCGGTGTTGGATGCCAGTACAGGTTTAATGCAGTGGGAACGCCGCTTTATTGTGCCTAATGGTCGCACAGAATTGGAGCGCATTATTGATGTACAAGCTGATCCAATTTTGACAACAACGGATGTCATTGTTGCTTCGTATCAAGGCGCGATTGTCGATATCGATCAAGAAAGTGGACAGGTGAAGTGGGAACAAAAAGCCTCTGTTGTGCACAGCATGGCAACTGCAGATGACGTGATTTATATGGTTGAAGGCAACGACACCATTCGTGCATTGAGCATGACGTCAGGCAACGAATTGTGGAAAGCAGAGGGTTTTGATAATCGCCGTTTGTCATCGCCGGCTGTTATCGGCGCTTATTTAGCCGTTGCCGATAAACGCGGTTACATCCATTTATTAAAGCGTTCAGACGGTTCTTATGTCGGTCGCTATAACATCGGTGGCGACGGCGTGCGTGCAGATTTGCAAAGCAACGACGGTATTTTGTATGCGTTGACAGCCAGCGGCAAGTTATACGCATTAAGCATTAAATAATTGAGTTTGTATTTGTGTTACCTGTAATTGCATTGGTGGGTCGTCCGAATGTTGGGAAATCAACATTGTTTAATCGCATCACGCGCACGCGCAATGCGATTGTAGCGAACTTCGCCGGTTTAACGCGCGATAGACAATACGGTGAGGCCTCGTTTGAGGGGTGCCGCTTTATTGTGGTGGATACCGGCGGTCTTGGCGAAGAAGAGCACGGTATTGACGATGCGATGGCGCATCAATCGCTCACTGCTATTGAAGAAGCTGATGTGGTTTTGTTTTTGGTGGATTGTCGTGCAGGTTTGTCAGCGGGTGACGAATTAATCGCGCGCCATTTGCGTGAAAATCACAAAAAAACTTTTTTGGTGGTAAATAAATCGGATGGCACAGATCCCGATATCGCCACCAGTGAATTTTTTGCTTTAGGTTTTTCAGAAGTGCATCCCATTGCTGCCGCACACGGGCGCGGCGTGCACCAGTTGATGGAGGCCGTTGCGCATTCTTTGTTTCCCGAATTGGCAGAAATCGTAGAAGTCGATGAAGATGAATGGAATGACGACGTAGGCAGCGAGCAGGAAGTAGAAGAATTGGTCGATGCGAGTGAAGACAACACGCAATCGCGTCGCATCAAAATCGCTATTGTGGGGAGACCCAATGTCGGGAAATCTACTTTAGTTAATCGCATGTTGGGCGAAGATCGCGTGGTGGTTTTTGATTTGCCCGGCACTACGCGCGACAGTATTTATATCGACTATCAGCGCAATGACGATGCCTTCACGCTGATTGATACCGCCGGTATTCGTAAACGCAAAAATGTGAAAGAAACAATAGAAAAGTTTTCTATCGTGAAAACCCTACAAGCCATTGAAGATGCCAATGTCGTTATTCTGGTGATGGATGCGCAAGAAGGTATCGTTGAGCAAGATTTGCACCTGCTCGGTCATGTGATTGAAAAAGGTCGTGCGCTGGTGGTGGCAATCAACAAGTGGGATGGTCTCGACGAAGATCAACGTAATGAAGTGAAGCGCGTGCTGGATCGTCGCATGCAATTCACGCGCTTTGCCACTACGCATTTTATTTCTGCACTGCACGGCAGTGGCGTGGGTAATTTGTATGACTCCATCAAGAAAGCCTATAAATCTGCCACACAAAAACTGAGTACGCCTTTCCTGACGCGTATTCTGGAAGACGCGGTTTCCTCGCATCAGCCTCCGCTGGTCAACGGCCGCCGCATCAAGCTGCGCTACGCCCACGCAGGTGGTCAGAACCCGCCTTTGATTGTGATACACGGCAATCAAGTGGATAAGGTGCCGGACCACTACCGGCGCTACCTAGAAAATGTGTATCGCGATGTGTTGCAGATGTCAGGCACGCCGTTGCGTATCGAGTTCAAAGGTGGCGACAACCCTTACGAGGGACGGCGTAACACGTTGACGCCACGGCAGTTGCAGAAGCGCAAACGCTTGGTCAAACACCTCAAAAAACGGGACAAATAACTCCCTCCTGTGGTATAAAGCCCGCCCGCTCCGACATGGGGTCGGCGCGGATCAACGACTCACACAGCTCGTCACATCAATCTGGGTGCCCTTCGGGGTAGATTGCTGGGAGCTGTGGTGGCTTAACCCGAGAGGACATTATGGCCAATATCAGCATGACAGACCTGCTGCAAGCAGGTGCACACTTCGGACACCAGACTCGCTACTGGAATCCAAAAATGGGCAAATATATTTTTGGTGCCCGCAACAAAATTCACATCATCAATCTTGAGCACACTGTGCCTGCTTTTAATGAAGCCTTGGCATTGGCGCGTGATTTGTCGTCCAAGCGCAACAAAATTTTGTTCGTCGGCACCAAGCGCGCAGCGGCAAAAGTGGTTGCTGAACAAGCCTCACGCGTGGGCATGCCTTATGTCAGCCATCGCTGGTTGGGCGGCATGTTGACCAACTATAAAACCATTCGCACTTCGATCAAACGCTATCGCGATTTGGAAAAGCAGTCACAAGACGGCACTTTCAATTTGCTGACGAAAAAAGAAGCTCTGATGCGCACACGCGACATGGAAAAATTGGAGCTCGCGATCGGCGGTATCAAAGACATGGGCGGCTTGCCTGATGCATTGTTTGTTATCGATGTTGATCACGAGCGCATTGCTATCACTGAAGCGAACAAACTGGGTATTCCTGTTATCGGTATCGTGGATACCAACAGCGATCCATCCGGTGTTGATATCGTGATTCCTGCTAATGACGACGCATTGCGTGCCGTGAAGTTATATGTCACTGCGATGGCTGATGCGTGTGCGGAAGGTTTGGAGCGCGCAGGTGGTAATGCACCACAAAACAAAGATGAATTTGTTGAAGTGGACAGCGAGCAAGCCTAATTCAATCATTGTTTGATGATTGCAAAGAAAGGGGGCGAGTCCCCCTTTCTGGTTTTTGAAAATTCACAGATTAAAATGAGGAATAGACAATGGCAGAGATTTCAGCATCCAGCGTAAAAGAACTGCGTGAGCGCACGGGTCTTGGCATGATGGAGTGCAAGAAAGCACTGGTTGAAGCCAATGGTGATATCGAAGTGGCGATCGACAACTTGCGTAAATCCGGCCAAGCAAAAGCGGCTAAAAAAGCGGGCAATATCGCAGCGGATGGCGCTATCGTTATCGCCAACAACGGCAAAACCGCCATCGTGTTGGAAGTGAATAGCCAAACCGATTTCGTTGCTAAAGACGAGAACTTCACTACCTTCGCCAACAAAGTGGCAGAAGTGGCATTAGCTGCGCGCGAAACCCATGTGGAAAAAATCGCCGCGTTGGATTTCGGCGGTCAAACCGTTGAAGAAGCGCGTGTTGCTCTCGTGCAAAAGATTGGTGAAAACATTCAAGTGCGTCGCGCTGAATTGGTAGAAGGTGCGGTGCTGGCAGCTTATCGTCATGGCATCAAAATTGGTGTTGTGGTGGCGATGGAAGGCGGTAGCGAAGATTTGGCGCGCGATGTTGCCATGCATGTAGCCGCTGCAAAACCGGAAGCTGTATCTGCGGACGATGTTTCTCCTGCTGTGATTGCCAAAGAACGAGAAATTGCTGCGGCAAAAGCGGCAGAATCTGGCAAGCCAGCCAATATCGTTGAAAAAATGGTGGAAGGCGCGGTGAAAAAATATCTCTCTGAAGTGTCTTTGGTTGAGCAGGCGTTTGTTAAAGAGCCAGACATGAAAGTGGGTGAATTGCTGGCGAAAAACAGTGCCAAAGTGACGCGCTTCGTGCGTTTGGAAGTGGGCGAAGGCATTGAGAAAAAAGAAGTGGATTTCGCAGCGGAAGTTGCAGCGGCAGTTGCTGCTAAGTAATTTCAAAGTGGATCGAAAAACGGCGAAGTGGGGCAACCTGCTTCGCCGTTTTTGTTGGCGGTCTTTGTTGGGTTCGCGGCTGAAATATCCCACCTCATGCACTAGAATGTGTGCCACTTTTCTTTGATGGAATAAGCTGATGACCTCTGGCAAGGACAGAAAATACAAACGCATCCTGCTGAAATTGAGCGGTGAAGAGCTCATGGGGCAAGAGGGCTTTGGTATCGATCCCAAAGTGCTCGACAAAATGGCTCTGGAGATTGGTCAGCTCGTGGGCATCGGCGTTCAAGTCGGTTTGGTTGTCGGTGGCGGCAATTTGTTTCGCGGTGCGGCGCTGTCGGCTGCGGGGCTCGACCGCGTGTCGGGCGACCACATGGGTATGCTCGCTACCGTGATGAACGGCTTGGCACTGCGCGACGCGCTGGAGCGCAGCAATATCCAAAGCCATGTAATGTCTGCTATCCCAATGAGCGGTGTGGTGGAACACTACGATCGCCGTCGTGCGATTCGTTATTTAGAACAGGGAGAGGTGGTGATTTTTGCCGCAGGTACCGGCAATCCTTTTTTTACCACAGATTCCGCCGCTTGTTTGCGCGGCATCGAGGTCAACGCCGAGTTGGTACTCAAGGCGACAAAAGTCGATGGCGTTTACGACATGGATCCCATGAAAAACTCGAATGCCAAAATGTACGAGCGTCTGACTTACGACGAGGCACTGGATAAAAAATTAGGTGTGATGGATCTGACGGCGATTTGTTTGTGCCGTGAACACAATATGCCTGTGCGTGTGTTTCGCATGTCTAAAGTGGGCGCACTGTTGAATATTGTGGTCGGCGGCAATGAGGGCACGCTGATGATCGAAAAGCACAGCGACTAAACAATAAAGTAATTAGAGATAGAGAGTGCATCACCATGATTAACGACATCAAAAAAGAAGCTGAAGAGCGCATGAAAAAAAGTATTGAAGCTTTGTCTCATGCATTTAATCGCATTCGTACAGGGCGTGCACATCCCAGTATTTTGGAAGGCATCGTGGTCAATTATTACGGCGCGGATACGCCGTTGCAGCAGTTGGCGAATATCAATGTGGAAGATTCACGCACCCTGTCGATCACGCCTTGGGAAAAAGCAGTAGTGCCTGCTATCGAAAAAGCCATCATGATTTCTGATTTGGGTTTGAATCCCAATACGGCAGGTACGGTGATTCGTATTCCTATGCCGGCGCTGACAGAAGAGACGCGCAGAAACTTCATCAAGCACGCGAAAGCGGAAGCGGAAACCGCGCGTGTATCTGTGCGCAATATTCGCCGCGATGCCAACGCGCAACTGAAAGATTTGTTGAAAGAAAAAGCGATCAGTGAAGATGATGATCGTCGCGCACAGGACGAAGTGCAAAAAATTACAGACAAATACATCGCTGAAATTGATAAAGCGTTTTCAGTCAAAGAGCGCGACCTTACCGAAATTTAATTTTTGGTTCGGTTGAGGTCTTTATGACAACAAAGCCCGCCATTCAAGCTGCTACCTTGCAGCATATTGCGCTCATCATGGATGGCAATAATCGTTGGGCGAAACAACGCGGCTTGCCCGGTGTTGCTGGGCATAAAAAAGGCGTTGAGCGTGTGCGCGATGTGCTCGGCGCTGCAAAAGATGCAGGCGTGCCCTTTGTAACGGTTTTTGCCTTCAGTTCTGAAAATTGGCAGCGACCAACAAAAGAAGTGGACGCGCTGATGGGCTTGTTTTCTCTCTATCTTTCCAATGAAAAGAAAAAAATGAAAGAGGAGGGTGTGAGCTTGCGTGTTATAGGTGATCGCACGCGGTTTTCGCCAAAATTATTGCGCTTAATCGACGAAGCGGAAACATTTACTGCGGGCGGTGAGCGAGTGTTGTCGATAGCTGCGGATTACGGTGGTCGCTGGGATATTGCCAACACTGCTAAAAAATTAGCAGAAGCCTGTGTGCGCGGGGATATGACACCTGCTGATATTGACGAGCAATTAGTCAATCGCACCATAAGTTTGGGTGATTTGCCGCCGGTGGATTTGTTGGTTCGCACGGGCGGTGAAAAGCGCATCAGCAATTTTTTATTGTGGCATTCAGCGTACGCGGAACTGTATTTTTCAGATTTGTTTTGGCCGGACTTTGATGCAGATGCGCTGCGCGCTGCCGTCAGTGATTTCTATACACGTCAACGCCGTTTTGGTTTGTCTGGCGATCAGGTGAGTGCCGGTGCTTAAAACGCGAATCATCACTGCATGTTGTTTGGCAGTTGGATTGGCTGCTGTTTTACTACTCTTTTCATACAGCGCTTTTGTCTTGTTGTTCTCTGTCGTTTTTTTGTTGGCGGCAGGTGAGTGGGCCAATATGGCGGGCTTGGCACTGCGCTGGCAACAGATTGCTTATGCGGGCGTGATGGTTTTTGTGATGTCGATTTTATTTTTACTGAACGCACATCAATCAAAAATTCTTTTAAGTATTGGTTTGATGTTGTCGGTGTTGGGATGGATTGCAGCATTTGTTGCGGTCTATCGTTATCCCAATATCAAATTATTTGATAGCCCTAAAGTTTTACTGTTGTTAGGTTTTTGGTTGTTGATTCCGGCATGGTTTGGCGTGCTGTTTTTGCAGCCATTGGTTGCGCACAGCGGTTTGGTTTGGTTAGTAATTGCCATTATCGCAGCGGCCGACATCGGCGCTTATTTTTCGGGTCGGCGTTTTGGCAAAACGAAATTGGCAGAACGTGTCAGCCCCAATAAAACTTGGGAAGGTTTTTGGGGTGGTGTTGTAGCAAATATTGTTTTAGCGGCGTTGGTGGCAGTGTTTTTTAATTTAGGCATGCAGAAAAGTTTGACTACGGTTTTTTCGGTGATGCTTGTGTCTTGTGCTTCGGTGTTAGGTGATTTGTTTGAAAGTATGGTGAAGCGTGCGCGCGGCATAAAAGACAGCAGCCAATTATTGCCAGGGCATGGCGGTGTGTTGGATCGCATAGATGGTTGGACAGCCGCTGTACCTGTATTTGCGCTGTTGTATTTGTGGGGCGCGGTGTTGTGAGTGCGATGCAGTTAATCACCATTCTGGGTTCAACCGGCTCTATCGGCATTAGTACTTTAGATGTGGTTGCGCAGCATCCTGATCGCTACAAAGTTTTTGCGTTAACAGCCAATCAACGCGTTGATATTTTGTTAGCGCAGTGCAAACAGTTTTCACCGCAGTTTGCGGTGGTGGCTGATGTGGATTTAACCGAAAAATTTACGCAGATGTTGCAGTGTGCGGGCTTGGCAACGAAAGTGTTATCCGGTGTAGAAGGCTTAGAGTTTGTCGCTGCACATCAATCCGTTGATACGGTGATGGCTGCGATTGTTGGTTTTGCTGGATTGGCGCCCACGCTGGCTGCGGTAAATGCTGGCAAAAAAATCTTGCTGGCGAACAAAGAAGTTTTAGTGTGTGCTGGACATTTATTTGTACAGGCAGTGCAAAAATCGGGCGCAACTTTGCTGCCTATCGACAGCGAACACAACGCCATTTTTCAGTGTTTGCCTTACGGTAAATCTTTACAAGATGCTGGTGTTAGTCGTTTGATTTTGACAGCGTCTGGCGGCCCATTTCGCAATGCTTCGTTAGAAGAAATGCGCGTTGCAACGCCGCAACAGGCTTGCGCACATCCTAATTGGAGCATGGGGCAAAAAATTTCTGTCGATTCCGCAACGATGATGAATAAAGGGCTGGAATTAATCGAAGCCTGTCGCTTGTTTGATATTGCGCACGATAAAGTGGATATCGTGGTGCACCCACAGAGCGTTGTGCATTCGATGGTGGAGTATGTAGACGGATCCACCCTTGCGCAATTGGGCTGCCCTGATATGCGCACGCCCATCGCCTACGGTCTGGCTTGGCCTGAGCGTATTGCTGCCGGCGTGCAGCGTTTGAATTTTGCGTCTGCCATGCAATTGGGGTTTTTACCGCCGGATGAGGTGCGCTTTCCTGCCTTGCGTTTAGCTCGTGAAGCCTTGCAAGCCGAAGGCAGTGCGCCTGTGGTGTTGAATGCGGCAAACGAAGTCGCTGTAGCGGCTTTTTTGGCAGGCAAACTGTCGTTCACAGGCATTGTTGATGTAGTCGAGCGCGTGCTGCGTACGCTGGCTAATCTTCCTGCTGCGCCGGATATTGCAGCACTGATTGCTGTCGATAAAAAGGCAAGAGCGCAGGCGGAGCATGAGGTGGCAAGCTATGGCTGATATGAGTGTGGTGTGGCAATCCGTGACGAGCTTTGCTTGGTCAACGGGCGCTTTTATCGTCGCCATCGCTGTGTTGGTCGCAGTGCATGAGTTTGGGCACTTCTGGGTTGCGCGTAAGCTGGGTGTCAAAGTGCTGCGTTTCTCTATCGGTTTCGGCAAGGCACTGTGGAGTCGCACCGATCGCACGGGCTGTGAATATGTGGTGGCGGCGATTCCCTTGGGTGGTTACGTCAAAATGCTAGACGAGCGTGAGGCTCCTGTAGTTGAAGCGGAACAACACCTCAGTTTTAATCGTCAGCCGGTTTGGAAACGCTGTTTGATTGTTTTAGCGGGACCTATGGCCAACTTTCTGTTGGCGATTGGTTTGTTCTGGGCGCTATTTTCAGGCAGTCAACAGAGTTTCGTGCCTATTGTCGGCAAGGTGAAGCTGGACTCCATGGCTGCGCATGCAGGTTTGCAAGCGGGGCAGGAAATTGTGGCGGTCGATGGTGTCGCTACACCTACGCGCTCGGCTGTGCTGGAGGCATTGCTGGCTCGCATAGGCGACACCGGCGATTTGGCGATTACGGTGCGTTATCCAGATAATTCAACCAGTTATGAATTGCTCGTCAGCTTGCAACACTGGTTGTCGGGCGCTGAGATGCCAGATCCCGTCGAAAGTCTCGGTCTACAGTTCTATATGCCGGCGTTTGTGCTGGTGAGAGAGGTTGTGCCCAATAGCCGCGCCGCCCAAGCAGGATTGCAGGCGGGTGACATTATCGAGACCATGAATGGGCATGCAGTAGATGATGTAGATAGCTGGTTGGATGTGGTGCGCAGCAAGCCAGAGCAGGCGCTCAATTTAGGTGTTCGCCGAGGCAAAACCTTACAAGAACTCGTGGTGACTCCTGCCAAAGTGCTTGATCCACAAGGAAAAGTAGTGGGGCAGATCGGTGCGCAAATCAGTTCGCCACCTTTGGATGCGCGTTATATCCGCGAAGTGCGTAACACGCCTATCCAAGCACTGCATCAGGGCATCAAGGAAACCGTGAGTCAGTCGCGTTTGTTGCTGGTCACGATCAAGAAATTGTTTGTGGGTTATATGTCGCCAAAGAACTTGAGCGGTCCCCTTGGCATTGCTAAAGTGGCCGGCGATTCGGCGGAGCATGGTCTGGCGGTGTTCTGCCGTATGCTAGCTATCCTCAGTATTAATTTGGGTGTTGTGAACTTGCTGCCCATCCCCGTGTTGGATGGCGGTTTGTTGTTGCTTTATCTGGTCGAAGCTGCCAAGGGCAGTCCAGTATCGGAAAAAATTCAGCAGTTGGGCAGCCAGATCGGCATGGCGTTGATCGCCAGTTTGATGCTGTTTGCTATTTATAACGATTTGCTGCGTTTGTAGTGCGGCAAATGTTTGCGCAGAAAATGATGTTGGTCGGTGTGTTTTGTGCTGACTCTGACAGGGGATTTTGAGTGATTGGTGTATTAAAAAAGTTAGTGTTTTTTGCCGGATTCCTGCTGGCTTTCATTGCGCCTATCGTGCATGCAGAAGACACATTCAAAATTGCTGATATTCGTATCGAAGGCTTGCAGCGTGTCTCTCCTGGTTCTGTTTTTGCTGCGCTGCCTGTCAGCACAGGCGATGAAATTGAGTTCAGCCAATTACAAGAATTGACGCGCGCTTTATTTCGTACTGGTTATTTCGATGACATCCAAATTAATCGCGATCACGATGTATTAGTCATTAAAGTGGTTGAGCGTCCTACCATTGCTGAAATCAGTATTTCCGGCAACAAAATTATTAAAACAGAAGATCTCAACGATGCGCTGAAAAAGGCAGGCATGGCAGAGGGTCAAATTTATAAGCCTTCCACGCTGGAAGCCATGAGCTCAGAGTTGGAAAGACAGTATGTAGGGCAAGGGCGCTACGGCGCTAAAGTAAAAACAGACGTGCGCAATTTGCCGCGTAATCGAGTCGGTATCACGATTGGTATTGATGAAGGCGAAGTAGCTCGAATTAAGGCAATCAACATCATCGGCAATACAGTTTTTTCCACAGAGCAGTTGTTAGATTTGTTTCAGTCTGAGCCATCCAATTGGTTGTCGTGGGCGACTAGCAACGACAAATATGCGCGTGAAAAAATGGAAGGTGATTTAGAGCGCCTGCGCTCTTATTATATGGATCGTGGTTATCTGCGTTTTGAAATTGAATCCACTCAAGTGTCATTGTCGGATGATAAAGAGTCTATTTTTATCACGATCAATATTCATGAAGGTGATGTGTACACCGTCAGTGAAATTGGGTTTTCTGGGCAGTTGATTATTCCTGAAGAAGAAATGCGCAACCTAGTGACTTTGAAGCCGGGTGAAACTTTCTCGCAAGTGAATTTGACGAACTCACAAACAGCGTTGACCAAACGTTTAGGTAATGAAGGTTACACCTATGCAGAAGTCAAGGCTGTGCCTGAGCGTGATGAAAGCAATAAAACAGTAAAAATTACTTTTTCTGTGATGCCGCATCATCGCGCCTACGTCAACCGCATTAACTTCCGTGGCAATACAAAAACTGCGGACGATGTGTTGCGCCGCGAAATGCGTCAAATGGAATCTGCAACGGCGGATTCGTCAAAAATTGAACAATCAAAAACACGCTTGGAGCGATTGGGTTATTTCAAAACGGTGGATGTAAAAACCACAGACGTGCCCGGTACAGGCGATCAGATTGATGTGGAATACGCTGTTGAGGAGCAGCCTTCGGGCAGCATTGGTGCGAGTATCGGTTTTGCGCAAGGCTCTGGTCTAATTTTGGGCGGCAGTATTCAACAAGATAACTTCTTGGGTACAGGCAAACAAGTGGGCGTGAGTGTCAGTACAAGTTCCTACATGGATCAAATCAGCTTCACTTATACAGATCCTTACTACACGGTGGATGGTGTCAGCCGTGGTTTTAATTTGTATTACACCTCGCGTGATTTAGCCAACTACAACGTCTCGGATTACTCGGTAGACAGTTATGGTTTGGATATGAATTTTGGCTATCCCATTTCTGAAATTGAGCGTTTAAATTTTGGTGTGGGTTATGCACACAACACTATTAAAGTAGGTTCATCTCCTGCGCAAGAAATTTCAGGTACGCCATTGCTGCCAGATCCAAACATCCCTTTTGTTGATGAAATTTGTTTAAGCAATCCCAGCAGTTGTATTTTGCAAACTCCGGTAAATGGTACTTATACCGGCATGACGGCAGGTCCTGCTTACAAAGGCTTTTTGGATCGCAACGGTACCAGCTTTAATGACATCAAGCTGACGGCGAGCTGGAATCAATCAACATTAAATAAAGCCAAGCTGCCTACGCATGGTTTTTCGCAAAATATTTCTTTTGAAGGTACAGCGCCAGGCGTTAGTGATCTGGAATTTTTTAAGGCGGCTTATCGCGGCCAAGTCTTTAAACCACTAAATGATAAATACACGCTGCATTTCCGTGGTCGTTTTGGTTTTGGTACGGGTTATGGCAATACCGATGAGCTGCCATTTTTTGAAAACTTTTATGGCGGTGGCTTTGGCTCTGTGCGCGGTTACAAACGCAACACTTTAGGCCCGCGTGGCACACCAGCGCAGGCATATCAGTATACGGTGCTGCCAAATGGAAAGTTGGCTTATGTGATGGATGCAAATGGAAAGTTGATTGATAACTACTCCTTGGATGGACATGATGATCCAATGGGCGGCAATGTTGTAATGGATGGCAGCGTTGAGTTGATTGTTCCTACACCGTTCGTGAAAGATCAATCATCTATGCAGACATCGGTATTCTTTGATTTCGGTAACGTTTACGACACTAATTGCAGCAATGCTATGCCAACCGTTATGGGCGGCAGAATTGTGCAGCCTTCTGGCAATAAGCAAGTCAACTGTTCGAGCCTCAGTTTTAGCCCCGGCGATTTGCGTTATTCTACCGGCGTTGGTTTGACGTGGATTACGGGTTTTGGTCCGTTGATGTTTAGCGTTGCTAAACCATTAAATGCGGGCAGCGACGATCAGTCTGAAATGTTCCAGTTCTCAATGGGGCAAACTTTCTGATTTGTCTCACAAATTCTTGATGGGGTGCGGTGTATATTCATCGCTGAATTTTTAATTGATGTTATGTGGGGTTTTTACTGTGAATAAAATGATAAGGACGATGATTGCGGTAGCTGCTTTGGTGTCAGCGCCTCTGGCTTTTGCTGATGGCAGTAAAGTGGCTGTGCTGGATGTGCAGGAAGCCATTCTGAACACCAATATGGCAAAATCTGAAATGAAAGCCTTCGAAGCGCGATCGGATATTGCAAAAATGATTAGCGATGCAGAGAAGCTGAAAAAAGATATTACTAGCTTGCGTGCGGATGCCGAAAAAGATGGTAGCAATGCACAAGACAAGCAGAAGACCATTGAATTTAAACAAGCGGATTTTGAGCTGATCGTTCGCAAATTGAATGCGGAGCGTCAAGCTGCTGGCAAACGTTTGATGGACAACATTGGTCCACGTTTGGAGAGTGCAGTAAAAAGCATTGTTGATTCTGATGGCATCGGTTTATTGCTAGACAGAAAAGCAGTGATTCATGCCGATTCAACGTTTGATATCACCGCTAAAGTGACAGAAAAATTAAACGCATCTGCCAGCAAGAAATAAAATGCAACGAGAGTACACGCTCGCTGAAATAGCCGAGCGTTTCTCGCTGGAGTTGTCGGGCATTTCAGCGAGTGATGCGAGTCGGCGAGTGGTTTGCGGACTGGCAACACTGGCTGCGGCTGATAGCAAGCGTATCAGTTTTTTTTCAAATAAAGCCTACCGCAGTCAGTTGCAGCAAACACAAGCAGCAGCGGTGATTCTTGAATCGGATGCAGTTGAAGACTGCTCAGTACCTTGTTTGATTTCTAGCAATCCCTATTTGGATTACGCCAAGGTTTCCTCGCTTTTTTCAGAACAAGTGCGCGCAGCGACAGGTATCCACCCCAGTGCTGTGGTAGATGCTTCTGCGCGTATCGCGCCAACAGCTTCTGTAGGTGCGCATTGCGTTGTGGCGGCCAATGCTGTGATTGCTGATGATGTTGTGCTGAGTGCGGGCTGCTTTGTGGGTCAAGGAAGCGTGATCGGCGCCAAAAGTTATTTGCATCCACGCGTGACGCTCTATCACGGTGTGCAGATTGGCTGTGATTGCACTTTGCACAGTGGCGTAGTTATCGGTGCAGACGGTTTTGGTTTCGCTCCCAATTTTTCCGCGCAAGGCGCAGGTGGATGGCAAAAAATCCATCAGTTGGGCAGTGTGGTGATTGGCAATCGCGTAGAAATTGGTGCCAATTCCTGTATTGATCGCGGCGCGCTGGACGATACTGTGATTGGCGATGGCGTTATCATCGACAATCTTGTGCAGATTGCGCATAACGTAAAAATTGGCAATTACACAGCGATTGCTGCTTGCACGGGTATTGCGGGCAGCACGGAGATTGGTCAGCACTGTACTATTGCTGGTGCTGTGGGCATTGTTGGACATTTGCGCATTGCTGATCGTGTGCATATCACAGCAAAAAGTTTGGTAACGGGTTCAATTAACGAAGCTGGTTCTTACTCATCGGGAACCGCGCTGACTAAAACAGCCGCATGGCGCAAAAGTGCCGTGCGTTTTTTACAATTGGAATCTTTGTTTCAACGCGTGCGCGCATTGGAAAACAATCGTAATCGTTCGTAAGTTTTACGCTTTTTAAAAGGTAAAGAATATGTTGATGGATGTAAAAGAAATTCGTGAATACCTGCCGCATCGCTACCCATTTCTTTTAGTGGATCGCGTGGTTGAGCTGAAAGAAGGTGAATCTATTGTCGCTTTCAAAAACATCACCATCAATGAAGCCATTTTTAATGGACACTTCCCAGAAATTCCTGTGTTTCCCGGCGTGCTGATTATTGAGGCGATGGCGCAGGCGGCGGGTATTCTTGGCTTCAAAACTATGAATAAAAAACCGCAAGACGGCTCGATTTATTATTTTGTCGGCGCAGATGATGTGCGTTTCAAGCGTCCCGTTGTGCCTGGCGATCAGTTGCGTTTAGAGGCCAGCATTCTTTCTGAGAAACGCGGCATTTGGAAATTTGCCTGTCGCGCATTTGTTGATGGCGAGTTGGCCAGTGAAGGCACTATTTTGTGCGCTGATCGTAAAGTGTGAATGCTGTAATGATTGATCCTCGCGCCATTGTTGATCCGAATGCTCGACTCGCTGACGATGTGAAAGTTGGACCGTGGACCATCATTGGGCCCGATGTTGAAATTGGTGAAGGCACAGAAGTCGCCTCGCACTGTGTGTTGAAAGGCCCTACAGTGATTGGCAAGCACAATCGCATTTTTCAGTTTTCAACTGTGGGTGAAGATACGCCAGATTTGAAATATCGTGGCGAAAATACTCGTTTAGTGATTGGTGATCACAATGTGATTCGTGAAGGCGTGACGATTCACCGTGGCACAGTTCAAGATCGTTCAGAAACCACCATTGGCAACCATAATTTGTTGATGGCATATGTGCATGTTGGACATGACAGTGTTATCGGCGATAACACGATTCTTGTGAATAACACTGCACTTGCTGGGCATGTGCGTGTGAATGATTGGGCGGTGTTGGGTGGTTACACATTGGTGCACCAGCGCGTGAGCATCGGCGCGCACGCTTTTACCGGCATGGGTACGGCGGTTGGAAAAGATATTCCTGCTTTTGTGTTGGCGTATGGCAATCCTGCTGAGGCGCGCGGCATTAACCTTGAGGGATTAAAACGCCGTGGTTTTACGCGAGAACAATTAACCGTGCTCAACCGCGCGTATAAAACTGTTTATCGCGAAGGGCTGACGCTGGAAGAAGCATTATCTGAATTAGAAGTGATGCATTCGGATTGTCCTCCGCTCGATGTTTTTATCGAATCTTTGCGCAGCTCAACGCGCGGCATTGTTCGCTAGCCGAGTGTTTTGGTGAACACTAAAAATTTTCGTGTGGGAATTGTTGCTGGTGAAGCATCTGGCGATATTCTTGGCGCAGGTTTGATTCGTGCATTGCGTGAGCATTACCCCGATGTGCAAGTGGAAGGCGTAGGCGGCTCGCTGATGTTGGCGGAAGGATGCCACAGTTTTTTTCCACAAGATCGTTTGGCGGTGATGGGTTTGATCGAGCCGCTCAAACGACTGTCTGAGTTGCTGCGCATACGTCGATTTTTGCGCGAGCATTTTTTGGCTAATCCTCCTGATGTTTTTATCGGTATTGATTCGCCCGATTTCAATATGTCATTGGAAGAATCATTGCGTACAGCGGGCATTAAAACGGTTCACTATGTCAGTCCTTCCGTGTGGGCTTGGCGACAAGGGCGCTTAAAGAAAATTGCCCGCGCGACAGATTTGGTTCTCACGCTTTTTCCTTTTGAAGAAAAGTTTTATCGCGATCATGCTGATCGTTATCCTTCGTTGCGTGCTGTTTGTGTCGGGCATCCTTTGGCGGATAGCATTCCTATGGAAACTGATAGCCAGCAGGCAAGAGCAGCGTTATCTATTCCGAGTTCTGCATCTGTTATTGCGCTGTTGCCAGGTAGTCGTGCGGGTGAAGTGGAGCGCATGGGGCGTTTATTTTTAGATACCGCTCGCTGCTGTATCCAAAAAAATAAATCGTTGTCTTTTGTGATGCCTGCTGCTAACAAAGCGCGTCGTGAGCAGTTACAAGTAATGTTGGAAAATTATTCTGATTTGACTGTGCAATTGGTGGATGGTCAGTCGCAGTTGTGTATGGCGGCGAGTGATGCTGTGCTCATGGCTTCTGGTACAACAACATTAGAGGCAATGTTGCTAAAGCGACCAATGGTGGTGGCGTACAAAATGGCGTGCTTGTCGTTTGCTATTATTTCGCGCTTATTAAAAGTGCCTTATGTGTCGCTACCCAATTTGTTGGCCAATAAACCGTTAGTGCCAGAGTTTTTGCAAGAGCAGGCGACGGCAAAAAATTTGTCAAATGCATTACTTGAAATATTAAATGCGCCAAATAAAGCAGCAGTCATGCAGCAGGCGTTTGTCGAAATTCATACTGGTATTCGGCGTGATGCCAGCCGCGCTGCTGCGCGCGCAATCTTAGATTTGCTGCCCAAAACTTAATGAATTGAGATTGCAATGGCGAGCGAAGCATATATCTGTTCTTACCAAGGCATTTTATTGGCTGGTGTGGATGAAGTGGGGCGTGGGCCTTTGGTGGGCGACGTGGTGACGGCTGCTGTTATTTTGAATCCTGAAAAACCTATTAAAGGTTTGGTGGACTCCAAAAAAATCAGTGAAAAAAAACGCGAAGTGCTGTTTGATGAAATCAAAGAAAAAGCACTGTGTTGGTCGATTGCTCGTGCCACGCCAGATGAAATTGATTCGTTGAATATTTTACAAGCCAGTTTGTTGGCGATGAAGCGAGCCGTAGAAACGCTGCCAATACAGCCAGAATTTGTTTTAGTGGATGGCAATCGTTTGCCGCAATGGCATTATTCCGCAGAAGCGGTGGTAAAAGGTGATAGTCGCGTGCCGGCAATTAGCGCGGCTTCTATTTTGGCAAAAGTGCAGCGTGATCGAGAAATGGCCGTGCTAGATGCGCAATATCCTGATTATGGATTCGCCAATCACAAAGGCTATCCAACCGCACAACATATGGATGTTTTGCAGCGTTTAGGCGCAACGCCGCTGCACCGTCGGTCTTACGCGCCAGTGGCGCGTGTTATTGGCGCAATGACTGAATAACCGATTCTAAAGCACGATCAAAAAAGATCGTGTCGTCCACAATGGTTAATTCGCCGCAGCGCAACAGCTCGGCGACATCCGGCTTTTTAGCCGTAATAATTTTCGCGCCTTCGCGATTGACAAAAATGTAATTGCCGTTGTGTTTGATAATGGCAGCTAGTTTTATTTTGAGATTATTGTAGTTGGTATTGTTTAGTTTAAACCACGTATCGGCGCGTAACATATCGGCTTGCTTATCAAAAATATCGTCAACAGCAATTTCTTCTTCGAGTGCGAATTCATCTTCTAAATCGTCGTCCAATATAGGGAGGTCTTCGGTGATAAGTTCACCAAGATCAAATGCAAGCTCTGTTTCTGTGGTTGAGTGTGCAGCAGAAACCTTGGTTTCAACAATAACGGGTTCTAAAGGCGTCGAAGGCGGGGTAAGTGATACGCTCGGTGTTGGTATCGTTGGTGTTGGGACTACAGGCGCTTCTTCTTTGCGTTCAATAACATTACTCACTGCACTGGCCAAGGCTGCTGCTGCACGAGCTGCCGCTTGCTCTTGTTCTGCTGCTTTGGCAGCAGCCGCTGCGGTGGCTGCTAGGCTGTCTTTGATCGCCTGCTGCCCAGCGCCAAATTCTTCGCGTAAACCTTTCAGCGTTTGCTCTTGATTCGTCAGTGCGAGCCCCATATGGTGCAGATGCCAGAGTATGGCATCAGAAACGGAGTCAAACGTTGTTTGTTGGTTTTCTGGTTTAAAAATCAACAAGTCATCAATGATTTTTTTAGCCTGCTGTTGTTCGTCAGAGAGAAAGTCGTCATCGCGATTGATATAGAAAAATAAAACATGCTGCCAATATTCTTGCAGGAAAGTAGCGGTTTGCGGTTTGGCGTTATACCGGACAATTTTTTTGAGGATGGTTTTCTCTGCATCAGCTCGTGCGGCGTCGGTTCTGGCTTTCATGGACTCTGCTTGAACAATGCGCTCTTCTAGCAGTGCAGAGCGTTGCTTTTCCCGCTCAAGAAAATCTTTGAGAGTGATAAGTTTTTCTTCAAAAAATTCTTCGTGTTGCTCGATAGATTCACTGGATGCGCTGATGTCATCAACAATAGACGATATTTTTTTGTAAAACGGATCTTTGTTGATGTTTTGCTTGGGAGTCCACTGTGTTCCGACTTGAGCAATCTCGTTAATCAATTCTTGCGCGGAGTTGTCGGGGTTGGAGAAGAAGTCTTGGTTCTGTACGGCTAATTTTAGAACGGGCGCTTGCAACTCATTGATCAGTGGTTTGATGGGGTCTGCAATTTGTTCTTCGTTTTGCAGGCGGTCAAACAGCATGGAAAGCAGTGAGATGGCGTTTTGCGTTTGGCTGTCCAACGCTTTGGATTGTACGCTGCTGAGAGATGCCATTTTTTCAGCGAGAGACAATGTGTTCTCAGGTAATTCGCGATAACCCGTTTCGCTGTTGACTTGCGTAACACCGGTGATGTTGTTGATTGCTTCAAAAAGATCTTCTTTCGTAGCTAAGGTGCCGCCAGCAGATCCCGTGACAATGTGTTTGCTCAACTCTGTATTGGTGGCAGCAGCGTTGCTGACCAATGTTTTGAGAGATTGCATCAACTCTTCGTTGTCGATGTCTGCGTCGGAGTCTTGTTTTTTACCCGTAATGTCTTCAATCAAGTTCTTGCGTATTTCGTGCGCTTTGTCTTGATTTTTCTTTTCGTAACGACGATTGACATCGTCTATATCCAAGCGAGGCAGCACGTGTTGCTTGATAAGCAACTGGTTGAGATGCTTTAGCCACTGTGGATAGGCATCTTTTAATGCTTTGCCCCAGTTGGTCATGGCGGCATCGTTAGCTGTTTTACTGGGTTGTAGTGCGTCGCAGCATTGATGAAACACCGTTGTGAGATGTTTGGCTGCGAGGGGGTTATTGCTGCGCTCGATAGTAATGCTGGCAAGCCGTTCCAAACGCATGCTGAGGCAATCAACATCGTATTGATGTTCAATTTGTAGTGCATTGCATAAGCGATCTATTAGGATTTGTGCTTCCAGTAAATCTGTGTCCATCAGCGAATATTTGCTGATTCTATCCTCTAGTGCTTCACGAGAATTTCCTGCTTTTTTCTCGGGTGCTACTTTTTGTAGTTCTGGTTTTTTGGATATTTGCGCGAATTGTTCGGCGAGACTTTTCTTGAATTGTTGAATAAAAATACCGCGTTTGTCTTGTGCGGGCTCGCCGTCCTCGCGCTTCAACGTGACAAAAACAGGGCCGGCCGTTTTGATTGCCGTGGGTAAGACCAGTGCCGCTGTTTGTTCAAAGATTTTTTGCAGTTTGTGCGAGATAGGGCTTGTCATAGTCATTCCAGATTAAAACTGTGAAAGCTGAAGTACAGGATGGGTCGAGTATAATGGCGAGCTGTCGCCTAGGGTATATAGGCATTTATCGGTTGGATGAATTTGTGAGCGATCCGATATTTATTCATTTGCGTCTCCACACGGAATTTTCGTTAGTCGATGGCTTGGTCACCACCAAGGCTTTGACCGCACGCTTGTGTGCACAAGGTATGCCTGCGGTTGCAATCACCGATCTATGCAATTTCTATGGTTTGATCAAGTGTTATAAAGAACTGCAATCCAAAGGCATCAAACTCATCATCGGCAGCGATCTTTGGTTGAGCGATGGTGATGATGTGGTTCATCCCGTCATGGTGACGGCACTGGCGCAGAATGAGCAGGGTTATCGCAATCTCACACAGTTGATTTCTCGCGCCTATCAACATGGTCAAGCGCAGGGTCGAGCCGTTGTGCAGCGGCAATGGTTGCGTGAGCTAAACGATGGACTGATTATGTTGTCTGGCGGAAAGCAGGGCGACATCGGACGCGCTTTATTGTCGAATAATCAGGATGAAGCGCGCCATTTGCTCACTGCATGGCAGAAAGATTTTCCTGAGCGATTTTATCTCGAAGTGCAGCGCACCGATCGTGTCGGTGATGAACAGTATTTACATGCAGCTGTAGCTTTAGCGGCAGAAAATCATTGCCCACTGGTGGCAAGTAATGATGTGCGTTTTATTGCGCCAGAAGATTTTGAAGCACATGAAGTGCGCGTTTGCATCAATGATGGTCGCACATTGGATGATCCGCGCCGCGAGCGTCGTTACAGCGAAGAACAGTATTTGAAGTCTGCACAAGAAATGCAGGAATTGTTCAGTGATTTGCCGCAAGCCTTGGCTAATACGGTGGAAATTGCCAAGCGTTGTAACGTGATACTGCAATTGGGTAAGCCCTGTTTGCCCAATTATCCCGTGCCGCAAGGTTTGTCGATTGAGCAATTTTTTGAGCAAGTGTCACGCGCAGGTTTAGAAGAGCGGTTACTTAAATTATTGCCTGAGGGTTCTGATCCTGATGGCAGTCGTCGAAAAACTTATGAAGAACGCCTTGCATTTGAATTGTCAGTTATCAATCAAATGCAATTTCCAGGCTACTTTTTAGTGGTGATGGATTTTATTCAATGGGCAAAAAATAATGGCATTCCTGTGGGGCCTGGACGCGGTTCTGGTGCAGGTTCTTTGGTTGCATACGCGCTAAAAATTACCGATTTGGATCCGCTGGCTTACGATTTGTTGTTTGAACGCTTTCTCAATCCTGAACGGGTATCGATGCCCGATTTCGATATCGACTTTTGTACAGAAGGTCGCGATCGCGTGATCAGTTATGTCGCCGATACTTACGGTCGCGATGCGGTTTCGCAAATTATCACTTTCGGCACCATGGCGGCAAAAGCAGTGGTGCGCGATGTGGCGCGTGTGCAGGGCAAGTCTTACGGTTTGGCGGATAAATTGTCCAAAATGATTCCATTTGAAGTGGGCATGACGCTGAAAGATGCGGTTGCCAGAGAAGAAATTCTGTGCGATTTTTTAGCCAATGATGCGGACGCCAAAGAAATTTGGGATATGGCGTTGCAACTAGAAGGCGTGACGCGCAATGTCGGCAAACACGCCGGTGGTGTGGTGATTGCGCCGACGCAATTGACGGATTTTTCGCCGTTGTATTGTGATGAGTCTGGCGGCGGCTTGGTCACACAGTTTGATAAAAATGATGTCGAAGAAGCAGGCTTGGTAAAGTTTGACTTTCTCGGCTTGCGCACGCTGACCATCATTGATTGGGCGATGAAAATCATCAATGCCATACGCGAAAAAAATGGCGAAGCAGTGCTGGATATTGCTGATATTCCGCTGGATGACAAGCTCACCTACGACTTACTCAAAAAAGTGAAAACCACGGCGGTATTCCAGTTGGAATCCAGTGGTATGAAAGGGCTGATACAAAAATTGCAGCCGGATTGTTTTGAAGATTTGGTTGCTCTGGTGGCATTATTTCGCCCCGGTCCTTTGGAGTCGGGCATGGTGGACGATTTCGTCAATCGTAAACACCGCCGTGCAGCGGTAGCTTACCCCACCGTGGAATTACATCACGATGATTTAGAGCCCGTTTTGCGACCGACTTACGGCGTTATTGTTTATCAAGAACAAGTTATGCAAATCGCGCAGGTAATGGCGAATTACTCTCTGGGCGGCGCGGATATGTTGCGCCGTGCCATGGGTAAAAAAGATCCAGAAAAAATGGCGAAAGAGCGCGGCAAGTTTATGGAAGGCGCTTCGACACGCGGCATTAGCGAGGCGCAATCTGGCGGCTTGTTTGATTTGATGGAGAAATTTGCTGGCTACGGTTTTAACAAATCGCACTCAGCCGCTTACGCGCTAGTGGCGTATCAAACCGCGTGGCTGAAAGCGCATTATCCCGCTGAATTTATGGCGGCAACGATGTCGTCGGATATGGATAAAACCGACAAAGTGGTGGTGTTCATTGAAGAGTGCCGTGCGATGGGGCTCACGCTGTTACCGCCAGATGTCAACAATGGTGATTTTCATTTTACGGTGGATGAATCGTCGCGCATTGTTTACGGCTTGGGCGCGATCAAAGGTTTGGGAGAAGGTGCGATTGAATCCATTGTCGCATCGCGCCGTGCCGGTGGTGTTTTCAGCGATTTATTTGATTTTTGTGCGCGTGTTGATCAGCACAAATTGAACAAACGCGCGTTGGAAGCCTTAGTGCGCTGTGGCGCTTTGGATAATTTAATTGCAGACAGCAATATTGATCGCGCGCGCGCTGTGTTAATGGTGGCTTTACCTGATGCGGTGCAGGCCTCTGATCAAAAACACAAAAATCAAAACGCCGGTATGGCGGACTTATTTGGCGATGTGGTTTCAACGGCAGCTGAAGCCAGCGGCGATGTGTACGCCGATTACCGCACAGTGTCTGCGTGGTCGATGCGCGACCGTTTACAGGGCGAGAAAGACACACTGGGCCTGTACCTCACAGGGCATCCAGTGGAGGAGTATCACGACGAGCTGCGCGTGCTGGTGAAGCGTCGCATTGTCGATGTTGAGGCAGAGCGTGCGCCGCAGCGCGTGGCGGGTTTGGTGGTCGATGTGCGCGTGCGTAAAACCAAGAGCGGCAAGAATATCGCCAGTGTGCTGCTGGATGACCGCAGCGGCCGAATCGAAGCGACGGTCTTTGCCGAGGAGTATGACCGTGTGCGCAGCAAGCTGGAGTTGGGGCGTTTGTTGGTAGTTGATGGTGTGGTCAGCAAGGACGAATATCGCAATGGTCTTGCGTTGCGTGCATCGCAAGTGCGTGATTTTATTGAAGTACGCGCGGAGCAGGCGCGCTATTTGCAGATTCACCTTGATGCTGAGACACTGACCTCGCTACAGAGCGGGCGGGAGTCTGCAGTTGCGCTGTTGGGTAAGTTGATTCAGCCTCATCGTCAAGGCACGTGCCGCTTGCAGTTCCTCTATCAAGGCCAGCGGGCAAAGGGTGAGATTGCAGTAGGCGAGTCTTGGCAGGTCAGCCCTACGGATGAATTGCTGCGCAGTTTGCGTGCGCGCTTGGGATTTGCTGCAGTGCGGGTGCAGTATTAAAAAACTGTACTAAGAAATTGAACAGCAGAATGATAGACGTGTTGTATCGAGTGGAGTAATCAGTGGCTTATAACTACCTTCAATTTGAACAGCCCATCGCCGAACTAGAAGCCAAAATCGAAGAGCTTCAGTTGGTGGGGAACGATTCCGGTATCAATATTGCCGACGAATTGGGAAAACTGCGCGAAAAAAGTCGCAAGCAAACTGAAAAAATTTATAGCGATTTGAGTGCATGGCAAGTGGTGCAAGTAGCGCGCCATCCGCAACGTCCTTACACCTTGGATTACATTCCACACCTTTTTACTGATTTTGATGAATTGCACGGTGATCGCCGCTTTGGTGATGACAAATCCATCGTCGGTGGCGTTGCGCGTTTGGATGGCAAGCCGGTGGTGGTAATCGGGCAAGAGAAAGGTCGTACGGTGCAAGAAAAAGTGGCGCGCAATTTTGGCATGCCGAAACCAGAAGGTTATCGCAAAGCATTGCGTTTGATGGAAATGGCAGAGCGTTTTCGTCTGCCGGTTTTGACGTTGATAGACACACCAGGGGCATACCCAGGCATTGATTCAGAAGAGCGCGGTATTTCTGAGGCGATTGCACAAAATCTTGCGGTGATGTCGCGCTTGCGCACGCCGATGATTTGTACTGTGATCGGTGAAGGCAGTTCGGGCGGTGCGCTGGGTATCGGTATTGGCGATCAAATCAATATGCTGCAATACGCAACTTATTTTGTGATTTCGCCAGAAGGCTGCGCCAATATTATTTGGAAAACGGCGGAAAAAGCGCCGTTGGCTGCCGAAGCAATGGGTGTAACTTCTGCCACTTTATTGGAGCTGGGTATTGTCGATCACGTGATTCCTGAACCCTTGGGTGGTGCGCACCGTGATGTTGCCGAAATGGCAACGCGTTTGCGCGAAACATTGGTGCAGCAGTTGGATGTTTTACAGCAAAAAACGGTGGATATGTTGCTAGAGCAGCGCTACCAGCGTTTGATGAGTTTTGGTAACCCTTAAACAGTTGGATACAAAAAGGATTTTTGGATGAGCGATACATTGCGCGAAGTGTTGAGAGAAAAGCTGGAAGGCTTTCACGATGCAGAGCGTTTTGTCGTTGCTTACAGCGGCGGTGCGGATTCACACGCACTGCTGCATGCGGTAGTTTCATTGGATTTGCCGCAAGAAGTGGTTGCTTTGCATATCAATCATGGATTGAGTCCCAATGCCGATGTTTGGCAAACGCATTGTGCTAGCGTGGCAAAAAAATTAGGCATCAATTTTTATGCTGAACGCGTTGCTGTGGTGCGTGATGGCACAGGTTTAGAAAATGCTGCGCGCCAAGCGCGTTACGATATTTTTGCCAATCGCGTGGATTACGGCGATGTGCTGTTAATGGCACATCACGCTGACGATCAAATCGAAACTTTTTTCTTGCGGCTGTTGCGCGGCTCTGGCGTGCGCGGTTTGGGCGGTATGCCGGAATGGCGTTCACTGGGTGGTGGTTGCCTCTATCGTCCATGGTTATCGCGCCCGCAAATAGAATTGCGTGAATACGCAGTGCAACATCAACTGCAATGGGTCGATGATGAATCTAATGGCGATCTGCATTTCGATCGTAATTATTTGCGCGAACAAGTGCTGCCTGTTTTGAATACGCGTTGGCCGCAAGCTGGGCAATCTATCGCGCGCAGCATGGCGTGGTGCGGCGAAGCCGATGCTGTAAATGATGAGTTGGCAGAAATTGATTTTTTTGCCTGTTATCCACATTCTGAACGCTTTGGTTTTTCTCTGGCTTACGCGTACTTGTTGGGTTTATCGCGTGCGCGTCGTCGCAATGTGTTGCGTTTGTGGTTTTTACGTTACGGCATTCCGGTGCCCGGACATAAAATTCTCGATGCAATTCAAGCGCAAATGATGGATTCTCGCGCTGATTGCTCGCCGCAAATCATGTGGGAAAATTGGCAGTGCCGCCGCTATCAAGGGCGCATCTATGCGATGCCACAGTTGCCGCCATTGGATTGCGAACGCATTTGGCAATGTAGTGTTGATGATTTATTGAGTAACGCGAGCTTTGGGCAGTTGTCGTTTTCATCCGTGTGCGGACAGGGTATGCGTTTAGATCAAGCACGACCGTTGACGGTGAGTTTCGCGCGCGAAGGTATTCGCTGCCGACCACACGGGCGCGAGCATTCGCAATCGCTAAAAAAATTGTTTCAAGAATGTTCGATTCCACCGTGGTTGCGCGAGCGTACACCGTTGATTTACCAAGGCGAACAGTTATTGGCGGTCGGCGATTGGTGGATTTGTGCAGATGCAATGGTGCAGGAGCACGAAGTGGGCTATTTGCCGCAATGGGAATTATCAGCTTAAAAGGTTTTTTATCCATCACGAGAGGTAGTGTTATGAGTAAAAAAACTTCCACAAAAACTGTCATTGATATTGGCATCAGTGAAAAAGATCGTGAGGTGATTGCTAAAGGTTTAAGTCATTTATTGGCGGATACCTACACCTTATATCTCACGACGCACAACTTTCACTGGAACGTCACGGGCGTGATGTTTAACACGCTGCATGTGATGTTTATGCAGCAGTACACCGAGTTGTGGAATGCAGTTGACCCTATTGCCGAGCGCATTCGCTCACTCGGCCATGTCGCCCCTGGCGGTTATGCCGCGTTTGGCAAATTGGCATCACTGCCTGATGCGCCTGCAACACCGCCTAAAGCGTTGGAAATGGTAAAAATTTTGGCGCAAGGGCATGAAGCCGTGGCGCGCACAGCGCGCAAATTATTTCCGTGTGTCGATAAAGCTAGCGATGAGCCAACGGCAGATTTGCTGACACAGCGCATTGCAATTCACGAACAAACGGCGTGGATGTTGCGCGCGTTGTTAGAAGAATAGTGCTTACTGAAGCAGCATCAGTAGTTTTTCGATCACTGCGCGTCGCACGGTGGTTTTGCGCCACACTAGCGCAATCGTGCGATGCGGTGCTGGTTTTTGAAAAGGTACATAGTGAATGCCTTGCTCATCCGCTTGAATGGCAATATTGGGCATAAAAGTAATACCGGTTCCCGCCTTCACCATTTGACGCAGCGTTTCTAAACTGGTGGCGCGAAAATCTTGTTCTTCTTCCGAACCTGCTAAGTGACACACTTCTAGCGCTTGATCGCGCAAGCAGTGTCCTTCTTCCAGCAGTAATAATTTTTCACCGTGGATATCGGATTGATTGATCTGTTTGCGTTTAGCTAGCGAGTGTGTCGGTGGCACGGCGAGCAAAAACGCATCATCAAATAGCGTGTGGATTTCGAGATGGTCATCGTGCACAGGCAGAGCTAAAAACGCAGCATCCAATTCGCCGCGTTTTAATCGATCCAATAGCGCTTGCGTTTTTTCTTCGATCAGCACTAACTTTAATTGTGGTAGTGCTTGTGTGATTTTTGGAACTAGCGTAGGAAAAAGATACGTGGATAGCGTGGGAAATGCGCCGAGGCGAAAACGACCCGCCAGCGGATCTTTTGAGCTTTTGGCGACATCGTGCATGATGTCCACTTGATGCAAAATTTTGCGTGCGAGCGTTACCACTTGCTCGCCAATTTCTGTCGGGATAACGCGTTTGTTGTTGCGCTCAAACAAAGTAATGCCGAGTGTTTCTTCCAGTTTGCGGATTTGATTTGACAGAGTGGGCTGGCTGACAAAACATTTGTCAGCCGCCTGACTGAAACTGCGCAAGTCTGCTACCGCAACTAAATACTGCAAATCGCGCAAATTCATAATCCACTTCTCCTTTTACTGCCGAATCATGTGATCAAACGCGCCGAGTGCTGCCGTTGCTCCCGTACCCATGGCAATGATAATTTGTTTAAACGGCACGGTGGTGGCATCGCCTGCGGCAAACACGCCAGACATTGAGGTTGCGCCACGCGCGTCAATTTCAATTTCACCTCGATTGCTCAGCGCTACAGCGCTGTCTTTTAACCAATCGGTATTTGGCACTAAACCAATTTGTACGAAGATGCCCTCCAACTCCACACGATGCGTTTCACCGCTGTTGCGATCTTTGTAAGTTAAACCGTTCACTTTTTTATCATCACCGGTGACTTCCAAGGTTTGCGCAGAGGTAATGACGGTGACATTTGGCAAGCTGTGCAATTTTTTCTGCAACACAGCATCTGCGCGTAACTGCGTATCAAATTCCAACACGGTGACATGCGAAACTACGCCCGCCAAATCAATCGCTGCTTCAATGCCGGAATTGCCGCCGCCGATCACTGCCACACGTTTTCCTTTGAATAAAGGGCCGTCGCAGTGTGGGCAGTAGGCGACACCGCGCCCGCGATATTCTTTTTCGCCTGGCACATTCATTTCGCGCCAGCGTGCGCCAGTAGCAAGAATCACCGATTTGCTTTTTACACTCACGCCGCTGGCTAAAGACACTTCAATCATGTTGTCGCGTTTTTGCAAAGCAGTCGCGCGTTGTAAATTCATGATGTCGACATCGTAGCTACGCACATGTTCTTCCAATGCGGTTGCCATTTTTGGACCATCGGTTGTGGTAACAGAAATAAAGTTTTCGATTGCCATGGTGTCGAGTACTTGCCCACCGAAGCGTTCTGCTACCACGCCTGTACGAATGCCTTTGCGTGCTGCGTAAATCGCTGCGGCTGCACCCGCAGGCCCGCCGCCGACGATCAGCATATCGAACGCATCTTTTTCAGCGATTTTTTTTGCGGCTTTGGCCGCGCTGTTTTTATCCAGTTTTGCTAAGACTTCATCCAATTCAATCAAACCTTGACCAAATTGTTCGCCGTTCAAATACACGGTAGGCACTGCCATGATTTGCCGTTCATTCACTTCGTTTTGAAACAGTGCGCCGTCAATCATGCTGTGGCGAATACGCGGATTTAATACCGTTATCACGTTGAGCGTTTGCACCACTTCGGGACAAATTTGGCAGCTCAAAGAAATGTAGGTTTCAAATTCAGCGTCTATTTCCAAGGCTTGGATTTGCGCAATTTGCTCCTCGGTGATTTTCGGTGCGCGACCTCCAGTTTGCAGTAAAGCCAAAATCAAAGAGGTGAACTCATGACCGAGCGGAATGCCAGCAAAGCGAATGCGCGCAGCTTCACCTGTGCGCGCAACGCTGAAGGATGGCGCGCGCTGTGTGCTGTCCTCGCTGTCGCGTAAGGTGATTTTGTCGGAGAGCGAGGCGATCTCTTGCAACAGTTCGCGCATCTCCAAAGAGGCTTCATTGGTGTCGAGTGTCATCGCCAGTTCAATGGGGTTTTCTAACAGGGCGATGTACTGTTCGAGTTGTGCTTTGATCGTGGTGTCGAGCATGGCGGCCTCCTGTAAACCTCTGTGCTTGCTACGAAGCTACTGTAGGCGAACTGTGTTAATTTTCAAAATGGATTGTTTTTATTAATTCAATAGCTATTGACTATTTTAAGAATTGGGATTTGTGAAGTAGTTGGTGGCAGAAAAAGCGGTATCGTGGCAGCCTATCGCTAGACAAAAAGAGGCGGATTGGTGAGCTCGAAACAGAAAATAGTTGCTGGCATAGCGCTACTGGCTGTTGTGGTGGGTGTGGCTGTGTTTGCCCTGCGTTCGCCCGCGCAAACAGAGCCTGAACAGGGTGTGTTGCAGTCCGCTACACCGCCGACAGGGCAGCCACAGTCTGTTACTGCACAGGCAAGCTCGAATACAACGGTGGCCGCTCAAACGGCGGCGATGGTGCATCCTGAAGATGCCATTGTGTCGGAGCCGGATTCAGACTCAGAAACCCCCGATTCCAACAAGCCATCACCAGAGATTGTGAATGCGATTCGTGAGATTAAAAAACCAGCGCCAGACGAAGGAAAAGTCACCACTTTGCCGGACGGTTCGCAAACATTAAATTTGGGTAATCGCTATCTCTCGGTTCCTGTGGCAACGCGCGGCAAAGATGGAAAATTGCACGTCGATTATCACGGTGAGCGTTATGCGCGCGATAACGAAAAAACGATACAACAACAATCAATAACTAGCTCTACGGAAAAACAACCATGAAAACATTATTTTGCGCTGCCAGTTTGTTTGTATGCTTTTTATGGGTGAGTGTTCCCGGTGCGCAGGCGGCTGGTATTGTTTTAAGTTATGGCGCGAATGTCACGCCAGAAAAACAAGCTGCCATTGAAGCGGCAGCGGCAGAACTTGAACAAATTATTCACTTTCGGCAAAACGTTAAAGTGAGTGTTTCATTTGATGCTCTAACTTGTGATGCAACTTCTGCGGTTTTGGGTTTTGCGGGACCGCAAACTGCGTATGCAAATTTTTCTGGTGCACCGCAGAGCAATGTTTGGTATGTGTCAGCGGAGGCGGCTGACATGGGTTCTGCCGGTGCTATGGATGATGCGGTGCATATCTCAGGAAAATTCAACAACAACATCGGCAAAAGTAATTGCTTGCCAGGAACCACTTGGTATTTCGGCACCGATCACAATCCAGGACCCGATCAAGTCGATTTTTTAGGAACAGCCGTGCATGAAATGATGCATGGTTTGGGTTTTCTTTCATTTATTGGCGAAGACGGTCAGTTAAATAGTGGACTGATTGATAATTTCAGCACCTTCTTAATGGATGCCAGTACAGGAAAAAGTTGGAAAGATATGACGGACGAAGAACGAGCTGCGTCTATTTTGGATGACAGTAATTTAGTGTGGGATGGTGCAAAAACCAAAGCGATGGATAGTTTGTTGTCCGATGGTGTAAACGGTGGTCGTGTGCAACTGTATGCGCCATCTAGTTATGAAAGTGGTTCATCCACCAGTCACTTTGATATTGCCGTGCACTACGCCTCGGATGCGGATGAAGTGATGGAGCCTTACGATGTGTTTCCGCAAGAAAGCATTATGGCTTCGGCTGCTTTTTGCGATATGGGTTGGGAGCTAGCGCGCGATACCGATGGCGATGGCATTAACGATTGCGACGACGCCGATCCTTTAGTGGCACCGGATGCGGATGGCGATGGTGTATTCGATTCGCAAGACGCTTTTCCCAATAACGCCGCGGCAGCAGTGGATACGGATAATGACGGCAAACCGGATGCGTGGTTGCCTGGAAACCCCTATGGTTGTGCGCCTGCTGCACCCTCGTGCAACGGTCTAACACTCGACACAGACAGTGACAACGATGGTGTGCCGGATGCTTCAGACAATTGCCCACTCGTCGCCAATACCGATCAAAAAGATTACAACACGAATGGCTTGGGCGATGCGTGTGATCCGCTGCCATTGCACGATGCTGAAGGTGCAGTATCAAAAGAAAAAACAGGAACGGTTGTCGCGTTTGTCGGCGATTTTGATAATGATGGCTACGGAGATTACGCGATTGGCACACCCAATTACGATGTGCCTGCTTCTCCGCCGCTGAAAGCAATTCCTGATGCAGGAAAAGTCGAAATTATTTCGGGCAAAACAGGCGCGCCTATTTTTTCTATGGAAGGCACGGTGGCTAAAGAAAATTTAGGCGCTGCAATTGCAGGTAACAAAGACATCAACGGCGGAGGCATTCCTGATGTTGTGATCGGTGCGCCGTATGCAAACGACGATGCCAATGCGTTGAAAAAAGTAGGTGCCGTTTATGTGCTTTATGGCGCAGCCACTGGGCCTTATGTGCCGACAGTAACTTTGTATGGCACGGAAACGAATGCGGCGTTTGGTGCATCGTTAGCGTTGGGTGATTTTGATAACGATATGCACGCGGATGTCGCCATCGGCGCACCGAAAGCTTTGAACGCAACGAGTATAAAACCGCTGAAACAAGCAGGGCAAGTGACTGTGTTATCTGGCATGGATTTACACGGCAGCCCGTTACTCATGGTGTACGGAAAAACAGCAAATGCGCACGCAGGTACGGCGGTTGCCATGGGTACTTGGGAAACTTCTTATGTTGGCGATGCGTTGATGGTCGGCGCACCGAATGATGACGATACAGAAAATCACCTAACCGATGCAGGCAGCGTGCGTGTTTATGTATTCAGTGAAGGTGATACAGAAAACTTTTTTGAGTACGGCGCAGCAGCAAAAGATTATTTGGGCGCGGCAATCGCCACAGGCGGCGATATTGATACCGATGGCCTCAATGATTGGGTGGTGGGTATGCCTGGTGCTGACGCGGTAGTGAATGGTGTGAAGAAAAAAAATGCTGGCGGTGTGAAAGTAATTTTGGGCAGCACCATCAGTTATCACCCAGAATTGGGGCCACTGATGGGTGTTGATTCCAATGCAGCGTCCGGCTCATCCATTGCGTTGGCTGATATCAATAACGATACATATGCAGACATTATTGTCGGCGCACCGAAAGCTGCGAATCCCACCACTTTGCCCAAAGCGACATCGGCAACAGGTAGCGTAGTGGTTTGGAGCAATGTTACCGGCGCGCTTCGTGTACTCGGCACACCACATTACGGCGCGAAGAAAGGTGATTTGTTTGGCGCGTCTGTGAGCGCGGGTGAGCTCGATGGCGATGGCAAAGCCGATCTCATCATCGGCTCTCCTGGCTTTGATGTGCCGCCTGTGCCGCCGTTAAAAACGGTGAAAGATGTGGGTGCGGTAAGAATGTTCTCAGGAACGGATTGGTAATTGCTAAAACGCGACTTTGGTCACGTTTTTTATTGGGTAATGTGCGTCAAACTGTCAAGGTTTTATCTTGGCTTTCTTTATGGGTAGTTAATTTTACAGTTAGTCAAAACGAGGAACGTTCACCATGAAAACACAAAAAAACTTATTGCTGGTTATGCCATTAACGTTAGCGATTGCCGGGCTTACCACGCAAGTGCAGGCAGCAACTACAACGATGGTAAGTGTTACGCCACAGAAAATTGTCGGAAACTCAACAAGTCGCAATGTCAGTTTGTCAAAAAGCGGCGCGCAGTGTGCTTTTGAGTCGGACGCAGATAATTTTTCACTGCAAGATGGAAACGCGAGTCGCGATATTTTTATGAAGGTTGGCTCAAAAATTACGCGCGTCAGTGTCAATAGCTTGGGGCAAGAGGCTACAAACTCTGCTGTTGCTTGGTATAACAGTTCCGACGAAGCTGCTAGTTACAATGGTGAGATTTCGTCAGATGGCAAATTGGTGGCATTTCAGTCGAATGCGGATAACTTGGATATGTTGACGCAAGACACTAACAACAATACAGGCAGTGATACAGAGTCGGATGTTTTTGTGCGCGATATTGCGAAAAAGAAAACTTATCGTCTCAGCGGCATCCTGAACAGTATTGATGGTCCGACAACGGGTTTGTTGGATGCAGCAGGCGATCCAATGAGTGCAACAGACGCGCCGTGGAAAGTCATGACGGAAACAGATGATTGGAGCGGCAACCCCGCCATCGCCGGTACAGCTAAGCAGGCGTGGGTGGGGTTTGAATCTTATGCCACAACTTTATCGCCTTATGCGACATCAGGAAACGATCATATTTATGTAGTGGATTTAAAAACCAAAAAATTGGAGCTGGTTGATGCGCCGCGCGATCTTAGTGGCAATCCAACGGCAGAGGGCGATGACAGTAGTTACAGTGTTGCGATTTCTGCAGACGGGCGCTTTGTGGTGTATACAAGTGATGCCACTAATTTGGTAGCCAGCCCATCCACCGGCAACGTGAGCGATATTTTTGTCTACGACCGTAAACGACTGAAAACCTATCAAATCAGCGGGGTTTTATCACCAACCGTAAACGGTGGTTATGTGGTTTCCGCTGAAGCAGACAATGGCAGTGCAGCACCTTCTATTGCGGGTGACGGCAAGAGCAAAACCAAAAGCTACATGATTGCGTTTGAGTCGCGCGCGACAAATTTGGATACGATTCCTGGCGGTGACACCGGCACGGATCGCGATGTGTTTGTGGTGGAATTTGCCGCGATTGATCCCAAAGATGTGAACTCGGATTACGAAATTAAATCGCTGCGCCGCATCAGCGCGCCGTTAAACACATTGGGAGTTCCAACCGGTGAAGCAACACGCAATGGCAGTGGTACTGGGTCTAACAGTAGAACGCCAGTGATTGCAGGCACTAGCTTAGCGTACAAGGTGGCGTTTACCTCAACGGCAGATAATTTGATTGCGCAGGATCCTGTCAATCAATATTGGAATGAAGACAATAACGGCGCGCAGGATATTTATGTATTTGACAGTAAAACCAATACCTTTACGCGCGCCAATGTGGATACCGCTGGAGAGCAAGGCACAGCCAATGCGAATAGCCCAGCTATTTCTGGTACGGGTAAAGTAGTGGCTTTTGATACCTCTGATGACTATTTAACACCAACTTCCTTGAATGCAGGGCAGCAGGTGTATATCCGTAAATAATTTATTCGTTGATCGTGCTAGAAATAAAAAACGCCCCAATTGGGGCGTTTTTTATGGAGCAAAGAAAACCAATTTAGATTTTGCCAACCAAATCCAAAGAAGGTTTCAGTGTTTTGTCGCCTTCTTTCCATTTTGCAGGGCACACTTCGCCATCGTGTGAAGCAACATATTGCGCGGCTTTTACTTTGCGCAACAGTTCAGATGCATCACGACCGATACCGAGGTCGTGAATTTCGCACACTTTGATCACGCCTTCTGGGTTAATCACGAAAGTGCCGCGCAGTGCCAAACCAGCAGCTTCGATCATCACGCCAAAGTTGCGCGTGATGGTGCCGGTTGGGTCGCCGATCATCGGGTATTTGATTTTCTTGATGGTGTCAGATGCGTCGTGCCATGCTTTGTGCGTGAAATGTGTGTCGGTTGAAACGGAATACACTTCAACGCCAATTTTTTGGAACTCTGCGTAAGTGTCAGCCAAGTCGCCCAGTTCGGTTGGGCAAACGAAGGTGAAATCCGCTGGGTAGAAGCACACCACAGACCATTTGCCTTTCAGATCTGCGTCAGTGACTTCTACAGTCTTGCCGTTGTGGAATGCAGTAGCTTTGAAGGGAAGTACGGTAGTGTTGATCAGTGAACTCATGAGAGTCTCCTTGTGAGATCAGTGGGGTTGGGAGGGTCACTATAGGCGTGGCAGAGCACTTTGCAAAATGGATAGTTTTTATGGCGTTGATAGGCAGTGGCTATGCTGGCGGCTCGGTACTTGGTAATGCATCTGCGCCGTACAGCCATTCTTTGGCAAGTGAATAGCCTAGTGCTAACAGTGTGGGACCGAGGAATACGCCCAGCGCGCCAAATTGAATGGCGCCGCCCAAAATGCCCAACATAATCAAGATGAAGGGCAAGTTGCTGTTTTGACCGATCAACAGCGGCTTGATGAAGTTATCAGCCGAGCCAGCGATGCCAGCACACCACACCACCATAAAAATCGCCATGCCGACTTGACCGTGCTGATAGAGCCAAAAAGCCGCAGGTCCCCAAATCAAGCAGGAGCCGAAAGGTACGAGCGAGAGCAGAATCGCGAGAAAAGTGAGCCCCGCAGCGGAAGGGATTCCAGCAATAAACAGTGCGATGCCAATAAGAAAGCCCTGCGCCAGCGCTGTGCCGAGAATGCCGAAAACCACACCTTGCATCGTGCCGCCAGCAATCGCCAACAGACTTTCTGCGCGATGGTTGCCGCCAGAAATACGGCGCACGCCGGTTTGCAGCCATTGCGTGACGGAAGGCAAGCCCGCGTAAAAAAACAGCGAAACGAAGCAACTTAGCACGAGCATGCCCAAGCCTTGTCCGGTGAGTGCGCCAAATTTGAGGAGACCTTTCAGTGCAACCAGCAGTCCGTCATTCACCTGCTGGCGCACAGCGGGATCACCTAATACTAATTTTTCCCACCACTCTTGAATGGTGGGGCCAACCCAGCGCATCTCAACCAACCACTTCGGCAGCGTTGGGATACCACTTTGTAAGTGAGAATTCATTTGGATGACAAAATCGCTGGCAACGCCGCCAAAACTGAGCACGGCGTAAATCAGTGGCACCACAACCAAACCAAAAATCACCAACACCAACAGGCAAGCAGTGAGCCAGTTGCGCTCACCCAGCCAAGCATTCAAACGCCAGTACAAATGCCGCGTAGAAAAAACAAAAATTGCAGCCCAAACCAGCGCAGAAGAAAACGGCAACAGAATCATCACGCAGCCGACAACCAACAGCCCTAATGCAATCAATGTTGAAACGGGTTCGAGTAGACGGCGTTCGTACACAGCAACTTTCCTCTGTTGATAAAACGTGGCAGCCAGAGCACTGGCGAGCGCATGGTAACATGCACCACATTGCTAAAAACGGAGCACAAGACATGCAGGCGCAGATTCTGACGATGCTGAGATTGCAAGACAGCATGAATTGCAAGGTTCACCCACAATGGCGCGAGCAAGGTTATGAATGGCATCGTGCGATTTGGGTGGAATGCGCCGAATTGATGGATCACTACGGTTGGAAATGGTGGAAAAAACAGCAGCCTGATATTGAACAAGTACGTTTGGAATTGATCGACATTATGCACTTTGGTTTGAGTAGTTTGCTGGCGCAAAACAAACCGGCTGAAGAGTTGGCAAATGAATTGGTGGCTGCGTTATCGGTGCACTATGAGAAAAAAGATTTTCGCGCCACCTTGGAAGATTTTGTGCAAACAACACTCAATGAGCGCGCGTTTGTGTTGGATGCTTTTGTGCAGTTGATGGCAGCGGCTGATTTGGATTTTGATACGTTGTATCGCGGCTACATTGGAAAAAATGTGCTGAATTTTTTCCGTCAAGATCACGGCTACAAAGAAGGTAGCTATGTGAAAAATTGGGCGGGACGCGAAGATAACGAACATTTAGTGGAGTTAATGGCAAGTTTAGATGCTGCCAGTGGTGCTTTCAAAGATGAGCTGTATGCAGGGTTGTCGCAGCGTTATCGCGAGTTGGTTTGTTAGAAAAAAGTACCGCTGCAAAAATCAGCGGCGCAAAAAAAGAGATTTGATCCAGCGCCACCAACTATTACTGCTCAACACCCACTTATCAATATCATCAAACTGTTTAGCCAGTGCTTCTGGATGCGCATAAAACAGTGTGCGTGTGCGAAACTCTGCTTGCGCATCCAATTCTTTGACGATGCGTGCTGGGTTGCCAGCAACGATCACATTCGCTGACACATCTTTCGTTACCACGCTGCACGCAGCAACAACGCTGTTATCGCCAATCGTGACGCCTTTTAATACGGTAGCGTGATCGCCTACCCAAACATTGTTGCCGATGCGTACTGGGTAGGCTTGTGCATCGCGCTCGGTGCGATCGTAAATGCCGTGCCAATCGCAATCGGTAACATACGCGCCGTTGGCAAACATACAGCCGTCGCCAATCACGATTTCATCGGAAGCAGAAATGCGCACGCCGGGAGAAATCATCACCGCATCGCCAATGCGAATGGTGCCTTTGCCTTGCTCGCGCCCCCATACGCCGATACGCACGCGCTGATCGGCTTCGGCAACGATGGTAGGTGATTCGCCGATATAAATATTGTCGCCAGAAATAACCGTGTACCACGGCTTGGTGATGGTGTGAAACTTACCAAGTGATACGCATTCGGGGCGCAAAAAATGTTCTGCGTACCAGTGGCGAAAACGCAACCAAGTTTTCTTGACGAGGTAAGGGCGCAAATCCTGTTTCATACAAAAGTGACTTGAAAAAATTAATCAAGATTGAGATTGATGCGTTGCCCAGGCTTGATGGCTGCATTGTTTTTGCTAAAACCATTCCAGCGTTTAATGTCCTCTACAGGAACGCTGTACTTGCGCGAAATAGCCATCAAGGTGTCACCACTTTTTACGGTGTACGCCACTTTTTTGCTGTGTGTTTTTGTGCTGCTTTTGGTGTTGTTTTTTGTTGATGTGTTGCTGGTTGTGGTGCGGCTATCGGCAGTATAGGTTTGATGGACACGACCGTTGCTGGTAGACGTTTTGCTGCTGGAACGGTTGCTGGATGCTGCGCTTCTGCTCACGGTGCTGGTGGTGCTTGTGTATTTGCTGCTGGCACTGCTGGGCAGCGAGAGATTCTGTCCTAATTTCAGGGCATCGCTCGCAGTTAAGCCATTGGCTTTACGCAGTGCATCGGGAGAGATGCCCGCTTTTTTGGCAATCGACCACAATGTGTCGCCTTTTTTGACAGTGTAGCTGCTGCCTCGGCTGGCGGTACTGCGGTTGGTTGTGCTGCGGCTCGATGCCTTGGCTTTAGCGTTGCTGGCCGCTTTGTCTTCCATCGCTTGCACATGAGGGTTGAAGCTGTCGTCCGATGTGCCGAGCCCTGCGTTGGGCATCAAGTCGCTGTTGCTCATGCTGGCGATGCGCTCTTGCAGGTCGTTGGCCTGGTCGATGGGAACGAGTAGGCGGTATGGTCCACCGGGCGGTGTTGCCCAGCGGCTGATGCCTGGGTTGAGCATGTGCAGTTCATCGCTATCCACTTTTGCCAAGTCGGCGGCGTAACCAATATCGATCTGCCCGCTGAAGTGCACTTCGGCGAAGTAGGGCAGGTCGGGGACATAAGCCCAATCCACACCGTAGGTTTCAGGGTTTTGGCTGATTTGTGCCAGCGCGAGCAGCTTGGGTACATAGGCCGCTGTTTCGGCGGGAACATCCAAGCTCCAGTAATCGGTAGGTCGTCCGCGCGCTTGATTTTTGGCGACGGCTTTGTCGATGGTGCCCCAGCCTGCGTTATAGGCGGCCAAGGCTTTCAACCAATCGCCGTTGTAGTGGTCGCGCAGAAAAACCAGATAGTCGAGGGCTTTGTTGGTGGCGACAGGAATATCGCGGCGTGAGTCGTACCACCAGTTCATGTCCATCCCCAAGTGCTTGGCGGTGCTGGGAATGAACTGCCACAGCCCCGAAGCGTTGCTGGTGGAAATCGCAAAAGGGTTGTAGGCGCTTTCGACGATAGGCAACAGCGCCAATTCGCCTGGGAGGTTTCGTGCCTCTAGCTGACCAGCCACATAGTGCAGATAGCGGGCAGAGCGCGCCGACATGCGGTTCAGATATGCCTGATGGTTGGCGTACCACATACGCTCGGTGATGATGCGGGGATTCGTCGTGCTGTTGGGTAATTGGTAGCGGTTTTCTATGCGCCGCCACAAACTCGGCGCGAGAGGTGGTGCTTTTTTCCATTCGGCAAGACACTGCTTGCCATCGCTGCGCACGTTGTAGGAAAAAAGCGAAAAGCGAAAATGGCGATAGGATGTGCTATAGGCATTGCGTTCCGATACGGATTCACAGCCCGCCAACATACCAATAGCGAGACCGAGTAGCAGAAGTCGAGAGAGCAGGGAGAATCTAGAATTCATTAGAGCGTCACAATAAACAGCCGCGAATTGTCGGGTATCCATGCTTATTTTTCCAGTCCACATGAAAGAGAACCCTGTGCAAGGCAAGGGCTTTTGGGTAACATGACCGCGTTTATCAGTCTGTTCTTTTTCTCCTCTGGAGCCTCTGTGTCTGTCGCCGCGCTGGACAAGATAGAAACTCTCGCCCACAACTGGTCCTTTGGTATTTTTCTGCTCGCCATCGCTGTTATTTGCGTGCTGATGTTGGGTGTGTCGTGGCTGGTCGGTGGCCGCTATCGCGGTCGTGCTAAAAATGATCCGTTTGAATCGGGTGTTGTCTCTGTTGGCAATGCGCGTATACGTTTTTCTGCCAAGTTTTATCTCACGGCTATGTTTTTTGTGATTTTCGATGTCGAAGCGCTGTTTCTGTACGCGTGGTCTGTGTCGGTACGTGAAGTAGGCTGGGCGGGGTTTATCGAAGCCTTAATTTTTATCGTCGTACTGTTGGCTGGCTTAGTTTATGTTTGGCGCATCGGTGCGCTGGATTGGGCGCCGGAAGGACGACGCGCACGCGTGCAACAAAGAAATTCCGATAATGAAACTTCCGCGTCCAGCAATAAATGACGCGCAGCATTTTGACTTGAGGTAAAGATGGATTACACGTTAACCCGCATTGATCCTGACGAACACGGTCGCTACCCACCGGTCAGCCGCCAACAAGTCGCTGACCCACTCGAAGAACAAGTTCACAAAAATATTTTTTTAGGCAAATTAGAAAATCTTTTACACGGTGCGGTGAACTGGGGGCGCAAAAATTCGCTCTGGCCGTACAACTTTGGTTTGTCTTGTTGCTATGTCGAAATGGCGACTTCTTTTACTTCGCCGCACGATGTTGCGCGCTTTGGTGCAGAGGTTATTCGCGCGTCGCCGCGTCAGGCAGATTTGATGGTTGTCGCTGGTACTTGCTTCATCAAAATGGCACCGGTTGTGCAGCGTTTGTACGAGCAAATGCTGGAGCCTAAGTGGGTAATTTCGATGGGTTCTTGCGCCAATTCGGGCGGCATGTATGACATTTATTCTGTTGTGCAGGGCGTGGATAAATTTTTGCCCGTCGATGTTTATATTCCAGGCTGTCCGCCGCGCCCAGAAGCGTTTTTGCAGGGTTTAATGCTGTTACAAGATGCGATCGGCAAAGAGCGCAGGCCGTTGTCGTGGGTTGTCGGTGAGCAGGGTGTTTACAAAGCCAATATGCCGGCTCAGCGCGATCTAAAACAAGCGGAACGCAATGCGGTGCAAGTGTTGCGAACACCGGATCAAATTTAATTTTTTCGTATCGGAATCAGTGGCGTGACGCAAGAAACCGACACACAAACGCAAGACCTCAGTGCTTCATCTCCAGCGGGATTTGAGCATGAAGTGGTGCGCGAATTGCACACTCAGTTTGGTGAGGGTGTCTGCCATTTTCAGCGTACACGCGATGGTGTGCCGACGGTTTGGGTGGCGCGCGAACAATTAAAAGCCGTGCTGCTATTTTTGCGCAATCTGCCGCGCTCTTATGTCATGTTGTATGACTTGTCGGCGATTGATGAGCAGTTGCGCACTTATCGTCGCGGCCAGCCCGCTTCGGAGTTCACGGTTTTCTATCATCTGTTGTCCATCGAAAGAAACAGTGATGTGCGCGTCAAAGTCGCGTTGAAAGCCGGTGATTTAAATTTGCCGAGTGTGATCGGTATTTGGCCGAACGCCAATTGGTATGAACGCGAAGTGTGGGATATGTTTGGCATCACCTTCGAAGGTCATCCGCATTTGTCGCGCATCTTGATGCCGGCACATTGGCAAGGGCATCCGCTGCGTAAAACCTATCCTGCGCGCGCGACTGAATTTGATCCGTTTTATTTGGATGCAGCCAAGCAGGATGCCGAGCAAGAGTCGCTGCGTTTCAAACCTGAAGATTGGGGTATGAAACGCAGTACAGAGAATGAAGACTTTATGTTTCTCAATCTCGGTCCGAATCACCCGTCGGCGCACGGCGCGTTCCGTATTGTTTTGCAATTGGACGGCGAAGAAATTGTCGATTGTGTGCCAGATATTGGTTATCACCATCGCGGCGCAGAAAAAATGGCTGAGCGCCAAAGCTGGCACTCGTTTATTCCGTACACCGATCGCATCGATTATCTCGGCGGTGTGATGAACAATCTACCGTATGTGTTGGCGGTGGAAAAATTAGCGGGCATCAAAGTGCCGGCGCGCGTGGAAGTGATACGCGTGATGATGGCGGAGTTTTTCCGCATCACTTCGCATCTGCTGTTTCTCGGCACTTATGTGCAAGATGTCGGTGGCATGACGCCGATTTTCTTTATGTTTACCGACAGACAAAAAGCCTACGATGTTATCGAAGCGATTACCGGTTTTCGTATGCATCCCGCGTGGTATCGCATCGGTGGTGTGGCACACGATTTGCCACGCGGTTGGGATGTGAAAGTGCGCGAGTTTTTGGATTGGATGCCAAAACGTCTCGATGAATATGAAAAAGCAGCATTCAAAAACGGCATTTTGCGCGCTCGGACAATGGGTATCGCGCAGTACAACAGCAAGCAAGCACTGGAGTGGGGCGTAACCGGTGCCGGTTTGCGCTCAACAGGTGTTGATTACGATTTGCGTAAAAAGCGCCCGTATTCCGGTTACGAACAATTTGATTTTGAAGTGCCGTTGGCTGTGAATGGCGATGCTTACGATCGTGCGATGGTGCGTTTAGAAGAAGTGCGTCAAAGTTTACGCATTATTCGCCAGTGTTTGGAAAATATGCCGGAAGGTCCGTACAAAGCGGATCATCCGCTGACTTGCCCTCCACCTAAAGAGCGCACGCTGCAAGATATTGAAACGCTGATCACACACTTCCTTAGTGTGTCGTGGGGGCCTGTTATGCCTGCGGGTGAAAGCAGTCAGATGATTGAGGCAACCAAAGGCATCAACAGTTATTACATTGTGTCGGACGCGAGCACCATGAGTTATCGCACGCGCATCCGCACGCCTAGTTTCCCGCACTTGCAACAAATTCCTTCGGTGATTCGCGGTTCGATGATCGCGGATTTGATTGCCTATTTGGCTTCTATTGATTTTGTGATGGCCGATGTCGACCGCTAAACCTACACAACAGAAAACCGTGTTGGCGACAGATCGTCCGCCGCGTTACGCATTTCATCCTGAAGATCGTGAAAGTATTTTGCACGCCATTCATCATTACGACGATGCGCGCGCCGCCTCCATTGACGCATTAAAAGTTGTGCAAAAACGCCACGGCTGGGTGCCTGATGAAGCCATTGATGCCATTGGTGGTTTGTTAGGAATTCCCGGTTCGGATGTTGAAGGTGTCGCTACTTTTTATAATTTAATTTTTCGTCGTCCTGTGGGGCGGCATGTTATTAAAGTTTGCGACAGCATCGGCTGCTTTTTAACCGGCTATGAAGAATTAACCGCAGCGATTAAAAAGCATTTAGGTATTGAGTACGGTCAAACCACAACCGACGGTCGTTTTACTTTATTGCCCATTTGCTGCTTGGGAAATTGCGATAAAGGTCCGACGCTGATGATCGACAACGATACACACGGTCCTGTGCAAATTACTGATGTGCCTGCGTTATTGGAGCGTTATGTATGAACGCGCAAAAAACTGCTGAAACGCATCCACTGACATGGCGTTTAGAGCATGTGAAAGATCGCGCGCTCGATTTGCCGCTGTATGAAAGTTTGGAAGGTTTTGCTGCACTGCGCAAAGTGGTCAAAGAAATGGCGCCACAAGCCGTCCAGCAATTAATTAAAGATGCTAATTTGCGCGGTCGCGGCGGCGCGGGATTTCCTGCGGGAATTAAGTGGTCTTTAGTGCCGATGGGTGACGATGCGCCCAAACAAAAATATTTAGTGTGCAACGCCGATGAAATGGAGCCTGGTACTTTTAAAGACCGTTTGTTGATGGAGCAATTGCCGCATCAAATGGTGGAATCCATGATCGTCGCGGGTTACGCCTTGCAGGTGTCTAAAGCGTATATTTTTCTGCGCGGTGAATATGTGGCCGCGGCGCATCGCCTCAATCGCGCGATTGATGAAGCGAAAGCGGCCGGCTATCTCGGCGAAAATATTTTAGGCAGCGGTTGGGGCATGGAATTGTTCGTGCACACCGGTGCCGGTCGTTATATTTGCGGCGAAGAAACTGCATTAATTAATTCTTTGGAAGGGCGTCGCGCCAATCCGCGTGCGAAGCCGCCATTTCCACAAGTATCTGGTTTGTGGGGCAAGCCTACCGTCGTCAACAATGTGGAAACGCTCAACAATGTGCCGGCAATTGTGTTGCGCGGTGCTGAGTGGTTCAAAGGGTTGTCGCAAGGTAAAAGCCTTGATGCTGGCACCAAGTTGTATGGCATATCGGGTCGCACGAAACGCACGGGCGTTTGGGAATTACCCATTGGCACAACCGCGCGCGAAATTTTGGAAGATTATGCGGGCGGCATGCAGGACGGTTTAGATTTGATGTGCTGGTTACCGGGTGGTGCATCAACCGATTTTTTGATGCCAACACATCTTGATTTAGCGATGGATTACGACACCATCATGAAAGCCGGCAGCCGTATGGGAACGGGCTTGATTATGGCGGTGGATAGTAAGCAGAACATTATTTCTGTGGTGCGCAATTTAGAACAATTTTTTGCGCGCGAATCTTGCGGTTGGTGTACGCCGTGTCGCGATGGCCTGCCATGGACAGTGAAAGTGTTGCAAGCGATTGAGCGTGGTGAAGGTGTTGATGGCGATATTGAAATGTTGGAGCAAACCACACGCTTTCTCGGTCCAGGCAAAACGTTTTGTGCGCATGCGCCTGGCGCGATGGAGCCGTTGCAGAGCGCGCTCAAATATTTTCGTGATGATTTTGAGCGCGGCATTCAATGTGTCGAGCCAGCAAAACAGGTAGGGTGATAGACAACATGGCAACCATTTATGTTGATGGTAAACCGCAAGAGGTAGATGGCGCAGATAATCTTTTGCGCGCCTGTTTGTCGTTGGGTTTGGATGTGCCTTATTTTTGCTGGCACCCTGCATTGGGTTCAGTCGGTGCGTGCCGTGCATGTGCAGTCAAGCAATACGCTAATGCAGATGATAAGCGTGGTCGTATTGTTATGTCGTGTATGACGCCATCAACCGATAACACGTACATTTCCATTGATGACGAAGAAGCGAAAGCGTTTCGCAAATCTGTTGTCGAATGGTTGATGACCAATCATCCGCATGATTGCCCCGTGTGCGAGGAAGGTGGTCACTGTCATTTGCAAGATATGACGGTGATGACAGGCCACAATCAGCGCCGCTATCGTTTTACGAAACGTACGCATCAAAATCAGGATCTTGGACCGTTCATCAACCATGAAATGAATCGCTGTATCGCGTGCTATCGCTGCGTGCGTTATTACAAAGATTACGCAGGTGGTGAAGATCTTGGTGTGTACGGTGCGCACGACAATATCTATTTTGGTCGTGAAACCGATGGCGTGTTTGAAAATGAATTTTCAGGCAACTTGGTCGAAGTGTGTCCAACGGGTGTATTTACCGATCGCACACACTCTGAACGCTATAACCGCAAATGGGATATGCAATTTGCGCCCAGCGTTTGCCAGCAGTGCAGCGTCGGTTGTAATACCAGCCCCGGTGAGCGCTACGGTGAATTGCGCCGAATCGAAAATCGTTATCACGGTGAAATTAATCACTATTTCTTGTGCGATCGCGGTCGTTTTGGTCACGGTTATGTGAATCGCAAAGATCGCCCTAAACAGCCGTGGCAGCGCGTTGATCGAGAAACCAAAGTGTTGGATGTTGATGCGGCGTTAGATGCGGCAGCTGATGCCTTGCGTCAATGCAAGCGCATCATCGGTATCGGTTCGCCGCGCGCGAGTGTCGAAGCAAACTTCGCTTTGCGTCAGTGGGTGGGTGAGAAAAACTTCTTTGGCGGTACCAGTGCTGCGAAACAAGCGTTAGTTGAGCAAGCCTTAGCCATTTTGCAGAATAGCCCCGTGCGTACACCTTCACTGCGCGATATGGAAAAAGCCGATGCTGTTTTGGTGTTGGGTGAAGATGTCACGCAGACTGCGCCGCGCATTGCTTTGTCATTGCGACAGGCGGTTAAAAACAAAGGCCTGCAAATGGCGGCTGAAAACAAAATTGCAGATTGGCAAGCCATAGGCGTCAAAGATGTCGCGCAGAATGAAAAAAGCCCGCTGTTTATAGCGGCGTTTTCAGAAACGCGTTTGTCGGATGTAGCAGAAATTAACGTCAAACTCGCCAGTGAAGATATTGCGCGTTTAGGTTTTGCCGTTGCGCATTGCATTGACGCTAATTCGCCTGCTGTACAAGATTTGCAGCCAGAGCAACAAGCATTGGCAGCGCGCATTGCCGCAGCGCTGTTGACGGCAGAAAAGCCTCTGATTGTTTCGGGAACAGGCTGTGCGTCTTTAGCCATCATGCAAGCGGCAGCCAATGTGGCTGCGGCATTGCACAATAAAAATCGCCGTGCGGAATTGGCGTTGTGTCAGCCAGAAGTGAATAGCATCGGCGTGGCAATGTTGGGCGGAGATTCTGTTGAAAAAGCACTTGCATTGTTGGAAAGCGGTGAAGCAGACGGCGTTGTCGTTATCGAAAATGATATTTGCCGCCGCAGCGACGCGGAGAGAGTCGAAGTAGCACTGGCCAAAGTCAAAGTATTGGTTGCAATTGATCATCAGCAAACAGCAACAATCACTAAAGCGGATTTTGTTTTGCCTGCGAGCAGCTTTGCTGAAGGCGATGGCACGGTGATCAATATGGAAGGGCGCGCGCAGTGCTACTTCCAGTTGTACGATCCTGCTTACTACGATCCTGATTGCAAAATTTATGAAAGTTGGCGCTGGGTTTATGCGCTGCAAACTTCGGTTGAGAGTCGCGAAGTGTGTTGGACGCATTTTGATGACATCACGCGGATGTGTGCAGATACCGTACCTGCGTTGGCGCGCATTATGGAAGCGGCGCCCGATGCCAATTTCCGCGTCAAAGGTTTGAAAATTGCGCGCGCGCCACGTCGTTATTCCGGTCGTACAGCCATGCGCGCAAATTTGTCAGTGCATGAGCCGCGTGCTTCACAAGATTCGGATACCGCTTTGTCGTTTTCGATGGAAGGTTATGTCGGTCCGAATGAGCCTGCGCCTTTCGTACCGTTTGCGTGGGCGCCCGGTTGGAACTCGCCGCAAGCGTGGACAAAATTTCAGGATGAAGTCGGTGGGCATTTGCGTTCCGGTGATTCCGGTGTGCGGTTGATTGAGCCAAAAACAGAAGCCGTAGTCAGTTATTTCACAGAGATTCCAGATGCGTTTGCTGTGCGTGAAGATGCATTGCGAGTTGCGCCGCTGTATCACTTGTTTGGCAGTGATGAATTGTCTGCGATGGCACCAGCAACGCAGTCGATGGTGGTGCAAGCCTATGTTGCACTCTCTGTTGCTGATGCTGCGCGTTTGAAATTGGCAGAAAATAGCTTGGTAAAAGTCACTTTAGGCAATCGCACTTATTCACTGCGCCTACAAATTAGCAAAACCTTAGCGGCAGGTTTGGTGGGGTTGCCTGCGGGCATTCCTGGCATGCCGCCAATACTCGGGCACGCGCATGCGCAACTTACAGCGGCAGGGAGCGTGGCGTGAATACAGTGCTTGCAGGCTTAACGCTGGACGATCTCATCATCATCGCTATAGCAGTAGTAAAAGCGATTGTGATTTTGGTATGCACTTTAGTGGGTGGTGGTTTTTTGAGTTTTGTCGAGCGCCGCGTGTTGGCGCTGTGGCAAGACCGCTACGGTCCTAATCGTGTCGGACCTTTTGGTTTATTGCAATTGCCTGCCGATATTGTGAAATTGTTATTCAAAGAAGATTGGACGCCACCATTTGCTGACAAATTAACTTTTTGGTTGGCACCATTTATTGCCATGGGCGCGCTGTTAATTTCTTCTGCTATTGTGCCGGTGACAGAAACTTGGGGCGTTGCTGATCTTAATATTGGCATTTTATTTTTCCTCGCCATGGCGGGTTTGTCGGTATACGCCGTGTTGTTCGCTGGTTGGTCTTCTAACAGCAAATATTCTTTGTTAGGTGGCATTCGCTCTGCTGCACAAACAATTAGTTATGAAGTTTTTATGGGGTTATCGGTGATGGGTGTGGTGATGCTCACAGGCTCATTCAATATGCGCGACATTGTTGAAGCGCAGCGTGATGGTTGGTTTGTGGTGCCGCAGTTTTTTGGGTTTATCACGTTTATGTTGGCGGGTGTTGCTGTGGCGCATAGAACACCCTTTGATTTGCCTGAAGCAGAATCAGAGTTAGCGGCGGGCTATCACACAGAATATTCTGGTATGAAGTGGGTTATGTTTTTCGTTAGCGAATATGTCGGTGTGGTTTTAATTTCTGCTTTGTTGGTGACTTTGTTTTTTGGTGGTTGGCATGAGCCGGCGTTGTTGGGGTTTGATTTGTGGCCGCAGTGGCTATCTTTTATTCCCGGATTTTTTTGGTTCGCTATGAAAACAGCATTTTTCATTATGTTGTTTATTTTGGCGCGCGCTGCGTTGCCACGCCCGCGTTATGACCAAATTATGGATGCCGGCTGGAAATTTTGTTTGCCCTTAACGCTGTTGAATTTACTGGTAACGGCGGTGTATGTGTTGTGGCAAACACCAGTGACAGGAGGTGTATAAGGTGGCCACTGTCAAACAAGTATTAGGCGGTGTCGGCAGTCAGTTTCGCAGTTTGTGGATGATTTTTTCGCATGCATGGCGCAAGCGCGACACGCTGCAATATCCAGAAGAAAAAGTGTATTTACCGCCGCGCTATCGCGGTCGCATTGTGTTGACACGCGATCCTGACGGTGAAGAACGCTGCGTGGCATGCAACCTGTGTGCAGTGGCTTGCCCTGTCGGCTGTATTTCTTTGCAAAAAGCGGAGAAAGAAGATGGTCGTTGGTTCGCCGATTTTTTTCGCATCAATTTTTCGCGCTGTATTTTTTGTGGAATGTGCGAAGAAGCTTGCCCAACTAATGCGATTCAATTAACGCCAGATTTTGAAATGGCGGAATACGATCGTCAAAATTTGGTGTATGAAAAAGAACACTTGTTAATTTCCGGCGTGGGTAAATATCCGGATTACAACTTCTATCGCGTGTCAGGTATGGCAATTGCTGGCAAGCCAAAAGGCTCGGCCAACCATGAAGCTGCTCCCATTGATGTGCGTGGTTTGCTGCCATGAGGGTGAAGTAATGGAAGCAGCTTTTTATACCGCAGCAATGGTTGCGTTGTTTTCGACAGTAGGAGTGATTGGTACACGGAAACCGATACACGGTTTGTTGTATTTAGTCGTTTCTTTATTGGCTGTTGCCATGATTTTTTTTGCGGTCGGCGCGCCTTTTGCCGGTGCATTGGAAATCATTGTATATGCCGGTGCCATCATGGTGCTGTTTGTGTTTGCTGTGATGATGTTGAATTTGGGTGAGAAAGGTTTGAAACAAGAAAGTGCGTGGACGCGCAATTCTGTTTGGATTGGGCCTTCTGTATTGACAACAATTTTGCTATCGCAATTATTGCGTGTGATGTACACAGGTGAATTGCCTGCGGCGGGATTGCATACGGTGGATGCTAAACAAGTGGGCATTGCTTTGTACGGTCCTTATTTGTTGTGTGTGGAATTAGCATCTGTCTTGTTGTTGGCGGCTTTGGTTGCCGCCTATCACTTGGGTCGCGCAGATGAAAAAGAGTAATCGCGGATGAATGGGATTCCTTTAGAGCATGGGTTGATGTTGGCGGCAGTGCTGTTTGTGCTCGGTCTCACTGGCGTGTTGGTGCGCCGCAATATTTTGTTTGTGTTGATGAGTTTGGAAATCATGATGAACGCTGCTGGTTTGGCGTTTGTGATGGCGAGCAGCCGCTGGGGACAGCCCGATGGTCAAATTATGTTTATTTTAGTTTTGACGTTGGCAGCCGCAGAAGCCTCAATTGGTTTGGCAATCGTGTTACGTCTGCATCGTCAGTTTCATTCGCTGGATATTGATGCAGCAAGCGAGATGCGCGGATGAGCAATCAAATTCTTTCTTTGTTGCCGCTCACTTTTGCATTTCCGATGTTGGGTTACTTGTTGCTGTCATTTTCACGCGGACGTTTTTCTGAGCAATTATCAGCAGTGATTGGCGTTGGTAGTATGGCGCTCTCTGCGGCGATAGCTGCTGCCATTGCGATGCAGTTTCTTGCGCAACCCGAAGGCTTTGTGTATGCACAAGTTTTGTGGACTTGGATGCAAGTGGCGGATTTTACGCCGCGTATTGCGCTGCATTTGGATGGCTTGTCACTGACGATGTTGTGCGTTGTTACGGGTGTTGGTTTTCTGATTCATTTGTTCGCATCGTGGTATATGCGCGGTGAAGAAGGTTACTCGCGCTTCTTTGCTTACATGAATTTGTTTGTCGCGAGCATGTTGTACCTTGTGTTGGCGGACAACTTACTGTTTTTATTTTTTGGCTGGGAAGGCGTAGGGCTTTGCAGTTATCTGCTGATCGGCTTTTATTACAAACACACACCGAACGGTCATGCGGCGATGAAAGCATTCATCATCACGCGCGTTGGCGATGTATTCATGATGATTGGCTTATTTATTTTGTTTCATCAATTAGGCACGCTGGATATTCAATCTATGCTCAAAGCTATTCCGCAACACGCAAACCACCCGATGTTGGCGCTGGCTGCGCTGTTGCTACTGGGTGGCGCTGTGGGCAAGTCGGCGCAATTGCCACTGCAAACATGGTTGGCCGATGCAATGGCGGGTCCAACACCGGTTTCTGCATTGATTCACGCAGCGACAATGGTGACAGCCGGTGTGTATTTGGTAGCGCGCACGCACACCTTGTTTGAAGTGTCGCCAGAAGTATTGCAGTTGGTGGGTTTAACTGGCGCAGCGACTTTGTTGCTGGCGGGTTTTTGTGCGTTGGCACAAACCGACATCAAACGCATTCTCGCTTATTCCACCATGAGCCAAATTGGTTATATGTTTTTGGCACTGGGTGTCGGCGCATGGCACGCCGCTATTTTTCATTTGATGACGCACGCTTTTTTCAAAGCCTTGTTGTTCTTGTCAGCAGGTGCCGTCATTGTTGCGTGCCACCACGAACAAGATATTTTCAAAATGGGCGGATTGCGTAAAAAACTGCCCTTGGTTTATGCCTGTTTTTTAGTGGGCGGCTCAGCTTTGGCTGCATTGCCATTTGTTACTGCCGGCTTTTTTAGTAAGGATGAAATTCTTTGGTTGGTTTTTGCTAATGGTCATACAACTTTCTTCTATATTGGTTTGTTCGGCGCATTGCTCACATCACTTTATACATTTCGTTTAATTTTTATTGTATTCCACGGCGAAGAAAAAACAGCTGCTCATGCGGGGCATGGTATTGCACACACATTGCCGTTGTTTGTGCTACTGCTGCTATCTACTGCATTAGGTGCAATGCTGCACCCGCCGTTGGCGGGCGTATTGCCAGAAACTTTGGTGGCAGATGAATCTAAAAAACATACGTTAGAACTTTTATCTGCATTCGTGGCGCTGTCGGGGGTGGCAGTTGCTGCGTGGCTGTTCTTGCCGAAGCAAAGACCTTTACAAGGTTTTTTTGCCCAACGCTGGGTGCATGGCATTCGCTGTTTGTGGAAATACGCGTGGGGTTTTGATGTGTTGTATGACCGCGTGTTTGTGCGTCCTTATCTGTGGTTGGTGCGCATGAATAGCCGCGATGCTATTGATGTGTGCTTTGAAAATATTCCTGTGTTGATGCGCAAAGGGCATGACGCTTTGGGTGCGACTGAAAACGGTTTGGTGCGTTGGTACGCAGCTAGCATTGCAGCAGGAGCGACGGCAATTTTGCTGTTCGTGTTGTGGGTTTAAGAGCCATGAGTATTATTTGGTTAATTTTTATTCCACTATTGGGTGGTTTACTGTGCTGGCAAAGTGAGCGTTTTAGTCGTGCTGCACCGCGCTGGATTGCACTGCTGAGTATGGTGTTGATGGGTGCGCTAGGACTGCATTTTTTGGCGCATGGCAATTACTCGCTAACACCCACGGAGGGTACAACTGCGTGGCAACACGAATTTCGCGCGCCGTGGATTCCCTCTCTGGGTATTAGCTTTCATTTGGGTTTGGATGGGTTGTCTCTCACCATGATTCTGCTCACAGCAGGATTGGGTTTGGCTGCTGTTCTGTGTTCGTGGCGTGAAATTCAACGCAATGTGGGTTTTTTCTATCTCAATTTATTGTGGAATCTCGCAGGCGTTGCTGGCGTATTTTTAGCGCTGGATTTGTTTGTGTTTTTCTTCTTTTGGGAAGTCATGTTAGTGCCCATGTATTTTTTGATTGCCTTGTGGGGGCACAACACGCCGGGTGGCAAAGGCAGAATTTATGCAGCGAATAAGTTTTTTATTTTTACGCAAGCGAGTGGTTTGTTATTACTTATCGCCATCATTGGATTGGTGATTGTTTCTTATCAACAAACAGGTTCGCTGAGTTTTGATTACGATGTGTTGCGTCACACAACAATGTCTCCTCTTGTTGAATTTGGTTTGATGTTAGGATTTTTTATTGCTTTTGCCGTGAAGATGCCGCTTGTGCCTCTGCACTCGTGGTTGCCGGATGCGCACGCGCAAGCGCCGACGGCTGGCAGTGTGGACTTAGCGGGTGTGTTGTTGAAAACGGCAGCTTTTGGTTTGCTGCGCTATGTTTTGCCTTTGTTTCCTCATGCATCGCAAGAGTTTGCACCTGTCGCAATGACTTTGGGTGTGATTGGTATTTTTTATGGTGCGGGCATGGCTTGCGCACAAAATGACATCAAGCGACTGGTTGCTTACACCAGTATTTCGCATATGGGTTTTGTGGTGTTGGGCATTTATTCCAACCAGTTTTTGTCTTTGCAAGGCGTAGTCATTCAAATGCTGGCACACGGTATTTCTGCTGGTGCGCTGTTTATTTTGTGTGGTGAAATTTACGAGCGATTACATACGCGCGATTTGCGACAAATGGGCGGATTGTGGTCGCGTATCACTTGGTTGCCCGGTTTATTCATGTTTTTTGTGGCGGCATCGTTGGGTTTGCCTGGGATGGGAAATTTTGTCGGCGAGTTTTTAATTTTGTTGGGTACATTCAAAATATCGCCCGTATTGGCTTCGTTGGCAGCGGGCGCTTTAATTTTGGCGGCAGTTTACAGTTTGTTAATGATGCAACGCTCTTTTTACGGTGAGGCAAAATCAGAAACAACGTTAGAAGGTTTAACCGCGCGTGAAGTGGTTATGGTGTTGTTGTTGGTTGTCTTTTTGTTGTGGTTAGGTATTTATCCGCAGCCGGTGTTGGATTTAACACAGGCCAGCATGTCGGCGTTGGTGAGGTGAGTTAGATGTCTACTGCAATCGCTCATTCCACATTAACGCTATCAAGCATGCTGAGTTTGTTGCCGGTAGTCGTGTGCAGCTTGACCGCTGTTTTCGTTATGCTCGGCATAGCGTTTCGTCGCAATCATTTTGTGAATGCCACGATTGCTGTGTTGGGGTTGAATGCTTCGTTGCTCACTGTGTGGTGGGTATCGCAAAACTTACCTTCGCAAGCGGTGACGGATTTATTTGTTGTCGATAGTTTCGCCTGTCTTTATATGGCGCTGATTTTAGTGATTACTTTGGCGTGCGTAACGTTGTCACACGCCTACATGGAAACGCACAACGGCAATCGTGAAGAATTTTATTTGCTGATGGTTCTCTCTGCTGTCGGTGCGATGCTGATGGTGTGCAGTCGCCATATGGCTGCACTGTTTATCAGCATGGAAGTTTTGACTGTGCCTTTGTTTGGTTTGGCTGCTTACAGTTTCAAACGCTCGCGTTCATTGGAAGCTGGCATTAAATATTTGGTTTTGTCGGCAACTTCTACCGCATTTATGTTGTTCGGCATGGCGCTACTGTACGCACAAACGGGTAGCCTTTCATACAGTGGTATTCAAACGGCGATTGAACAGTCGACGCAAACGCTGTCATTAATGTGGGTGGGATGTGCGATGATTTTTGTCGCGTTTGCGTTCAAATTATCTTTTGCACCATTTCATTTGTGGACGCCTGATGTTTATGAAGGTGCGCCTGCGCCGGTATCAGCGTATTTGGCAACGGCGAGCAAAGTGGCAGTATTTGCTGCTTTTGTGCGTTTGTGGCAAACCATGCCTGTGATGTCTACGGGGGCAATGCACGATGTACTCACGGCAGTAGCAGGTTTGTCCATTGTTGTCGGTAATTTATTAGCGCTGACACAAACCAATATCAAACGGATGCTGGGTTATTCCTCTATCGCACACTTTGGTTATTTGTTGATTGCGGTCGTGTCAGGATTAAATTTAGAACGCTCCGTTGTTGCAGTGTATCTCGTGACTTATGTTGTCACTGTACTTGCTGCCTTTGGCGTGGTGGTGCAAGTGTCTAGCCCGTATCAAGGAGCGGATGCAGATAATTTGCATAACTATCGCGGCCTGTTTTGGAAGCGTCCGTATTTGGCTTCTGTTTTAACCGTGGCGATGTTGTCGATGGCGGGCGTGCCGATGACCGCAGGTTTTATTGGCAAGTTTTATGTGATAGTGGCTGGCGTTGGTGCAAAATTGTGGTGGCTGTTGGCAGCATTAGTGTTGGGCAGCGCGCTTGGTTTGTATTACTACCTGCGTTTTATGATCACCTTGTATTTATTAGAGCCAGGCATGCGTCGTTTTGAAGCGCCGCTGAATTGGGGGCGCACCACGGGCGGTTTGGTGTTGCTTGCTGCGGCTGCACTCGTGATTTTATTGGGCGTGTATCCAGAGCCGCTGATGTTCTTGACGATGAATTTGCCAGTGGTTTGATAGTTGGCTCGTCGCCCTTGCTTTTATTTTAAGGGAGGGGAGTATAATTCTGCGTCCACCTTGTTTTTTGAGGAAAGGCATAACTCCTATCTATTCGAGGATTGAATGATGAAAAAACTAACTATCGGCAGTGTTGCTCTGTTTGCCGCAAGCGTTATGGCGACTTCTGTACAGGCAAACACTGGTTACACTTTTGATTATGCGGAAAATAACCCAGAGAATGCCAGTTTAACGA
>CAYOEO010000002.1:0-73570 GCA_964403125.1 uncultured Pseudomonadales bacterium | reverse complement strand
ACAAAGGACCACCAGAATTGCCTGGATTGATTGCGACATCCGTTTGAATAAAAGGCACGTAATTTTCATTTTCACCATTGGGCAAACTGCGCCCTATTGCGCTGACAATGCCCTGCGAAACAGAGTAATCCAAACCAAATGGTGAACCGATTGCCAACACCCATTCACCCACTTTCAATTTATCGCTCGTATCCAGTTTTAACACCGGTAAATCACTGGCATTGATTTTTAACAACGCGATATCAGAGCGCGCATCACTACCGACAACTTCCGCATCAAATTCACGCCGATCATTCATGCGCACAACAATTCTGTCGGCATCTTTGATGACATGATGATTGGTGAGAATGTAACCATTCGGATCGATAATAAAACCTGAGCCTAACGCAAACACTTCGGCTTTATTTCTGCCACCCGTCATCTCCATCGGTATTCGATGTCGAGCGACGACAGTTTCTACTTGGATTTTTACAACGGCAGGAGAAGTCTTTTCTACCAACACGGTAAAGTCTGGCAACTCTGCCGCGAAGCTCATCAGAGGCAAAGCACAGCAAAACCAGAATAGTATTATTCGATGCAGACTATGCGCTGATGCGCAACGTACACGATTTCCACCCAACACATTACCTCCCATGCAATATCAGCTTGCAGAGAATTACAGGTACAAACTATTTTCGAGGATACGGTACGCGCAGAACTTCCGTGTGTAGAGAGGCGTTTTCAAACTGTGGCTGCACGCCAAAACGCATATTTTTTTTATCGCCAGACTGAGTAAAAATATTGCTTACATTTAAAGAACCGGACGTTGCCGCCATCATACTTTGCGTTGGCAACGACACTTTTTGTTCAGTAGCAGGTGTATTTTTTGCCAACTGCTGCACAGAGGCGGAATGATTGGATTGCTGCCACTGAGCACCCGCAACAACAACTACCGCCACGGAAGCGGCAATTGCAATACGTGACATAATTTTCCAATGATGTTGTGTATGCTTTTCTTGTGCATCAATGGCAGCACGTACAGCATTTGCAAATGCTAAGGAGTCGCTCACAGCAGCGGGCTGCTTTTGTATTACCGCAGAAACAACGTGATAGCGCATCCAACGCTGACGCAAAGCCGTATTGGTTTCGCATTCGCCGAGCGCACGGTGCAATTCCAACTCGTGACTAGAGCCGTCCATTGCAGCGGAGAGAGATTCTTTATGATCAAAAGGAGGCTGGCGATCAGATGGCATACGGCACCTCAGTCAAACAGAGTGGTTCTTAGGTGTTATTGATATTGGCTACCGTTCGGACTAATGCGAATGCAGTTAGTTCCACAAAAACATAACGGATTTTTGCCAAATCGTTCACGTTTCCATCAAAGGGCGAATCGCAACATCGACTGCCTCACGCGCACGGAAAATGCGTGAGCGCACCGTGCCTATCGGGCAGTCCATTACCTCCGCAATTTCTTCGTATGACAACCCATCAAACTCGCGCAATAACAACGCCTTGCGCAATTCTTCCGGCAGCGCAGCCAAGGCTTCCTCGACAACACGATGCAAGTCTTGTGTAGCCAGCAGGCTCTCCGGTGTTTCTTCTACGCGCAGAGCTTCGCTAAAGGCAAAATCTTCCACTTCATCAATATCAACATCAGACGCGGGGCGGCGTTTACGTGCATCTAAGAAATTTTTGGCGGTATTTACCGCGATGCGATAAAGCCATGTGTAAAAAGCACTATCGCCACGAAAACTGGCGATTGCACGATAGGCTTTGACAAATGCTTCCTGCGCAACATCCTCTGCTTCGGCATGATCTTTGACATAGCGGCGCACTAAAGCCAACACTTTGTGTTGGTATTTCAATACAAGCAAATCGAAACTGCGCTTATCGCCCTTTTGCACCCTAGCGACCAATTGCTCGTCGGCATCTCGCAGCGTCAATGGGTCGGTCATGTCTTACTTCACAACGCGCAGCGCGGGGCGGCTTGGTACAGGTTTGGACGCATCCAACCCGCTACCATCAGAAGGATCGGGATCAGGTATATCTTCCGGTGGAAACATCATGCCCTGCCCATTTTCGCGCGCGTAAATGCCCTGCACGGCATAAATCGGCACGTGAATATTTCTAGCCACGCCACCAAAACGCGCATTGAAGGTGATGGCATCCTGTCCCAGTGACAAACCGACCACAGCAGAAGGCGAAATATTCAACACAATCTGACCATCCTTGATGTGTTCTTGCGGCACCACAACATTTTGTAGCATCGCATTAACGACCAAATGCGGCGTGCAATGATTATCCAGAATCCATTCATGGAGAGCCCGCAACAGATACGGTTTGCTGGATAACATGGCTAGCGTTTTACTTATGATCTGCGCGCAATTGCTCTGGACGCATCTCTTTTTCTTGCTCAGAAAGGCTGGCGCGGAATGCGCGGCGTTTGAACATACGTTCCATATAATCATGCAGCGGTTTGGTTTGTTTGTTGTTGGGTAAATCAATACCCAATGTTGGCAAGCGCCACAAAATGGGCACTAAACAACAATCAACCAAGGTTAACTCGTCGTTCATGAAATACGGTTTTTCGTTGAAGATTGGCGCGATAGCAACCAGCGTATCTTTTAATTCTTTTGCTGCTTTGTTTGATGTTGCTTTATCACCTTTTTCGATAGCGGCAATCAAAGCACCCCAATCTTTATCCATACGTTTATGCAGCAGGCGAGTCTGAGCACGCGTCACAGGATAAACAGGCAACAAAGGTGGATGCGGGAAACGTTCGTCCAAGTATTCCATCATGACCCAAGCGTCATACAACGCTAACTCACGATCAACCAATGTTGGCAGGCTGTTGTACGGATTGTGCTCGGACACTTCTTCAGGAATATCTGAAGGATGCGTATCAATAATTTCTACGATGATGTCTTTTTCTGCCAACACAATGCGCACGCAATGGCTAAGGTGACTAGCACCATCTGAAAATAAAGCCATGGTGGAACGGCGAGTAATTACCGACATAAAGCACTCCGAGATAAATAGACAAGGGCGACTCGCGCCGCCCCCTCGATCATGGTTTGCCGTGTTGCCACAAACCGCAGTAATACAGTCTGTGGCATCCAGCTATTTAATGTACGTCTTTCCAATATTCCCTGTTCAACAACCAAGCAAACACAAAGAACAGAGAGATAAAGAACAGCGCGTAAATACCCATGCGCTGACGTTTCAGTGCAGCAGGCTCACCGACGTAAGCCAAAAAGCTCACCAAATCGCCCACTGTTTTATCAAACTCTTCTGGTTTTAATTTGCCCGGTTTTTCTACCACTAAGCGTCCACAAGGATTCAATGCTGCGCCAGTTTTGGCATCCACCAAAATCTCGGCACGCGTTAATGGATCACGCATGACACCACCGTTTTCTGCATGCACAGGGCCTGGTGCGCACTTGGGCATACCTTGCAACTCCAACATCACATGCGGCATACCAACGTCTTTGAATACGCGGTTGTTGACACCGTAAGGACGTTTGTCATCTTGATAGAAATTGCGCAGATAGGTGTAAAGCCACTCTGGACCTCTAGCACGTGCGACCAACGTCAAATCGGGAGGCGTTGCGCCAAACCATTTTTTCTGCTGTTTGGCTGGCGCAGCAATCGTCATCAAATCACCGATATTGCCTTCAGAAAAATTCAAATTCTGTTGCGCAACTTCATGCGGAATATCCAAATCATCCGCCATGCGCTCGTAACGCATGTATGACAAAGCGTGACAACCCATGCAGTAGTTTACAAAATCTTTTGCACCGCGCTGTAATGCCGCTTTGTCGTGCAGAGCAGGCTCAAACTTATCGCAATCAATCGTGCCACACGTCTTCTCTCCTTCATTAGCAAAAGCCAATAGAGGCAACATCCCTAGCGTCAATAAAACCAGTATTTTTTTCATCATCGCATCACTCCTTATTTCATCGTAACGCGGTCAGGTTCAGGCTTCGTTTTCTCGATTGATGTATAGATCGGCATCAACAGAAAGAAAGCGAAATAAACCACGGTCAAATACTGAGCAACATCATTATTTTCCAGCCAAGAAATTTCATGATGGAACAAATGCCCCATGAAATAACCGCCAGGAGGAATAGCACCTAAATAACCCAAAGTCAAAAACGAAATAGCCAACGAATAAATAGCAACTTTCGTCAAACGACCTTTGTAGCGCCAAGATTTCACCTTACTGCGATCCAACCACGGCAACACAAACATGATGGCAATGGCGGCAGCCATAATGACAAAGCCCCAGAATTTTGATGACAAACCAAACAACTCCAATGTGGTTGCACGCAGCATGGCGTAGAACGGCGTGTAGTACCACACAGGTGCAATATGCGCGGGAGTTTTCAGATTGTTCGCAATTTCAAAATTGGCATGCTCTAAAAAATAGCCACCCATTTCTGGCATAAAAAACAAGATAAAGCAGAACACAAACAAAAATACTGCGATACCCACTAAATCATGCACGGTGTAATAAGGATGGAAAGGAATGCCGTCCAGCGGCTTACCGTTTGCGCCTTTTTTCTTCTTAATTTCGATGCCGTCTGGGTTGTTAGAGCCCACTTCGTGCAACGCTAACAAGTGCAGCACTACCAACATAATCAAAATCAAAGGAATAGCGACTACGTGCAAGGCAAAAAAGCGGTTGAGCGTGATGCCAGAAATCAAAAAGTCACCGCGCACCCACTGCACAATGGTGTCACCCACCACAGGAATAGCACCAAACAAAGATACGATTACTTGCGCACCCCAATAAGACATCTGTCCCCACGGCAACACGTAACCCATAAAACCTTCTGCCATCAGGCAGAGGTAAATCAACATGCCAAACAACCACACCAATTCACGCGGCTTTTTATACGATCCGTACAACAGACCACGGAACATATGCAGATAAACCACAGCGAAAAATGCCGACGCTCCGGTGGAGTGCATGTAGCGGATAATCCATCCGTAATCCACATCGCGCATGATGTATTCAACAGAAGCAAAAGCGCCTTCTGCGGTTGGCGTGTATGACATCGTCAACCAAATACCGGTCAGCAACTGATTGACCAGCACCAACAAAGACAACACACCGAAGAAATACCAAAAATTAAAATTCTTAGGTGCGTAGTACTGACCCATGTGGGTATTCCATGCGCGCATGATGGGCAGACGATCATCTACCCAACCTCTCAAACTCATCAGCCAAGATGTCATGCTGCAGCCCCCTTCTGGTCTTCACCAATCACAATGATGCTATCGCTATCGAAGCGATAGGCGGGAACGGTCAAGTTGGCCGGCGCAGGGACGTTTTGCAGTACGCGTCCAGCCAAATCAAATTTGGAACCGTGACACGGACAGAAGAATCCACCCACCCAATCTTTGCCAAGATCTTCCGGTGCAACTTCTGGGCGAAATTTTGGGGCGCACCCCAAGTGTGTGCAGATACCTACCACCACGAACACCGCATCCTTAATAGAGCGATGCTCATTTTTACAATAAGCAGGCTGCTCTGACTTCAGGGAGTTGGGATCCTTCAAATGGCTATCCATTTTTGTCAGGTTCGCCACCATAGTCGGTGTGCGACGCACAACATAGACCGGCTTACCCTGCCACTCGAAAGTAGCCATCTGCCCGTCTTCTATTTTGCTGATATTTGCCTTAACTGGCGCACCAGCCGATTTGGCTTTGGCACTAGGATTCCAAGACCCGACGAACGGGGTAGCGACAAAACCTGCTCCAGCAACGCCGACACCTGTGGTGGCAACGGTAAGGAAGCGGCGTCGCGCGTGGTTTACACCGTCATTACTCATGACGCTTTTCTCCCATCACTGCTAGACGCATCTCTGCCAGAAGCAGAGCTCTTGAGATTAAAATGACCTGAAAAAGTCGGGCGGTATTATGCCAGACTGACCGCTCAAGGCAAGAAAACATCGCGTGCTTTCGCACAAAGAAATATTCCGCCCAGATACAAAAACGCCCGAACCACTGACGAGATTCGGGCGCGATAACAACACAAAAAATATTAACGCTTGGAGTACTGTGGACGCTTGCGCGCTTTGCGCAGACCCACTTTCTTACGCTCAACCTCACGCGAGTCACGCGTCACATAACCAGCAGCACGCAGCGCGCTACGCAGGCTTTCGTCATATTCCATCAATGCGCGAGTAATGCCGTGACGGATAGCGCCAGCTTGACCAAAGCTGCCACCGCCGGCCACTGTGATTTTCAAATCCAACTTTTGATCCAAACCGGTCAACACCAAGGGCTGACGCACGATCATGCGCGCCACTTCGCGACCGAAATAATTTTCCAGTGCGCGATCATTGATAGTGATGTTGCCACTGCCCGCTTTGATAAAGACGCGAGCGGTCGCAGTTTTACGGCGACCCGTTCCATAATTTTGCTTTACTGCCTGTTGCACAGCCATATCTGCCTCTTACAGTGAAAGAACTTGTGGCTGTTGGGCACTGTGTGGGTGCTCTTGACCAGCATAGACTTTGAGTTTTTTGAACATTGCACGACCCAATGGGCCGCGCGGCAGCATACCTTTAACCGCCAATTCGATGGCACGCTCTGGAGCGCGATCAATCAACTTCTCGAAAGTAATTTCTTTCAAGCCACCAGGGAAGTTGCTGTGGCTGTAGTAAACCTTGTCCTTGCTTTTAGCGCCAGTTACACGCACTTTTTCTGCATTGACAACAACGATGAAATCGCCGGTATCGCAGTGTGGAGTAAACTCTGGCTTGTGCTTGCCGCGCAGACGACGAGCCAGTTCGGCAGCCAAACGGCCTAGAACTAGATTATCGGCATCCACTACATACCAATCGTGTTGTGCTGTCTGCGCATTGGCGCTGATCGTCTTCATTTCTGTCCTGCTCTTGATCGATGGCTGGATTTGGGGGGCGAATTGTAGAGATCGCCCCCCCGCTTTTCAAGCGCTAAATTTGCTTTTCTAGCACACTCTTTTTCAGGCTGACTCTTGCCAATGCCAGTGCTGCTGGCTGAAATCCCAATCCACCACTTCACCTTCTTTTTTGGCACAGCCGTCTTTTTCCAGCTTGAGTAGGTGCGCCCACAGAGACACTTTTGCGATGGGATGCAGGCTGGCATCCACATCGCTATAAACCGCGGACACTAAAGTATCTATAGAAGCAATGCCCTCCGCACGCAGCGCCGCAATAACTTTGCCCTCACGCTGCAAGCGATGCGCGATTAGACCATCAATCGCAGCAATGGGGTTCAGCATCACATCACCATGCCCTGGCAACAAAGATTGCAAGGGGTAGTTTTTAAGAATGGATAGCGAATGCAGGTAATCCGCCATATCACCCGCTGGAGGCACAATCACCACGGTCGAGCCTTCCATGACGTGATCGCCAGTAAACACAGTACCTTCTTCGCGCAGCAAATAACAAAAGTGATTGGAAACATGTCCTGGCGTGGCAATCGCTTCGAGCGTAAAGCCCTTGCCTTCAATCACATCACCATGACAGATAGCGCGCCCAGCGACAAAACTGGCATCCTGCTGCGGGTCGTTGGGCAACACCGAGCCCACCAATGGCGCGCCCGTGCGCTCTGCCAACACAGCGGCGGCGGGCGAATGATCGGGGTGCGTGTGAGTGACAACAATCCAGCGCACAGCCGCATCACCCACGGCATTCAAAATCGCTTGAATATGCAATGGATCGGCAGGCCCCGGATCCAAAATCGCCAACTCGTTATTGCCGATCAAATAGCAGTTGGTGCCTGCACCCGTCAGCATGCCAGGGTTGTTAGCCGTCAACCGCTGCACCAAAGGCGACAGCCGCACCAACTCGCCAGAATTCACGCGCGCCACAGCGATTAAACCAGCGGCAACTCCACGACCGGACTTAAATCTTCGTCGTAATTCACTTCAGCAAAACCAAAGCCAAACAATTTCAAAAACTCGTCTTTGTAACCTTGGAAATCAGTCAACTGATACAGATTCTCTGTCGTCACAGTCGACCACAACGCCGCTACTGCATTTTGAATATTTGGCTGCAATTCTTTGTCATCCACACGCAAACGCCCTTCAGCATCCAAGCTGCGTGCATTGCTGTAAAGACAATCGTGAAACAAGCGATATATTTGCTCAATACAACCTTCATGCCCACCTTTTTCTTTCATCACTTTGTACAACAATGATAAATACAAAGGCATGATAGGAATCGCTGCGCTCGCCTGCGTCACTAGCGCTTTCAGCACAGAAACATAGGATTTTCCCCGCACCGCAGCCAATTGGCTATCGATTGCAACGCGCGTGCGATCCAAATCTTTTTTTGCCGCGCCGATGGTGCCATTCCAATAAATATCCCAAGTCAATTTTTCACCGAGATAGGTGTAGGCCGTGGTTTGCGCGCCATCTGCCAGCACATCTGCAGCAAGCAATGCATCAATCCACATCTGCCAATCTTCACCGCCCATCACGGCAACCGTGTTGGCAATTTCTTCTTCACTCGCCGCAGACAGCGTCACTTCTTCGACAATTTGTTTATCGGTATTCACACCGCGCTGCGTCACGGCTTGGCCGATTGGCTTCAGCACTGAACCGTGCACGACACCCGTTTTAGGATGCTGGCGACGCGGCGAAGCCAAGCTGTAAACCACCAAATCCACTTTGCCCATATCGGCTTTAATGGTGTCAATAGTTTTTTGTTTCACTTCATCAGAAAACGCATCACCGTTGATGTGTTTGGCGTACAAACCCGCTTCTTTGGCCGCTTGATGAAAGGCTGCCGAGTTGTACCAACCAGCAGTACCTGTGCGTTTTTCGTCTGGTTCTTTTTCAAAAAAAATACCCAGCGTTTTTGCACCGCAACCAAACGCGGCCGTGATGCGCGATGCCAAACCGTAGCCTGTGGATGCGCCAATCACTAAAACATTTTTAGGGCCGTTGGTGATGGCGCCCTGCTGGCGCACATAATCAATTTGCTGGCGCACATTGGCGGCACAACCCTTGGGATGCGCATTGGTGCAAATAAAACCGCGAACTTTTGGTTGGATGATCATGCAGCCTTCCCTATCGGTCGAAAACGAAAGGTCGGCATTATATACGCGCCTACTGCTAGAATAAGCGCCTCGTTTTAGCACTATCCACGGAGTTTGCCATGACTGTTATTCGCCAAGACGACTTGATCGCCAGCGTCGCCGATGCCCTGCAATTTATCTCCTACTTTCACCCTGTAGATTTCATACAGGCGATGCATAAAGCCTACGATCGCGAGCAAAATCCCGCTGCCAAAGACGCTATCGCGCAAATTTTGATCAACTCGCGCATGTGTGCCACAGGGCATCGTCCTATCTGCCAAGACACCGGCATCGTGACAGTGTTCATCAAAATCGGCATGGATGTGCGCTGGGATGGCGCGACCATGAGCGTGGATGACATGATCAACGAAGGCGTGCGCCGCGCTTATTTGCAACCCGACAACATTTTGCGTGCCTCTATTTTGGCTGACCCTGCTGGCAAGCGCCAAAACACCAAGGACAACACGCCGGCGGTGATCCATTACCAAGTTGTCCCAGGCAACACCGTCGAGGTGGATGTGGCAGCCAAAGGTGGCGGCTCGGAAAACAAATCCAAAATGGTGATGCTGAATCCGTCCGACTCCATCGTGGATTGGGTGCTGAAGACACTGCCGACCATGGGCGCAGGCTGGTGTCCGCCTGGGATGCTCGGTATCGGCATTGGCGGCACAGCAGAAAAAGCGGCTGTATTAGCGAAAGAAGTGTTGATGGATGAAATCGATATTTACGATTTAATGGCGCGTGGGCCACAAAATCGAATCGAAGAATTGCGTTTGGAGTTGTTTGAGAAAGTGAACCAGCTCGGCATCGGCGCGCAAGGGCTCGGCGGTTTGACCACCGTGTTGGATGTCAAAATCAAAGACTACCCCACGCACGCAGCTTCGCTGCCTGTATGCATGATTCCCAACTGCGCCGCCACACGCCACGCCCACTTTGTTTTAGATGGATCGGGGCCTTCGCTGCAAACACCGCCCGCGCTCGAAGAATGGCCAGAAATCGCTTGGGAAACGGGCAACTCGCGCCGCGTGAATCTCGACAATCTCACTAAAGCCGACATCGCGGAATGGAAATCCGGCGACACGCTACTGCTCTCCGGCAAAATGCTCACTGGTCGCGATGCTGCACACAAAAAAATGATCGACATGATGGCAAAAGGCGAAGAGCTACCCGTCGATCTCACCAATCGCTTTATCTACTATGTGGGCCCTGTTGATCCTGTGCGCGACGAAGTCGTCGGTCCCGCTGGTCCAACCACCGCCACACGCATGGATAAATTCACGCGCACCATGCTGGAGAAAACAGGCTTAATCGGCATGATTGGCAAATCTGAGCGCGGCCCAACTGCGATTGAAGCCATCAAAGACAACAAAGCAGTGTATTTAATGGCGGTGGGCGGCGCAGCGTATCTCGTGTCCAAAGCCATCACTGCCGCCAAAGTGTTGGCATTCCCCGAATTGGGCATGGAAGCGATTTACGAATTTGAAGTGAAAGACATGCCTGTGACGGTTGCCGTCGATGTCAATGGCATTTCGATTCACAACACTGGCCCACAAATCTGGGAACAAAAAATTCGCACCGAACACTTGCAGGTTGTTTAACGCTGCATGCTGTTCAATTCGTATCAATTTATTTGGCTGTTCCTGCCAGTGGTACTGGCAGGTTTTTTTCTTGCTGCGCGTTTCCGCCAAGAAGCGGCAGCACTGTGGCTAGCACTGAGCTCGCTATTTTTTTACGGTTACTGGGATATTTCTTATGTACCGCTGCTGTTGCTCTCTGTCACTGTCAACTATCAAATTGGCAAACAAGTCAGCAGCCATATTGAAAAACAATTACTGCACCGCGCAAAAATTTGGTTTGTCGCCGGCTTAGTGTTTGATCTCGGTTTGCTAGCGCACTACAAGTACACCAATTTCTTTTTGGATAACTGGATCGCACTCACCGGCTCTAATTTATCTTTGCCGAATATTATCCTGCCACTCGGTATTTCATTTTTTACGTTCACTCAAATTGCCTATTTAGCAGACTGTCACAAAGGCATTGTGAAAGAAAGAAACCCGATTCACTACTTATTATTTATCACTTACTTTCCACATTTGATTGCCGGCCCAATCTTGCATCACAAACAAATGATGCCGCAATTTGCACGCGCAGAAACGTACCGCCTCAGCCAAGAAAACATTTCAGTAGGACTCACCATTTTTGCCATCGGCATGTTCAAAAAAATGGCGATTGCCGATCCATTAGCCAGTTTTGTCAATCCAATATTCGCTGTCAGTAAACATCCGGGGTTGCTCTCCACCGAAGAAGCATGGTTGGGTGCGTTGGCGTATTGCTTACAACTGTATTTTGATTTTTCTGGCTACTCCGACATGGCAATTGGGCTCTCGCGTTTATTCGGTATCAAGTTGCCACTCAATTTTAATTCGCCCTACAAATCCACCAACATCATTGATTTTTGGCGCCGCTGGCACATGACGCTGTCACAATTTTTGCGCGACTATCTATACATTGCTTTAGGCGGCAACCGTTTAGGAAAAACACGGCGTTACATCAATTTAATGGCGACGATGCTGCTTGGCGGTCTGTGGCACGGCGCAGGCTGGACTTTTGTCATCTGGGGTGCAATGCACGGCATTTATCTCACCATCAATCATATGTTTCGCGAGTTCTTCCCCGCACCCACCAACACGGCATCGCCCGCTGCTCGTATACGTACAGCGTTAAGTTGGCTGCTCACAACACTCTGCGTAGTAGCTGCGTTTGTCGTTTTTCGAGCGAGTACGATTCAAGATGCATTTGTTATTTTGCACGCCATGACGGGCACACTCACTGCTGCAAATGGCGACGTGGTTATTCCCATTCTTGAGCACGCCGACGACGGCTGGAACTATGTGTGGCTCGCAGGCCTGATTGCACTGTTTGCACCTAACACGCAAGAAATCATGAGTAAATTTCAACCCGCATCCGATGCCACGCCTAACAATACCCGCTGGCAATGGCGACCTCACCCGCTGCTGGCGTTGCTCACTGCTGTTGTACTGAGCTATAGCATTGTGAATATCGGTCAGGTCAGTGAATTTCTTTACTTTCAGTTTTAACGATGATGAAAACCTATAACAGCATCGTCATTATTTTTGTCTGCCTTTTGGTCGGTTCTTGTGCCGGTTTGATTATCTGGGCGCAACCCCTGAGCGGTGATTTAACGCGTATCGGCGCGCACCCAGAGCGCTGGTACGGCTGGAATGCGCCGCAGCAAAAAATTCCCGACCTTTCCAACTCGCCGCGCAGCGCATTCAAAAAACATTTATTAGTGCTAGGCGATTCTTTTTCAGAGATTGGACACTGGCAGGCTTATTTGGATGATCGTTACAGCTTTACCTTTGTGCACACACGCAACACCAGCTATCACAAAATTCTTGATAAAATTCGCCAAGAAAATCCAGATGGCGTAGTGATCGAAAGTGTTGAGCGATTCTCCTACGCCATGTTTGGCGACACGTCTGAGTTTATGGGAAATACCGCTAAAAACTGTGACTCCATATCGGATACACAAGCAACAAGCGCAACACTCAATCATCCCATCACACTTTCATACCCTATATACAACCGTAAAACGTTTCCCAGCTCTGCCAAAGAAATTTCTCAAGGTTTCTATTTAGTCAAACAACACGCATTTTTTGCTATCAAACCCAAAAAACAACAGGCTAAATTATTCGACCTTACCAACGATCAACTGTTTAGCGATATAAAACACGGCAAACTACTCACACTCAAAAGTGATCTCTTACTATTACCGCCGCTGCCCGACAAAGCTATACCGTCTATGCAGTGCTCTATGCGCACCATGGCTCATGCACTGGAACAGCTCAAAAAACCTTATGTGTTTATGATCGTGCCCGACAAAACAACAGCCTATCAACCCTATATTGTCAATACAGCAGTGCGCAATAAAAACTCGGTTATTACACAACTGCTGAGCCATCTTGGCATCCCGCACACTTTGGATTTACTACCGGATATCCGCACTGCTTTGGCACAAAATGAAATCGACTTCTACCTACCCAATGACACACATTGGGGCTACAAGGGCTTTTATCTCGCCGCGCAAAAAATCGAAGCGGCTCTACAACCACAATGGCAGGCGGAGCAGCCATAAATGCTATTTAATTCCTATGTTTTTATTTGGCTCTATCTGCCGCTTGCCTTAGCTGGCTTTTTTATTGCTGCGCGTTTCCGCCAAGAAGCTGCCGCGCTCTGGCTGGCGCTGAGCTCATTATTTTTTTACGGCTATTGGGATATTTCTTATGTGCCGCTGCTGCTACTCTCTGTCACTGTCAACTATCAAATCGGCAAACAAATTAGCAACAATTTTGAGAAGCAATTACTGCACCGCGCAAAAATTTGGTTTATCGCAGGTTTGGTGTTTGATCTTGGTTTACTCGGACACTATAAGTACACCAACTTCTTTTTAGATAACTGGGTCGCGCTCACAGGATCCAATATCTCTTTTCCCAACATCATCCTGCCACTGGGCATTTCCTTTTTTACGTTCACACAAATTGCTTATTTAGCAGATTGCCACAAAGGCATTGTGAAAGAGCGCAATCCCATTCATTACTTATTGTTTATCACTTACTTCCCGCACTTGATTGCCGGTCCCATCTTGCATCACAAACAAATGATGCCTCAGTTTGCACGCAAAGAAACGTATCGCATCAGCCAAGAAAATATTGCCGTTGGTCTGACTATTTTTGCTATCGGCATGTTCAAAAAAGTCATCATTGCAGACGCATTTCCTGAATATGCCAACCCCGTATTTGCGGTGAGTAAACACACTGGCGCATTGTCATGGCAGGATGCATGGCTGGGCTGCCTGTCCTACACCTTGCAACTGTATTTTGATTTTTCTGCTTATTCAGATATGGCGATTGGCTTGTCGCGCCTGTTCGGCATCAAATTGCCACTCAACTTCAATTCGCCGTACAAATCGACCAGCATGATTGATTTTTGGAATCGCTGGCACATCACACTCTCACAATTTCTGCGCCAATATTTGTACTTTGCGCTTGGCGGTAATCGCCTCGGCAAAACACGCCGTTATATCAACATGATGTTGACGATGCTACTCGGCGGCTTATGGCACGGCGCCGGTTGGACTTTTGTGATTTGGGGTGGATTGCACGGCATTTTCTTGGTGATGAACCATTTATTTCGTGAAGTTTTTCCTCTATCACGTACAGAAAATAATCTCTGGGCTTCACGCATTCGCACCTTGTTGGGATGGTTTTTTACCATGCTTGCCGTCACCGTCACGATGGTTATTTTCCGTGCTACTTCCATGCATGATGCTGTTTTGATTTTGAAAGCCATGGTCGGTATCGCCTCCAGCAATCATCAACCACTCTCTGACATTGTTGGTCACGCCGATGACGGCTGGAATCTTGTGCTGTGGGTTGCTCTATTCGCGTTATTTGCACCCAACACACAAGAAATCATGAATCGTTTTCAACCGACATCCGATACCGTAGACAGCCAAACGCGCTGGCAATGGCGACCTAGCCCTATGCTCGCTGTGATTGGCGGTCTTGCTTTGGCAATTAGCATCGTCAATATCGGTCAAGTCAGCGAATTTCTTTATTTTCAATTTTGATGATGAAAACTTATAACGCGATTTTTTTAGCTTTAGTTTTTTTGGTGGTCAGCATCAGCGCTGCCATTATGCTGTGGTCCCAACCCATCACCGGCGATCTCACTCGCATCAGCGGATATCCAGAGCGTTGGTTTGGCTGGAACGCACCGCAGCAAGAAATACCTCCCATTGTTAATTCATCACGCCAAACCGGCAAAGCGCACATTCTTGTTATCGGTGATTCTTTTTCTGAAGCTGGGCACTGGCAGTCGCTACTCAGTAACAAATACACTTTTTCTTTTATTCACAGCGGCAAAACAACCTTAACTGATATTCTGTCACTCACCGGCGATAAAAAACCGGATGCCATCGTGATTGAAACAGGTGAACGCGCTATTCCTGATATGTACGGCAAAGCCACCACATTTACCAAACCCACTGAACACTGTCAGTTGCCTACCGCTGTAAACGACGCACAAGCCAATGCTGATGCACTTCATACACGTATTGCACAACTTCCTAATTTTCCTCTGCAACAACGCAAGCTATGGCCAACTTCTGGCAATAACATTTCTGAAGGATTTCATATTTTTAAGCTCAACTTTAACGCACTGCTAAAGCCAAAAAAACGCAAAGCAAAAGTTTTATCACTAACATCTGATCAGCTTTTTAGCAGCACTCGCAGCAACAAACTACTGTCCCTCAGTAAAGATTTTTTGCTGTATGACAGCATCGATAAGGCAAATCTCACTACTGTACGCTGTACATTACAAGCCATAGCGCAAACTTTTACTGCCGCAAAAATATCTTTTGTAATTCTCACGCTACCGGATAAAACCACGGCATATCAACCTTATCTGGCTGATCAAAAAATTCGCCAATTACCCTCTTTAATTGATCGCTTGCACATCAACACACTCACCAAAGAAGGCATCAATATGCTGCCAGCTATCCGCACATTGATTGCATCTGGCGATCAAGATGTTTACTTGCCCAATGACACGCATTGGGGCTACAAAGGTTTTCAATTAGCTGCCGTATTGATAGACGACAAATTAGCGCCGCAATTACCCACCTCCACTTCTACGACAAATACTCATGATTAAACGCGGCGTTTATCGGCACTACAAAGGCAAAGATTATCTCGTGATGGAGATAGCTCACCACTCTGAAACACGCGAAGCGCTGGTGGTGTATCGCTGTTTATACGACGACTACAGTGTGTGGGTACGCCCACTTGATATGTTCTTTGAATCGATTGAGATCGACGGAAAATCCGTCCCGCGTTTTACGTTTTTACACGAGGCTTAAGTGACTAGCGCGGAGCATATTTTCAACGTCACCGAGCTAAATCGCCGCGCGCGACAATTACTGGAAACGCATTTAGCTACTGTTTGGGTGCGCGGAGAAATTTCCAATCTCGCCATACCATCCTCTGGTCATTGGTACTTCACACTCAAAGATGACAAAGCGCAAATTCGCTGCGCCATGTTTCGCGGTCAGAATGCACTGCTGCGTTTCAAGCCAGAACACGGCATGCAAGTGATTGCACGCGGTCGCGTCGGTTTGTATGAAGGCCGTGGCGACTATCAATTAGTCATAGAAAACCTACAACTAGAAGGCGCTGGCAATTTACAATTGGCGTTTGAACAACTCAAAAGCAAATTAGAAGCAGAGGGTTTGTTTGATGAGGATTTCAAACAAGTACTGCCCGATATTCCGCAGCACATCGCCATCATCACTTCACCCACTGGCGCAGCAATTCAAGACATTGTTTCTGTTTTTAAGCGCCGCTTTCCAGCCGCGTTATTGAGTATTTTCCCCGTGCCGGTACAAGGCGCGGATGCTGCACCGGCGATTGTGAATGCCATACAACTCGCGAACACGCAACACGATATTGAAGCCATCATCATTGCGAGAGGCGGCGGATCATTAGAAGATTTATGGGCATTTAACGAAGAAATCGTAGCGCGTGCTATTTTTTCTAGCGAAATTCCTATCGTCAGCGCCGTGGGGCATGAAACCGATTTTACGATTTGTGATTTCGTTGCCGCTGTGCGCGCACCGACTCCTTCAGCGGCGGCAGAAATGCTGTCGCCTGACATTAACGATTTTTTTGCGCTGTTATCGCACTACTCCTCACTATTTCAAAAACAACTACAGCAAGCGATTGCACAACAGCGTCAACAATTACTACATTTGGTTAAACGCCTGCGTCATCCAGGACAAATCCTGCGTGAGCAGCAACAAAAATTGGATCATTTAGAGTGGCGACTGCTGCAAGCTCCGCTTTCGCAACAAAACAAACTCGCGCAACGACTCCACTATATTGCGCAAACCCTGCAACAACACAATCCGACGCAACGCGTACAAACATCGCACTTTCAATTAGAACGTTTGCAAACACGATTGCTCAGCACCATGCGTTCGCACCTCACGCAAAGCCATCAAACGTTGTCGCAATACGCAGCAACGCTGGACAATCTCAGCCCTCTCAATACGCTGAAACGCGGCTATGCCATTGCCACAACGGATGACGGGCAAGTGCTCTCTCATATCCGGCAAGCGCGCATCGGTATGACATTGAATTTACAACTGCAAGAAGGCAGGCTGCGCGCCGCTATCCAACATATTCATTCCAATAGTGTTGATCACAATCAATAACGCATAGCGCATCGCGGCGTACCCTTTCCCCGTCTTTTTACTCGCTGGGAGAGAATCATGGAAAACGCAAATTCCTATTGGCAAGCCGACGACAAATCTGCCGCCACTAAAGTGATCATGGTGATGGTCATGATTGCCGTTGTGATGACAGGCGTAGCCATCGGCATCGGCCTCGTTCTGTAACGTTTGCACCAATAATCAAGGTAAGATTGCTGCGTAGCACACCGGAGTGATCCGCCTTGATTACTGTCACAGACACTTTTTTCTCCACTGCCGTTGTTGCCGTCGCACTCATTGCGGCGATCTGTCTCAGCTTTCGCAAAACACAACACAGCGAACTGTTTCCCGTTGCAGTAACACAAGAGTTAAAAGGCCTCGGCATACTGACGATAGTCTTTGCCCATATCAGCTACATGCTGGTTTCAGACAGCGCCTTTCTCTACCCACTTTCTTTAGCGGCCGGTGTCGGGGTTGATTTATTTCTTTTTATGTCAGGCTACGGCTTGACTGTAGGGATGTTAAAAAAACCACTGCCTGCCGCCACTTTTTATCACCGTCGACTGATTAAAGTCTTTATTCCTTTTTGGATAGTGCTAGCAATTTTATTTTTTAGTGATCACTTTTTTCTTGGCATTCACTATTCACCCAGCTACGTGTTGCGTTCATTTCTGGGTTGGTTTCCCGTCGCTAATGCCTACAAAGATGTGAATTCACCGTTTTGGTATATCAGTTGGATGCTGATGTTCTATGCCTTATTTCCACTCTTATTTATGCGCAAACATCCATGGCTCACCGCCATTCTTTTATCACTGATTGCCAATGCCTTTGCACTGCTAGACCCGCTGCATTTGCCCGTGAATTGGCTGCATCGCTTGCATACGAATGCTTTTTCCTTAGGAATGTTGCTTGCGTGGTGGATGAATAACCATCCACAAAAAACACTGCAGTTAGCAAGTTTTCGCAATCAATCTTCCAGCCAACTTCGCATATGCCTTGTCATTGCTTCACTGTTATTTGCTGGTTTTATGGCGAGCCACAATTCTTCGGATCAATGGCCTACGCTTGCCAATGCACTGACTGCAATGAGTTTGGATGCGAAATTTTCTATCGGGCAAGCAACCAGTTTACTGGCGATGCTTGCCATCAGTCTTTGCTTCTCACTCAAGCACTTAGACAATCGTTTCCTCCACCTGCAAGGTGTTTACTCCTACGAAACCTATTTGCTGCACTGGCCACTCATGTATCGCTACGATATTTTTTTTCATCATTTACCGGCGTGGGCAGCCACCATCATCTACATAGCCGTATTTATCGGGCTAGGCTGGCTGCTGCAAAAAATAACAACACCGCTCGGCGCATGGGTTGATCGCGTGCGCTAGACGCTTACAATCGGGAACCTCTGCGCACATCAGCAGTCTTGTGCTATACAAAGCCAATGCGCTAACACCCTTCTCCCTCAACGATCCTGATTTTGTATGCCAAGACGCGAAGACGATATTTTTGACAGCAACGCCATCATCCCCGACACAGAGGATCGTTTGGCGCGTATCCCGCCCGCTAAGCCCACAGCGATTCCGCGCAGCAGTGACAAAAAAGTAGCGACTGCCCATGGCATCAACAACCGCATCACGCATCTTTTTTTATTGCTGCTGCTGGGCGCAATGCTACTCATCAGTAGTTTTTTGCATTACCGCATCACACAGCAAATGGATGCCAACAATAAATTGCAGGCACGCCTTGAAGCCTTGGAATCACAGCTTGGCATCACCATCACCGATAGCAAAAAATCAGGCGACACCATGGATGACAAAATCAAAAAATTAGATACGCGTTTGGATGCAGTCAACGCCGACATCACTAAGTTGACGGCGACACTCAATGACAAAACCAAAAAAACGTTGGACGCTCAAGACAAAACTCTTGCTACCTTGCAGGCAAATGTAGCCGAGCTAAAAAAATCCTTAGCACAAACAGATAAACAAAATAGTGAAACCATCAAAACAGCCAACGATGGCAAACAAACGGCTGAGCGCACAGCCGCCTCTCTTGCCGAGCTGAGCAACGCCATGACTGCATTACAACAACGCGTTGTACAGGGCGACCCCACAGCGCGTGATGCTGGGCGACAAGCCACTATGGCACTTGAACAAAATGACCAAATACAGAAAAAACTGGATAGCTTGAACAAACGCATTGCCGACCAAGAAGAAACACTGCGTAGCATTGATAGCTTCCGCCGCAGCGTGAACAGCGATCTCAATAAATTGAAACAAGATCGCGCGCAGAGCAACGCGATCCCTATACAATAAATTTGCATCACACAACAACAAGAGGTCTCTACCATGCAAATTCGCCAATTGATTGCTATTGCGCTTGTTACTCTGTTTACATCGGCTGTACTGGCAGACGAATGCACCGAGACTTGCGAATCCAACTATCGCGCCTGCAAAAATGTCGCTGAATCAACTACCGCCAAGAGCGCCTGCGAAGATAAGTTAAAGCAGTGCAAAGTCAGTTGCCGCTAATTTTTCTTGCCTTACCCATCATGCGACCTCTCGGTTTACCCACCAGAGGGGCAGCTTTATAATTCGCGACCTCCCACTTCTCCCTGTGCCGGATTTTTATGTTGCGAATTGATCACGAAGCTCTGACATTCGACGATGTGTTGTTGCTGCCGGATTACTCGGAAGTCGTCGCCAAAGATGTCTGCCTCAAAACTGCACTCACTCGCTCCATCAGCCTGAATATCCCACTGGTATCTGCCGCTATGGATACCGTGACCGAGGCGCGCCTCGCCATTGCCATGGCGCAGCAGGGCGGTATCGGCATCATCCACAAAAACATGACCGTGACCGAGCAAGCGGCGCAAGTACAGCAAGTGAAACGCTACGAAAGCGGCGTGGTAAAAAACCCCATCACCATTGAATCCACCGCCACGGTGCGCGAGTTGATTGCGCTGACCAAAGAGAATCGCATCTCAGGTGTCCCTGTGATGCACAACGGCAAGCTGGTCGGCATTGTCACCAGCCGCGATGTGCGCTTTGAGCCGCAACTGGAAGCGCCTGTCTCCAGCATCATGACGCCGAAGGAGCGCTTGGTCACCGTCAAAGAAGGCGCATCAGCTGAAACCGTCAAAGAGCTATTGCATCGCCATCGCATCGAAAAAATTCTGGTCGTCAACGATAACTTTGATCTGCGCGGCATGATTACAGTGAAAGACTTCAGCAAATCGGAAACCTTCCCCAATGCCTGCAAAGATGACCAAGGACGTTTGCGCGTGGGGGCATCTGTTGGTGTGGGTGGTGACACCGATCACCGCGTGGAAGCGCTGATTGCCGCTGGCGTGGACGTGTTGGTGGTCGATACGGCACACGGTCACTCTAGAAACGTGCTCAACCGCGTCACATGGATCAAACAGCACTACCCGCAAGTGCAAGTCATCGGCGGCAATATTGCTACCGGCGAAGCAGCCTTGGCGTTGGTAAAAGCAGGCGCCGATGGTGTCAAAGTGGGCATTGGCCCCGGCTCTATTTGTACTACTCGTATCGTCACTGGCATCGGTGTGCCGCAGATTAGTGCTATCGCCAACGTGGCGGCCGCACTGAAAGACACCGACGTTCCCTTGATTGCCGATGGCGGCATTCGCTTCTCTGGCGACATCGCCAAAGCCGTGGCAGCTGGCGCGCACGTCATCATGATGGGCAGCATGTTTGCCGGCACCGAAGAGGCGCCAGGAGAGATCGAGCTGTACCAAGGTCGCTCATACAAATCCTATCGCGGCATGGGTTCACTGGGCGCAATGGCGCAATCACAAGGCTCATCAGATCGCTACTTCCAAGATGCCAGCCAAGGTGCTGAAAAACTGGTGCCAGAAGGCATTGAAGGGCGCGTACCTTACAAAGGCACGGTGGCAGCCATCATTCATCAAATGATGGGCGGCTTGCGCTCTGCCATGGGCTATACCGGCAGCACCAACGTCCCTGCAATGCGCACACAAACTCGCTTTGTGCGCGTCACCAGCGCCGGCATGAATGAATCGCATGTACACGATGTGTCCATCACCAAAGAAGCTCCCAATTATCCCGTTCGCTAAATAGATTTTTCGCCCATGCAAAATATTCACGCCCACAAAATTTTGATTGTGGATTTTGGTTCGCAGTACACACAACTCATCGCCCGCCGCATTCGGGAAGCTGGAGTCTATTGCGAAATCTACGCTTGGGATTGCCCGCCGGAAGCAATCAAAAACTTTGCGCCGCGCGGCATTATTTTATCGGGCGGACCGGAGTCCGTTACCGCCAATCAAGGTCCACGCGCCGCTGCTATTATTTTTGATCTAGGCATTCCGGTACTGGGTATTTGCTACGGCATGCAGACCATGGCCGAACAACTGGGCGGCAAAGTAGAAAACTCTCCCGTGCATGAATTTGGCTACGCGCAAGTGGCAGTGCATGGCAATGCTGCACTGCTACAAGGGATTGCTGATATTGAAAAAGACAACCAGCGTTTGCTGGATGTGTGGATGAGTCACGGCGACAAGGTAGTCACTATGCCCGCCGGCTTTCAGTTAATGGCATCAACACCCAGTTGCCCCATTGCCGGCATCTACTCCGATGAGAAACGTTTTTACGCGCTACAGTTTCACCCAGAGGTGACACACACCAAACAGGGGCAGCAAATTTTTTCTAAATTTGCATTGGAGATTTGTCAATGCGAACCTCTGTGGAATGCCAGCAATATCGTCGATGACGCAATAGAAACCGTGCGCAAAAAAGTGGGCAAGGACAAAGTGCTACTGGGCTTATCTGGCGGCGTGGATTCTTCTGTTGTTGCCGCTCTATTGCACCGCGCTATTGGCGATCAATTAACCTGTGTGTTTGTCGACAACGGTTTATTGCGTAAAAACGAGGGCGACCAAGTCATGGCGATGTTTGCCCAGCACATGGGCATCAAAGTAATTCGTGCCAATGCCGAAGATATTTTTCTCAACAAATTAACTGGCGTTGCAGACCCTGAGCAAAAACGAAAAATTATTGGCAGCACATTTATTGAAATTTTTGATTCAGAAGCAGCAAAGCTCGACGGCGTGAAATGGCTGGCACAGGGCACTATTTATCCCGATGTCATTGAATCCGCCGCCAGCAAGCACGGCAAAGCGCACGTAATTAAATCGCATCACAATGTTGGCGGTCTGCCTGAAGACATGGCATTCTCCCTCATCGAACCACTGCGCGAATTGTTCAAAGATGAAGTGCGCAAAATTGGATTGGAATTGGGGTTGCCCTACGACATGGTGTACCGCCATCCATTTCCAGGCCCTGGTCTCGGCGTACGCATACTGGGAGAAGTCAAAAAATCTTACGCCGATATTTTGCGTGAGGCTGATGCAATTTTTATCGAGGAATTGCACAGTGCAAATTGGTATCACAAAGTCAGCCAAGCGTTTGCAGTTTTTTTGCCCGTAAAATCTGTCGGCGTAGTCGGTGACGGAAGACGCTATGAATACGTTGTTGCTCTGCGCGCTGTTGAAACCATCGACTTCATGACGGCACGTTGGGCGCACCTGCCTTATGACTTGCTGGAAAAGGTGTCGAGCCGAATCATCAACGAAATCAGCGGCATTTCTCGCGTTGTCTATGATGTCTCCTCTAAGCCCCCTGCCACCATCGAGTGGGAATAGATACTCCTTCAAAAAACTTATCAATGTACTTTTGCCCAGAAAGTAGACAAGTTACACACTTATCACATTCAAAAAAGCAGTCAGTTTGATAAAAACCCAACTACAAAAAAGGAGACCGAAGTCTCCTTTTTTTATTAGCAATACACCTTCAAGCTTAGAAAGTGTATTTCACGTTCAAAGAAACGTTGTCGCGGTCTACCCACAAGTTGTTTGGACCACTGAAATCACTGTAATAGCCAGAGAATTTCCAATGCTCCAAGTAGGTAAACTCTGCGCCCACGCTCCACCACAAGTTGTGTTCGTTGTAGTTGAATGTTGAGAAGCTGCCGTCGATGCCGTAGTTCACGAAGAACGGAATCGTCAGATCTACGCCTTCGAATACGTTTTTGTACTCCGGCATAAATTGCGCACTCATACCATAGCCGGTTTTTGTAAACGCGCCCAAGTGAGCAAACTGCAAATCATCATCCTCGAAACCACCGACATACCAAGTGCCCAATTCACCCACCAATGTTGCCGTATCCCAGAATGCATTAGGTTGGAAAATATAAGTCCCACCTAAGTTGGCTGTATGAATTTCAGCCCTGCGTGGCCAACTAAACGCACCTGTATTGGCTAAGATTTGTGCATCTGTCGAATTAGTAGGCCAAGTCAATCCGTTAAATGCGTAATAGCTCGCATCTTTACAGTGAGCGCGCGCTATATCTTTAGCACCACACACAGGAACCAGCGGCGCGTTGGCTCGATAAGCATACTCTGCCCCCACTTGAACCCCACCAATAACAGTGTTCAGCGAAAGACCATACAGGCGAATATTATCAAAATAGTTAATACTGTAAGTATCACGATCATATCCAGGAGCACTAGTAGGCAGAGTTTCACCATAATTATTAGCAGCCCAAAACATTGGATACTTGTCAGTGTAGTTAACTATAAATGCACCGAGCTCCGTGCCCTCTCCAACTGTTTGCCTTACAGCAAAACCAAACTGCTTATTATTGTTGGGATTGTGTTCGACGCGACTCATCCCAATACCAGCAGTACCGCTAAATGAAGGCACTGTAATAAATCTGTCTCCATCAATAAAATCTTGCATCTCAAAGAAAGACCCCGTTGGAAATAGCGTGGACTTAATCCACTCATACTGCCAATAGGCTTCAATCGTCGTACTGTCCGTTGCAGCAAAAGAGCCGTAAACCGCGCCAGTCGGCAAGAACACTTCTTTCAACTCAACACCGGGAACAGTTGATGCGGAAGAATCAATGCGGTTTTGTGCAAAAGCAATACCGCCTTGTAACATCAAAGCTTCACCCCAAGTAATGACTTGGCGGCCCACGCGAACATCCAAGTTATGACCACCAATATCAAAGGAACCATAAGCATAGGCATCTAAGAAACGAGCTTTATAGCCCATAGTGTGCTTATATTCGTCATCCCAATGATTTACAGAGTTAATACCACCCTCATTATTCAGGTCAGCATTAAGCTGGTTATTGCTGCCTGTGGCAGGTGTGTTCAAGCCAGCAAGGTATTTATCCGACCAATGCGGTCTTCCAAACGGTACTGAGTCATAAAAAATCTGAGGGCGCAAAAAGAGACCCAAATTCTGGTATGAGATATTAATATCGGAAAGGATGCCAACACGATTTGAAACAGTATCCCATTTATCATAGTTACGCGTGCCATCATCAGAGTTAACGCGTTGTACATAATCTTTAAAAGCTGATGAGAACGCGTCTGTACGCGCACCCTCACCAAGATGCCCCGACATCAAATTTTTATCGCGCCCCTCAACGCGCCACTGGCGACCATAGGTAATGGTAGTGTCTACATCGACTTTTAAGTCATCAGACACTTCAAACTCCAGCGCATGCACTTGCAGTGAAAGAGGCAGTAATCCTGCGATTGCGATTGCTTTAATCGCCCAGCCCAATCGACTTCTTATTTTCATCATTGCTCCGCCCGTGTTGGTGTTATTTGTTATTCCCATGTAGACCGCATCAGTTTTACGGCATACAGAAAGACTCACGGTGCAGGATTAAGCCAGAAAAAACCGTAAAGTGCAAAGTAAAATTTCCTTATTTTTTAGCCACTCAGCACACAATGCTCGGCTGAAGTGTGAAATAGCATCCATCAGAGATAGAAATGTTACCCATGGTTACAAAAAAACGGTTTTTTATCGATAGTTCACTGGGAACAATCTGTCATTCAGGCTTCCAGCGGCTTTTTTTGTTTATGATAGCCACCTTTCCGAAAAGCAGCCGTAAGCGCCATGAGCACCAATATTGTTATTGCCGATGATCACCCTCTTTTTCGCAACGCGCTCTGCCAAGCTGTCAAACAGGTAGTGAAAGATGCCAACATTTTGGAATGCGACAGCATTGACTCCCTAGAAAGCCTGCTTGCACAGCAAAGCGAGGTGGATCTGATTTTGCTGGACTTGCGCATGCCAGGAGCGAATGGCTTTTCCGGCTTAGTACTCATCCGCGGGCAATACCCTGATATTCCTGTGGTGGTCATTTCTGCCAGTGACGATTACAGCATCGTACAGCGCGCCATCGAATACGGTATTTCTGGTTTTATCCCTAAAGCGTCTGACTTGAGCCAAATAGCCACAGCGCTACAAAGTATTTTGGATGGATCGCTATGGCTACCGACTCATTTGCCACAGAGGGCTGATAACGCCGAACGCGAATTTGCGCAACGCCTCAAGACACTGACACCGCAGCAACTGCGCGTATTTATGATGCTAACGAAAGGATTGCTGAACAAACAAATTGCTGGCGAAGTGAATGTTTCGGAAGCCACTGTCCGCACACACATGACGGCCATCTTTCGCAAACTAGGCGTCAGGAACCGCACACAAGCCGTGCTGGCTGCCGGCTACCTCAACATCGAAGAACCGAGCTAAACAATCACAACTATCGGTTTTGCAGCGACGACAACAACGCACGCAGCTTCGCTGGCTTCACTGGCTTTGCCATAAACGCGTAGCCGTGATCTTCCACCAAGCGCCGAATATCTTCGGTGTTATTGGCAGTAATCACTAAAACAGGCAATTCGCGCTCTGCTGCGCTAACTAAATCACCCGCCACGCCCAAGCCGGTCACGCCATCATCCAGTTGGTAATCCGCAATCACTAAATCCAGCGGAAATTGATGCAAAGCCTGTATAGCGGAAGCGTGGTCGTGCGCGGTTGCCACCGTGCACCCCCATCCTTCTAACAGAGCTCTCATACCCGCCAAAACGCTGCGTTCGTTATCAATACACAACACCGTGAGTGCGAGACTGCCACCAGAATGCACCAGTGTCGTCTGCGCCATCACAGGCACAACCGGCTGCGACCGCGCCACAGGCACATCAACAGCAAAAACGGAGCCGCGCTGCGGCCACGAACGCAAACTAATGGGATGATCCAGCAGGCGTGAAATACGATCAGCAATTGCCAAACCCAAGCCCAAACCTCGTTCGCCTTTGTCATGTTCCGGTGTTTTTAAGCGGCGGAACTCCAAAAAAATTTCACTGCATTTATCCGATGGAATACCAGGGCCGGTATCCCACACTTCAATGCGTAAAATATTTCCCAGCCGACGACAGCCCAATACAACACGCCCCGACCCTGTATAACGCACGGCATTAGATAAAAAATTCTGCAAAATGCGGCGCAATAAATGCGGATCACTCCACACTGCCTGCCGCGTTTGCACCATGCGAAACTTTAGCCCACGCGCATCGGCTAGCGCAGTAAATTCTCGCCCTAAACGATCAAATAAATCCTGTAAATAAAACACTTCACGTTTAGGCTCTACGACGCCGGCATCTAAACGCGATGCTTCTAACATGCTGTTGATGAGCGCATCAGCCGCTTGCAGCGACAGCACAATATTTTCAGAAAGCGTTTGCTGTTCGCTATCCTGTGTTTTTTGCGCCAACGCAGAGGCAAACAGCGATGCTGCATTGAGCGGCTGCATCAAATCGTGACTTGCCGCTGCCAGAAATCGTGTTTTAGATAAGTTTGCCTGTTCCGCTTCAGACTTTGCCAACTCTAATTCTTGTGTACGTTGTTGTACACGCAACTCCAATGTTTCATTGGCTGCACGCAATTGACGTTCTAATTCTTTGTGTGCCGTAATATCCGTGTAGCTTGTGACAAAGCCACCGCCCGGCATGGGATTGCCACTGACTTCCAGTACGCGACCTTCAGGGCGATAGCGCTCGAAATTATGCGGATTACCTTCTTTCAGATAGCGAATACGTTTTTCAACCTCCGCCTCCAACTCTTCTGTCTGACAGCCAATTTTTTCGAGATTAAATCGAATCAAATCAGCAACAGGTCTGCCGGTTCTTACATATTCATCAGGATATTCAAAAAATTCCAAATAGCGTTTATTCCACGCCACCATGCGCATCTGCTGATCGACAACACTGATACCTTGCGAAATATGTTCAATCGAAGATTGAACCAACTCCTGCATGAATTCAAAAAAGAAACGCGCGCCACTGATGATGCTCAACACATCTGCAATTTGTACAGCGCCGCGACCGACAAAAGCACGCACCATATTGCCAATGGCAACGGATTCGGTATTGCCTACTGAATGGCAAATAATTTCTTCAGCGACATCAATATCAAATACAGAAACAGCTAGCTCACTGCTAAATTCTTTTCCTTGATCAGCATATGCTTGTCGAAACTTGATTGTTGCCTCGTCAGGCGGCATGAACCCCTGAGCAAACTCGATTAACTCTTTGAGCGCAACCGGCGGTTTGTTTTCATGGGCATCCACACATCAATACCTAGCGCATTAAGCCTCAGCAGGTAATTTGCGACCAAGGAGGAGATCGGAACATTTTTCACCGATCATCATGCAAGGTGCATTAGTGTTGCCGCCAATTAATGTTGGCATGATGGAAGCATCGGCAACGCGCAAACCTTCAATGCCGTGAACACGCAATTCATTATCGACAACAGCCTGTTCATCAGAACCCATTTTGCAGGTACCAACGGGGTGATAAACCGTTTCACACACCTGACGCAAAAATTCACGAATTCTGCCTTCATCCGTTAAATGTTTATCAGGGCGCGACGGCTCACCCATCAAACCATCCCAGGCTTTAGCCTGTGCAATATCACGCACAATTTCATAGCTGCGCTGGATGACTTTCCAATCGTGCTCGTTATCGAGAAAATTAAAATCCACCAACGGCGATGCAAATGGATCGGCGCTAGCGGGTGTAACAGAACCACGGCTTTGTGGGCGCAACTGACAGGCGTGAATAGACATGCCGTGCTGCTTCGGAATCGGATCAATCAAGCCGTGCATCAAAATAGGAATAAAGTGCAACTGAATATCGGGAATCGCCAAATCAGCAGATGATTTTACGAAGCCGCCCGCTTCAATCATGTTGCAAGCAGCGATACCTTTGCCGAGCACAAAATATTCAAATGCTGTTTTAATTTGCAGTGGAATTTGTGTTGCGGCAGCATTCATAGTGATCGGCTTGGTGCAAGTGTAGTTGACCAAAATATCCAAATGCTCTTGCAAGTTGTGACCGACACCGGGCAAGTCTTTCAGTACCTTAATACCAGCGCGCTCCAAATCTTCTTTTCGCCCAATACCTGAAGTTTGCAAAATATGCGGAGATTTGATGGCGCCGGCTGACAGCACGATTTCCAGTTTTGCCTCCACCAAACGCGATTTGCTGCCCTGCTTGTATTCCACACCTGTTGCGCGACTGCCATCCAGCAAAATACGTGTGACGTGTGCGCCGGTGACGATAGTTAAGTTGGGGCGTTTACGGACTTCTGGCGTAAGAAACGCCACCGCCGAGCTAGAGCGTTTCCCGTTGCGCAAAGTTGCTTGATAGCGTGCAAAACCTTCTTGCTGTGCACCATTAAAATCATCTGTAGGGGAATAACCCAATTCCAAACCGGCTGCAATAAATTTGTCATACAAAATATTGTCGCAAGGTGCGTCAGAAACTTTTAAGCCACCGCCAACGCCGTGATAACGCGATTCGCCGCGCACATTGTCTTCTGAGCGTTTGAAGTAAGGCAGCACTTCGTTATAAGACCAACCGGCATTACCCAGTTCACTCCAATGATCGTAATCCCATTGGTGTCCGCGAATGTAAACCATGCCATTCAAGCTGCTAGAGCCGCCCAATAATTTGCCGCGAGGCACATAAATTTTTCGATTGTTCAACGCTTTTTGCGGCACGGTGTACATCTGCCAATTCATTTTGTTACTTTTTAATACTTCCGCTGCACCACCTGGCATATGCACCATCGGGTTATTGTCTTTAGGGCCCGCTTCTAACAACAGCACAGAATGTTGTGCGTTTTCAGATAAACGCGCCGCCAACACACAACCCGCCGACCCGGCACCAATCACAATATAGTCAAACATAATGACTCCTTTTTTCTCAAGCAAAATTAAAAATCGTTGCAAATAAAAAGCCCGTGCAAACCACGGGCTTTAGTCATTTTTACACGGCATCAAAACAGCATTAGGTCGCAGCTTTCCCGCCTTTGGGCAATAAGAAATGCGCCAAGGCAGGGAGTAGTGTCAATGCACCGGCCATGTTCCAAAGGAACATGAACACCAACAAAATACCCATGTCTTTTTGGAATTGAATAGCGGACCAATACCACGTTGCTACACCAAACGCCAAAGTCAAACCAGTGAAGCTCACCGCTTTGCCTGTCGTTTTTAGTGTCAACAAATAAGAGTCGCGCAGTGATTTGCCTTCTTTGAAATAACTTTCCATGCGACTGTAAATATAAATCCCGTAATCCACACCGACACCAACACCCAAAGTAATAACGGGCAATGTTGCCACTTTGACACCGATGCCCAGCTTCGCCATCAAGGCTTCACACAAAATAGATGTCAGTGCCAATGGACCCAAAATACAAAGCATCGCTTTGATAGAGGGGAAAGTGAAGAACACCAACGCGGCAACTACGGCGTACACCAACCACAACATTTTGTTCTGCGCTGAATGAATTTCTTGGTTGACCGCCGCAGCAATACCTGCATTACCTGTCGCTAAAAGGAATTTAATATCCGCCGTGTTGTGCTGATCCGCAAAAGCTTTTACAACTTTAGCAACACGATCAAGCGTTTCTGCTTTGTGATCTTTCAAGAACGCAACCACCGGAGCAAAGCTGCATTTCTCGTTCACCAAGCCCATATCTGCGGTGATATTGAATGAGCCATCAATCGCTTCTTGGTTGCGCCCCAGCGTCATCCATTTGATATGACCCTCCGTCAAACCAGCGATAAAGTTTTTTGCCACAAATGCTGCTGATGCTGTTGCTTGCACACCTTCGGTGTTGTTAAGCGCCCACTCCAAATCATCCATCGCTTCCATGTTTTTTTGCTTGAAGCACTCACCCGGCACTGTGGTCACCATCACCACAAACAAATCAGAACTCGTGGCATAGTTTGATGTAATAAATTTCACATCCTTGTTGTAGGTGGAATCAGGGCGCAACTCTGGCGAACCTTCAGCGATATCACCAATTTTGAGAAATTGTCTTTCATACACACTGTAGACCGCCAGTGCGCCAGCAAAAATCAAAGCAACAATTGCCCAGCGCGATTCCGTGAACCTCGCCAAGAAAAGCCAGATGGGTGAATCCTTTTCTTCACTCAACTGCATGTGCCTGATGCCCGATGGAGTAATACCGGAATAAGACAGCAGTATCGGCAGCAACATCAGTTTCAATACGATCAATACAGCCGTACCAATACACGCGGTAAACGCCAATTCTTTAATCGCTGAAATAGGAATCAACACCATGGTCAAAAAGCTAAAAGCGTTAGTCAGCAACGCGGTGATGCCTGGCAAATAGTTGGTTCGGAAAGCGCGACGGCTTGCTTGCAGTTTGTTGTGTCCATGCGCCATTTCCACCGCCATGGCATTCACGTACTGCACGCTGTGACTTACGCCGATTGCTACCAACAAAAATGGCACCAACATGGAGAACAAACCAATACCGGAAAACACTTCGACGTTTTCCATAACGCCGTTCACTTTCACCGGCACGTTGCCGTAGGGCACGTTGAAATGTGACATCACACTCAAAATACCGAGCATCCAAACCACAGCAATGACTGATGTAAACAACGGCATCAAAGCTGCACGCCAGCAACGCGCATACAAATACAAAAGAATGATGGTAATAACGAGCGCGATACCGCCGAACAAAACTATCTGGCTAGAGCCGGTGATGAAATCACCGATCATTTTGGGTTCGCCAATGATGTAAACGCGATATTTACCGTTGTATTTCTTGTTAACATCCGCGCGAATGTCTTCTAAAATATTACCTAGATCTTGGAAATCAATCGTGTCGCCGGCTTTATGACCGCGATCATCATCATTGGGATACGTTGAGAAAACATACGCCTCAACTATAGACGATTTGAAATTATCTGAAATCAAACGTCCAATTTCTGTTGAACGAAACACGTTTAATTTAACGCGCTCTAAACTTTCTGGACTGCCATCGTATTCACCAGGAATGAGACGATCCCCATCAAAACCTTGCGGCGTTACCGCCTGCCAACGCACTGAAGGTGCCCACATAGAGCGCAATGAGGTGCGGTCAACGCCGTTGATATTGAATACTTTGTCGTGCACGTTTTGCACAACTTGCAAATACTCTTTATCAAAAATATCGCCCTGCGTGTTTTCGATAGCGATTTTAAAAGACAGGCCTTTCTGCGTTAAATCATCAAGACGACTGAACATATTTTTCAGATACTCATGCTGCATGGGCAGCATTTTCTCAAAGCGCGCATCAATCTTAATTTTGGTCATTTCATAACCAAAATACAGCGTCAACACTGCAATAATCACCAGCCAAATGGGGCGATGATTAAAAATCAACTTCTCCATTCTTTTTTCTTCGTCACCGTAACGGTACGGCTCACCGTATTGACGCGCTGCTCCAGCCATACTGCTCAACCTCTAGCTTAAAGTTATTGTTCTGTTTGATTTCAAAATGGAAACACTGTTTACAAACTAGCAGGCGACACGATTTCTACACCGCCAGCGCCAACAAGAATGTAATTACCGTCTGCGGCAACCGTTACCGACGCAACGGTTAATCTGTCTTTGCGAGAATATTGTTGGAAGGTGCGTCCACCGTCGCGACTTCTCAAAAATGAGCCGTCATTGCCTACCGCAAGTACCGTGTCTTTATCGACGAAGTACACAGTATTAATGTTTTTATGCATCTCTTCGGTAATTTGCTTCCAGCTTTCGCCGCGATCTAACGAGCGGTACATCACGCCGCGCAAACCAGCAATAAATACTTCATTGGCAGAAACGATATTGATAGCAAAGAAAGAGCCGTTTTCTGGATCTGGCGACTCCAACTGTGTCCAGCTCGTGCCGCCATTAGTGCTGCGGTAAACATGCCCTGCTTCACCAGCGATATACATCAAACCGTTTGCGTCACCTACGATAGCGTTGAGATGGTTTTTATCGGGATTATTCAAACGATCAGCGATGCTGGTCCACGTGGTACCGCCGTCCGTCGTCATAATAAATTCGCCGAAAGCACCAACCGCGTAGCCAGTGTGTTCATCGCGGAACCACACATCCATCAAAGGATTCGCTACCGTGTTGCTCAACGCTTCTTTGGCATCGGATAAATCTGTTTCTGCGGTGGCAATTTTGTCATCCAGCTCTGTCACCATATTTTCAACTTGATCGTGCGCGCCATCAGCCGCCTCACCATCTTCATCGCCGCCACTGGCAGCCGCGCCATCATCAGCAGGTTTCAAGCCATCCAATTGATCTTCCGCTGCTTTTTTATTGGCTTCTAATTCTTTGAGTTTAGCTTCCAGTGTAGGAATGCTGTCCGCCATACGTTTGCGCGTAAATTTCAAACCGTCTAATTGAATCGTCCACGTTCTACCGGCATCGATCGTGTGCAGAACCAATTCATCGTGACCCACGGCCCAGCCTTGGGTTGGCGAGATAAAAAATACTGCATTCATCATGGCGCGTGTCGGCACTTCGGCTTGCTGCCATGTTTTGCCATTGTCGTCAGAGGTGGCGATATGTCCGCGCTCACCCACTACCACGAGGCGGTCACCAATGCGCGTGATGTCTTGCAGCAACGACTGCGCCACTTTGGCGCTTTTGATAGCAGGTTCTTGGCTATTGGTTGATGCATTTTGTGCAGACACCGCCGTTTCTTGTGCTGAAGCAGAAACGGCTGTCGCCAGCAATACAGTGACCATGGCTACGCTGCGCAAAGATGTTGCGAGCAGTCCAAGGGACGTGATTTTTTTATTCATTCTGATGTGCCCTGAATCATCTACGTAAAACATGCCTACACTCGCTCAACAACTAGCGAATACGGCATACCATAAAGCTGTGCCAGCAGAAGCAGGCACTACAAAGCCTTAAACGGGCTTTTTATTAGCGAGGCTTTCTACTTGCGAGGAACTCAATCTTCGTAGCTTACTAAGGTGGTACCGCCTTGTTTTCAGCCTTCCTCCGAAAACAAGACTGACGAATCTTACCCGCACCTATCCTATAGGTAAACCGCGCAGCGACGATTACAGACCAGCTAAACCTCTAATAACTTTTTACTGCGCACATCCCACTGCAGAGCCACCCAAGCGCCAACTAGCAAAATCACTACTACAATAAAAGGCGCTCTGGGATACCACTCGTAAAGTACGCCAGCCCCAAAAGGGCCGATTACATAGCCCAAAGCAGGACAGGCGGCGAGGAAACCAGCAATCGCTCCTTGCTCGTTGGCGTCCACGCTCAGCGAAACAGCAGCAGAAAATCCAGGGCCCGTGACACCCAAGCCCAAGCCCAGCAGCGCAACGCCCACACACAAAAGCATCGCGCCAGTTGCAGCAGCCAAACACACAAAACCTATCGCCATCATGGGGATACCTACTTGCAGCAAGCGTGCGGGTGACCACCCCAAACGCTGCACCAACACCAATTGCCCAAACACCGTCGCGCCTGCCATCAATGCCTGCGCGACACCCAACATTGTCGCTGAACCCAAGGCGTCTTTTTGAATCACATAGGGCAGATAAAAACCCATCATCTGCGTCGATACCGCCATACCTAAATACACAATGACACCCACCAACAATAAGTTTCGGTAGCGCGCATCAAAATAACTCAGCTTCTTCAACGGCGTACTGCTCTTCGCTGCTGCGGTATGGCGATATGGCTCGACCAAAAATTTCGCCACCAAAATGGCGACGAACAACGCCAGCACAACCGCCGCGTACAAAGGCAACAGCAGCGACCATGTCGCCAACATCACCAGTGAAGGCCCCACGATTGCACCGACACCGTGCGCAGCACCCGTCTGGCTCAAGCCCACGGCGCGCTCGTCAGGCAAGGTGATGTCAATGACATACGCGGTGATGGCAGGTAACATCGCCGCAATCAAAAAGGCTTGCAGCAAGCGACTGGCAAAAACGCCGTAGTACAGCATATCCACCGCGATCAAACGCATCTGGCTCAGCGTAAAAAACAACACTAACAGCAGGGCAGAGAAACAGTAGCCACCGACTCCAATCAAAATAGAGGTGCGGCGTCCCCACTGATCGCTTTTTCTGCCCCACCACGGGCTGACCAAAAACACGAGCAGAGCCGCGCAACTGCCAATCAACGTGATTTGGCGCGTGGTGAGTCCAAGACTGGTGCCTATTAATGGCAGCAGGCTGAACACCACATTGTTGACGACACCGTACGAAGTTACCGTCAGCAACAGCACCCAGTAAGACAGCGGATTAGGGCAGCGCGAGGTAGGGCTTTTGAGGGATAGCACTAAAGAAACCTACTGGGCTGATGCGTTAAACAACGCACAAAAAATAAAGGCCGCCCTCGGCGACCCTCATCACGGTACGATTAGGACGCTCAAGAAACTGACGCCCTACTAATGGGATTAAGCAGTTTGCACCATTTCAAAATCGTATTTGCTCACGCCGCACTCTGGGCATTCCCAATCATCGGGCACGTCTTCCCATTTTGTGCCAGGCGCAATACCTTCTTCTGGCAGACCTTTTTCTTCATCGTAGATGAATCCACAGATTACACATTCAAACTTTCTGTACGCCATAAGGCCTCCACGCAAAATATCTCGAAACCGGCAAAGCGCCGCATTATAAACAGATTGCCAACCGATACTCACTGCGACAATCCGCTGCACTGCCGTGCCAGTTGCCATTGTAAGCAGCAAAGCCCGCGACACACTGACCTTTGTCAATACTTCATTCACCTTTACACTGAGCGCCCTGTAATTTTCCCTCTCAAGGATCGCTCGCCATGCGCAAAACTCTCCTTGCCCTCCTTGTTTTTTTTGCCAGCACCACGGTCTTTGCCGATGGCCCGCGCTACCAAGTATTTACGCAGCTCGAAGGCATGACCATCAGCTACTACGTGGAAAGCACCAACATAGAAACCACGTTGTACGCCATCAATCACGACCGCGTACCGGTCATTTGCGATGCCAAGATGATTACCAATCGACAAGAAACCAGTAAAGGAAAAGACACACCAATTGCACCAGAAAAAACAACGGCTTTTTCATTTCGCCACGGTAAATCGATTACGGACGTGCGCCTTTATTTAATGTGCGAAGCCGACAAAAACGCCAAGGTTGATGCGACATCTAACACGCCGATTACCAACAAAGGCACAGCGCCAGCTAAAAACACTACGCCACAAAAAAGCATTCCCGTTGTGGAAGAAGACCTCGACCGCTACTGATATTTCATTAGGCAACGCCATGTTCATCCAAGACACTTATTACCGCAGCATTTGGCACGATGCGAGTACCGACAGCGCCATCATTTTTGACCAAACCCTGCTGCCGCACGAAATCAAACATTTGCAACTGAACAGTTTGGGTGATGTCTGCCACGCTATCGCCAGTATGCAAGTGCGCGGCGCACCTTTAATCGGCGCCTGTGCCGCCTTTGGTTTATATTTTGCGCTGCGCGCGGATGATTCACCTGAACACGAAGAATCCTCTGCACTACAACTCATTGCCACACGCCCCACGGCGATTAATTTGCGTTGGGCAGTGGAACGCGTGCGTGCAGCCATTGCTTCTGCGCCGCTCGGAAAAAAGGCAGAATCCGCAAAAATTGAAGCACAAAAAATTTGCGAGGAAGATGTCAGTGTTTGTTCGGCCATTGGCGATCACGGCTTGGCGTTAATTGAAGCGATTCATCAAAAAAAATTAGCGCTGCAACAATCACCGACCGTCAATATGCTGACACATTGCAACGCGGGATGGATAGCCACTGTCGATTGGGGAACCGCGCTCGCACCTATTTACAAAGCACATTTGGCAGGCATACCCGTGCATGTGTGGGTTGACGAAACACGTCCACGTTTACAAGGCGCGCTCACGGCATGGGAACTGCAGCAAGCGGGTGTGCCGCACACTTATATTACCGACAACACTGGCGGTCATTTGATGCAGCATCATCTGGTAGATTTGTGCATCGTCGGCACCGATCGCACCACCGCGCAAGGCGATGTGTGCAACAAAATTGGCACTTATCTCAAAGCGCTGGCAGCAAAAGATAACGGCGTGCCGTTTTATGTTGCGCTGCCAACTTCAACCATTGATTGGACCGTGCGCGATGGTCTGCGTGAAATTCCTATCGAAGAACGCGACAGTTTTGAATTGACGCATGTGCAAGGTGTGCATCCCAACACTCATGCGGTGCAACACGTCCGCATCACACCAGAACACGTACACGCTGCCAATTACGCATTTGATGTAACGCCTGCGCGTTTGATCAGCGGTTTAATCACCGAGTACGGTATTTTTGCTGCATCCAGCGAAGGTTTACAACAACTGCGCACTCAGCGCTTGTAAAAAGTTATCTGCGCGGCAAATACAGCAGTGGATCGACAGGTTTACCCGCTTTACGAATTTCAAAATGCAGTTTGTTTTTATCCGTGCCACTCGAACCCACTTGCGCAATCACTTGCCCTTTTTTCACCGTGTCACCTTCAGCAACTAGCAACTTGCTATTGTGTCCGTAAGCGCTGAGAAATTGGTCATCGTGTTTGATGATAATGAGTTGCCCATAGCCCGCTAAACCGCTGCCCGCGTACACCACAGAGCCAGAGCTCGCTGCTTTCACGGGGTCGCCCAATTTACCTTCCAAGTCGATGCCTTTACGCAGCGGGTCAGTGGCTGAGTACAGCGTAATCACGCGACCACTGGTGGGCCACAGCCATCGACCACTCGTGCCTGACCCCACAGCAGACGATGCCGCGACAGTTGATGCAGCAGACTCCGACACGGGTGTCGCCGTGTGAGAGGGTCTCTGCTCGCTCACCGCGCTGTGTGTTGTTGGTGTTGTGTGCGCAGGCGTTGTAGAAACCACTTCTACGACTGGCTGATCTTCTTGCACAGCTGCAATTTTCACACCGCGCGGTGTAGCAACGCTGCGCGACTCTGCTAAGCGCGTAGCAGCATCGCCATCAGACAACATAATTTTTTGTCCAGCACGCAGGTGATACGGCGGCGCAATATTGTTGCGTCGCGCCAATTCCTGCACATCCACGCCGTATCGCCAAGCAATGGTGTACAGCGAATCATCACGTGACGCGATGAGATAATTCAAACGAATGCTGGGAGGCTGTGCCATTTGTTCTATCGGTGGCAGTTGCGCCGTACTTTTGCAAGCCGCCAGCAAAGCCGACGATAACACCAACAAAAGTGACATTGTGATGGTATGGCGTTTCACTGTTGTTCACTCCATTTCTGTTTTACATTTTTTTCAGAATTTAGCTGCGCACCACGCCGCGCACGAAAGGCACAAAACGCGCTGGCTCAATCGGAAAGTGTTCGTACTCACCCGTCTCTGCATGGCGATGCACCATCACCAAATGCTGCTCATCACCACCCACCGGTGAAATTAAAACGCCATCCGGTGCTAACTGCTGCAATAACCGCTGTGGAATTTCCAACGGCGCTGCTGCCGACAAAATACCGTCAAACGGCCCGGCTTCTTCCCAGCCAATTGCGCCATCGGCATGACGCAAAAAAACATTGTCGTGTTTTAACAAACGCATACGCTGTTTTGCTTTTTCTAACAGCGGTTCGATGCGCTCCATGCTGTAAACTTTTTTCGCCAAGTGCGCGAGCACAGATGTTTGGTATCCAGAACCTGTACCAATTTCCAACACACGGTTGAGTGGGCCACGCGACAACAACAATTCCGTCATGCGCGCCACAGTATACGGTTGCGATAGTGTTTGGTTGTAGCCGATAGGCAGAGCATCATCTTCGTAAGCACGATGCGCCAATGCATCATCGACAAAAATATGGCGCGGCGTTTCGCGAATCGCATTGATGACTTCAAAATTACTGATGCCTTGATCCATCAGACGCTCAATCAAACGATCGCGCGTGCGTCGCGATGTCATGCCTCGACCATCAAAATTGAAATCGTTCACACCAAACTACCTTTACCATCATCGTCGAACTATATCACAGGGGTTTCGTCGCTAGCGGTCTGTGCATTTTGCAATTGCACACACTCACGCAACACAGCCGTTGCATAAGTACCGACAGGCAATGCAAAACGCAATACCACATCATTTTGTTCACGCTGGAAGTGCGCTGCCGCAATTGGCAGCAACAGCGCGCGTCGCTCTTGCTGCAAACCCACGTGCTCTAACTTTTCACAAAACAGCGCGTACGGCGCTAACAAGTTTTGCTCACGCACTGCCAACGCGCCTTGGCTTTTTCCGCGCCCGCGTCCCCATAAAGGTGCTGTGGCGACAGTATCGGGATCGCCTTCCACGCATTGCCGCCAGTCGCCTACCCGCACACGATCTGCCAACACGTGATTGAACAACCACGCACGTAAGGCAGAAACCGCAAATTGATGTTTGCGATCACGCCACTGTTTGGCGTGTATGTCTAACATCGCTTCCGCCTGCTGCAAGTTGCTGCCGCCGCGCCCAAAGCGCTGCTCACCAAAATAATTTGGCACACCTTGCACCACGACTTGTTGCCAACGCTGCCTCAATGCGTCTACATCACCCTGCACATCACGCAGGCGAATCACAAACGCATTGCCTGCGTGCATGCCTCGGCGCAACTTGCAGTGGTGTTGCGCCACTGCCAAAACCGTACAGCCCTCCAGTTGCAACTGCGACACATCCAGCACGCGTTTACCAACATACAAACTGAACCACTGCCGTGTAATCGCGCGGCGATCTTTTAAACCGCAGTAGCCGACATCCATCAATTTGATGCCCGCCCACTCCGCCAATTGTTTCGCAACATACACGGTATTTTGTTCTGTTTTTTCGATGCGCACGCACAAGTGTTCACCTGCGCCAGAGAGTTCAAAACCGAGCTGTTCATCGACAAAAAAATCGCTAGGCTGCTGACGAAAAGTCGCGCAAATATCCAATAACGGAAACGCGCGCGGAAAATCCAAATCAAACAACGGCTTTTGCATAATGAGATTTATGCAGAGATCGCTTCAAGCAACACTACCGCTTGCGCTGCGATGCCTTCTTTGCGCCCCGTAAAGCCCAACTTTTCCGTGGTGGTGGCTTTGACACTGATTTGATCGTGTGCCACACCCAGCACTTGCGCAACGCGCTGCTGCATTTGCTCGCGATACAGCAACACTTTTGGTGCTTGCGCGATAATCGTGATATCCGCATTGCCCAAACGCCAACCTTTTTCACAAATCAACTGATAAACACGCTGCAACAAAGCGCAACTATCTGCGCCTTTATACACTGCATCCGTATCGGGAAAATACTGGCCGATATCGCCCAGCGCCAATGCGCCAAGCAGCGCATCACATAAAGCGTGCAGCGCAACATCACCATCGGAATGCGCAATCAAACCCTGTTCGTGCGGCACGGCAACGCCGCACAACATCACATGATCGCCTTCACCAAAACGATGAACATCATAGCCCTGACCGATGCGTATTTTCATACTGACTCTCCACGCGCAAGATAAAACGCCGCCAATGCCAAATCTTCTAGGTAAGTGATTTTGATATTGCTGCGCGCACCTTCTACGATTTTCACTGCATGACCCACCAACTCCATCGCCGAGGCTTCGTCCGTAACATTTTTTTTCTCAATTCTTGCTCGCTGTAGTGCATCAAACAATAATTTGAACCGAAACATCTGCGGTGTTTGCGCCTGCCAGATCGCGCTGCGATCTACCGTTTTTACAACAGCACCTTCTGCCACTTGCTTCAAGGTATCCGTTGCTGGCGTTGCCAAAATACCGCCCACCGCGTCTTGTGACAGCTTATCAATCAACTGCTGCAAATTTGTCTCCGCGAGACAAGGACGCGCGGCATCGTGTACTAAAACCCAATCATTTTCTGCTGCGATATTTTGTAACGCTGTCAACGCCGCCAACACAGAATCTGAGCGTTCTTCACCACCTGTAACAAATTGCACGCGCGCATCGCGCAATCCCGTTAAATTTTCAGCGCGCGTGTCATTGGCGTGAATTGCGATCACCAGTTTTTTTAGCGCGGGCAATTTGAGCAAGGCTGCTGCGCTGTGCTCCAACACGGTGGCGCTCTGCAAAGCGGCATACTGTTTTTGTTCTCGCGCATCAAAACGACTGCCTGAACCCGCTGCAGGAATCACGGCAAACAAACGCGGCTCAACGCTGTTTATTGCCATTGCGCGCTTTTTCCTGCTCGTCAACAATCAACACAAAAGTTTCATCTTTATGGATCATGCCCATGTCGCGCCGCGCGCGATCTTCCACGCTGCTGCCGTTTTTTAGCGCATCAATTTCGGAAGACAATGCTTGATTGCGCGAACGCAAATGTGCGTTTTCTAATTGCTGTTGTTGGATATCGTGCTTCAATTCTGCAATTTGCGCCAAGCTTCCCTCGCCCACCCACAGGCGATACTGCAAGAAGCCCAGCAACACAACTAAAACTAAAACGACCCATTTCATTGTGGGTCAGACCGCGATTAAGCGCGAAACTCTGCGCGACCGCGATACGGCGCTTTACTGCCCAACTCCGCTTCGATGCGCAGCAGGCGATTGTATTTCGCTACGCGATCTGAACGACACAACGAACCGGTTTTGATTTGCCCTGCCGCCGTCGCCACAGCTAAATCAGCAATCGTACTGTCTTCTGTTTCGCCAGAGCGATGCGAAATCACTGCGGTGTAACCCACTTTTTTCGCCATCGCAATCGCATCCAAGGTTTCACTCAATGAGCCAATTTGATTGAATTTAATCAAAATAGAATTAGCGATACCTTTTTCGATACCTCCTTGCAAAATCTTGGTATTGGTGACAAACAAATCATCGCCCACCAATTGCACTTTAGCGCCCAGCTTTTCAGTTTGTAATTTCCAGCCCGCCCAATCGCTTTCGTCTTGGCCGTCTTCAATGGAAATGATGGGATAGTCGTTGCACAAATCGGCGAGGTAATCGGCAAAGCCCGCTGAATCAAATGACTTGTTTTCACCCGCCAAAACATATTTGCCGTCTTTGTAAAACTCAGACGAAGCACAATCCAGCGCCAGCGTCACATCTTTACCCAACTGATACCCAGCATTCGCCACCGCATCTTTAATCACCGCCAGCGCTTCTGCATTGGACGATAAATTGGGCGCAAAACCGCCTTCATCGCCCACCGCTGTATTCAAACCTTTGGCCTGCAGCACTTTTTTCAGCGCGTGAAAAATTTCCGCACCCCAACGCAGCGCCTCCGCAAAGTTAGGTGCGCCCACGGGCTGCACCATGAACTCCTGAATATCGACATTGTTATCGGCGTGTTCACCGCCATTGATGATGTTCATCATCGGCACTGGCATGCTGTATTGGTTCGGCGTGCCGTTGATTTCAGCAATATGCTGATACAGTGGAATATTTTTTGCGGCAGCAGCCGCTTTTGCCGCTGCCAAAGACACTGCAAGAATGGCGTTCGCGCCCAAATTGGCTTTGTTATCGGTGCCATCGGCATCGATCATGATTTTATCGAGCGCACGCTGTTCGGCAGCATTTTTTCCCAACAATAAATCGCGAATTGTGGTGTTCACATTGCTCACTGCTTTCAACACACCTTTACCGAGATAGCGCGTTTTATCGCCATCGCGCAATTCCAAGGCCTCGCGCGAACCGGTCGACGCCCCCGACGGCGCACATGCACTGCCCACAAAACCGCCTTCCACCGTGACTTCAGCCATCACGGTTGGATTGCCGCGCGAATCCAACACTTCAAACGCTTTGATGTCGATAATTTTGCTCATTGGGGGATCTCCTCAATTTTTGTTTTCAGTTTTTGACTTTGTTTAAAAAATGGAGAGCGCAGGTAGGCTTTTCACCACATCATCCACGGCTTTCATTTGGCTGAGAAAGGCTTCCAATTTATCCAGCGGCAGCGCACAAGGACCGTCACATTTTGCGTTGTCGGGATCGGGGTGCGCTTCAAGAAATAAACCAGCGATACCCTGCGACATGCCAGCACGCCCCAACTCCACCACTTGTTGACGACGACCACCGGCAGAATCTGCGCGACCACCCGGCATTTGCAAGCTGTGTGTAACATCAAAAATGACTGGATAACCCATCTGTTTCATGATGCCAAAACCCAGCATATCCACGACCAAATTGTTGTAACCAAAACACGAACCGCGCTCGCACAACATCAAGCGATCATTGCCCGCTTCATTGCATTTTTTCAGGATGTGCTGCATTTCATGCGGCGCGAGAAATTGTGCTTTTTTGATATTGATCGCCGCTTTGGTTTTCGCCATCGCCACTACCAAGTCGGTTTGGCGCGATAAAAATGCCGGCAACTGAATCACGTCGCACACTTCTGCGGCGGGCGCACACTGCTCCGGCTCATGCACATCTGTAATGACGGGCACGTTAAATGTTTTTTTAATTTCTTCAAAAATTTTTAAGCCTTCATCCAAACCTGGACCGCGAAAAGAAAACATCGACGAACGATTGGCTTTATCAAACGAGGCTTTGAATACATAGGGAATGCCGAGCTTCGCTGTGACTTTGACATAGGCTTCCGCCACTTGCAGTGCTAAATCACGCGACTCCAATACATTCATGCCGCCGAACAATACGAACGGTTTGTCGTTGGCAACGTCGATACCGTTCAGGCTGACAGTTTTCTGCACAGTCATGCCTGCGTTCCTTTATTTTTGTGATACGCCAACGCGGCTTCAATGTAGTGACGAAACAGCGGATGACCGTCGCGCGGCGTAGACGTAAACTCTGGGTGAAATTGACACGCTACAAACCAAGGATGATCGGGAATTTCAATCATTTCTACCAAGGTGCGATCTTCAGACAAACCGCCAAAACGCAAACCGGCTTGTTTTAATTTATCGACATAATTGTTGTTCACTTCGTAGCGATGACGGTGGCGCTCACGAATTTGACCCGCACCGTAAATATTGCGCGCCAATGAACCTTCAACCAGATGACAAACTTGCGCTCCGAGACGCATGGTGCCGCCGAGATCGGATTCTTCGTTGCGTTGCTCCACCGCGCCGGAAGCGTCTTTCCATTCAGTAATCAAACCGATCACAGCATCCGGTGTATGGCTATCAAATTCAGTGCTGTTAGCTTTTGCCAAACCCAACACATTGCGCGCGTATTCAATCACCGCCACTTGCATGCCCAAGCAAATGCCGAGATAGGGAATCTTGCGCGTGCGCGCAAAATTCACCGTGAGAATTTTTCCTTCCACGCCGCGTATACCAAAGCCGCCCGGAACGAGAATCGCATCCATATCACCGAGCAAATTTTCTACCGTTTCTGGCGTAACCGTTTCGGAATCGATATAACGCACCGTCACTTTGGTTGCGGTGTGAATGCCAGCGTGCATTAAAGATTCGTTGAGTGATTTATAAGCGTCGAGCAATTCCATGTACTTGCCGACCATCGCCACCGTGACGCCGTGTTGCGGTTTCATCAAACCGTCTACCACGCGATCCCATTCACCGAGATCACAGGGTTTAGCTTGCAGGTGCAATTTTTCCACCACGATGTCATCTAAATTGCGCTCGTGCAGCAGGCGCGGAATCGCGTAAATAGTGTTCGCATCGGGTAGAGCCACCACTGCGCGAAAATCCACATTGGTGAACAGCGCAATTTTGCGGCGCGAATCTTCGTCCACGTCAATTTCAGAGCGGCACAACAAAATATCCGGCTGCAAACCAATCGAGCGCAATTCTTTCACTGAGTGCTGCGTCGGTTTGGTTTTCACTTCGCCCGCAGTGGCGATGTAAGGCACTAGCGTCAAATGCATCAACAGCGAACGATTACTACCCAACTCCACGCGCAATTGGCGTACGGCTTCCAGAAAAGGTTGCGATTCGATATCGCCGACCGTGCCACCGATTTCGACTAATGCAATATCGGCATCACCCGCGCCTTCCAACACGCGACGTTTGATTTCGTCCGTGACATGCGGGATGACTTGCACCGTGCCACCGAGATAATCGCCGCGCCGCTCTTTGCGCAAAATAGTTTCGTACACGCGGCCGGTGGTGAAGTTGTTGCGCTGGCTCATGCGCGTGCGCAGAAAGCGTTCGTAGTGACCGAGATCGAGGTCGGTTTCCGCGCCGTCTTCGGTGACGTACACCTCACCGTGCTGGAACGGACTCATGGTACCTGGGTCCACATTCAAGTACGGATCCAACTTCATGATGGTGACCTTGAAGCCACGCGCTTCGAGGATGGCGCCCAGTGACGCGGAAGCGATCCCCTTGCCGAGAGAAGACACCACGCCGCCAGTGACAAAAATAAAACGCGTCATAAAAAAATCCTTGCATTCCAGTTACTTACAGAGCAACTAGACGCATTAATCGCTGATAAATTGTTTTGACTGGGTGCTGCGCGGTAGAGGAAAAACAGCGGCGCAAATCACCTCAAAGACGGGAAGTCAGCCTACCAGAAAGGGGTATTTCAGACAATGAAATCAATGGCTAAGGATGATGCTCGCGCGCCAGATATTCGTGAGATTGCATCTCCAGCAAGCGACTCTGCGTGCGCTGAAATTCAAAAGTCAGACGACCGCCGCTGTAGAGCGATTCCAGTGGTTTCTCAGCAGAAATCACCAGCTTCACATTGCGGTCGTAAAACTCATCAACCAAGTTGATGAAGCGGCGCACTTGATCGTCAATTCCTTTGTGCAGCGCCGGCACATTGGACAGCAGCACAGTGTGGTACTCGCTCGCCAAATCGATGTAATCATTCTGCGAACGCGGGCCATCACAGAGTGCGGCAAAATCAAACCAGACGATGCCTTCCGCTTCACGCCGCGCACGAATAATGCGTCCTTCTACTTCCAGTTCGACTTGCTCACGCCCTGCACTATTCGATAGTGCAGCAAAGCTATTCACAAGCGTGGCATCAACAGTAGAACTTAATGGCCAGTGGTACAGCTCTGCCTGTTCCAGCGTGCGCAAACGGTAATCCGTACCGCTGTCCACATTCACCACATCGACACTGGCTTTTAACACGGCAATCGCAGGCAAAAAGCGTTCGCGTTGCAAGCCATTTTCGTACAGACGATCAGGCACGATATTGGAGGTCGCCACCAAACTCACACCGCGCGCAAACAGCTTTTCCATCAAGCTGCCCAATATCATCGCGTCGGCGATATCAGAGACAAAAAATTCATCGAAGCACAGCACGCGCGTTTCTTTGGCTAACCGATCCGCCACGATATCCAGTGGATTTTTCTGATCTTTCAGTGTGCGCAGCTCTTGATGCACGCGGCGCATAAAACGATGGAAGTGCAAGCGCATTTTTTGCGAAAACGGCAGCGCCTCAAAAAAAGTGTCCATCAAATAAGTCTTGCCGCGACCGACACCACCCCAAAAATACAAACCGCGACAGGGTTTGTTATGGCGGCGCAACAAACGCGCAAACACATTGCCGTCATTGCGCGATGCCATCAGCTCGTCGTACAGACGCTGCAAATGCCCCACCGCAATTTTTTGGGCAGCATCGGCGACAAAATCCGGTCGCAGCAAATCCTGTTGGTAGCGTTGCAAAGGAGTCATAGCAAGGTAGACATCAATAAAAGCGCAGGCACTCTAGCTAGACCTTTTAGGTTTGGCAATCTAAAAACTAAAGGCCATATTCGCGGCGCGGGCGATACAATTTGCGTAAACGATCAAAAGCTAAAGCGCCATCAATGGGATATTGTTCACGCAGCGCTTCATCGTCTTCAAAAATGGCGCAGGGCTTTATTTCACCTTCCAGCACAACGGGGACAACGCTTGGCTGCTGCTGCAAAAAAGCACAAAGTGCCTCGTACACCATTTCTGTGCCACGCAATTTTCCTTCCGCGCTGTAACCTGCGATATGCGGTGTACCTATCGCCACTTGCGCCAACAAATCACCGTTAATTTTTGGCTCGTTTTCCCACACATCCAACGCCACTTGCAGATCTTGTTGCTGCTCTAATCGCTGCAATAATGCAGCGTTATCAATCACCGCACCGCGACCTGCATTCAACAAAACCGTTCCCACTTTTAACTGATTGATACGCTCAGCATTAAACAGATGATGCGTAGGATGTTCACCCGTTTTTGTCAACGGGGTGTGCAAGCAAATTACATCGCACTGCAAAACCGTATCGAAATCCACCAGAGGAAAATCTGTATCAAACAGAAAAGGATCGTTACCTACTGCATTCACACCCAGCTTGTGCAAATAGCGCAATAAACGCCCGCCGACATTGCCGCAACCGACTACGCCGACAAGCGCCGACTGCAAATCCACTTGCAAGCCTGCCAACGCCGCCAACACATATTCCACCACCGCTTGTGCATTGCAGCCTGGCGCAAAAGCAAAATGAATACCCGCTTGTTTGAGATATTCCAGATCGACATGGTCTGTGCCTATCGTGCAACTGCCAACAAACTTTACGGAACTACCTGCCAACAAATCGCGATTCACATTCGTCACTGATCGCACCAACAACACATCAGCATCACGCACATCTTGCGGCGCAATACTACGCCCAGGCAATAACACCAATTCACCAAAACCAGAAAAAAAATGCTTGGCGTAGGCGATATTTTCATCGACAACAATTTTCATAAATTTCTCGATTGTTTAATCCAACGATTGACGCGATAAGGACAGCGATGACAGCGGCAATCCGCCAAAATTATGCACCAAGGCATCGTAAAAAATTTGCATGCGCTGATACACGCCATCACACAAATATTGGCAGGCTTGTGCATACACGCGATCTTTAAAAACCGCGCCATCGCCCGCCGCCTCACTCAAATTATCCAAGCTCACACGAAAGCGCAGCCCGCACGCCGCGTGCAACAACCACTCCAGTGCCTGCGGCTTCACTTCCATCTGTTCAAAAGCCCGTTGTTGTTCAGCATTGCGGCCATCCGGCGCGTACCAATAGCCCCAATCTGGCAGCAGGCGGCGCGCGTCACCCGCCACCATCCAGTGCGCCACTTCATGCAAGCTGCTGGAGACGAAGTTCTCACGATAAAAAATACGGTGGCGCGCATCGTCTGCATCCGCCGGGCGATAAAACGGCTCGGCCGCACCGCCGAGCAACACAGTATTCCAACGCTCGGCAAACACCGCATTAAAAATACGCTCAATATCCGCAGCCATCGGCGGGCTTGAATTTTGGGAAAAAGACAACATGAAGTGGTTTATGTGATTCTGTAACGGCAAGTATTGTGGTTTGCTGCAATTATCGGTAGTGTGAAGCCAGTGGAACACAGTTTACAGGGCTGCACTCCGTCGCGCAGTCGCCACGCGCTTATTCCACCTCCGGAGGTAGCCATGCGTAAGCCTGACCATCCTGACACCGGCACGACCAGCAATGTGATCGACTTTCTCGCGCGCAAAGCGCGGCACCAGCCTTCTCCCTCGCACTTTATCCGCCTTGCACCCGAACTCGACGGCTTGGAAATGCTGTACAGCAACAGCTCGCATCCGGGGAAATTTTTCTCGCTGCGTGTTCTCTGCTGGGCGCTGCGCGAGAACGGCGAAGTAGTGGGCTTGGTGCCTTGGATGAAAAACATCGTGCCTTGCCCCGATATCGAAGACCCGCTCGAAGGGCATTTCGAAGGCTATTACGATCCAGGTATCGACGAGATTTTTTTCGACGCACCCGAACACAAAATTATCGAACTGGAAACCAGCGCCAGCTATTACCAATTTCACTGCAATCACGCACGCGAAGTGATACAGGAAATTCCCGACACCATCGGCACGCACGCAGTGCTGGCATCAAAAATGCCCAACACCTTATTGCTCACTGAAGTAATTAGTTGGCAGTTGCAGTGCAACGGCGAAATTCACGCCATGTTGGTCGATAGCAGCAAGCCGCATCAAACGCCTGTGCTCCCTGGCTCCGATAATTTGTACAGCGCGCAGGAAAATGACGATTTCCGTTATTTCTTCCAGCACACCATCGCCAACAAATTGAAAGAGCAAGATCCGGAAGCATTGGCGGCGATAGCGGCGTTGGTGGAGGAAGGGGTATAACCTGTAGAAGTTCAAACATGATCTGCATCACAATCAATGAGTTCTGTCGTTTTTATGAAAAGCTTATAAAAGATGGGGCTTGATACATACTTTGCAGTTCATTTTTACCAAAAGTTTATAAATCGTTTTTTACCACTGGGTGCCCACAAAAAATTTACTATCGTGGCCAATGTGCAAGTTTATTTTTGCGATCCACACAGTCCGTGGCAGAGAGGTAGTAATAAAATACAAACCGTCTACTTCGTCAGCACTTCCCCAAAGACACCGATCTATCGAGCTGGACACAAGCGCAGTTAAATGAAGTCACTCATAAACAGAACCAACGACCCAGGCAAACACTGAAGTACCAATCACCTTTGAAGAAACTGAACGAAATTGTTGCAATGACCGATTGAACCCACCGCCTCGCGTTTGAACGGAATGGAAAAACTTCCTCTCTCTATCATTGAACACCTCTGTTGCAGGCAGGAGTTTACTGCCCATAAAAGTGTCCGGAATTATTAAGCCACTACAAATTTATAATGTTCTAGTAAAATTGACACATTCAGCTTACTTCCGCCAAATTACCCTTGCTCTCCAACCACTCTTTGCGATCACTGGCGCGTTTTTTGGCGAGCAGCATATCCATCATTTCATCCGTATTGTCAGCCGCTTCCACAGTGAGCTGCACCAAGCGGCGCGTGTCAGGGTTCATCACCGTTTCACGCAATTGCATAGGATTCATTTCACCTAAACCTTTGAAACGCTGTACATTGGGTTTGCCGCGCTTATTTTCGGCGGCGATGCGATCCAACACGCCCTGCTTTTCACTTTCATCCAGCGCGTAAAAAACTTCTTTGCCGATGTCGATGCGGTACAGCGGCGGCATCGCGACATACACGTGCCCAGCCTTTACCAGTGGACGGAAGTGCCGCAAAAACAAGGCACACAATAATGTGGCGATGTGTGCGCCGTCAGAATCCGCATCCGCCAAAATACAAATTTTGTGGTAGCGCAAACCACTGATGTCGTCGGAACCTGGATCGACACCCACCGCAACAGAAATATCGTGAATTTCCGCGCTGCCCAGCACTTCGTTCACATCCACTTCCCACGCGTTTAGAATTTTTCCGCGCAGCGGCATGATGGCTTGATACTCGCGGTCGCGCGCCTGCTTGGCCGAGCCACCGGCCGAATCCCCTTCCACTAAAAACAATTCGCCGCGCGTGACATCGCTGCCGGAACAATCTGCCAACTTGCCAGGCAACGCGGGGCCTGAAGTGATTTTTTTGCGTTCGATTTTTTTGCCAGCACGCAGGCGTTTTCCCGCATTGCTAATACAAAACTGCGCGAGTTTTTCTGCATCTTCAATATGTTGATTCAGCCACAAACTGAAGGCATCTTTCGCCACACCGGAGACAAACGCCGCCGCTTCACGCGACGACAAGCGCTCTTTGGTTTGACCAGAAAATTGCGGGTCTGCCAATTTGGATGACAGCACATACGCGCAGCGCTCCCACAAATCTTCCGGCGCCAATTTAATACCGCGCGGCAATAAATTGCGGAATTCGCAAAACTCGCGCAACGCTTCTAACAAGCCGGTGCGCAAACCATTGACGTGCGTACCGCCCTGCGGCGTGGGAATCAAATTGACATAGGATTCCGCCAACAGCTCGCCGCCTTCTGGCAACCACAACACCGCCCAATCGACTGCTTCGGTTGTACCAGTAAAGCTGCCGATAAACGGCTCTGCCGGCAGTAATTCCCAACCCGCGCACGCCGAAGCGAGATAATCTTTCAAGCCATCTTCGTAGTACCACTCATCGCGCTCGCCCGTTTTTTCTTCCAAAAAAGTCACGCGCAAGCCAGGGCACAGTACTGCTTTGGCACGCAGCACATGGCGCAGACGCGGCACAGAAAAATTGACCGAATCAAAATACTGTGCGTCAGGATAAAAACGCACGCTGGTGCCGGTTTGCTTTTTCGACACACTGTCGATCACTTCCAATTCGCTGGCGCGATTGCCGTCTTTGAACGCCATCCGGTATTTCTGACCGTCGCGTTTAATCAGCACTTCCAAATCGGTCGACAGCGCATTCACTACCGACACACCCACGCCGTGCAAGCCACCGGAAAATTGGTAATTTTTGTTAGAGAACTTGCCGCCCGCGTGCAGGGTAGTGAGGATGACTTCCACCCCTGGCTTTTTCTGTTCGGGGTGCAAATCCACCGGCATACCGCGACCGTCATCGGCGCAAGACAGTGAGCCGTCTTTGTGCAGGATCACATCAATTTGCTTGGCATAACCGGCAAGGGCTTCATCAACCGAGTTGTCGATAATTTCTTGGGCGAGGTGGTTGGGACGCGTGGTATCGGTGTACATCCCTGGGCGCTTACGCACTGGGTCGAGGCCTGTCAGAACTTCAATCGCGTCGGCGTTATAGCTAGATGGTGCAGAACTCATGAGACCCCCCGTAGAAGCTGGCTATTCTACGGGGAATCCTGAGCCGTTCCAGCGCGAGCTGTGTTTTTTTACAGTATCTCGTACTTATTGATCATCGCCAGAGCCGCCACCACGACGGTTATTCCACTGTCGCTGATGCCCATTGCCTCCACCGTTACTGTTGTTGTTTTGGCTGTGCCCACCGTTCGTGTGAGCAGAGTTTGACGCATCGCTGCTGCCGCTTGAAGTCTGTGGTGCACTGCGCGTCACCATGCCTGAGCGGCTAGAGTTATCGCTATTTCCTGTCGAGCCAGCCCAACCGCTGTTTGTGCTTCTTGGCACCATCACAGGGCGCGTGTGCTGATTCACCGGCTGGCCGGAAGTGCTGTTGTCCACCTGCCAGCCGCTGCCCGTGTTGCGAATTACCGGCTGTGGCGTGGTGTACGGTTGACGGTTATCCCACGAACGCCCGCTGTTACCTCTCCCATTGTTGTCATGGCGATCATCGTCATCATCGCGATCCCAATGTGATGAGTTGTTGCGATTAGGTTGGTAAGTGGGATACGGCGAGCGCGATGGAGACGGCGCTACCTGCATTCTGTCGCGCTCTACGCGCGGCGGCGCGATGGGGCGACCTTTGCTGTCGCGCACAATGTTGTCGTGATGGCAGTCGTGGTAACGGCACCAGTTCTCGCGCTGGCGATACCAGTTGTCGTCATAACCGTGTTGGCGATCCCAGATGATGACGCGATCAAAATCGTCACGATAGCGGTAGCAGTAGCCGCGATAGGTGTAATAGTTACAGCCACCGTACGTGCCGATGATCCAAATGCGATCACGCGGGTAGTACATGTTGCCAAACGGATAGTAGTAGCCGTAATTATTGGTGGCGTACACCGTAGTACTACCGCCGCCGTAATAGCCGCCATCGTTGCTGTAATAGGTGGTCGTCGAGCTGCTACCACCACCGTAGTAGCCGTCGGAATAACGACCCACTTGGCGATAATCCTGCTCATAGCTGGAACAGCCCGCCAAGAAAAAAGTTGCCAATAAAATACCGATCAATGCGCGCATATTGCCCTCCTGGAGCATGAAATAAATACGCGCATTTACACTAGCAGTGTGAGAGGCAAACCCACAAGATGCTGCGAAAAATATATTTTTTAGCGACCACCTTGTTTCTCCATCGCCTTGCGCAGAAGATCGCCCATTGACCCTGTGGCAGCCGGTTTAGCCTGCCCACCATTGAGGTAACGCTCGCTGGTTTTGCGATCCACTTTGGGTGCTTTACTGCTATCTGTTTTGGCAATCACTTCATCATCTAAACGCATCGTCAATGCAATACGCTTACGTGCAGCATCCACTTCCAGCACTTTTACTTTAACAATATCACCTGTTTTCACGGCTTCACGCGGATCTTTAATAAAACGATTCGTGATAGCAGAAATATGCACTAAACCATCTTGATGCACACCGACATCCACAAACGCACCGAAGTTCGCCACATTGGTGACAACACCTTCTAACACCATGCCAATTTGCAAATCAGAAATTTTTTCAACGCCGTCGCGGAAACTGGCTGTTTTAAATTCAGGACGCGGATCACGTCCTGGCTTATCCAATTCGCGAATGATGTCTTGCACCGTCAATACACCAAACTTTTCACACACATAATCTTTTGCTTGCACGGTGCGCAAAAATGCGCTGTCGCCAATCAAGCTACCCACTGAACGCTGATTTTTTTCTGCGATGCGCTGCACAACGCTGTACGACTCTGGATGCACAGCGGATTTATCCAATGGATTTTCACCGTCGTTGATACGCAAAAAACCTGCCGCCTGTTCAAAAGTTTTATCTCCCATACGCGGTACAGCTTTTAAGGATTCACGATTGTGGAATGCGCCATGTTTATCGCGAAACTCAACGATATTCGCAGCCAATGTTTGATTAAGGCCAGATACGCGTTTGAGCAGCGCCACCGATGCCGTGTTCACATCCACACCGACACCGTTTACGCAATCTTCCACCACCGCATCCAGTGTTTTCGCCAACTGCACTTGGTTGACATCGTGTTGATACTGACCGACACCGATTGACTTCGGCTCAATTTTCACCAACTCCGCCAATGGATCTTGCAAGCGCCGCGCAATCGACACTGCACCACGAATGGTGACATCTAAATCCGGAAACTCCTTTGCCGCCAACTCCGATGCCGAATACACCGAAGCGCCCGCTTCACTCACCACCACTTTCTTAGCTGTGAGCTCACTGTGTTTTTTCAACACATCCGCGACAAATCTTTCAGTCTCTCTCGACGCTGTGCCATTGCCAATACTGATGAGGTCAACGTTGTATTGCTTGCACAATGCAAACAGAATTTTCTCTGCTTCCGGTAATTTATTCTGTGGCGGATGCGGAAACATTGCGCCGTGCTGCAACACTTTACCCGTGTTATCCACCAAGGCTACTTTCACACCGGTACGCAAGCCTGGATCTAAACCCAGCGTCACTTTTTGCCCTGCAGGAGCCGCCAATAACAAATCTTTGAGGTTACTGGCAAAAACGCGAATCGCTTCCTCTTCGGCACGCTCGCGCAACTGCCCCAGCAAATCGGTTTCCAGATGCGTCAGCAGTTTGATGCGCCAAGTCCAGCGCACCACTTCCGCCAACCACGCATCCGCCGCACGCCCTTCATTTTTAATAACAAAACGTGCGGCGATTCTTCTTTCGCAGACATGATCCGGCGTAGTCAATTCTTCGGGCAACACCAAAGATGCATTCAATATACCTTCTTTGCGTCCGCGAAAGACCGCTAACGCGCGATGCGAAGGCATAACAGACACTTTCTCACTGAAATCAAAATAATCGCGAAATTTTTCACCTTCGCTCTGCTTGCCATCGACTACCTGTGACTTCACGAAACCGCTATCCGTCAGCAGTTCGCGCAAATCACCAACCAGTTTTGCATCTTCACTGAACTGCTCCATGAGGATTTGCTTCGCGCCATCCAATGCTGCCTGTGCGTCATTTACAGCATGATCGGCATTCAAATACTTATTGGCTTCTTCAATGGGAGTTAATTGGGGGTTCTCCAACAATGCGTGCGCTAGCGGCTCTAATCCCGCCTCGCGCGCAATTTGTGCTTTGGTTCGGCGTTTGGGTTTGTACGGAAGGTATAAATCTTCCAATTGATTTTTGGTTTCCGCCTCCAGAATATCTTTTTCTAATACTGGCGTTAATTTTCCCTGCTCAGTAATACTAGCGATCACTGACTTTCGTCGTTCTTCCAATTCACGCAAATATGCCAAACGATCTTCCAGTGTACGCAACTGCGTATCATCCAAAGCACCTGTCACTTCTTTGCGATATCGCGCGATAAACGGCACGGTAGCGCCATCATCCAAGAGCTGCACAGCAGCAATCACTTGCACCGCTTGTACTGATAATTCTTTGGCAATTTTTTGCGCGATAGTTTGTTCAATACTGTTCATATTGCCTCCAAAAATCTGTGCGCATTATCGGTAAGACACAATAAAAAAGGCAGACTTGTTTGCAAGCCTGCCTTATGTTTTCCGAACAAAAATTACGCGAGAATATTGGGCAATTCTTTCGCCAATTCTGTTTTTTGTTCTGTGCACTTGCCAGTCAAAGCAAAGCCCAACAAATCACCTTCTGGACCTCGGAACAGTGAGCGCACATTGTCACCATCCACTTCTTCCTGCCACTCACCCACTGCACCGTGCAACGGTGGCGATAACTGAATCGGACACACGGTCACTTTTACGCCAACCGGCATTGGACCGTAAACCACAGCCGTGCGCTCGCCTGATAAAGTTTTTGCCAGTGTGCGCGCACAAGCCATCAACGGCAGCACATAAAAACGCACATGACCTTCCACTTCTGCACAATCACCCATGGCATACACATCAGGCACAGAAGTTTCCAAGTAACGATTAACGGTGATGCCGCGATTGACCGCGATACCGGATTGACGCGCCAAGCCGATACGCGGGCGCATGCCGACAGCGGACAGCACGATATCTGCTTCCACTTTTGAACCATCGGCCAGCGTTGCCACAATGCCAGCATCTTTTTTGTCGATCGTTTCAACGACCGTGCCAAAGTGGTAATGCACTTTGCAATCACGCTCTAACGCGTGCTGCACAGCCGCCGAGGCTTTCGGCGGCAGCAAAGAACCCAGCGGACCAGACAAAGGATCCACTGCAACGATTTCGTATCCGCCTGCCGCTAAATCATTGGCGTACTCACTGCCAATCAAACCCGCACCAATAATCAAAACTTTTTTCTTGCCGACAGCCGCTTTGCGAAACTCTGCGTAATCCAACAAATCATTCACGGAATACACGAAATCTTGACCGTCACCTTGCAGTGGTGCGCGAATACATTCCGCACCCCAAGCAAGAACCAGTTTGCTGTAACGCAATTTTTCATCACCAATACTGATTTCGTGATTGGCTGGATCAATTGCCGTAACTTTAGCGAAAGTGCGAATCGACGCTTGTAATTGCTCTGCCATTGCACCGGCATCAGCCACTGCCAATTCATCTGCCGTTTTTTTCTTTGTATACCCCGTTGACAACATCGGCTTGGAATAATTGCGACCATCATCCGTAGTGATAAACAACAAAGGCGTTTCTTTGTCGTGACGACGAAACTCTTTACCCAATGTATAACCAGATAATCCTGTGCCAACGATGATGATAGGGTCTGACATTTTTTCACCTCAAGTTAATGTTTTTTTTCGCCCACAGCATCTGCAAGCCATTGCAAATACGCGGCAGAGCCTTGCTCAATCGGTAACTGAATGATTTCAGGTACCTGATAACTGTGATGCTGTTTAATTAAAACCTCAATGCTGACGAAATTGGCTTTTGAAGTTTTGATTAGCATCAACACTTCAGAATCCTTTTTTACCGTATTTTCCCAAACATAAACGCTATCTATCGGCAGCAATTGCACACAGGCTGCTAACTGTTGTTCTACTAACAAATGCGCGAGGCATTCCGCTTCTGCGCGATGCACTGCTGTTATCAGCACTACGCAAAACGGTTGTTCCGCCGCTTCATTCATTGCGCAGTCACATCAATCGTCACATTCACCTGCATACGGCTGCCACTGCGGCGCGCGGCGCTCCATAAATGCTTTGCCGCCCTCCGCAATATCAGGGTGCGTGTTTTGCGCCATGATGTATTGCCACGCGTTTTCCAAACCGGCGTGCAGTCCCACTTCTTTCGCTTCCCACACTGCTTTTTTTGTACGCGCCAAAGCAACAGGTGAATTGGTTTTGATTAAATCCGCTAAAGCGTGCGCGCGTTGCATCAATTCTGCCGCTGGTACCACTTCACTGATCATGCCCAGTTCATATGCACGCTGCGCCGTCATGCGTTCGTTGCCACCGGTCAATGCCATGCGCATCACCGCATCAAACGGCATTTTGCGCACTAAGCTGACAGGCTCTAAACCGGCAACCAATCCCACTTTCACATGCGTATCAAAAAATGTGGCCGAATCTGCGGCAATCACAATGTCGGAATCTGCCACAAAATGCAGACCACCGCCCACCACCATGCCATTGACAACACAAATCACTGGTTTCCAAATGCGATTTTGTAGCGATGTCCACTTGATAGAAGCCAGCGTGCCAAACTTGCGACCTTGATCGTCAACTTCGCCATCGGTTTCTGGCAGATCGGCTAAATCTGCGCCCGTGCACAGTGCTTTATCACCAGCGCCCGTGAGAATTGCAACCACCGCCGATTTGTCCTGATTAAAGTATTGCCACACTTGCGGCAATTCACGACTCATCACTGAATTCACCGCGTTGCGCTGTTGCGGGCGATTCAACGAGATAACAGCGACACCATCGGTAACGGCATAGGTGAGTGTTTCAAAATTCATAACAAAACCTTTTTATGTTTTCTCTTGTTTTTTCTCATCTTTTTTAACGCGTTTTTTAACGCATGGCACGGCAAATGCCCGCGCTTTTTAACACGCCAGCCAATCGTCCCAGCGCTTGCTGCAACGCAGCATTGACCACGGCGCCATCACTAGAATCTGGCGCGGAATCAGAGGACGATTCACCAACAGCAATATCCATGTACGACTGTCCGGTCGGTTTGAAAATTTGAAATTGCAAACTGATGCGCACATACAGCGTGCTATCGCGATAAGCACCTGTGCCACCATCAAAACCCAAAGTCACCACCGGTGCGACGACATTACCCGCTTTGGTTTCTTTCCAAAACATTTTTTGTACGGCTTGATTGAGCAAAGCACCCATCGCCACCGTGCGATCATTACTGCCCAAAGGCAATGAAAAACTTTTTGTTACATCGCTCAAATAAATGGGCGATGCACACATGTATTGCACATCTTGTTGGTTGAGCGCCAAAGACACTGTCTCCGGCGCTGCACGCTCTTTCGGTTCTGTCATCGCAACACAGCCTGCCAGCCCCATTGCCAACAGAATCAGAAAAACTTTACACATCCTTGCGTTCATCGCGATCACCTCGCTGCACTTATTTATCAATGCCGATAATGCTCACGGCGCACCCTGTTGGGAAACCACCGATATTATGTGTCAGCGCCATCGTCGGTTGTTTGCCGTTGTGCTGCGACAATTGGCGTTTGTCCGCACGCCCCTGCAACTGCAACACATTTTCCACAATCATGCGCACACCGGTTGCACCAGTGGGGTGACCGAAGGTTTTCAAGCCGCCGTCGGTATTCACCGGCAACTCACCTTTCAAGGTGAACGTGCCGTTGGCGATGTGCTCTTTCGCGGAGCCTTTTGGGATAAACCCTAAATCTTCATACGCCAACAATTCGGTGAGAGTGAAGCAATCGTGCACTTGCGCGATATGAATTTCTTTGAACGGATTGCTGATGCCAGCGATTTTGTACGCTTCTGCCGCCGCATTTTCTGTCGGCTTCCAACGCAAGAAATCGTGATCAGGGTCGGTGTGCGGATTCGCCGCCGAGCCACTCGCCACGGCTTTGACATACACGGGATCATCGCGAAAATTTTTTGCTAATGAAGCCTTGGTAATTACTGCAACGGCAGCGCCGTCTGATTGCGCGGCGCAATCGTACAAACCAAAAGGCCAAGAAATCATGCGGCCATTGAGCGCGTCGTCTTCTGTAATCACTTTTTTCAAAAAAGATTTCGGTGACAGCGTGCCGTTGTAGTGATTTTTTACCGCAATTTTTGCCAAATCTTCACGGCCTGCGCCAAATTTTTTGAAGTAGGGCGCGGCGCACATGGCAAACCAACCCGCAGGCGTCGCAGGCAAATCGCGCACACCTTTGATGTTGACGCTGGGGCCGGACACACCGCGATCTTTCGGTTTGTCGTAACCGACGACCAACACCGTGTCGTACACACCCGCTGCAATCGCCATCACGCCCGCGCGAAACGCTTCCGTTCCTGTGGCGCAATAATTGGAAACAGCGGTGAGCGGTTTATACAATTTGAGCGCTTCACTGACTTCCACGGGGCCGTTTTTGGTGTACAAAGAGCCGCAATAAATCGCATCAATTTGTTTAGCGGGTTCAGTGATGCCGGCATCGGCATACGCTTCGTACGCCGCATCGACAATCATGTCTTCTTCAGATTTATCCCAGTTCTCACCGAACTTACAGCAACCCACGCCGACGATTGCCACTTTGTCTTTAATGCTCATGCGGCAACTCCTTCAACAGAGGCAGAAACAATCGGCGTACATTTCCAGAAATAATTGGGGCGTTGACCCACGCGGTGGATGCAGCGGAAAGTAAATTCCACTGGCAAATCTACCGCAATATCTTTGGCAAAAGTTTCGCAAATTTGCATGTGGATGCGCGCTCCAGCCGAGCCGTCTGCATTTTTCACTTCGATAATGCCCACTGCTGTTGGCGGCTCTGGCGAAGGAAAAAATGCATCCAGTGTGTAAGTCACAACACTACCCGTTAAATCGCTGTAGCAAGCGGGTGTCCACTGATCTTTGCTGTGACAGCGCACGCACACACGACCTTTCGGAAATTGATGCGTGCCGCAATGCGAACACTGCTGCCCTTCGAGCGACAAATCTTCATCGCGCTCACGGAAATGCACAGTGGCAGAAATACCTTGATCGTCTACTTCGGGATATTCCGTGATCGTCAAACCGCGCGCTTTCATGTATTTGCCGTAAGCGTCGACGACTTTGCGACGCGCCAACAATGCACTCACGCTGCGATGCCCTTCTGCTTTTACACGCGCACCGTTGACAGAAACCAATAAAGCGTCGGCACCGTCACCGTAATTGGCGACCAGAATTTTTTCACCCGCTTGCGCTTGTTCCAATGCCGCAATCAACAACAAGGGCGCAAACGCGGTACCGGCATTGCCCACTTTGCCAAACAACGGATCTTGGATTTGCTCTTTGGCAACACCCGCCGCTTTGCTCATTTCACCGAGTAAGCGCGCTTCCGGCGCGTATAAAACGGCTTTGTTGATGGAAGATAAAGCGGCACCGCTTTTTGCCACCAAACCCTGAATTGCTGCGACAGTGTTTTCGATATAACCGTGCACATTGACGAAACGATCTTCCCAGCCGTGCACAAAACGGTCGCCCTGTTTACGCCAGATGTCGATGATTTCTGTGGTGTGTGCGCAAGCGCAATCCAGTGTCGCAATCGCGCCTTCTGCGCCGACTAAAAATGCGGCGGCGGCATCGCCAGTATTGGCTTCGAAGCCAGAGCCCGGCGCGCCCATGCGGCAATCCGCCGCAATCACCAACACGCGTTGCGCGCTGCCCGCTTTCACAGCGTCAATAGCTGATTGCAGTGCAATCGTGCCAGCGCGTGTGCTGTGCGAAATATCCGCCGTGCGCACATCGCCTTTCAGATTTAAGGCTTTGGCAATAATCGCCGCGCCTTGTTTTTCTGCAAACGCGTAAGTCGTGGTAGCAAACAACACCGCGTCCACGCGCGCACGATCAAAACCTTGCAAACAATTTTGTGCAGCGGCGACCGCCATGGTCACACTATCTTCATCCATCCACGCGACGGCTTTTTCTGGCCCGCCTTCTTTCGGCGCTTTGCCTGCAATCACAGATAAAGGCAAACGCATGCGCGGAATGTACGCGCCGTGAGAAATAATGCCTGCCATATTGTTTACTCCTTCACTGGCGGTTTCACGCCGGCATGAAATGGATACGGTTTACCCAACATACCAAACGCGCCAAATTCTGGCGGAATATGTTGTTTGAAATGCTGACGAATATCGTCGATTTCCCAACCGCCCGGCTTGATCAAAGTTTTACCGTAATGCGGTTGCACCATGTGTGAAATGCGATCGCCGCCCGTGCCAAAAATTTGGCCGGACACATAATTCGCTTCATCGCTGCACAACCAGCAAACGATAGGGCCGTTATTTTCAGGTGGAAAAAACGGCATTTTGTCTGCATCAGAAAAAGTCGCCGACATATGTGTAGTGGCGAGTGGACCAATCGCATTCACGCGTATGCCGTGTTTTGCCAATTCCATCGCCCAAGTGTAGGTCATGGAAGCGATTGCGCCTTTGGCGGCAGAGTAATTGGTTTGACCAAAGCTGCCGAAATGTGCGCCCGAAGTGGTGTTGATGATGGAGCCGCCGCGACCCTGTTCGATCATTTTTTTCGCGGCAGTTTGTGCAATCCAGAATGTGCCCATGACGTGAATACGCCACACGATATCGAAATCGGCATCTTCCAATTTCAACAAGGTTTTATCACGCACAATACCGGCGTTGTTGATGGCAATATCAATACCGCCAAAGGCATCCACACACTGCTGCACGAGCAATTCACAGCCGGCGCGTGAGCCGATGTCTGCATTGCTGGCAATCGCTTCACCGCCCTCCGCTTTAATTTCATCGGCCACTTTTTGCGCTTCTTCCAACAGAATGTCGTTGACGACAACTTTCGCACCGTTTTTTGCCAAATGCAGACAGTGACCGCGCCCCACACCGCGACCGCTGCCGGTCACAATTGCTGCTTTTCCTTCAAGAAGTTTCATCGCATTTACCTCATTACGCCGCGTCGAGAATTAACGCTGCGATGCGTTTTTCTAAATAAGCACTGTCCCAGTTGGTCAACTGCCAATGTTTGGCGCGACGGAAATACAACTGCGGATCACCTTCGGAAGTAAAACCAAAACCGCCGTGTACTTGTACGCCGATTGCTGAAGCATCGCGCAACACATTGCAGGCTTGCAGTTTCGCTTGCAGGGCAATTTTTTCGAAAGGTTTGTTGTTATCAATCGCCCATGCCGCTTGATACACCAACACTTTTGCACCTTCGATTTTGACGATTAAATCTGCCAGATAATGTGCGATCGCTTGAAAAGAACCAATGGGCTTACCGAACTGCACGCGCTGCTTGGCGTAATCGACTGTCATCGCATGAATCGCTTCTGCGGCGCCAATCGAGCGCGCCGCTAATGCAACGATGGAATGCGTCATTGCATTTTCCCACGCCGCCCAAAAACCGGCTGTGTTCAACACATCGCTTGCATTGACGGAAACATTTTTGAAATCAACTTGAAATACAGTGTCGTCAGCGTGATTGCGTTCGCGTGTCAGCGTAACGCCAGCGGCTTTGGGATCCACCAACACGCCGATCACATCTTGCACACCTTCGCCGGCGCGCGCCAACACCAGCAAGCGTGTGGCTGAAGCGGCAAACGGCACCATCAATTTTGTGCCATTCAATACATAGCCATCACCTTGTTTTACCGCGCGCAGTTGCACACCTTCGGCACCAAAACCATTTTTTGGCTCCAAATGCGCTGGCACAATGATGACTTCACCGCTGGCAATGCCAGACAAAAAGCTTTCCTGCTGTTGCGCCGTGCCGGCCAACTCCAACAATTTCGCCGACAACACACAGCTCGCCCAATGCGGGCTGGGCGCGAGTGAGCGACCGAACTCTTCGTACACAATCGCCATTTCCAGCGCGCCCCAGGCCATACCGCCGTGCGCTTCCGGAATACCCAAACTGGTAATACCCAATTCCGCCAACTGCTGCCAGAACGGGGCGGAGTAACCAGCCTCATCCTGCTCCATCGCCCGCACCACGGCAGACGGCGACAATTCTTCACAAATACCGCGCGCGGTATCGCGCAGCATCACTTGTTCTTCGCTGAAATCGAGATCCACAACGGACTCCTCTGAAGGCTTTAACGAAACGGAAAAGGGCGGGCATTCTACCATTCCGGCGATACGCGCTGAATGCTTGACGCAGGTGAAATTCCACCGCGCCACTATCCTAACAATGCAAACTGCTACAATGCCGCCGCTGTCCATTTTTGAGTTTTCCATGCCTTTTCCGCCCTCTCTGTTTATTGCTCTGGCTTCCCTGAGCGGCTTTCTCGCCGTTGCCTTAGGTGCCTTTGGCGCGCACGGTTTGAAAAATCGCCTATCCGCAGATTTGCTCGCCGTTTGGCACACCGCCGTGCAGTACCAGTTCTGGCACACACTGGCTTTATTCGGCGTAGGCATTTTGATGGCGCAAGGTTTCAATACACGCGCACTGACTATCAGCGGATGGCTGTTTCTTGCGGGCATTGTGCTGTTTAGCGGCAGCCTCTATGTGCTGAGTTTGAGTGGCATCCGCTGGCTCGGTGCCATTACCCCAATCGGCGGTGTGTTGTGGCTGGCGGCGTGGGCTTGCTTGGTTTACGCCGGCTTCAAAGGGCAGTAAACGTGCAAATTGTTCTGAACGGTGAAAGCACTTCTGTGCCAGACGGTACCACCACCGCGCAACTACTTGAACAACTAGGCTTGGCAGGCAAACGCGTTGCCATCGAAATCAATGAAACCATCGTGCCGCGCAGCACACACGCCAGCACCGTTTTGCATAACAGTGATCGCGTGGAAATTGTGCATGCCATCGGCGGAGGCTAACCATGAGCACAACAGACAAACCTCTTGTTATCGCGGGGAAAACTTACGGCTCGCGCTTGATTGTCGGCAGCGGCAAATACAAAGATCTCGCGGAAACCGCTGCCGCCACCGAAGCATCTGGCGCAGAGATGATTACCGTCGCCGTGCGCCGCACCAATATCGGTCAAAACCCCAATGAACCTAATTTGTTGGATGTAGTGCCGCCCTCGCGCTACACCATTCTGCCCAACACCGCCGGCTGCTATACCGCAGTGGAAGCGGTGCGCACTTGCAAGCTGGCGCGCGAATTGTTGGACGGTCACAAGCTGGTAAAACTCGAAGTGTTGGGCGATCAAAAAACTTTATTCCCCAACGTCACCGAAACGCTAATCGCCGCTGAAGAATTGGTGAAAGACGGTTTTGATGTGATGGTGTACACCAGCGATGACCCACTGGTCGCCAAACGCCTCGAAGAAATCGGTTGCTGCGCGGTGATGCCGCTGGGCGCGCCGATCGGTTCCGGTCTCGGCATACGCAATCCTTACAACTTGATGATGATTTTAGAAAACGCGAGCGTACCCATCATCGTTGATGCCGGTGTCGGCACGGCATCGGACGCCTCGATTGCTATGGAATTAGGCTGCGATGGAGTGCTGATGAACAGCGCCATTGCCCATGCACAAAATCCTGTATTGATGGCGAGTGCGATGAAAAAAGCAGTGGAAGCGGGGCGCGAAGCCTTTCTCGCCGGTCGTATGCCGCGCAAATTGTACGCCAGCGCCTCCTCACCGCTCGACGGCCTGATTCACCGCTGAACACCAGCAATACCGCACAACATGACACGCGCACTACAACCGCAATTCAATCGCAAAGATATTCGCTCCTATGTCATTCGCAGCGGGCGTATCACACCGGCGCAAGAAAAAGCCATCGCGGAAGATTGGCTCACTTTTGGTTTGGATTTAACACACGGCACGCAAGCCCTCGACAACGCATTTCCCAACCCGGTCGCTGAATGTGTTTTGGAAATCGGTTTCGGCATGGGCGATTCGCTGCTAGAAATGGCAGAAAAAAATCCAACACAAAACTTTATCGGCATCGAAGTGCATGTGCCAGGTGTCGGTCGATTGATGAGCGAAGCGCGCAAACGCAATTTACAAAACTTGCGCATTTTTTGTGCGGATGCGTTGGATGTTTTGCGTGACTGCATCACCGATAACAGCCTGACACGCGTGCAGCTTTATTTTCCTGATCCTTGGCACAAAAGCCGTCACCATAAACGCCGCATTGTGCAACCGGAGTTTGCCTCATTAGTCACACAGAAATTAAAAACTGGTGGCGTGTTACACATGGCGACCGATTGGGAACCTTACGCAGAAGTGATGCTCGAAGTAGTGTCAGCAAACTCCGCTTTGCACAACTTAGCTGGCGAAGGACGGTACGGCACGCGCCCCGACTATCGCCCAGAAACCAAATTTGAACGGCGCGGAGAGCGCCTAGGGCACAAGGTCAACGATTTACTGTTTCAAAAAACGGTCTGATGCGCCGAAAATAAAGCGTGCTAGACTCCCACTCAGCGACAAACATCAAAGGTCACAACCATGGCTGACGACATCCCCGTACTAAAACCCATGACTAACGCTGATGGATTGGCATTACTGGAAAGCTGTGAAGCGCTCAAAAAATTGCCGCACGTTTTCGAGAAAGTAAAAAAACTATGGGGCTTCCCTGCTTTTTTTAACTACATGGATACGTTAATGCTGGTAGAAAGAGGACGTGAAAACCGTCAAGGATTTCCTGAAGATGTTTACAAAGATCTAATATCACTGGAAAAATTTTTTGTTGAGTATCCAGAAGCAGCATCACACCCTACATTGATTGCCAGCGACCGCGAAGAAATCCTACAACTTATTCGCGAGCGCGCACTCAAAGTCAATTACACAGCGGGCGATCGGCGCTAAAAAGCCGATCACTCCACGGTAACGCTTTTTGCCAAATTGCGCGGTTGATCAACATCTGTTCCGCGCATCACCGCAACATGGTAAGCCAAAAGCTGTAACGGAATGCTGTACAAAATGGGCACTAAGCTAGCTGGCATTTCTGGCAGACGAATACAGCAAATCCCCGTTTCATCCATCACATGATTTTGTTCGCGCAACACAATCAACTGCCCACCGCGTGCGCGCACTTCTTCCAAATTCGACATCATTTTGTCGGTCAATGCGTTATCGGGCAGCAGCGCGACAACGGGCATGTGTTTATCTACCAACGCCAAAGGACCGTGTTTTAATTCACCTGCCGGATACGCTTCAGCGTGTATGTAAGAAATTTCTTTCAACTTCAACGCACCTTCCAGTGCCACAGGAAACTGCTCACCGCGCCCTAAAAATAATGCGCTCTGGCGCTCATCAAAATTCTTCGCCACTTTTTTAATATCATTTTCCAATTTCAATACTTCACGGCACAACGCGGGCAGCCGATGCAGAGCTTCCACCCACGCCTTTTCTTGTTCTGGATTGACTTGATTGCGACGCGCCAACGCCAACGTCAACAACTGCAACGCAACCAACTGACTGGTGAATGCTTTTGTCGATGCGACACCAATTTCTGTGCCCGCCAATGTCATTAACGAGAAATCGCTTTCACGCACCAAAGCACTATTTGCCACATTGCACACCGCTAAACTACCAATGTAGTTAGTACGATCCAAGTTTTTTAATGCGGCTAAAGTATCTGCTGTTTCTCCAGACTGTGAAATTGCCACAAACAAAGTATCTGGTAGCGGTTTGCACTGGCGATAACGAAACTCACTCGCCACTTCCACTTGGCAGGGCAGCCCTGCATATTGCTCTATCCAATAACGCGCCACCATGCCCGCGTGATAGCTGGTACCACAGGCAACAATTTGTATTGCCTTCGCTGCGTCTAATTTTTCGCGCGCTTCTACACCAAAGCATTCTTCAACCAAATGATCTTTAGTGATTCTTCCCTGCAAAGTTTGCTCAAAAACGGCGGGCTGTTCAAAAATCTCTTTGAGCATAAAGTGACGATATTCACCTTTGTCGACGCTATCGTGCGTTTCATCCACTTGCTCAATTTTTCTTTGTTGCTGCACACCATTTTTATCCAACACTGTGACAGCATTGAGAGAAACAACCGCGACATCACCCTCCGCCAAATAAATAAATTGATCCGTGATCATGCGCAGCGCGAGTGGGTCGGATGCGACAAAATTCTCACCATAACCGACGCCTATCACCAGCGGACTGCCTTCGCGCGCGGCAATCATTTTATTGGGCTCACTCGCGGCAATCACAGCCAAAGCATATGCGCCCTCCAGTTGTGAAATAGCACAGCGCACCGCCGACAATAAATCGCCTCCAGACTTCCAACAATCATCAATCAAATGCACGATGGTTTCTGTATCAGTTTGACTCAGAAATTGATAACCCTTCGCTGATAATCTTTCACGCAATTGTTGATGATTTTCGATGATGCCATTGTGCACCACCGCCAAACCGTGATCGCCGGAGAAATGCGGATGCGCGTTAGCTTCGCTAGGTTTTCCGTGTGTTGCCCAACGCGTGTGCGCGATACCCAACACACCGGCGATTGGATCTTCGCGCAAACCTTCTTGCACATTCACTACTTTGCCCACGCGCTTGCAGGCGCGAATCGCACCATTTTTTTCTAGTACAGCAACGCCAGCAGAATCATAGCCGCGATATTCCAATCGTTTTAAACCTTCTACCAAAATATCCGTAATATTTCTTTCTGCAATCGCGCCGACAATGCCGCACATAATCCAATAACCTCAATTAATCTTTTTTCTTACTAGGGCGCTGCCACCCAGAAATATTGCGTTGCTGACCACGCGCAACTGCCAGCGTATCTGCCGGCACAGTTTTAGTGACCGTTGAACCAGCGCCGACAAAACCACCCGATTCGATTGTCAACGGCGCCACCAAAGTGCTGTTGGAGCCGACAAACACGCGATCACCCATAATAGTTTTATGTTTATTCACGCCATCGTAATTGCAAGTAATCGTGCCTGCACCGATATTGCACTGCGCGCCAATCTCGCTATCACCAACATACGCCAAGTGATTGGCTTTACTGCTTTCACCAAAAATTGCATTTTTGGTTTCAACAAAATTGCCGATGCGTGCGTTGTCGTTTAACACGGTGCCTGGGCGTAAACGCGCGAACGGCCCCACATCCACTTGCTCACCAATTACTGCATTTTCAATCACAGAATTTGCTTTCACTCTTGAGCCGTTGCCAATTTTTGTATCACTAATCACGCAATTAGGCTCAATCACTACATTGTCACCCAGCTCAACTACACCGTGAAAAACCACATTGATGTCAATCACGACATCGCGTCCCACATGCAGTTCACCGCGACAATCAAAACGCTGCTGATCCATCAGTGTTACGCCCTGCGCCATTAATGCGCGCGCTTGTTTATCCTGATAAATGCGCTCAAGACGCGCCTGCTGGTGACGATCGTTCACGCCCAACACTTCTGCTTCACTTTGCGCGACGTGCGTGTTAATCGCAATGCCATCGGCATTCGCCATCGCGATAATATCGGTCAGATAAAACTCATTTTGTGCATTTTGATTATTGAGAGATGGCAGCCAGCGCGCTAAATCATTGGCGGCGGCAGCCATGATGCCGGTATTCACTTCGCGAATACGCAGTTGTTCTTCATCGGCATCTTTTTGCTCGACAATTTTTGCGACACAATCTTGTTGATCGCGCACGATGCGCCCATAACCGGATGGATTTTCCAGCTCGACAGTCAACAACGCCATGCTGCGCTCCGTCACCGCCAACACCATTTGTTTCAACGTTGCCGGATTCACTAAAGGCACGTCACCGTACAGCACCAACACCGTGGCGTCTTTGCGCAATTTCGGCAGCGCTTGCAGTACGGCATGCCCAGTTCCTAACTGCTGTTCCTGCACCACCCAATGAATATCGCCTTGAATCGTATTGCGCACTTGTTCAGCGCCGTGACCAATCACGACATGCACTTTGGCATCGTCAAACGCGTGCGTGGCATCAATCACATGTTGCAACATGGGCTTGCCCGCAATGGGATGCAACACTTTCGGTAGCGCCGAATTCATGCGCGTCCCCTGACCGGCGGCGAGTATGACAATATCGAGTGACATAGCGTGAATTCCCTACTCCGCTGACAATAATTTCGCTGCATTAAACCATAAAAAAAGGCGACCACTGTCGCCTCTTTTGCGTGCCTTATCCGCTAAAAATTAACTCTTACCGAGTTTTTTGCGCAGTTGTTGCAATGTGCGCAATTGCGCTGCCGCTTCTGCCAACTGCGCCGTGGCACGCGAGTAATCTAATTCACCCGATTGATTGGTAAACACTTGTGCTGCTTGCTGACGTGCCGTTTCCGCCGCCGCTTCATCGACGTCATCAGCGCGCACGGCAACATCAGCCAAGATGGTGACGGTGTTGGGCTGCACTTCAAGATAGCCGCCGGAGACGTAGTAAATCTCCTCCTCACCGCCTTGTTTACGCACGCGCACTGGACCTGGGCTCAACGCAGTCAGCAGCGGCGCGTGACCGTACTGAACGCCGAGATCGCCCAAAGAGCCGTGAGCGATTAATTGCTCGACCAAGCCAGAAAAGACTGCTTTTTCTGCACTGACGATGTCGCAATGTACTGTCATAACCATGAGTGCTTCCGCTGGCAATTACTTAAGGGTTTTAGCCTTTTCAATGGCTTCATCAATCGAACCAACCATGTAAAACGCCTGTTCAGGCAGGTGGTCATATTCACCTGACAAAATACCTTTGAAGCCGGCGATGGTGTCTTTCAACGACACATATTTGCCTGGCGAACCAGTGAACACTTCTGCCACAAAGAAAGGCTGTGACATGAAACGCTCGATCTTACGCGCACGGCTTACGGCCTGTTTGTCTTCTTCCGACAATTCATCCATACCCAAAATAGCGATGATGTCTTTCAATTCTTTGTAGCGTTGCAGAATGGTTTGCACACCGCGCGCTACGTCATAGTGTTCTTGACCGATGACCAGCGGATCCAACTGACGGCTAGTCGAATCGAGCGGGTCAATCGCAGGGTAAATACCTTTAGCGGCAATATCACGGCTCAATACAACCGTTGCATCCAAGTGCGAAAAAGTGGTCGCTGGCGATGGGTCAGTCAAGTCATCCGCAGGTACATACACCGCTTGAATAGAAGTGATCGAGCCAGTTTTAGTAGAAGTGATACGCTCTTGCAGTACGCCCATCTCTTCCGCCAGTGTTGGCTGATAACCTACCGCTGAAGGCATACGACCCAACAGAGCCGATACTTCGGTACCTGCCAATGTATAACGGTAGATATTGTCTACGAAGAACAATACATCGCGACCCTCATCACGGAATTTTTCCGCCATGGTCAAACCAGTCAAAGCAACGCGCAAACGGTTACCTGGCGGCTCGTTCATCTGACCGTAAACCAATGACACTTTGTCAATTACATTGGAGTCCGTCATCTCATGATAGAAGTCATTACCTTCACGTGTACGCTCACCCACACCAGCGAATACTGAGTAACCACTGTGCTCGATGGCAATGTTACGAATCAACTCCATCATGTTGACCGTTTTACCTACGCCCGCACCGCCAAACAAACCCACTTTACCGCCCTTCGCAAAAGGAGCGACGAGGTCGATAACTTTAATGCCGGTTTCCAGCAATTCGTTGCTCGCTGCTTGCTCGTCGTAGCTTGGCGCTTTGCGGTGAATCGCCCAACGCTCTTGTTCGCCAATAGGTCCTTTTTCGTCGATAGGCTCACCGAGTACATCCATGATACGACCCAGCGTTTCTTTGCCGACCGGCACAGAAACTGCCGCGCCAGTATTAGAAACGGGCAGACCGCGGCTGATGCCTTCGGAAGAACCCATGGCGATTGCGCGTACCACGCCATCGCCCAACTGTTGTTGGACTTCCAAAGTCAAACCTTTGCCGTCTACTTTCAAGGCATCGTATACGCGAGGCACTGCATCGCGTGGGAACTCAACGTCAATTACCGCGCCGATGATTTGTACTATGCGACCGCTACTCATTTCTGGATCCTCTTCAAAATTTCGCAATATGAATACAATTAAACTGCTGCTGCGCCACTAACAATTTCTGACAATTCTTGCGTGATCGCCGCTTGACGCGCTTTGTTATACAACAACTGCAAATCATCAATCATTTGACCTGCATTCTCGGTTGCGTTTTTCATTGCCACCATGCGCGCTGCCATTTCGCAGGCTTTGTTTTCCACAAAACCCTGAAAAACTTGTGATTCGATATAACGCATCAACAAACCATCCAGCAACACTTGCGCGTCAGGTTCGTAGAGATAGTCCCAGTTGTGTGCACGTGTCAGTGTTTCATCAGCAGGCAATGGCAGTAATTGTTCTGCCACCGGTTGCTGCGTCATAGTGTTCACAAACTGGTTGTACACAATAAATAAACGATCAATTTTTTCTTCATCAAAAGCATCGAGCATCACTTTGACGCTGCCCAGCAAATCAACGATAGACGCGTCGTCGCCTAAATCACGCACTGAAGCAACCACGTTGCCACCAAAGCTGCGGAAAAATGCCTGCGCTTTGCTACCTACCGTACAAATATCGACAGCAACGCCTTGATCGCTCCACTCCTTCATGGATTTCACGATCAATTTGAATTCGTTGGTGTTCAAGCCACCGCACAAACCACGATCCGTTGAAACAACGATGTAGCCAACGCGTTTCACTGCGCGCGCGCTCATATAACGGTGTTTGTACTCCGGCGTAGCATTGGCAATGTGACCGATCACACCACGAATGCGCGCGGCGTACGGCTTACCATGAGCCATACGCTCTTGCGCTTTACGCATTTTACTGAACGCCACCTTTTCCATTGCCTTGGTGATTTTTTGCGTGCTTTTCACGCTGGCAATTTGGGTGCGTACCTCTTTGGCGCCTGACATAGATTCTCTACCTTAGCGTCGAGTGGGGCTTACCAAGTTTGTGTCGCTTTGAATTGTTCCAGCACTGCGCGAATACCCGCTTCGATATCCGCGTTGTAGTCACCAGCCTCGTTGATTTTTGCCAACAACGCGCCGTGCTCAGCGTGCAAGTAAGACAACAAAGACGCTTCAAAGCTGCCAATTTTGTTAACAGCGACATCATCCAAGAATTTGTTGTCTACTGCGTACAACAACACACCCATTTCAGCAACGGACAATGGCGCGTATTGTTTCTGTTTCATCAATTCAGTCACGCGCTGACCGTGTTGCAACTGCGAGCGTGTCGCTTCATCCAAATCAGAAGCAAACTGAGCAAACGCTTGCAATTCACGATACTGCGCCAATGCCAAACGCACGCCGCCACCGAGTTTTTTCACAATTTTGGTTTGCGCAGCACCACCTACACGCGACACCGAAATACCTGCATTCATTGCAGGGCGAATGCCCGCGTTAAACAACGAGCTTTCCAGGAAAATCTGACCATCTGTGATAGAAATTACGTTGGTAGGAACAAACGCAGAAACATCGCCCGCTTGTGTTTCGATAACAGGCAACGCTGTCAAAGAACCAGTTTTGCCTTTCACGGCGCCGTTAGTGAATTTCTCAACATATTCTTCATTAACACGCGCAGCACGCTCCAGCAGACGTGAGTGCAAATAGAACACATCGCCAGGATACGCTTCACGACCTGGTGGACGACGCAGCAACAGAGAAATTTGGCGATACGCCCAAGCTTGCTTGGTCAAGTCGTCATAAATAATCAGTGCATCTTGCCCGCGATCACGGTAGTACTCACCCATCGAACAGCCAGCAAACGGAGCCAAGAACAACATCGCCGCTGGATCAGACGCGCCAGCCACCACAACCGTGGTGTGCGCCATTGCGCCGTGCTCTTCTAACTTTCTTACTACGTTAGCAACGGTCGATTGCTTCTGGCCGATCGCTACATAAATACATTTAATGCCCGTACCTTTTTGGTTAATGATGGCATCGACCGCGAACGCAGTTTTACCGACCTGACGGTCGCCGATGATCAACTCACGCTGACCGCGACCGATGGGCACCATCGCATCAACTGCTTTATAGCCCGTTTGTACTGGCTGATCGACCGATTTACGCGCAATAACACCTGGCGCCACTTTTTCGATAGGGTCTAATTGTTTGGCGTTGATAGCGCCTTTGCCGTCAATAGGGTTACCCAGCGCATCGACAACGCGACCTTCCAATTCAGGGCCGACTGGCACTTCGAGAATGCGACCTGTGGTGTGGCAAGTTTGGCCTTCGGCCAACTTTTGATAATCACCAAGAACCACCGCACCAACAGAATCGCGCTCCAAGTTCAACGCCATACCGAATACGCCGCCAGTGAACTCAATCATTTCACCGTACATAACATCAGCGAGACCGTGAATACGCACGATACCGTCAGACACTGAAACGATAGTGCCTTCGTTGCGCGCCTGCTTAGAAACATCAAGCTTCTCAATTCTGCTCTTGATGACTTCACTGATTTCTGAAGGATTCAGTTGCTGCATGTTTGCCAGTCCTCGTTTTAGAAGTCGCGTCTGACTGCGCTTCCAGTTATGTTCACTATGAAAATCTTTGTGTTACCAATTTTTATGCAATCAAAGCATCAGCTAACTTCGCGATACGACCGCGAACGGATGCATCAATGACGACATCTTCTGCTTTAATCACTACACCACCCAACAGCGCAGCATCAACACTGGTTTGCAATGAAACATTGCACTGCCATTTTTTTGATAACGCCGCAGATAAGGCATCTGCCTCTTTCGTCTGTAACGGAAACGCAGAAACCACTTCCACGCCAACCACTTTTTCTTTTTGTGCTTTCAATTCAGCAAATTGCGCCGCAATTTCAGGCAGCAAACTCAAGCGCTTGTTCGTCGCCAATACGTGAACGAAGTTGCTCGCTTTAGCATTCAAAGCATCACCACAAACATCGCGCACTAATGCCGCTTGCTGCTCGACAGTTGATGTCGGTGCAGACAATTTATGTTGCAACTTTTCAGTCTGCACAACAGCAGCGACAGTGTTTAACATCGCTTGCCATTCAACCAAAGCGCCTTCATTGAGAGCAACCTCAAAGACAGCTTTGGCGTACGGTCTAGCCAGTGTCGCGCGTTCAGCCATCTGTTACAGCTCCGCCGCCAACTTATCGAGCATACCGGCGTGCTTGCTGGCATCAATAGACGATTCCAACACACGCTCTGCACCTGTCAGCACCAATGCAGCCACTTGCTTGCGCAGCTCTTCGCGCGCGCGGTTTTTCTCTCTGTCGATTTCAGTTTGCGCCGCTTGTTTCATGCGCTCGCCTTCTTCGCGCGCCTGTTCTTTGGCTTCTTCAACCATTTGCGTAGCGCGTTTATTCGCCTGCTCAATGATTGCCGCTGCATCATCTTTTGCTTGACGCAATTTCTGTGCAGCTTCTTGCTTCGCCAATTCCAGATCGCGATTTGCTCTGTCAGCATTTTCGAGGCCGTCTGCGATGCGTTTTTCGCGCTCAGCCATCACACCGATAATGGCGGGCCACACAAATTTCGCGCAGAAAGCCACGAACAGCAGGAAGAAGATCATCTGACCTATCATGGTAGCGTTG
>CAYOEO010000001.1:0-81251 GCA_964403125.1 uncultured Pseudomonadales bacterium | reverse complement strand
GCCTTGCTTTTTTTTTATGGATTTTCGATATTAAGCCCTCGCGCATAAGCAAGACATTAGGGCACCATGAAAACTCAAGAAAAAATCCTGCAAGCCAGCCTGCTGCTCTTTAACGAAGAAGGCGAGCCTAACGTCACAACCGTTGACATTGCCAACGAGCTAGAAATTAGCCCTGGCAATCTGTATTACCACTTCAAAGGTAAGGAAGTCATTATCGAGGTTTTATTTTCTCGTTTTGAAAATAGCTTTACTGAAATACTTCACGCACCCATTAAAAAAGAGTTAAAGGTAGAGGATAGCTGGTACTACCTACACGTTGTTTTTGAAGAGATTTATCACTACCGCTTCATCTACCACAACATTAACGAGTTGTTGTTTCGCTACGCTGCGCTCGGCAAAAAATTTAGAAAGTTGCTGAATATCAAATCCCAAACGGCGCGGACGGTTATCACTTCACTGTGTGACGCAGGAATCTTGATTATTGATCAAAAGGAGATTGATATTTTGGTGAGTAATGTCGTTATGACTGTGACCTATTGGATCGCTTATTCCATTCTCTGTGATGAGAAGCAAGATGAGAAAACCATCATCAACAAAGGTGTGTTCCAAGTGCTCTCATTGATTTCTCCTTATCTAGGCCCTAGCAAGAAAGAGTTTTTAGAGTTTTGTGATCGCTACTACAAACAGGTATTTGACGAGTGAAGCGTTTGCGCCATCATGCCTTTTCGCGCCAATTGTATCTCACGCAGGCCGGTATAAAAGCTGGATGGGGGTGGACAAAAGGGCAGTGGGGCACACTGTTAATTAATGATTCAGAAACGAAAGAAGCTGCTCGATCCCAAATTACTGAAAAGCAAATTCAGCAATTGATACAAGAGATCAGTCAACTTAAAGGCTGCGTTGTCAAAGCGGGACAAATTTTAGCGACCTATGCCGATTATTGCTTTCCACCGGTCGTCGCTTCTGCCTTGCATCAACTGGAAGCCGAAACAGAGCCTTTATCGTGGGCGACTGTTTCCACTTGTTTAGACGCGGCACTCAGTAACACAAGAACAGAATTAATCATTGAGCCTACAGCCTTAGCGGCGGCATCCTTGTCTCAAGTTCACAAAGCAAGCATAAAATCTAGCAACGAAGTCATCTGCTTAAAAATTTTGTATCCAGATATTGATAAAGCGCTTGCCGCTGATTTTAAGGTATTAAAGCGGTCACTCTTCTTTTGGATGAATAAAAAGCAACGAAAAGAAATGTCATTGCGCATGGATGAACTGACAACTGTTCTGTTCGATGAAATCAATTTATTAGAGGAGAAAAAAAAGCTCAAACGGTGGATGAAGTTGCTATTCGGTGATACTCGCTACATCGTTCCTCGGGTATTTGATCACTACTCTTCTAACACTGTACTGGCGATGAGTTTCGAACAGGGTGTTTCTCAAAACGATCCTATTGTTAAAACGCTATCACAGGAAAGAAGAAATCATTTAGCACAAAGTATGTTAGAGCTGCTGCTGACTGAAATTTTTCTGTGGGGTGAAATGCAAACGGAACCTCATGCAGGGAACTATCGTATTCGTATAGCAAATGAGCCGGACAAACAAGACGCCATTGTATTGTTAGATTTTGGCTCTGTTCGACCAATAGAACCCAATCTGTTAAATGCACTACGAAAAATGATATTGGCGGCGTATTGTGATGATATTGATTTCTTGCGTGAAGGCATAACTCAAGCGTTTTTTTTGTCCACTGATGCTAGCGAAGAAATACAGAATATTTTTTGTGCAGTCTTGAATGGTTTAATTGAACCGCTCAATTACAAAAAAAGAAAAGCAAAAGGTGAGAGTATTCCTGAATATGCGGTAGACGAGCAGGGCGCATATTGTTGGGCAAGAGCAAAATTGCCGGAGAGAATGGGGAAGCTGGCACTCCAATCAGCCTTTAGTAAGCACTTCCAATTTCCTGGCGTAGATTTTATGTTGGTGGCTCGGAAATTGGCTGGCGTCTATGCCTTTATCGCTGCGTTAGATGCGCGTTTTGATGGCGGCCTTGTGATGGAAAAAGTGATGATTAATCATCATCGGTTTGCGTATTAAAATCTGCCCATACGGGAAAATGATCAGAAAATTGCTGCGTAAAACTATCTGGATTTTGTGGTTTGTAAATGGTCGTCGATTGTTTGCGCCATTCACTGGTGTCTTTTTTCTTTAGCATGATGTGATCTAACACTTTGCCGTATTTACCTTTGCCTTGTGAGCGATTAAAGCTATCAGGATTTCTGTCATTTTTTGCTGTGGTTGCATCTAAATTCATTGCCAATAATGCGTCTAAGCTTTTGTTTTTACCCGTGGTATTGAAATCGCCGACAGCAATAATATCGCGCTCTGACTGCTCCAGTTTTTTTAACTGGCCAGCTAGATAATAAGTTTGTAAGCCGCGCATATCATCTGTGCAATGCCCACGATTGCCATATCCAGATTTTAGATGCACGGCAACCAACCAAAAATCAAACTTTTCAGCATGAAATCTTCCTGCTAGAGGTCTACGCAACTGTGATGAGCGGCACCATTCGTTGACTTGATAGCTATCTGGCACATTCAACTCTGCAACTGTTGAATCGACAATAACAGGCTTTCGCCATGCCATCACCACGCGCTGTCCTTGACCGCTATTGCCAATAGCCGTTTTATAGCCTTTTCTTTCTAAAGCAGAACGCAGTGTTTGCCATGGGCGAGTAGAGTAGTAGTCGCCGCGATACTTTCCATCAATGCTGGTGTTGATTTCTTGTAGTGAAATCAAATCAATAGACCATTGATTTGCAATCATATCCGCCATGGTTTGAATGGTTTTCGCATCAGACTGCTGATCGCGCTTTTCACCACCCAGCCACGCAATATTCCAAGTGCCTATGCGCACGCAATGCGTACTGGTGTTGCACTCTGCGGCTTGCGAAAGTGGAGCAAAAAAACTAAAGAGCAAAAAAACAATCACTTTGCAGGTAGCAGAGAATGAAAGTTTCAATGCATTTCTCCTTTATTGGCAGTGTTATTTTTTATGCACTTGACAGTTATTTAGATAGCTTTCATCAACAAGCCAAAATCAGGTTCCATATTACCTTCAACTTGAATGCGCACTTGATGGCCAGAACCAGGTGCAACATCGACGGACTCACCCTGTTTATTTTTCATGGCACTCAAGCGAAAAACTTGATTGCCCTGTGGGTGCATCAACTCGATTTCGTCGCCGACAGAAAATTTATTCTTAGCATCAACAATCCACTCATTCGTGTTCTCATCTTTTCCGATCACTTCACCGACGAATTGTTGTTTGGTGGATATAGAAAAGCCACTTTCGTAGTTTTGATATTCTTTAGGAAGATGTCGGCGATAAAAACCTTCGGTGTAACCTCGACTGGCTAGGCTTTCTAATTTATCCATCAAGCCCATATTAAAGTCGCGACCTGCCAATGCGTCATCAATCGCTTCGCGATACACCTGCGCTGTTCGAGCGGCATAAAAATGCGATTTAGTTCTGCCTTCAATTTTTAATGAATCGACGCCAATATCGATCAAGCGTTTGACATGCTGTATCGCACGCAAATCTTTAGAGTTCATGATGTAAGTGCCATGCTCATCTTCATAAGCAGGCATATATTCGCCAGGACGGTTTTCTTCTTGCAACAGAAAAACGCGATCCTCAATATTGAGCAGCTTTCCACTGCTCACGCTATCGGTAGGGCTCATGGAGGGATCCCAACTGCCCACTTCGCCAGATGCTTGAAAAGAGGAAGCGAGTGTCTGACTCGTTTCGACAATTTGTTTTTGCACTTCAGGGTTGCTGGCAACGATGTCGCCTTCTGGTGTTTCAGTGGCATCGTGCGTGTCATATTTCCAGCGGCAGGAGTTTGTACAAGCACCTTGGTTGCCGTCGCGGTGTGTCATATAGCCCGACAACAAGCAGCGACCGGAATAAGCGATGCACAATGCGCCATGTACGAAGACTTCCAGCTCAATGTCGGGGCAGCGCTGGCGAATTTCTTCCACTTCATCCAGCGATAATTCACGCGACAAAATAACCCGCTGTAAACCTTGTCGCTCCCAAAACTTCACTGCCGCCCAATTTACCGCGTTGGCTTGCACTGACAGATGGATAGGCATATCTGGCCACTTGTCGCGCACCATCATGATGAGACCAGGATCCGACATAATCAGCGCGTCGGGCTGCATGGCAATTACCGGCTCCATGTCACGTAAGTAAGAACGAATTTTGTCGTTGTGCGGCGCAAGATTACTGGCGACAAAAAAGCGTTTACCTTGTGCGTGAGCCATAGAAATTGCTTCAGCCATTTTGTCTAACTGGTTGAATTCATTGTTCCTTACCCGTAGGCTATAGCGAGGCTGCCCCGCATAAACGGCATCAGCGCCGTAGGCAAACGCATACTGCATATTTCTGATGGAGCCCGCTGGTGATAACAACTCTACCGATTTCATCGCCGCAAATTTCTGTTAGAGAGAATTGGCGTTCATTATAGCAAGGGCACACACAACAACAGTACTTAGTAACAGTAATTAACAGCAGCATTGTTTATCAATGCGATAACATCGTCATAAGGGCGTTAGAGGAAGACGTATGTTTTCAGGTTACAGCAGTGGGGAATATCAATCCGTCATGTTTTTTATCGACGGGCATGTCGATAGAGAAATGCTGTTTACGGAATTTGAAGCAATCCTAGATAACTTTGTTCCGATTCCTGGCTATGCCGATAAAAATATCCAAGCTGTCTGCGTGGGTATAAACGGTCAACTAAAAATTATTTCTGCCATTTTTTTCTTGTTGCGCTTTGATAATGCGGGTAACGCCGACAGCAAATGGAATATTCCGCTGCAAGAATTAACCGATCAAGCAGAGTTAGGTCCTGATCTTGGTGCGGGTCCAATTCGTTTGTGTTGTCGCAGTCAGTGTCCTGTAGATTGGCACGTACAGGATTTGTGGGATCCTGATATGAACCAACAACCCAACGCGTTTATTGTGTTGCGCGATTTAGTGAAACACAATCGTCTGGGCTTCAAAGAATTGCCATTTGATATTGATGAAATTCATGACGCTAATCATCGTCAAGCATTTGAGATTCCTGTCCTCAGCGGCGATGCACTGATTCCAGACATGAGAAACACTCATGAAGAAATCAGTGATGCCGATAAATCTTTGGCGCACTCACTGATTCAATATATTCGTAAAAAAGTTGCTGTTGATAATTCTGAGCAATTGGAAAACTTAGAACGACAATATCAACTCCAAATGACGGCAGAAAAAACGAAAGCATCTGACCATTTACACGAAGTAGAACAAATTCATAGCGACGAGTTGCGACAAATGCATGCACAACTGGTGCAACTGCAAGAAGCCAATGAGTCAGAGCGGCAAGCTGCCGAAAGTTTGCGTCGTCAATTGCAAGATCAACAACAAAATGTTGATAAATTGCGCGACTCTTTTCATGAGCAACTGGCTGAGTCTAAGCAAGTTGAAGGCAATCAAATTGATAAATTGAAAGCCAACTTCGAATCTGAGTTAGAGATGCGTGTTCAAGGTATTGTGAAGGAGTTGGAGCAGCAACTTGATGCAAAAGATATAGAGATTTCTTATAACAAAGAACAGCAGTCTGTTTTGCGTGATGAAATTGATGCGTTACACAAAGAACACGCAAAACTTATCAAAGAGGCGGGCGAGCAGTTCATCACGCGCTTACGTGATAACAAAGTGACTTTTATGGCATACCACTTGGGTGCCGGCAATATCACCATTGATCTGGATAGTATCGGTTCATATCTTGAAAACCCACTAGCCTACGCAGCAAACATTTGTAAAGTTTCAGAATCTGATTACCGCAGTTGGCTGACCCACTATAACAACCCAGTGTGTTGCGAGTTTTCATCAGCCAAGGGCGAGGAGTGCGGTAAAAAATTGCGCCGTGTTGATGTGCCTGCGCAATTCGTTGCTGGTCGCTCAGATCGTTGCCCACTGCACTGGAGTTTTTCCGCAGCTAACAGTTGAAGCTGCGGTAACGACGCCTAATGCTGCGCTCCCGCGTCTGCGGTTAATGTGGTATCTGCTTTCTGTATATCAATCATATCGCCTAATATTTTTGCGCTTTCCATCAGTAAAAAGTCATCGTTTGGATTTTTTGCATCGCGCTGCTTTTGGGTATCGTTATCAACTTCCAAAATGGTTTTGAAGGGCGCTTCGCCTTTTGCTATACGCACTTCGTTAGTTAAATCGATTAACTTTTTGTCATCGGCTTCTTTCATTTCTTTGCGTTTAACCAAGTTTAGCGGCACAGTTTTTCTTTGGCGTAAATCTTCGCCCCATGCCTTTCTATCCAGCAAAGATTGATATTCTGGATTATTTTTCATGCGCTGATCGTGATCGGCTTGTAATTGAGGAACAAGCGCAGGCAGATCTGCAAAACGATAATGCGGAGCAGCTTGGATTTTGTCCCACGGCAATGCGTGCTCCAATGCTGATTCGCCAATTTCACTGTAAGGGAGCAGGGCGGGAAAATTAATATCGGGCACAACGCCGCGATGTTGTGTGCTATCACCTGAAACGCGATAAAACTTAGCCTCAGTGATTTTGAGTTTTCCTTCTTTCATTGGGATGAGTGTTTGCACAGTTCCTTTGCCAAAAGTTTGATCACCCACAATAATTCCTCTTTGATAATCTTGAATCGCGCCAGCAAAAATTTCGGATGCTGATGCACTTAAGTGATTCACTAAAACAACGAGTGGGCCGTTGTAATTCACCGTGCCGATGGCTCGATTGCGTCTGTCAACGTGATTATCTGATGAAAGAATTTGCACGACAGGGCCTTGATCAATAAATAGATCTGTCAGTTGCGTTGCTTCCAGCAAAGAGCCGCCGCCGTTGTTACGCAAATCTATCACAATGCCATCAATGCCTTGACGAGTAATATCATTGAGAATTTTTGCCACATCGCGAGTTGTACTTTTTGCATCGGCATCGCCTCGGCGCAGTGCATCAAAATCCAAATAGAAAGCAGGAACAGTAATGATGCCTATATGCAGTGCCTTACCAGTTTTTGCATCTTTGATTTCAACGATTTTCTGGCTGGCAGCTTGATCTTCCAACTTTACTTTTTCTCGGTGAATAGTGATGGGCTTGGCAAGAATTTGTCCATTGCGTTTAATTTGCAATCGCACCCATGTGCCTGCTTTACCGCGAATTAAATCAACCACTTCATCGAGCGGCCAGCCGATAACATCTTCCCATTCTTCACTGGTTTGACCCTGCGCTACGCCAATAATTTGATCACCAGTTTTTAATTCGCCTTCTTTTTCAGCTGGACCGCCAGTGACTAATCGAGTCACTTTTGTATTCTCATCTTCCTTTTCTAAAACTGCGCCAATACCTTCCAGCGAAAGTGCCATCGTGATATCAAAATCTTCAGTCGATTTTGGCGACATATAGTTTGTGTGTGGGTCATATAATTCGGTGTAAGCGTTGATAAAAACCTCATAATTTTCCATCGCTGTCTGTCGCTTTAATCGCTCCAACTGTGATTTATAACGACGAAGGAGAGTGGCACCAATGTTGTCTGTAGGTTTGTCAGCGAGACGCAAATTCAGAATGTCATTTTTGAGATAGGCTAACCACAACGCATCAGCCGCCGCTTTATCTGTAGGCCAAGAACTTTTCTTTCTATCAATTTGAATGGTTTCATCACCTGTAAAGGTGGCATTTTTCACTAGCGGCTCGATTTGCTGCGTTGCCCACTGCAAACGACTAAAAAAGCGATCAAAATAGCGCTGGTAGATAGCTTCAGCACCCAACAATTTGCCAGATTCCAAGTCATTATCTAAGGTGGTGCGATATTTGGCATTGAATTCGTCAATGTCACTTTGTAAGAAGATCATACGATTGGGATCGAGTATCTTCAGATAATTATCCAAAAGCATGGACGCTAAAGCGTCGTCCAGCTTCATTTTTCGGAAGTGCTGCGTCTGCATCACATCAACAATTTCTTTAGTGAGCTGCACTTGTGCAGGATCTTCGCTCCAAGCAACAGGTTTGGGTGAGTCGACAGCATCAGCCTGCACACCAGTAAATGCCATTAACAACAAACCTACGGCAAACACGGAATTCCGTGTCAATTTTTGTAGGATTGAGGAGAGGCTCGATTGGATGGTGGTATGGGTACAGCTATTTATACTGCGGCTCATTGGTGTTCCTTATTTAACATAATATAGATTATGCGAATTTTAAGCATATTTGAAAGTGTTACTGTCAATGAGTTTCGACCGTGCTATCAAGCCTTGGTTTCAGCTGGTGAACAATACTCTCTGCAATCACGGTGTAACCGTTTTTGTTGGGATGATTCCAGTCTGTAGGTCCGTGTAATACTTTTGTTTTACTCGCAGTGCGCATGTCATCCGTTGTATCAACAAATGGCAGATGCTGATCTGCCGCTATTTTTGCTAAGGTTTTGCGCATCTTTTGTGCAGTGTCAATTTGTTGTTGACGAGCAAAAACGGTAGCACGCCTTTCATAGGTTTGTACCGACACTTGCTCAGACTTTAAATCATAGACAGATAAAACAGATGGTATATAAACCACAGCAACACGGGCACTGGGGAATTCTTGTCGCATAAAACTCAATGACTGCTCTAGTGCAAACCAAGCTTGCTTCCATTCCTCTTCGTTCAATGCCATTGCAGCACCTTGTAAAGCATCTGGAAGCTGAATCACTTTCCCGTTGATTTCTGCTTGATTAATTTTCCCTGGATTGCGAATACTGGCGCCGCCAAATATCCAAGGAGGATCAAGGCTAGGATCATAGTTAGAATCATGAATATCAATTGTTCGCGGTGGTATGCCTAAAACTACGCGCGTTATAGCGTTTAAAAAGTTTAAAAATGGCCAATGCCGCAGCCAGTCGTTAGCTTGCGTCATTCGTACAGTTTTATCGCGATCAATAGCAAATTTTTGTAGATATTGCCGATAAATCTCCGCATTAAATTGTTGATTGACATCGAATAAACGAGGAAAGCTGTAATGAAAATACGCAGCATTATCATACAAATCATTGCCTTCATAAAAATAAACCAGTATCCATTCTGGCGATTCGATATCACGGCGAATGTACTGTTTCAGATACGCCAACTGTGAAATTGGTTCGGTGACAATGCCGCGCACACTCCCTGCCCCAGCCGATCCAAAGCTCACCACATCCTTCCCTGTGGCATCTTGTAGTAGATGTGCTGTGCTGTAACGTGCATTGGGCTTTGACATTTCAGAAGCGGACCAATCACCCATTCCCGCCGCATAAGAATCACCGAACAAGGCAATATAGTGATGGGGAAAGACTCCTTTCTTAGACGACTGCAACAGTGGGTGTAAGCCTTCATCGGTTAGCATCAACACGAAGCCTGTAGGTAATAGGCGCGGAAACCAATAAAGAAAACTAGAACCTGCCGCAGTAAACAGCAAAAAAAGAATAACAAAAGTTAGTACAAGATTTTTTTTCATATTTTTAGGATATATAAAAAAGGCAGCTTGCGCTGCCTTTTTTGTTGGAACTCAGCAAATATTTACCGTTATTTCCAGTTGGTCACTGCGCGCAAGCCGTTGGCGATTTCAGCCAAGCTGCGAACCGTTTTAACACCTGCATCTTCCAGAGCTGCAAATTTCTCGTCGGCAGTACCTTTGCCACCAGAGATAATTGCACCAGCGTGACCCATACGTTTGCCTTTCGGTGCAGTCACACCAGCGATGTAAGAAACAACAGGCTTAGTAACGTTGGCTTTGATGAATGCAGCTGCTTCTTCTTCAGCCGAACCACCAATCTCACCGATCATTACAATCGCTTCCGTTTTGGGATCATCTTGGAACAACTTCAAGATGTCGATAAAGCTGCTGCCTGGGATTGGATCACCGCCGATACCAACGCAAGTAGACTGACCAAAACCTGCGTCTGTCGTTTGCTTAACCGCTTCGTAAGTCAAAGTGCCTGAACGCGACACAATGCCCACTTTGCCTGGCAAGTGGATGTGACCAGGCATGATGCCTATTTTGCACTCGCCTGGCGTGATAACGCCTGGGCAGTTGGGGCCGATCAAGCGCACGCCGAGCGTATCGCAAGTGACTTTGCACTCCAGCATATCCAGCGTTGGCACGCCTTCTGTAATACAAACGATCAATTGGATGCCATTGTTAGCCGCTTCCAAAATGGAATCTTTGCAGAACGGTGCTGGTACATAGATAACAGAGGCGGTCGCGCCAGTAGCAGCTACAGCTTCAGCCACAGTGTTGAATACAGGCAAGCCGAGGTGCTGAGTGCCACCCTTACCTGGCGTTACGCCGCCCACCATTTTTGTGCCGTAGGCAATCGCTTGTTCGGAGTGCAAGGTGCCTTGTGAGCCAGTGAAACCTTGGCAAATCACTTTGGTGTTTTTGTCGATCAAAATGCTCATTATTTGGCACCTCCGGCTGCGGCAACTGCTTTTTGTGCTGCTTCGGTCAGGTCGTTGGCAGCAATGATATTGAGGCCAGACTCAGCCAATTTTTTCGCACCGAGATCAGCATTATTGCCCTCCAAGCGCACAACAACGGGCACTTTTACGCCTACTTCTTTCACCGCACCGATGATGCCTTCTGCGATCATGTCGCAGCGCACAATGCCGCCAAAGATGTTGACGAATACTGCTTTTACATTGGAATCAGACAAAATAATTTTGAATGCTTCGGTCACGCGCTCTTTAGTTGCGCCGCCACCCACATCCAAGAAGTTAGCTGGCTGACCACCGTGCAATTTCACGATGTCCATCGTGCCCATCGCCAAGCCTGCACCGTTAACCATACAGCCGATGTTGCCTTCGAGAGCAACATAGTTCAGCTCCCACTGTGCCGCTAAGGCTTCGCGCTCGTCGTCTTGTGTTGGATCGTGCATTTCGCGCAACTGTGGTTGGCGATACAGCGCGTTGCTGTCAGCAGCAATTTTGGCATCCAAACAATGCAGATTGCCTTCTTTGGTGATAACCAATGGGTTGACTTCAATCAGCGCCAAATCTTTTTCTTGGAACAATTTTGCCAAGCCCAAAAAGATGTCAACGAACTGTTTGATTTGCACGCCTTTCAAACCGAGTTTGAATGCCAATTCACGACCTTGATAAGGTTGTGCACCAGTCAAAGGATCAATCACTGCTTTCAGGATTTTTTCTGGCGTTTCATGCGCCACTTTTTCAATTTCAACACCACCTTCGGTCGATGCCATGAAAACGATACGGCGAGTGCCGCGATCCAATACCGCGCCCAGATACAGCTCTTTGTCGATATCCGTGCACGTTTCGATCAAAATTTTATTGACCGGCTGGCCATGTTCATCTGTTTGATACGTTACCAAGCGCTTGCCCAACCAACGCGCAGCAAACTCTTTGATTTCGTCTTTGGTTTTCACCAATTTCACGCCACCGGCCTTCCCGCGACCACCAGCATGCACCTGCGCTTTAACAACCCATTCCTTACCACCTATTGTGTCCGCTGCATTCACTGCTTCTTCTGCAGTGCTAACCGCGTGGCCTTTTGATACGGGCAAGCCGTATTGGGCAAACAGTAATTTGCCCTGATACTCATGAAGGTTCATGTTTTACCGCTCTCTGTGACCCGGCAATTGCCGGTTTACCGTGAATTGATGAATTAACGTCAATGAACTTGACACTAACCATCACCCGAAAAATAACGCGCGCAGATTCTACACGCTGACTGTACCCAGCCCAACTGTTTTCAAGGTTTTTCAGCACTCGTTGCGCGCTTTTTCTTGTTGGCAACATGAATTGCACGACCATGGGTCGCCAATGCCGCCTCGTGCACCGTTTCGGACAGGGTTGGGTGTCCAAATACCATCAAACTTAGGTCTTCGGCAGTCGCGCCAAATTCCATGGCGATGGCAACTTGCTGTACCAAATCCGCAGCACTGGCACCCACGATATGGCAGCCTAGGATACGATCGGTTTCAGCGTCGGCAATTAACTTCACGAGCCCTGTGGTTTCATCTGCTGCCAGAGCGCGCCCAGAAGCCGCAAAAGGAAACAACCCTATATTGCAGTCCTTGCCCTCTGCCCTCACCTGCTCTTCCGTCTGCCCCACAGCCGCCACTTCGGGATGCGTGTAGATCACGCTGGGGATGAGCGCGTAATTCATCTCTGCTTTGTGCCCTGCGATGCGCTCTGCCACCATCACACCTTCTTCCGAGGCTTTGTGTGCCAACATGGGGCCGCGCACCAAATCACCAATGGCCCAAATACCTTCTGCTCTTGTTGCGCAGTGTTCGTTGACAGGAATGCGACCTTGATCATCGAGCGCAATACTGCAATCTTCAGCTAATAAATCTTGCGTGCTAGGTTTACGGCCGACACAAACCACTAAGCGATCAAATGTTTCTTGTTGTGCATTGCCGTCTTTATCGTTGTAGCTGACCACAACTTTTTCACTGTCAATTTGTGTGGCGGTGACGCGGCAACTCAAACGAATATCTAAACCTTGTCTGCCCAAAGTTTTTTTAATTTCTTTGGCGATAAATTGATCGAACATCGGTAGAAAATTGTCTTGCGCTTCCAGCAATACCACTTCGCTGCCGAGGCGTTTCCACACACTGCCCAACTCCAATCCAATCACACCTGCACCGATAATACCAAGGCGTTGCGGTGTCACAGAGAAATCAAGTGCGCCTGTGCTATCTACAATGTGTTTGTCATCTACTTTTGCAATGGGAATGTTGATAGGCGCAGAGCCCGCAGCCAAAACAATATGTTTGGCTTGATACTGCGTTTCTGCGCCATCCGCATCCATCACGGCAATAGTTTTATTAGCGAGTAATTTTGCCGAACCTTTGATGTGCGTAACACCGTTGGCTTTGAAAAGTTGCGCAATACCGGTGGTGAGTTGTTTCACAATGCCATCTTTGCGTTGCAGCATCGTTGTTACATCAACAGACACCTCACCCGTTTGAATGCCGTGAGCTGCTAGCGATGCACGCGCTTCGTGATATTTGTAGGAACTGTCGAGCAATGCTTTCGATGGGATGCAACCGACATTGAGACACGTGCCCCCCAAGGTTGCTTTGCCGTCCTTGCCTTTCATGCGTTCGACGCAAGCCGTTTTTAATCCCAGTTGCGCCGCGCGAATAGCGCCTACATAGCCGCCGGGGCCTGCGCCGACAAAAATGACATCAAACGATTCGCTCATGAAAAACTCACAGGGATGACAGCAGAAAGGAGGCTTATCATTTTATACTGTCGCGCCCAGAAACCGCACTGATTGGCGAGTGAATCACATGACGCAAGCTGGTAAATCTCTTCTGCCCCACGATTTATTCACGCTCTTTGGTCGCCAGCCGGTGTTGGAAGCGCTGCAAAACCCAGCGATTCAACCGTACAAATTGCATTTAGCCGATTCCAATCGCGCAGGTGGCTCGCTGGATGAAATTTTGCAGTTGGCAAACAGCAAACAAGTCCCTAAAGCTTTTCATACGCGCCTAGCTTTGTCGCGCATTTCACGCAATGGCAAACAAGATCAAGGCGTGGCATTGGATATCCGTATGCCCAACTTGCAAAAAGCGGATGCACTACCTGCGCTGCTAAAAAATAAACCGCGCGCGCGATTATTGGCTCTGGATCAAATTACCAATCCACAAAATATCGGCATGATTTTGCGTTCAGCGGCAGCGGGCGGCATTGATGGCATCATCATTCCACAACGCGGTTGTGCACGTTTGGATTCTCTGGTGATAAAAGCCAGTGCTGGCACTTTTTTTCGCGCGCCACTTTTTATTTGTGACTCTCTCGCGCAAACATTGAAGCAGCTCGCGCAGCACTCAGCAAAAATATGTTTGATGGCAGCCAGCGGCAAACGGACGCTGTTTGATTACTCGATTACACAGCCAACCGTTTTTGTTTTAGGCAACGAAACTGACGGTGTATCACAAGATGTTCAATTGCTGCCGCACACCGCTATCAGTATTCCCATGGCTAACGGTATTGAGTCGCTCAATGTTGCCATGACAGCAACATTGATTGCCTATCACGGTCAGCCCATCGACTGAATTTGTTTTTGCTCTGCTTCTAAAATATCAGAGAAGGCGCTGGTCGGTATTGGCTTCGAAAAGTGGTAGCCCTGATAGATGTCACATTTTTTTCCAGCAAGGAATTGTAAAATTTCGTGACTTTCTACGCCTTCTGCAATCACTTTCATGTGCAGGTTATGCGATAAGCCGATGATAGCCGCCGCAATGACAGCATCATCTTGATTGTTCACTAAATCACGCACGAACGATTGATCAATTTTTAAATAATCAATCGGAAATTTCTTCAGATAGCTCAAAGAAGAATAGCCAGTGCCGAAATCGTCAATGGATAAATTGACGCCCATTTCTTTCAATGTTTGCAAAACCTGCTGGCTTAACTGCGTGTCCTCCATCAGTGTGCCTTCGGTCAACTCCAAATCCAACATGTGCGGCGGCAAATCGGTGTCAGCTAGAATGTTGCCTACAGAGAACACTAAATCCGCACCACGGAATTGATAAGAAGAAATATTGACCGAAATAACATGGCGCTCGGTAATCAAACCACTGCGCAACCAATCCGTCCATTGCTGCGCGGCTGTGCGCAACACCCATTCTCCCACAGGCAAAACCAACCCTGTTTCTTCAAGCAAATCAATAAATTGCGCGGGAGGCACCAGCCCTAAAGTAGGGTGTCGCCAGCGAATCAGCGCTTCAGCGCCCCGCAGCAAACCAGATTCCACATGCACTTGCGGCTGATAAAACAATTCAAATTCACCGCGCTCTAAAGCCTGATACAAATTCTGCTCTAACTGATTGCGCGACTCTGACTCATCGCCAATTTCAGCTACATAAAACTGATACTTGTTGCGCCCTAAACTTTTAGCGCGACTCATGGCTGCATCGGCTTTGCGAATCAGCATTTCACCGCGACCATCACAATCGCGTGAAAATACAATGCCGATACTGGAGCCGACATACATTTCATGGCGATTGATGTTAAACGGCTTGAGCAACGATTCAATAATGTTTTGTGCAACCGATGCCGCTTCGTTACGCGAAGCTAAATCTTCCATCAAGATTACAAATTCATCGCTGCCGTAACGCGCAATTAAATCTTGTCGGCGCGTGGCTTTGCGAATGCGATCTGCAGCACTTTGCAACAACATATCGCCAGTGGTGTGCCCAAATGTATCGTTGATAATTTTGAAGCGATCCAAATCGACAAACAAAACCGCCAACAAAGTATTGTCGCGTCTAGCGCGCGTCAAGCCCTGCTCTAAACGATCATTCAACAGAGAACGGTTGGCGAGATTGGTCAATGAATCGTGATAGGCAATGTGAGATAAGGCTTGCTCTGCTTGATTGCGCGCTTTGCGCGTTTCGACATCGCGCAGCTCGCGTTCGATAGCAGGAATCAAACGCGCCAATTTATCTTTCATAATAAAATCATGCGCGCCACTTCTCATAGCATGCACTGCAACTGCTTCATCTATCGTGCCCGACACAATAATAACAGGTACATCAACGCCTGATTTTTTAACGATATTTAATGCATCGGCTGAATTAAATCCAGGGAGCGTGTGATCCGCGATAATCAGTTGCCAATGTTGCTGTTCCAGTGCTTTTTCTAACCCTTCACGCGTATCCACGCGCTCGTATTGCAGCTCGTAACCGTTTTTATTCAGCTCGCGCACCATCAAGAGTGCATCGTCTTCGCTGTCATCAATAATAAGAACATTCAGATACATACAGTCTTTGACTCTCTGCGTTCAGTTCAGTTGCTGCTGATAGATAAGTTAGGCGTTCTATTAATTTGTATCCAATATTTAGCTAAGTCGTGAATCACTTCGGCAAACTCGTCAAAATTTACGGGCTTTTGCACATAGCTGTTGGCGCCCAAGCTGTAGCCGGCAATGATGTCAGTTTCTTGGCGCGAAGAAGTCATCAACACAACGGGGTGATAGCGCGTGCGCGGATCTTGCCGCACGCGGCGCAGTACATCTAAACCGTTGAGTTTGGGCAATTTCATATCCAGCAAAACGAGGCTGGGTTGCTCGCGTGTGTCGCGCTCGCTGTACTGACCACCAGCAAACAGGTAATCCAAAGCCTCGGAGCCGTCACGAACCACAATAACTTCACTCACGTGCTCACAACTGCGCAGTGCGCGCAGTGCAAGGATTTCATCGTCGGCATTGTCTTCAACCAAGAGGATTGTGTTCTGCATGGCGATGGGTCACCTGTTATGGGTTGTTCTGGAGTGTGTTGCTTTGATACTCAGGGCATTGTGCTGGTCAGATTGACGACTGGCAATAGCCGACTAACTTAACACCGTCTAACTTAATGGCGTAGGCGCAGCAGTCGCATCTTGAAAATGCACCGGCGCAACCGCTGCAATCGACCAGTCACCGCGCATCCAACTACCACCGTCAGGGTCTTTCAAAACGGTGCCTACACCACCGGGGTATCTCACGGTGAGAGAGCTGTCCCCCGCGAAGGCAGACGCGGGTGGCAAATCCATCGCCTCTAGTGCTTGAATGATGTAGGGTGCATCGCAGTCAAAATGATGCACCTCGGTTGACGGATTGCCTTTGCGCGGGCACAAGGCTTTATCCAACGCCAGCATTGCATCCACGCGCTGATGCAATGTGTTGGTTGCGCCGTGCTCAACCAGCCATTCTTTAATTGCTTCTCGAATCAATGAAAAGCTGTAATCAATGTCGTCGAACAGAGCCACATACAACTCGGCGCGATTTTCATAGATTTTCAGTTTTTCATGCACTGTTAATGCATTAACGGGCGACGTGGTGATGATATGACCAAAATGTTTGAGCAAATGTTTCAAAATGGCACGCATCAATGGCGACGCAGGAATACTAGCTTCCAAGGCCAAATAGCGAATCGTAAACGGCAATAACGTGCCATGCACTAACACCATGTGTGCGGCAATCAAGAAATAACCTTCTAAGCCTTCTTCCACATTAAAAGTGTGACACCCGATAACATATTCACCTTTGGCGCGACCATAACCGGCAACCGGCACAGTTTCGATCTGATACTCAAAACGCTTTTCGTAAAATTCGGTGCCAGGGAGTAAGTTGTAAGTAAAAATATTTACATTGGGAAAAGTGGCAATCAGTTTGTCGAGATTGTGCTCAAAATCCGCCAAATTATCGCCGGGCAATCCCCAAATTAATTCTGCCGCAATGGGCACTCCCGCCTCTGCCATCGCTTTGGCAATCGGCTCGTATTCATTCGCCGCCATATTTTTGCGATTGGATAATTCCAGCGCCAACGGCGTCAGCGTTTGCAAGGCCAATTGATAATGCGGCAACAAACCGTGTTGATTGAGCATCAACACAATTTCTTGCACGCGCGGGTTGTGTTTTTTTGACCACGAAGTCGCAAAAGTCGATGGCAACCCTGTTTTGTCTTTTAAATCGCAAACAATGCGTGTTTTTTCGATATCTTCTTTCAGCGCGCCAAAGTTGGAATCCGCGAGCCAGATATTGGCAATACCTGCGTTGACAATTTTTTCCCAATCGCTGTGCGTGCGCTCTAACGGAAACTGATAAATCTTGGTTCCTAACATACCCGTACCCCACTCACAGAACGAGCATTTGAACGGACAACCGCGACTGGTTTCATAGGCGACGGATTCATACAACGGTTTTCCTTCATTATCTGTTAAAGGAATCACCTCCAAAGCTGAAGGGAAAACAGAGAGATCGGTCGTGCGCGCACGCGTAGTATTTTTTACAATCGCGCCATCTTCGACAAAAGCCAAACCGTCAATGCTGCGCCAATTTTTGAGATGCGCATTGTCCAACCATTCAACAAAAGTAAACTCGCCCTCTCCCATAGCAACGGCATCGACAGGATCAATTAACAAATAATCTTCCACTTGTTGCACGTGCGGACCGCCGAGAATGATCCAAATAGCTGGGCAGCTTTGGCGTATGCGTTTGATGAGATCAATGAACTCCGCAGCATTCCACGTGTAAACACTGAAGCCTACAACCGGCTGCAAGCCTTGTGAGAGTGCTTGTTCTGCCAGCGGCAAACTCTGCTTTAACCACTGCTCTTGAAACCATGGCTCAATATTTTCGCGCACCAAAAAATGCACCAATTCGATATCAGTGCTTTCTGCTGTCTTACCGTATTTTTGAAAGCAGGCTTTCAAACCGCCTGTTGTCATCGGTGCGGCGGAAAAACGCTCGCTGTCCATACTGAATAACCAAACGGGTCTTTTCATACTTCACCTACCAATTAAATTATTGCATCCATTCAATGAGCAAGGTTTCAAACACCATACGCGCATTGGGGTTCGCTGTGCCTAGCACTTTGCGTCGTGCTGACAGTAAAGAATCATAAAATTTTACCGATGCAGCACGAGGATTTCTGCGCATTTTCTGATGCACTAGTGTCAACCACCAATCTAAAATAGTGGTGGCATCGTGTTTGACCAAAGTTTCAGCGGCAGCTAAATAATTGATTGTGCCGTTGCGACTGGCTTCCAGCACTTCCATCACCTCTTTGTGCAATACATCGTGCTGCTCATTGGCTGCATCCAATGCTTTGAGTGGTGCCTGATGCGTAAAAGCTAACACGGCTTCTGCGCGCTCTTTGCTGATGTGTTGCTGCTGTAACCAAGTTAATGACTGCATGGCATCCGGTGTTGCACAAAACAGAGCTTGGCAGCGACTGCGCAAGGTTGGCAACAAACGTGAAGGTTGATGCGAAACGAGAATGATGTGCATGCCATCGCCCGGCTCTTCCAATGTCTTCAGCAGCGCATTAGCAGCGTTGTGGTTCATCCACTCTGCTGGTTCAATCAACGCAACACGTTTGCCGTTTTGATGCGCAGTTTGTGCGCCGAATTGAATTAAATTGCGTATGCAATCAATTTTGATTTGTTTGCTTGGCACAGCCGTTTTTTTAGCTTTCGATTTTTTAGGCTCATCATCGTCTTCATTTTTATCGAGTCCGTAATGATTATCTGCCAGAAAAAAATCTGGATGCGATCCTGCAGCGAACATTTGGCAGGCATAACAGTTGCCGCAAGGTAAATGTTGTTGCGGTTTTTCACACAGCAAAGACAACGCCAATAATCTTGCCAAACGCCCTTTGCCTATACCTGCTGTGCCGTGCAACAACAGTGCGTGTGGTAAACGCTGCTGTGCATCCCTCTCAACCAACTGATCCCAGAGAGGGGCTTGCCAAGGCAGTGGCGTTAACACCATGACATGATTTTCGTTCATTGCGCCATTTGCTCCGCAATAAAATCTTGCAAACAGCGCATGATATTTTCTTGCACTCGCTCTAATGGTTGCCCTGCATCAATAATGCGAAAGCGTTCAGGAAACTGCTGTGCGCGTTGATGATACATGGCGCGCACAGCTTCAAAAAAAGTGTGTTGTTCGCGTTCAAAGCGATCAATGTGATCACGATTACCCAAACGCGCCATGCCGGTGCTGACATCCACATCCAACAGCAGGGTTAAATCAGGTTGCAACGCGTCTTGCACCAGCTTTTCTAAAATAGAAATAGTTTCGGTAGACAATTTGCGTCCGCCACCTTGGTAGGCATAAGTGGCATCAGTAAAGCGATCACACAGCACCCACTCACCACGCTGTAAGGCAGGCAAAATGACCTGTTGTAAATGTTGCGCGCGCGCTGCGAACATCAACAGCAGTTCGGTTTTTTCACAAACTATTTCATCACGAAGAGACAACAATAATTGGCGCAATTCCTCCGCCAACGGAGTGCCGCCCGGCTCGCGCGTTTTAATGAAGGGTATGGATTGCGCACGCAAAAAATTTTCTATGCAATGGATGTTGGTTGATTTACCTACGCCCTCACCACCTTCCACTGTAATAAATTTTCCTTGTCGATGACTCATGGCTTGGCTTCCGTACGTGGCGTTTCTGCTGTCTCTGGCACTGGCGGCGCAGATTGATAATTACTTTTTCGACGCAACTGATATTCATTAATGGCGTTTTGATGTTGCTCTAAAGTTTCTGAAAAAGTGTGCGCGCCATCGCCACGCGCCACAAAAAACAGCGTGCTGCCATCGGCAGGATGCAAAGCCGCATTGATAGAGGCTCGCCCTGGCATAGCAATGGGTGTTGGCGGTAGGCCATCAATCACATAAGTATTCCACGGTGAATATTCTTTTAGCTGACTGCGCTTCAAGTTGCCATCATACGTTGATCCTAATCCGTAAATAACGGTCGGGTCTGTTTGCAGCTTCATTCCTTTTTGTAATCTCCGCACAAAAACACCGGCAATTTGCTTTCTCTCGGCTGCGACCCCTGTTTCTTTTTCAATGATGCTAGCCATAATTAAAGCTTCATACGGTGTTTTATAGGGAAGATTTTGTTCGCGTTTTTTCCACTCTTCATCCAGTATGGAATTCATACGATTATGAGCAACGCGCAAAACATCTGATATTTTCATACCACTGACATAACTGTATGTATCAGGAAACAACGAGCCTTCTGTTTGTTTGCGCTCAAAACCCAACAGTTTTTTGTAATTCTCATCACTGAGGCTGGCGACATCATCAATCAATTTTTTTTGACTCGTCAACAGTTTCATCGTATCTAAAAAGGTATTTCCTTCAACAAAAGTAACTTGATATTGAATCACTTTCCCAGAGGCTAATTTTTTCAACAAAGTTTCGCCAGTGATGCCTTGTTGCAACTCGTATTCACCTGCGCGGATATGCGTTTGATTTTTCCAGCGTGCGTAGAGCAACAACCAATGGGGATGCCGCACAACACCCTCAGCAGCTAAACGATTCACCACACTGGTTAAAGTCTCACCTTGCCCAACTAAAACGGTTTGTGATGTATCACTCAATACAATGGGGCGATACAGAGTGCGATTCACTTCCCATATGCCGTACAACACAGTCATCAAACAAATAAAAGTAAAGGTTTGAATAACGTAGCGTGACGTGAACTTAGACATACAACCTCGCATAACCTAGCGAAGAAAGTGTTTGCCAAATTCTTACTGTAGTTTCTGTATGTTGCACAACAGGACTTACACCAATGGATTGCACAGGCAGCACGCCCATTACGCTATTGCAGATAAATATGCCGCCTGCATTGATGCAATCTTGCAAGGTCAGGCGCGTTTCTTCCACAGCAATGCCCATTTCTGTTGCCAGTTTTTGCAAAACAAAAGCACGCATCACGCCCGCAACACCACAGTTTTTTAAGCTCGGCGTTACTAATGTATTTTTTTGCAGAATAAACAGATTACTGCTGATACCTTCAATCACACTGCCATGTACATCCAACATCAAGCCTTCGTCATAAAGTGCCTTGTTGAGTTCATCGGCTGCCAACACCTGCTCTAAGCGATTGAGATGTTTGATGCCGGCCAACGCAGGATTGTGTGACAGGCGCTGCCTACACAACTGCAAACGTAGACCATGCGCTATGCGTTGCTGAGAAAATTGTGGTGCTGGATAAGCTTTGATACTGAGTGAGCAATTCGTGTTGGCAGAAGCGTATCCGCGTTGCCCACTTGTTCGTGCCACGATAATTTTGATAACGGCTAAAATTTGTTGCGCTGCACAATTTTCAAAGGCTTTTTCGATTGCGTTGATATCGCAGCGTATGTGTAAACGCCCTGCTGTATCAATCAATCGCGCACGATGAAAAGCCCACAGCGGTGCTTTGCCATCGACAACAAAGATGGATTCAAAAAAACCGTCACCGTAGGCAACAGCGCGCTCCCAATCTTGAGGAATAGCCACTGTATGCACGGTGGTCATACGCTACGCGTCAGAGTTTTCCGAACAGCAGTGTGCCGTTGGTGCCGCCAAAACCAAACGAGTTCGACATCGCGTAGCGAATCGCCATGGCTTGTGGTTGATGCGGCACGAAATTCAAATCGCAGCCTTCATCGGGATTATCTAAATTGATCGTCGGTGGTGCGACTTGATCGCGAATCGCCAACACAGAAAAAATGGCTTCAATCGCGCCTGCTGCGCCCAACAAATGTCCGGTCATGGATTTGGTTGAACTCACGGCCACTTGCGCAGCGGCGTTGCCCATCACACTTTTCACTGCACGACATTCAGCGATGTCGCCCGCTGGAGTGGAAGTGCCATGTGCATTGATATATTGCAAATCCGCTGCGTTAATTTTTGCATCACGCAAAGCATTCATCATTGAACGCGCTGCGCCGTTGCCATCCTCTGGTGGTGATGTCATGTGGTAGGCATCATCACTCATGCCAAAACCGCATAGCTCGGCATAAATTTTTGCGCCGCGCTGTTTTGCGCTTTCGTATTCTTCCAAGACAACAATGCCTGCGCCGTCGGCGAGCACAAAACCATCGCGATCTTTATCCCAAGGACGGCTCGCCGCTGCTGGATTGTCATTGCGTGTCGACAGCGCGCGTGCGGCGGCGAATCCACCTAAACCAACGGGTGTACACGCCATTTCTGCGCCTCCGGCGACCATCATGTCGGCTTCACCCAATGCAATCATGCGCGCAGCCAAACCAATGTTGTGTGTGCCCGTTGTGCAGGCCGTGGTCACGGCAATGTTAGGACCGCGCAAACCGTATTTGATCGCCAAATTACCAGCGACCATATTGATGATGCTGCCCGGCACAAAAAACGGAGAAATACGACGCGGACCTTTGGTGTTGATCAAATCACGATTTTCTTCAATCGCGCCGATACCGCCGATGCCAGAACCAATCGCAGAACCGCAGCGATCGGCATTTTCTTCGGTTACTACAAAACCGCTGTCTTCCACGGCTTGAATGCTGGCGATCAAACCGTACTGAATAAACGCATCCATTTTGCGTGCATCTTTCAAAGGCATGTATTGCTCAATATCCAAACCACGAATATTACCGGCAAATTGTGTAGTGAACGGCGCAGCATCAAAGTGTTCAATCGGCGCGATACCACTTTTCGCTGCCAATACACCTTCCCATGTACGAGCGACGGTATTGCCCAATGGCGTAACCATCCCCAGACCTGTAACCACAACTCTTCTGCCTAACACGCCTTAACTCCTTCGTTATGCTTTGACCAAAAAGAAAAGCCGCACTGCAAAGTAACGGCTTTTCAATTTATAACGGATTGAGTGAACCGCTGTAGCGGTTCAGTCTCACTTCAGATGGGTATTGACGTAGTCAATCGCCAACTGGACAGTAGTGATTTTTTCAGCTTCTTCGTCTGGGATCTCAGTATCAAACTCTTCTTCCAGTGCCATGACGAGCTCAACAGTGTCCAGAGAATCTGCGCCCAGATCTTCTACGAAAGAGGCTTCGTTTTTAACATCTTCTTCTTTAACACCGAGTTGCTCTGCAACGATTTTCTTAACGCGTTCTTCAATGCTGCTCATGGTTCTAGTTTGCTCCGTAGGGTTTATCAAGATCCGCACTGTCCTTTTTATTGGGGGTGCCGATTTCGAGTGGGCATTCTACCCGTATTTTTTTTCAAAAGGAAAGACTGTAAATACTTGCAAATATCGTAGTTTTGGGGCTGTGGTAATTGCCGTTTCATTTCGCTCAACGTAATGCTTTGACATTGCTAGTAGCCTGTAAGGATAATCCCGCATCTTGAAAATCAAGGACTTTTCTCATGCGCTTCCCGACCGTTGCCGCCTGCACCCTCCTCGTTTCTGCGGCATTGCTTGCCGGTTGTGGCAAACCCTCTACTACGTCTTCAACTCCTGCTGACAACAGCTCAAGCAGCAACACAATCAATGTGCGGATTGGTCACGCCGCGCCGCTGACCGGCCCGCAGGCGCACCTCGGCAAAGACAATGAAAACGCCATTCGCTTGGCGATAGACGAACTCAACAGCGAAAAAGTGCAAATTGGCGACAAAACAGCACACTTTGAGCTCATTTCAGAGGATGACATGGCTGATCCACGCACCGCCACGCAGGTTGCACAAAACTTGGTGGATGCGGGCGTTAGCGGCGTTATTGGGCATCTCAATTCCGGCACATCTATCCCCGCTTCGAAGATTTACCACGATGCCGGTTTGGTGCAAATTTCCCCTTCAGCTACCGCCACTGCTTACACAGAGCAAGGTTTCTCTGGCGCATTTCGTGTGATGGCAAACGACAGCCAGCAAGGCAAGCAGTTGGCGCGCTATGCAGTGAACACATTAGGAATGAAGAAGCTGGCCATCATTGATGACCGCACGGCTTACGGGCAAGGTCTGGCAGATGTATTCGCCAAGACGGCAGAATCTCTGGGCGCAACCATTGTTAAGCACGAATTCACCACGGATAAATCCACTGACTTCAACGCTATTCTCACCAGCATCAAAGGCTCAGACGCACAACTGCTGTTCTTCGGCGGCATGGACGCACAAGGCGCTCCGATGGTGAAACAAATGCGCGCGCTGGGCATCACCCTGCCTTTTATGGGTGGCGATGGCGTGTATACCGCTGAGTTTCTAAAATTAGCAGGCAATGATGCGGAAGGCGTAATCGGTTCTCTCCCTGGTGTGCCATTAGCCAAAATGAAAGGCGGCCCGGAGTTCAAGCAAAAATTTGAAGCCAAATACGGCGTGATTCAGCTTTATGCACCTTATGTTTACGATGCCATGAACATGATGGCAAAGGCGATGCAAGAAGCCGGCAGCATTGACCCCGCCAAATACCAACCGGTGTTGGCAAAAATGGAATACGCAGGACTGACCTCCAACATTCGCTTTGATGCCAAGGGCGATTTACTCAACAGCCCAGTGTCTATCTATCAAGTCCACAACGGTCAGTGGCAATTCCTGCAAACCGCTAGCGACCAGTAAGCGCCTCTGCCTCCACTATGGAAATCCTCGCACAACAGTTGGCGAACGGCATTATTTTGGGCAGCGTTTACGCCTTGATTGCTCTCGGCTACACCATGGTTTACGGCATTCTCGGCTTGATCAACTTCGCCCACGGCGAAGTCACTATGATGAGTGCGATGATTTCCATCACGCTGCTCAATGTGTTGATGAATGTTTTCGGCTTGCCGCCAATACTGTGCATCACGCTCGCGCTCTTTATCACCATTCCCACCTGTATGCTGCTAGGCATGAGTATTGAGCGCATTGCCTACCGCCCGCTGCGCAATGCCCCGCGCCTTGCGCCGCTCATCACCGCAATTGGCGTCTCCATCATTTTGCAAAACGTGGCGATGATGATTTGGGGGCGCGGTTATCAACGCTTCCCTGACATTTTGCCCTCGCAATCTTTCACCTTTGCTTATGCCAGTTTGACTCCCACTAAAGTCGCCATCGTTCTGGTATCCGCCGTGGTGTTGCTTGGGCTGTGGCTGCTGGTCAATCGCACACAACTCGGACGCGCCATGCGCGCCACGGCGCAAGACAGCCAAGTGGCGCAGTTGATGGGCATCAATATCAATCGCATCATCGCTGCCACTTTCGCCATCGGCTCGGCATTGGGCTCACTGGCGGGATTTTTAGTCGCCGCCAATTATGGGCAAGCCGATCCCTATATGGGCTTTATGTTGGGTTTGAAAGCCTTTTCGGCAGCGGTCTTGGGCGGCATCGGCAACCTCACTGGCGCAGTGGTCGGCGGGCTTTTATTGGGATTGATTGAGAGCTTGGGCGCTGGCTACATTGGCGATCTCACCGGAGGCGTGTTGGGCAGCAATTACCAAGATGTTTTCGCGTTCCTTGTACTGGTTGCCGTGTTGGTGTTGAAGCCTTCCGGCTTGCTCGGCAAAGCCACGGTTGAGCGCGCCTGATGTCTACTGCCATCCCTCGCCGCATTTGGATGGGCTATGCCTTGGTGGTATTGACTGCCGCCCTGTTGCTGCCCCTACTCACCGGCATGACGCTCGGCAGTGGTTGGGTGCGCACACTGGATTTTGTGCTGCTCTACGCCATGCTCGCGCTGGGCTTGAATATCGTGGTCGGTTACGCGGGGTTGTTGGATCTCGGCTACATCGCGTTTTACGCCATCGGCGCGTATTTGTACGCTCTGCTTGCTTCGCCGCATTTGGGTTTGCATTGGTCGCCTTTTGTGATTTTGCCTTTGGGTGCAGTCGTTGCTGGATTTTTTGGTGTGTTGTTGGGCGCACCGACTTTGCGTTTGCGCGGTGATTATTTGGCAATAGTCACTTTAGGCTTTGGCGAAATTGTGCGTTTGTTTATGAACAACTTAGACAGACCGTTTAATTTGACCAACGGCCCGCAAGGCATCAATTTGATTGATCCTCTGTTTCCCGCAATATCCTTTTCTATTTTTGGTTTGCGCATCACTTCTGTTTACTTTTACTACTACTTATTTTTGTTGCTCGCTTGTGTCGTCATTTTTATTTCTATCCGTTTGCAAAACTCGCGCATTGGGCGCGCATGGATGGCAATTCGCGAAGATGAAATGGCAGCCAAAGCCTGCGGCATCAACACGCGCAATATCAAATTATTAGCGTTTGCGATGGGTGCATCTTTTGGCGGCGTGGCCGGCGGTTTGTTCTCTGGTTTCCAAGGCTTTGTCAGCCCAGAAAGCTTTACGCTGATCGAATCTATCATGGTGTTGTGCATGGTGGTTCTAGGTGGCATGGGCAATATTGCGGGCGTGATTCTTGGTGCGGTGTTATTGACGATTACACCAGAACTATTTCGCGATCTCGCCATTCCTGCGCAAAGAGCGTTGATGGGGCGCGTGATTATTGATCCAGAAAACCTGCGCATGTTGTTGTTTGGTGTAACCCTCGTCGCCACCATGCTGTACAAGCCGCAAGGCCTGTGGCCTGCGCGTTTTGGTAGCCGTTGATATGCAAAACGCTCCACTGCTGCAAGCACAAAATATCGGCAAAAGTTTCGGCGGTTTACGCGCATTGGACGGCGTTTCTTTTAGCGTGCCTGCGCAAACCATCTACGGCATTATCGGCCCCAATGGCGCGGGCAAAACTTCACTGTTCAATATTTTGACCGGTCTGTATCAAGCAGACACAGGAAAACTATTGCTGCGCGAGCAAGATATTTTGAACGCGCCGCCGCATCGTATCGTGCAGCACGGTATCGCCAGAACTTTTCAAAATATTCGTTTATTCAGCAATATGACGGCTTTAGAAAATGTGATGATAGGCCGCCATCCGCGCACAAAAACTGGCGCGTTGGGTGCTGTATTGCGACATTCGCAAGAGCGCAAAGAAGAAGCCGCGATACAGCAACGCGCGATTGAATTATTAAAGTATGTCGACCTTCCAACTCAAATTTACGATAAACGCGCAGCTGACCTGCCCTACGGTTTGCAACGCAAATTGGAAATTGCCCGCGCACTCGCCACTGAACCACTCCTGCTCGCGTTAGATGAGCCCGCTGCGGGCATGAACCCAACAGAAACGGAAGAATTGCGCGAATTATTGCTGCGTATTCGCCAAGACGGCATCACCGTGCTATTGATTGAACACGATGTCAAACTGGTGATGGGTTTATGTGATTACATCACGGTACTGGATTACGGCAAGAAAATTGCAGAAGGAAAACCGGAGCAAGTACAACAAGATCCTGCTGTGATTGAAGCGTACTTAGGCGCTGACTATCTGCCAGAGAGCAACTCACAAACACAATAAAGTTTTTAGCTCAGCGATAGCCGCTTGTGTATTTTGTGTGACATGAATGCCCTGTATGCCCAGTTGTTTTGCAGCCAGCACATTCTGTTCCACATCATCCAAAAATACAGCGCGTGCAGGCGACACGCCACCCATTGCATGCAGCGCGTGTTGATAAATAGCAGGATTGGGTTTGCGCATACCTAACTCGCTGGAATCAAACACGCAATCAATCAATTCATCCACTGGCATCAACGCGCGCCAGCCATCGCGGAACTCGCGCACATTGTTGGTGATGACGCCGGTAGCAAAGCCTGCGGCTTTGACTGCACGCAACGCATCTATCATCGTCTCTTGCATCAACTGCCCACTCGCCATACGCACCAATAAATCCAACGGATCGACAGTGAGATTATTTTGCTTGCCCAGGGCAATAATTTGCTCACGCGCGGCATCGAAACTGAGCTCACCTCGCTCTAACTGATGCCACGGATGCTCGGTGTCGAGATGATACGCGCCGAACATCAATTCAGAAAATTTCTCAGCATTGACAGCCATTTCTTTTGCCATTGCTTCCACGGCAAAAAAAGGTGATGCAGTAAAGACACCACCAAAATCAAATAACACAAGCTCTATATCTGATTGTCGAGACATGACTTACACCGCGTCAGTTAATCGCCTTGCCAGTCTGCCAGTACTTATCTTTAATTAAGCGTTTTTTGATTTTTCCTGTTTCTTCGCGTGGCAGTTCTTTTTCAAAATCAATACTGCGCGGGCATTTGATCGCGCTGATTTTTGAACGACAAAACTCGATCAGTTCTTTTTCCAACTCTGGGCCCGCTTCTTGCCAATGTCTTGGCTGCACCACCGCTTTCACTTCTTCTCCCATTTCTGGATGCGGCACACCAAACACAGCCACATCAAAAACTTTGTCGTGCGTAATCAAACAGTCTTCCGTTTCTTGTGGGTACACATTCACGCCGCCAGAAATAATCATGTAAGACTTTCTATCAGTCAAAAATAAATAGCCATTGGCATCGAGATAACCCACATCGCCGATTGTGGTCCAGCCATCACGAATAGTGATGGATTTTTTCTTATCGGTATCGCCGTGGTAGTCGAAGTTTGCACCCTGCGAACAATAAATCGTACCGATTTTCCCAGCGGGTAATTCTTCGCCCGTTTCGTCGTCAACGATATGCACTTTGGCATCCACACATTTGCCAACCGTGCCTGGATGTGCCAACCACTCCTGCGGGCTGACCATAAAAATACCGTTGCGCTCTGAGCCCGAATAAAACTCCCACAACACAGGCCCCCACCACGCCATAATTTTTTGCTTCACTTCTGCAGGACACGGCGCAGCACCGTGAATAGCAAATTTCATGCTGGACACATCGTATTTTTGGCGCACCGTTTCTGGCAATTTCAACAAGCGCACAAACATGGTTGGCACCCATTGGCTGTACGCAATTTTGTATTTCTCAATTAACTGTAGCGATTTTTCTTCATCAAACTTTTCCATGATAACAACGGTAGAACCCAAGCGATGACAGCCTGTTGCGAAACCCAAAGGCGCAGAGTGATACAAAGGTGAAGTCGAAAGCGATACCGTATCGTGATTCACACCCATGAACTGTGCCAAACCAACAGAGCGCACAATGTCAGGCGCTTCACCCAAACCACCATCACTCAACGGAAACTTAATGCCTTTAGGGCGACCCGTTGTGCCTGAGGAATACAACATCTCACGCCCTTCGGATTCATCAGCAATCGGCGTGGCCGGCATCGCAGCTGTTGCTTCTTCCCAACTGTTAAAGGGTGCTTGCACGCCATCAATCATGTAACAAACTTTGACTTCGGGAATTTTGTCCAAAATCGGTTTGATTTTGTCAGCAAATTTTTCAGCCACCACCAATACTTTGGCGTGGCAGTTATTGATGATGTATTCAATTTCATCCGGTTGCAGGTAATAGCTGATCGGCGTGAAATACAACCCAGCACGCGTAGCACCCCACACCAAATCAAAAAAACGCACATGGTTGTCCAACAAAAATGCCATGTGATCGCCACGTTGTAAACCATGATGGCGCATGAGATGGGCGATTTGATTGGAACGCGCTTCTAATTGACCAAACGAAATGGTTTCGCCTGTGCTGGCCATGATAACGGCAGGATGATTTGGACGCGTTTTAGCATGAAAATGTGGGTGCAACATGAAATATTCCTGTGATAAATAAAAACTGTTAATCGGGAATCGTGTGTTGGCTGAATGTTAGGTATTTATGCCCGAGAAAACTGCTGAACATGGGTACACCCATACCAATGATATGGGCCAGTTCTTTCGGATGCCATAACCAATTGATTGCAGGAAATAAATGATCTGCCAATACAACACTGACAATCAATGTTTGCGCAATCGCAGCCAACGTCACAAAAATAAAGAGAAAAATCTCTTGCCACAGAGGACGAATACCATTGCCAAAGACTTCACGTTGGTAAAGAACAAAAGCAAATACAGTGCCTATAATGTAGGCAATAACAATAGCGTAGGAATATCCCACATACGGATCTAATGCCAATCGCACTAAAAAATTGACAGCGGCTGCAATCAGTGCAGAAAAAAAGAATTTTATAAACTGAGGCGAAAGAAAATCTTCGAGGATTTTTTTAACAATAAAATTCATACAGCCATATCTGCCAACTGATTTCCCATTTTTATACTGTCAGTGATGGCTCGGTCTTGCGGGTAGTAATAGCTGGTATCCGCCATAAAGAAACCTTCAATGGTACTTTTCATCGACGGCAATGAGGCTAAAAAGTTTGGCGTGCAAACGGGCTGCGCGTAGAAATAACGCGAGACATGCAGCGCCTTAATCCAACTTTCATCAAACGCAGGGTTGATGTCTTGCAAACACTTGATCGTTTCCAAACGGAATTGCTCGTTATCCCAACTGTATTTGGCGTTGTCTTGCGGCATGTAATACGGAATATAGACAACCGTATCCGATAGAGGATTCAAATTGGTGTATTCGATAACACCAGGAATTCCATAACGAGTATCAGTGATATTCAGCCAAAAATACGGTGTGAGCGACTGCGTCAATTTCAGTTTGACCGTCACCACACCGACATTGCGAATTGCTGCTAACTTATCTAAATCCGTCTGCGGCAAATCGGGAATGATGCGCGCGATATAAGGCAGTGGAATGGTTGAAATGGCGGCATCGAAATGGTGCGTTGCACCACCAATTTTTAAGCCATGAATTTTTCCATCTTTCACTTGCACTTGCTCAATTGGCGTACCCAAGTGAATAGCTCCGCCCTTTTCACGAATGGCTTTTTCTATGGCGTGAAGAAAAGCGTCCGAGCCTCCCTCTAAATAACCCAACTTCTCTTTAAATAGACTTTGCCTGCTGTGCGCGACGCGCTGCACGCGAGCAGCTATCCACGCAGCCGACACTTCATCTTTGAATTGATAAAACTTCAACGATAACAGCGGTTCCCACAGAATGGAATACGTTCTCTCTCCCAACATTTTTTTCAGCCACGAAGTTGCTGTTTGTTTATCCAAATCAGAAAAATCTTTGAGATTTTTGCAATACATCACTTGAAAGGCGTAGCGAATTTTCTCTAACAAAGACAGACTTGGAAATTTTAGCAGCGCGATGGGCTCGCCCCAGTTGTACAATTTTTGTTGGTGAAACATACCCATGCGGGTATTCACCCAGCGCAGCTGATCGGCAATACCCAATTCATTTAACAATTCAAAATAATCGTAGTCTGTTGTGCATAAAAAATGAAAAAACCGTTCGATAGCTAGACCATCAAAATCAAATGAAGCCGACATTCCGCCCAAGCGTTCACCTGCTTCAAACAGACTGACTTGATGCCCCTGTTTTAGCAAGCGCCATGCAGCAGCCAAGCCCATAGGACCGCCACCGAGAACAGCAATTTTTTTTGTTGTACCTGTCATTATTGATTAACGCTTAACCACAATCGATGAATAAATAGGATGTAAAAACGTTTCTTGAATTGCTTGTATAAACGGTGTCGGCTTTACACCAAATTCTTGTTCGATATCGACACCGACAAAATAATCCCCCGCCGCCAGTGCATGTAATTGCGCACTGGTAAACGGTGGTTGACGCATCAACTTAGCCGCCAAGCGCAACAACACATCAAAAAAAGCAAACGGAATATGCAAGATGATTGTTTGCAGCGCTTTGACATCGCGAATCGTTTTGATGATGGAGACATAGTCGATATCTTCGCGTCCGACTATATCATAGGCAGCCCCTGCCCTCTGCGATTCCAAACACGCCAAGATCACGCGACAAAAATCGCGGTTGTATAAGGGCTGTCGCAGAAATTTTCCGTCACCAGGGATGGGAAATATGGGCGTGCGCTCCATAAAGCGCGAAAGCCAACCAAAATGTTTGGGATCAAACCAACCGAACATCAGTGTGGGGCGCAAAATACAATGTGCGATACCCGATTGTTTAACAAGCGCTTCTTGCTCGCGCTTGGTGCGGGTGTAAGCGTCATCCGCCATCGAATGTAAAACCGAGGAGCTGACATGCAATAAATACGGCACGCCGTGCTGCTGACAAGCAGCCAACACATGGCGCGTGGCTTCGATGTTATTGCGCTCAAACACAGCATCTTGCACGGCCGTAATTTGCGCGTGCAGTTGTATCACCACATCCGCACCAGCAAAGGCTTGCTGCCACTCCCCTGCTTCTGCCAAATCTGCGCACAAAGTTTGTACGCAAGGATTCAAACGTGCGGCAATAGCGAGATTCTCGGCCTGACGATCAAGCGCCACTACATTGCGATAGCCCCTCTCACTCAACAGCAATAACAGGTTTTGCCCGACCAAACCGGCGGCACCTGTCACAACAATACGGCGCTGTAGAGACTCTGTTGACATCGATTCGAATCAGAAAAAGGCGAGCCATGATGCCGAAAGCGCCTATCAAATTCAACGCGATAAAAGCCTGCAAATTCATAGTGTTGCTACGAAAAACGGTTGCCGTTTCCTTTTATGGCGTGGTAGTTTGACCCGTATCAATCCATCACTAATCGCAACTATTGCAAAATCGCAGCGCCACCAGCTCGATGAGTACACACATGACTTCCACTCCGCTGATTCTCACTCGTCAACAAAAAAACTTTTTTGATACTTTTGGTTATCTAGTCATTCCAGGTCTGCTGAAAGACTGTATCGAAGAAATCTCAAGTACTTTTAATCATCTGCTTGATCAAAACGAATCGGAAGTGGTCGATTGGCGACACGAAGCGCACTACATGAAATCACGCCGCTTTCTGCTGCAATTTATTGAACGAGATCCCAAGCTATCTGCCCTGCTGGAACACCCTGTTATCAGCGGCATATTCAATTCTCTGCTTGGCGAGGATTACTTGTATCGCGCCAGTGACGGCAATGTTTTCACTGGCGATACCTATTGGCACTCCGATTTATACGGTGCTTTCTTTAAGTATCGCCACGTCAAAATTCTGCTCTATTTGGAACCGCTGGATGCCAACAACGGCGGCTTTCGCGCTATCCCCGGCAGCCATTTATTTGGCGATAAATTTGCCAATCTCTGCGAACGCTATGTGTGGAAGCACGAGCAGCATCTCGGGCTGGAAAAAGACGATGTGCCTAGCATCAGCATTCCAACGCAACCCGGCGATGCCTTGGTGTTTGACTACCGCTTAAAGCACGCCACCAACCATACGCAAGCCGATCGCCGAATGATGAGCATCTGCGCCTCACAGCGTTTTGCCGACGAAGATCTACCTGAACTAGCCAAATTAACCAAGATGTACCTAGATATGGCTGGCGGCAATACTGCCTATCACCCGCGCTTCATCGAACACGCTCCCCCTGCGCAGCGCCAACATATGACGCAATGCTTGGATGCCTTTCAATACATTCAGGATGGGAAGCTCGGCAGTCCCGTAGCCTGATAAGTAATATTGGGACAGTAACCAGCAGGGTTTTTAGCCAGGTATTGCTGGTGGTAAGGCTCGGCAAAATAGAAAGTCGGCGCACTCAGAATCTCGGTGGTAATCTGCCCTACGCCAACCCTATTCAAAGCCTGCTGATATTTTTCTGCACTCGCCAGTGCCGCTTGCAGTTGACTGGCATCGAAGCAATAAATCCCTGAACGATACTGCGTGCCGATGTCATTGCCTTGACGCATACCTAAAGTCGGGTTGTGCCCTTGCCAGAATACTTTTAGCAACGCCTCGTAAGTGACGGCGGCAGGATCAAACACCACCAGCACCACTTCGTTGTGCCCTGTCAGCCCGCTGCACACTTCCTCATACAAAGGATTTGGCGTAAAACCTGCGGCATAGCCAACCGCCGTTGTGTAAACCCCTTGTTGCTGCCAAAACTTCCGCTCCGCACCCCAAAAGCAGCCCATACCAAACAAGGCCAGTTGGAAACCGTCTGGGAATAGCGGCTGCATAGGCACCTGTAGTACCGCGTGCAAAGCGGGAACGGGCATACTTTCGCCACGCCCGACCAGCGCATCTTGCTCTAAAACCATTATTTGTTTATTTATCATAAAGTTATAGAATTTACTTAATGTAACTAATGACTAAAAGAAACTATTTATAAAAATTAAAAATACATTTAAATACAATATATTGTGATATAAATATAATCTTATTTATTAAGTTAGGTTTGCCGCAATAGCTTGCGATAACAACAAAACTCGCTCTGCTTCTGCCGCATGTAAGTTCTCAATCAGCTTGCCCTCCAACACTGCCAAACCTGAGCCTTCGCGCTGCGCAGCCTGCCATGCTTCCAATACCTTGCCCGCTCGCTCAAGCTCCTCAACTGAGGGTGAAAACACACGATTGGCCTCATCAATTTGACTGGGATGAATCAATGATTTGCCATCAAATCCCAAGTATTTGCCCTGCTCGCAGAGGTTGGCAAAGCCCACCTCATCACGAAAATCGAGGTAAACACCGTCGATGATATCCAAACCCGCCGCCCGTGCCGCACACACACAACGCCCCAAGGTGTACTGCAAACCCGCCCTATCTGAGCGATGAGGCACACGCAATTCTTTGGCCAAATCTGAAGTGCCCATCACCAACACTTCCAAGGCAGGATGGGCAAAAACTATGGCATCCACCTGCATCACACCGCGCGGGGTCTCTATCATCGCCCAGAGCCGAACGCCCTGCGACAAGCGTTCAGCTACAGCAATCACCGTCTCCACTGACTCCACTTTCGGCAACACCACAATCTGCACGCCGCTGTTAGCAATCTGCTGTAAATCTTCCTCAAACCACGGTGTACCTTCGCCGTTGATACGCACCGCCACTGCACGCTGACCAAAACCACCCGCTTGCACGGTGGCAATCGCCAGCTGTCGAGCCTCGGCTTTCGCTTCGGGCGAAACAGCATCTTCCAAATCCATTACGATGCAATCGGCGGGCAGTTGCTTCGCTTTTTCTAAAGCTCTAGCGTTATTGGCAGGCATGTATAAAACGGAGCGGCGTGGTTTTACAGGCATAAAGCACTCTCAGTGATAAAAAAAACGCCCCTAAAAAGGAGCGTTTTATGACGGATACGAAGAAGTATCACGCGAAGTTTTTAGCAACAAAATCCCAGTTAACCAAATTCCAGAAAGACTCCACATATTTCGCACGCGCATTGCGATAGTCGATGTAGTAAGCGTGTTCCCACACATCGCAAGTCAGCAGTGGTTTCTTACCTTCAGTCAACGGATTGCCTGCTGCGCCCATATTAACGATCTCAACCGAGCCATCAGCATTTTTCACCAACCAAGTCCATGCAGAACCGAAGTTGCCCACAGCCATCGTGCTGAATTTTTCTTTGAACGCTGCAAATGAACCATAAGCCTTGTTGATGGCATCCGCCAGTGCGCCGCTTGGCTCACCGCCGCCGTTTGGCTTCATACAGTTCCAATAAAAAGTGTGGTTCCAAATTTGCGCCGCGTTGTTATACACGCCGCCAGCAGAAGATTTGATGATGTCTTCAAGGCTCTTGCCTTCAAACTCGGTGCCCGGCACCAAGTTGTTCAAGTTAGTGACATAAGCCTGATGGTGTTTGCTGTAGTGGAAATCCAGCGTCTCGGCTGAGATATGAGGAGCCAGTGCATCTTTTGCATAAGGCAGTGCAGGAAGTTCGAAAGCCATGAGGTGTCTCCTTAAATACAACGACAAATGGGGCTGTCAGTATTGGCTTTTTAGCGGTGATTGCAAGTGCAAACCTATTTTTATGGCATAAAAAAACCCGCATAAACAGCGGGCTTTTTTGCTCTCATTGATAACGAATCAATGAAACTGTTCTTCTTCCGTAGAGCCAGTCAACGCAGTAACCGATGATGCGCCACCTTGAATCACGGTAGTCATGTCATCGAAATAACCGGTGCCAACTTCTTGCTGGTGAGCAACGAAAGTGTAACCTTTGTCGCGTGCAGCAAATTCAGGCTCTTGCACCATTTCAACATAAGCAGTCATGTCTTCACGCGCATAAGCATATGCAAGCTGGAACATGCTGTGCCACATGTTGTGAATGCCAGCCAAAGTGATGAACTGGTATTTGTAACCCATCGCCGACAATTCGCGCTGGAATTTGGCGATGGTGGCATCGTCAATATTTTTCTTCCAGTTGAAAGATGGCGAGCAGTTGTACGCCAACATTTGATCGGGATATTGTTTTCTGATCGCTTCAGCAAAAACTTTCGCTTCTTCCAAATCTGGTTTTGCTGTTTCACACCACAACAAATCAGCATACGGTGCGTAAGCCAAACCACGGCTGATGGCCTGCTCGATACCTGCGCGCGTGCGGTAGAAACCTTCAGCCGTGCGATCACCATGCACAAACGGTTTGTCGTTTGGATCAAAATCAGACGTCAACAAATCCGCCGCATTAGCGTCAGTGCGTGCCAATACGATAGTTGGCACATCAGCCACATCTGCCGCCAAACGCGCAGCGACCAATTTTTGCACCGCCTCTTGCGTAGGCACCAATACTTTGCCGCCCATGTGGCCGCATTTTTTTACAGAAGCCAGCTGATCTTCAAAGTGCACACCCGCTGCGCCCGCTTCAATCATGGAACGCATCAATTCATAAGCATTCAATACGCCACCGAAACCCGCTTCAGCATCAGCCACGATAGGCAGGAAGTAATCCACATAGCCCGCATCGCCTGGTTTCAAACCGGCTTTCCACTGGATTTGGTCAGCGCGTTTGAAGCTGTTGTTGATGCGCTTGACGACAGCAGGCACCGAATCAACAGGGTACAAAGATTGGTCTGGGTACATGGTAGAAGCAGAGTTATTGTCTGCCGCAACCTGCCAGCCAGACAAGTAAATCGCCTGAACACCCGCTTTGGCTTGTTGTACCGCTTGGCCGCCAGTCAAAGCACCCATGCAGTTCACGAAATCTTTTTCCGGACGGAAAGCAGGCTTAGCGCCTTTAGTCACCATCTCCCACAACTTCTCGGCACCGCGTTTTGCAATGGTGTTTTCCACTTTGATTGAGCCGCGCAGACGCACAACATCTTCAGCAGAATATGGACGAGTAACGCCTTTCCAACGAGGGTTTTCTGCCCAATCTTTTTTCAGGCGGGCAATCTCAGCATCGCGGTCATAATTACCGATGGACATGGTGGTCTCCAGCAAGGTTCAGGGGTGGTGAAAGGAGGCGGCATTCTAGGGATTCGACGCTGATTTTTCTACCCAAAACTGCGGTTTTGCCGCTTTTTTGCCGCAGTGCCGTGAAGTATTTTTACAACACGCTCTGCTATCATGCGCGCAACACAGAAATAGCCTGTTTTTCTGCATTTTCCCCTTTGAAACATGAGTCTCCCACTATGAGCAATCACTCCACGCCCCGTATTTCTCAAGGCAATTTGCAAATTGCTGAACCGCTTTATCACTTGGTGGCGGATGAAGTGTTGCCGGATCTCGATATCAACACCGAAGAGTTTTGGAGCGCATTTGAATCGATCGTGATGGACCTCGGCCCGAAGAACAATATCCTGCTCGACAAACGCAATACGCTGCAAAAACAAATCGACACTTGGCATCAATCACATTGCGATAAACCTCACGATCACGACAAATACAAAGCCTTCTTGGAAAAAATTGGTTACTTGATGCCAGAAGGTGCTGATTTCAGCATTACCACGGGGCATGTCGATGAAGAGATCGCCACGCTCGCTGGCCCGCAATTGGTCGTGCCAGTAAAAAATGCACGCTACGCACTGAACGCAGCCAATGCGCGTTGGGGTTCGTTGTACGACGCACTGTACGGCACCGATGTGATAGACGAAGCCGATGGCTGCGAGCGCGGCAACAATTACAACCCTGTGCGCGGCGCGAAAGTTATTGCTTATGTGCGTCAATTTCTCGATGAAGTGGCACCGTTGGCACAAGGCTCGCACGCCGATGCGGTGAAATACGCCATCATCAACGCACAGTTAGAAGTCACTTTAAACAACGGCAACAAAACGGCTCTGAAAAAACCAGAGCAATTTGCTGGCTACTGGTTTCGCAATACCGACGGCAATCCGTCCAATCCGTCACATGTTTTATTGCGCAACAACGGTCTTTACATCGACATTCAAATTGATGCGGAACACGTTGTTGGGCGCGACGATCCTGCGCACATCAAAGATGTGGCGCTGGAATCCGCCATCACCACCATTCAAGACTGCGAAGATTCTGTTGCCGCTGTAGATGGCGAAGACAAAACGGAAATTTATCGCAACTGGCTGGGCTTAATGAAAGGCACGCTGGTCGATACCTTTTTGAAAAATGGCAAAGAAGTGACACGCACGCTCGCGCCCGATTTGCACGCGCTCAACCCGAAAGGCGAGCCGATTACGCTGCACGGTCGCGCTTTAATGTTGGTGCGCAATGTCGGCCATTTGATGACCAACGAAGCTGTGCTGTTAAAAGGCGAAGAAGTGCCAGAAGGCATTTTGGACGCGATGATTACCGTTGCCATCGCCATGCACGATCTAAAAGAAAAAGGCACGCGCAAAAACTCGCGCACCAATTCTGTTTATATCGTCAAACCAAAAATGCACGGCCCTGAAGAAGTAGCATTTGCGTGCGAAATTTTTGGTCGTGTGGAACACGCGCTCGGTTTGGCGCGCAACACTGTCAAAATTGGCATCATGGATGAAGAGCGCCGCACTACGGTCAACTTAAAAGAATGTATTCGTGCCGCGAAAGAGCGCGTCATTTTTATCAACACCGGCTTTTTAGATCGCACCGGCGATGAAATTCACACTTCGATGGAAGCCGGCGTGATGGTGCGAAAAAATGAAATGAAACAAAAACCATGGATCAGCGCCTACGAAAATTGGAATGTCGATATCGGCTTAGCGTGCGGGCTTTCTGGCAAAGCACAAATTGGCAAAGGCATGTGGGCAATGCCCGATTTGATGAAAGAAATGGTCGCCACCAAAATTGCACATCCCATGGCGGGCGCGAACACTGCTTGGGTTCCCTCTCCCACTGCTGCAACCTTACACGCTATGCACTATCACAAAGTAAATGTGTTTGAGCGTCAAACCGAATTGAAAAATCGCACGCGCGCCAGTCTCGATGACATTCTTACATTGCCATTATTGGGTGATGCCAAATTGAGTGACGAAGAAATTCAGCAAGAACTGAATAACAACTGCCAGAGTATTCTCGGCTATGTGGTGCGTTGGATCGATCAAGGTGTCGGCTGTTCAAAAGTGCCTGACATTAACGATATTGGTTTGATGGAAGACCGCGCCACGCTGCGTATTTCCAGCCAACACATCGCCAACTGGTTGCGTCACGATTTCTGCAAACGCGTACAAGTGTTGGAAACTTTCAAACGCATGGCTGTAGTAGTTGATCGTCAAAATGCGGGCGATCCTAACTATCGCAATATGTCACCCAACTTCGATGAATCCGTGGCGTTTCAAGCGGCGTGTGAGTTGGTGTTTGGTGGCGTGCATCAACCGAATGGCTACACCGAGCCGGTATTGCACCGCCGCCGTCGTGAGTTGAAAGCGGCGGCACAATAGGGAAAGTTAATTCACATCCAGAGACAAAGCAGTCGTCAATGATACTTTCTCTGGATCAGAGTTCACATCCAAAACAAAGACGCGCTCTGGCACAACACCGTTTTGTTCTACCAGAGCCGATTTAATTTGTGTCGCGCGCTCAAGCGCCAACTGTCTCAACTCATCATCTTTGACTTCAATTTTGTCGCGCTCTGATTTCCATGCTTGCTCGTAAGCCATGCGCTTTAAAGTGTCGCTATCAGGCTTTTCATCCTTTGCTTTTAGCTCTGCCTCAATCTTATCTTGCAAATCACCCAAATCCTCTTTGTGTGATTTTTTGTAATAGCGATTCAACGCGCGATACGCGCTGCCATCATCAACAGCCGCCGAAGCAGACAAATAGGTTTCGATGGGTGCATCACTATCCTGCTTCAAAATATTAGCTAACTTTCTATCTTGCAGTGCAGCGCGATCCGCATCCGGCAAGCTATTACCTTGTACTGTGATGCGCAAATTACTACGCTTGTTGAGCAACCCGGCTGCGGTTTTTAGTTTACCAAGTGAAGCGGCATCCAATTGTGATTGCCCTGCTGCAAAATCAATTTTATCGACACCCTCTGCATCGGCACCGCCGCCCGCCAAGGACGCAATAGCTTTGAAGGGCGATGTCACCACTTTCATCACCATATTACTCAAGACTTTCCACAAAATACCACCGATAGAAAATTGTGGATCGTTAAGATCGCCACCAACCTCAAAGCCTAAATCAATCACACCATTCTCATCACGCAGCAGTGCAATCGCCAAACGCAATGGCAAATCCATTGCTTTAGGGCTTTGCACTGATTCACCCAACTGAAATTGATTCATGACAATTTTATTTTTGCCTTGAATTTTGTTGTCAACCAATTGGTAATTAATATCGAGCGACAATTGTCCTTTTTTAATCTTGAAGCCCGCATAAGTACCAGAGTACGGTGTGAATGTCGTGAGTTCTAAATTCTTAAATGCCATGTGAGCATCCAAGCTCGGTTTGACCGCTAGCGGATTCATTTTCCCCGCAATAATGACAGGAGCGTAGCGATCCACCTTGCCTTTTAAATCAATACTAGCCTGTGTTTTAGGATTGGAAGAAAGTCCTTTAATGGAGCCTGACAACTGGCTCATTGCCACTTTGAAATTGGGCTTCATGGTCATATCCGCAAAACCTAAATTGGCGTTGTTGATATTGATACTGCCAATGGCTAACTGCATAGGTGCAGGCGCTTTTTCTGCTTTTGATGTGGATGCTTTTGTAGGATTGAGCTTTTTATTAGGTTCAGGTTTTGTTGACGCAATCAGCATCTGTTGGATATTGGTTGAGCCATCAGCATTAATAACAAAACCCGTTTCTGGTTTATCTAAAATGACTTTATCAATACTTAAGCTGTTATTGGGCAACTGAAAAGACAGCCCTGCAATATCCAGTGCATTCCACTGCAAGAGTTTTTTATCACTGTTCAACGCTTGCACTAACAATTGCTGAATATTTGACACACCTTTAATGCCAACAATAGGTTTATCCGCTGCTTCAAAATGCACCTCCAAAGCTGCGTTTAACTGACCATTTTTGATCTGTACACGCACTGCATCTTGCACATAGGGTTGTATCAGTGGCAGTTGGAACTTATCCAGTTTGATTTGCGTATCCGCCACTAACGGCGTCAACTGCAACTGTGTGTTGATTTGTAGCTGCCCTGCTTGCGGGATTTTTTCTCCCGCAATACCAGTTTGAATTTGCACGGAAAATTTATCAGGAGACAAAGGTTTCCACTCATCAAGTGAGATAGATAACGGCGCCAAACTCAGAGCTAACGCTTGCGCTGGTTTTTCATCGCGAATATTGATGGTGTAATTATCAAAACGAATTTTATGAATCAACACATCCCACGGTTTTGATGGGGAAGCTTTCGCTGCTGCTGTAGCTTGAGCTGGATCAGGTGATGGCTGCGCCGCAGTGGATGCAGGTGTTGTTGTTTGCTGTTCAGCGGCTGGCGACGCAAATAAAGTTTGTAAATTGGCTACACCTTGTTTATCCAGCACTACATTGATCACGCCGTTATCTGCTTGGAAACCGCCGACCACAACCGATTGCTGCACAAGATTCACGCTAGCATCATTGACAGCCAGTGAAGGAAGCTGAATCACCGGCACATCAGCGTTATCTTTACTGTAAATGCTCAGATCTTTTAATGCCAGCGAAGTGTTGATTGCCTGAAAGTCTAAAACATTGGATGCTTTTACCGAAAACTGAGTTTTGAAAGCAAGATGCGGCGCTTTTAAGTTGAAATTGACAGGCAGCATCAACCACTGCCAAGCGGGCGCTAAATCCACATTATCAATGGCGAGGTGACCATCTAACTGCAACGGTTTCAGACTTTCTAACACGGCGCTCAGTTGCACAGTACCACCGCGCGTATCGCTGATTTCTAATTCAAATTGATTGGCGTGCTCACGTTTCTTGGTATAAAAATCATTGATCGACACAGCAGGCAAATCAATTTTCTGCGTAAAACCTCCCGCGCGGCTGGCATCACGATAGTCAATCACGCCGCCTTGAATACTGAGATTTCCCAACCAAAACGCAGGCGGTTCTGCACCTACCTCAGGCTTTTCTTCTTTTTGAGATTCTGGTGTTGCACTGGCTAAATTGGCAAACGTATCCAGCAGCGTAAAACCGCCCTTGCCATTGGCATCCAATTTTACATAGGGCTTTGCTAAGACAAGGCTTTCGATGCCATAGCGCAATTGAAAAATAGACAACACACTGTAATCAGCACTGAACAAATCAAAAGACAACAATGCCGTGTTGTCTTTATCTGCAATTTTGAATCCTTCAATCTGCAATTTAATTTGAAAAGGATTAAACCTTACTTTATTGACTTCAACCGTTCTTTGTAGATTTTCAGCAAAGCTGTGTGTGAGATAGCGCTGTAAAAACCAAGGCAGAAAGAAAAAACCGAGCAAGGTATACAGCAGAAAGATGGATGAGAGTGTGATAAGTGTGCGCCGATATTTACACGCCAACTGACGAACTTTTTGCATCCAATCCTTGCTGTTCATCGTAATCTCTCCTAATTGCACCTAATCGTGGTGATGCCCGCCTTCGCCGTGCGCATGCCCGTGAGCAATTTCCTCTTCCGTGGCAGCTCTCACGCTAACAACTTCAATATCAAAAGTCAGCGTTTTTCCTGCCAAGGGATGATTGGTATCCACTTCTGCCATAAATTTGCCAGGTTTGACCACCGTGACTTGGCGTGGACCTTCTTGTGTTTCCACCCAAGCAATATCACCGGCTTTCAGCTTGCCGTTGAACTTCAGATACTTGATGGAAATGCGCTGCTGCATCTGAGGGTTAATCACACCGTAAGCGCGCTCTGGTGGCAGTGTCACACTAATGGAATCTCCCGCTGCTTTACCGACGAGCACTTCTTCAAGACCCGACAAAATATTGTCGTGTCCGTGCAGGTATGCCACCGGTTCTTCAGTGCGTGAGTCTTCGACAAATGAACCGCCCTGATCTGTCAAACGGTAATGGAAAGTAGCTACAGAATCTTTAGTGATTTGCATAAAAGATTTCCTCAACAAACTGTTAAAATATGTCGCCAGTATATATTTGTTTTGCTCAACCCGTTTTATCCCTACCGTTTTATTATCAGGAGAAATCAAGCATGTTAAAAGTCAACGAATACTTTGATGGAAAAGTAAAATCTATCGGCTTTCAAGGTGAAAACTTGCCAGCTACTGTCGGTGTAATGGCACCCGGTGACTATGAATTTGGCACCAGCCAAAAAGAAGTAATGACTGTAGTGAGCGGTCAATTAGTGGTCAAACTTCCTGGCAATGAAACTTGGCAAACTTTCAATGCGGGAGATGCATTTGAAGTGGCAGCAAACAGTAAATTTCAATTAAAGGTTACTGCCGATACTGCTTATTTGTGCACTTACGAGTAAGCCTTTCGGCTTAACTCATGTACATCCCGCCGTTGACATGGATCGTCTCGCCGGTAATGTAGCCCGCAGGCTCCGAAGCCAAGAAAGCCACCACGGCAGCAATTTCTTCTGGTTTACCCAAACGCGCCAGCGGAATCTGATTCAACAGCATTTGTTTTTGCTCTTCTGGTAACACATGCGTCATGTCGGTATCGATAAATCCAGGCGCAACCGTGTTCACTGTGATATTGCGCGAGCCAATTTCACGCGCCAAGGCACGCGCAAAACCAGCAACCCCCGCTTTCGTCGCTGCGTAATTGCTTTGACCGGCGTTGCCCATTTCACCGACAACGGAGCTGATGTTGATGATGCGTCCCCAGCGTGCTTTGGTCATGCCGCGCAAACACGCGCGCGACAAACGAAAAACTGAAGTCAAATTAGTGGCGATCACATCGTCCCATTCTTCATCTTTCATACGCATCAAAATATTGTCTTTAGTGATACCTGCGTTGTTCACCAAAATGTCAATATTGCCAAATTTTTCGTTGATGGCTTTGATTGCCGCTTCAACAGAATTTGCATCAGTGACATTCAAAACCACGCCATCACCTTTATAGCCATCAGTTTTTAAGCGCTCAGCAATCGCCGTGGCACCGGATTCGCTTGTCGCCGTACCAACAACAACAGCCCCCATTTTTGCTAGAGCTTCCGCAATAGCGCGACCAATACCGCGACTTGCGCCCGTTACTAATGCTACTTTTCCTTCAATGCTCATTTCAAAGTCCTCGTTAATCTTTAATTAAATTTCGAGCAAGGCTTTTTCTAAACCCGCAACATCTTCAATACCAAAGGCCGTCATGTCTTTTTCGATACGCGTGCAAAGACCGCAAAGCACTTTACCTGGGCCGCACTCCACCACTTGCTGAATGCCAGCATTAGCCAGTGCTTTCACGCAATCCACCCACAACACTGGATGATCAATTTGTTGAATCATCAAAGCTTTAATGGCTTCAGGATCGGCAGAAGTTTTTGCGTTGACATTGTGAACAACGGGAATACTCGGCGCGCGGAAAACCGTGGCAGCAATATGTTTTGCCATATTTTCCGCAGCGGGTTTCATCAATGAAGTATGGAAAGGCGCGCTAACTGGCAGTGGTAGTACGCGTTTTGCACCGGCCGCTTTTAACAACTCAGAAGCTTTATCCACTGCCGCCACTTGTCCAGCAATAACCACTTGTCCAGGCGAATTAAAATTCACCGCTTCGACAACCCCCAAATCAGACGCTTCTTTGCAAATTGCTAAAATCTTTTCATCTTCGACATTTAACACTGCCGCCATGCTGCCTTCACCTTTGGGCACAGCCGTTTGCATGTACGCGCCACGCTTGCGCACTAAATCGACTGCATCAGCAAAAGCCAAGACATCCGCGCAAACTAAAGCCGACCACTCACCCAAACTGTGACCCGCCAATAAAGTTGGCTTTTTACCCTGCTTTTCTTGCCAGACACGCCACAGCGCAACGCTGGATGTCAGCAACAAAGGTTGTGTTGTTTCCGTCGCATTTAATTGTTCTTGCTCACCTTTTTGGCAGAGATTCCACAAATCATAGCCCAACACTTCGGATGCTTCGGCAAAGGTTTTTTGCACGATAGGAAATGCCGCTGCCATTTCAGACAACATCCCCACTTTTTGCGAACCCTGCCCAGAAAAAACAAATGCCAGTTGCTTACTCATTGATCCCCCTTATTCTAAAAAAATGTTTCAAAGAATTATTGCAACGAAAGCTTTTGCAAAGTTTCTCCAATTTTTTGTGGAATTTTTTCTTGCGCTTCTAAGTTTGCCACTTCTATCGCATGAAAAAAGGCATTGGCATCTGCCCCACCATGACTTTTCACTAAAGTGGAAGTAAAGCCTAGAAAACTAGCGCCATTATAGCGCGATGGGTTAATGCTCGAACGAAACGCATTCAAGATTGGTGCCACCATTACACCCAATAAACGATAAATCCATTTACGCTTAAACGCTTGTGATAAATATTGTCGAATCAAACGTGCAGCACCTTCGCTAGCTTTCAGCGCAACATTGCCGACAAAACCATCACAAACCACTACATCCACTTTATCGGAAAAAATTTGATCAGCTTCGATAAAGCCCATGTAATGCAACGCAGTATCGGCTTGCAGTAACGCCGCTGCTTGTTGCACTTGTTCGTTGCCTTTGATGTCTTCCTCGCCGATATTGAGCAGACCAACACGCGGCTGCGCTTTACCCAAAACCGCAGAAGCCAAGACAGAACCCATGATGGCAAATTGATGCAAGTTTTTTGCGCCCACTTCAACATTGGCGCCGACATCTAATAAAAAAGCACGACCATTCGCCGTGGGAATTGGCGCACAAATCGCTGGGCGATCAATGCCAGCAAAGCGTTTCAGCAGATGATGTCCGATCACCAACATCGCGCCAGTATTACCCGCGCTGACGAAAGCTTGCACTTCTCCTTCAGCGAGCAATTGAATGCCGCGATAAAGTGAAGAGTCTTTTTGATTGCGCAATGCGTGCAGCGGCTTGTCATTCATCGCCACGGTTTGCGTGGTATGAACAATACGCAAGCGCGTGTTGTCATTGCACTGTTGCTTGGCCAATTCTTTTTGAATAGCTGTGTTGTCACCGAGCAATAACAAATTGATATCTGGCAGAAACGACAATGCCCGCACACTGGCGGGCACTGTTACGCGAGGACCAAAATCCCCGCTCATGGCGTCAATGGCAATCGTGATCATCAGGTGTCAGCAACTTGACCAAGCAACCGGTGCACGATTGCACAGATTTTATTCGCCTGCGTTTTCAACCACTTTGCGACCGCGGTAAAAACCGTCCGCAGTCATGTGGTGACGCAAGTGTTTTTCACCCGTTACAGAATCAACTGATAGCGTGCTGGCAGTCAGAGCATCATGTGAACGACGCATGCCACGGCGTGAACGAGATTTGCGGCTTTTTTGTACGGCCATTGTTTGGAACTCCTACCTAAATAATGTTTTTAGCAAACTGCATTTTGGCAATTCGTGGAAACTCAACTAAGGCGTTTTGTTTCCATCCGTCTTCAGGCTTGCCAGCACCTGAAACGGATTGGGGGATTTCTTTTCCGCTGACTCTTCAGCCTGCGGCTCTTCAATTTGTTGCGCTATTTCACACGCGCCTTCTTCATGCCCCGCCACTATCGGCAGCGCCAATAACAGCTCGTCTTCAACTGCCGCCAGCACATCCAGCACATCAGTTTCCATCAGCATGGGATCCAATGAACGCGACAACTGTGCCGCCTGCTCATCGCTCCACACCAAGGCCAAATGCGTATCTGCTTGAACAGCCACATCAACCTGTTCTAAGCAGCGTTGACACACCAAAGGCAATACTGCTGTGACCGTACCGTGCACCACCTTGCGGGATTGCTCATCCAGCGAGAACTGCCAATCCACTTGTGCTTGACCGTTCTGGTGACACAACTGCTCGCCGAGGCGATGTAACTGCGCAAGTGATGTACTACCTGACAGTCGTCCGCCCTGCTGACAAAGCTTCACCGCATCAACATAGTGTGGCAATGGCGAGCTGGCAGATGCACTGTGCATAGGCGGCGCATTCTATGGATAGAGCATTGATATGTCAAAGAAATTGCCGCGAAATGCCGGCTAAATCTCGATCTGTGTGCCCATTTCCACCACGCGGTTGGGCGGGATGTTGAAATAGCTAGTTGCAGGCATGGAATTGCGCGTCATGACGGCAAAAATCTTATCCAGCACCAAAGGCATACCCGATTCCTTGCTCGGTATCAGGTGCTCTCGCGACAGGAAGAATGTTGTGTCCATCAAATCAAAACTCAGACCGAACGGCTCACACTCATCCAATAAACGCGGGATATTGGGGCTCTCTTGAAAACCGTACGAGCCGCGTATTGCAAAGAAGCCTGGTGCTAAATCTTCAACATGAATACGATCGCCCTGCGGCACAAAAGGAATCTCTTGTGTCTCTATCGTCAGAAAAATGACACGCTCGTGCAGCACTTTGTTGTGCTTTAAGTTGTGCAAGAAGGCATGCGGTACGCGATCCAAGGTACTAGTCATAAACACCGCCGTGCCAGGAACAGTGGCTGGCTTGCTGACACTTAAATCTTCTAAAAATGGTTTTAACGGCAAGCTCTCTTTACGCAAGGCATCAGAAAGGAAGCGCCGCCCCTTGCGCCACGTAAACATCAACAGCATTACCATGCCACCAACTAAAAGCGGAAACCAACCACCGTCTGGGATTTTCAGAAGATTAGGAAACAAGAACAGCGCATCAATCGTAAAAAATATTGCACCGATGAGAGCAACCACCGGTAACGACCAACGCCATATTCGATGAGCCACAAAACAGGCAAGTAAAGTATCGACCATCATCGTGGTTGTTACTGCAATCCCGTAAGCACCGGTGATGCTGTCTGAATTCCTGAAGCCTAAGATCAATAACACAACAGCAATCATCACCAACCAATTCACCAGAGGAATATAGATTTGCCCAATTTCTCTTGATGATGTGTGCAGAATACGCATGCGCGGCCAAAAACCCATCTGAACAGCCTGCCTAGTTACAGAAAATACTCCAGAAATAACAGACTGAGATGCAATCACTGTCGAACAAGTCGCCAACAATAAAAGAGGCCACAAAAACCACTCAGGCGCGAGCAAGTAAAACGGGTTACTAATAGCGGCTGGATTGTGTAGCAACAACGCCCCTTGACCCAAATAGTTCAAGACCAAAGCTGGCAAAACCATACTCAACCAAGCAACCTGAATAGGCTTTCTACCAAAGTGCCCCATATCGGCATAGAGTGCTTCACCACCAGTAACCGCTAATACAACTCCGCCGAATGCCAGCAAGCTGCCTATGCCGTGTGCCTGAAAAAATCTAAACGCATGCAAAGGATTGACAGCCGCCAAGATGGATGGGTTTGAGAAAATATTGACCAAACCCAATAACGCCAGCGTTGAAAACCATATCAACATCACAGGACCAAACAGCGCACCAACTTTAGCCGTACCGCTTCGCTGAAACATAAACAACAGTACAAGGATAAAAATTGCGATAGGGATAGTGCCGTGATGGAGTGACGGCTCTACAACACGCAACCCTTCAACAGCAGACAAAACAGAGATAGCGGGAGTGATGATTCCATCTCCATAAAAGAGGCTGGCTCCAAAAATACCTGTCAGCGCCAATGCTCCCTTCAATTTTTCGCTGCGCACACCAGCACCGCGCGATAAAGCCAACAGCGCCAGAATGCCGCCTTCACCGTGGTTATCGGCGCGCATGATGAAAAAAACAAATTTGATAGTAACAACAATGATCAGCGCCCAGAAAACCAGCGATAGCACGCCCATGATGTTTTCTGGTGTTAGTGCTAAAGGGTGATGCCCAACAAAACATTCACGCAAGGTGTACAGTGGACTGGTGCCGATATCGCCGTAGACAACCCCTAAAGCAGCCAAGGCCAAGGTGCGCGTGGAATGAGATGCGTTGCTACTAGACATACCGACCCACCCGTATGGAGAAGGGGGAGCATCCTAGCATGCGCTATACTGGCGCACTACTGAAAATAACGACAAAAATATGTTGCGCTTTGCTATTTTTCTGACCTGTTTTCTTGTGCTATTCGGTTGCGAAAAGTCCACGCCAGAAGCAACGAAAGCAGAACCACAACCGGCATCTATCATCACGCAAAAAACCACTTCCCCTGCTACTTACGTAGGCAGCGAGCAATGCCAATCGTGTCACACGGCTGAGCAGCAACAGTGGCTTAACTCGCATCATCACCAAGCCATGATGCTTGCTGACAAAAATACTGTGCTGGGTAATTTTTCTGCACCGCCACTCAAACATCACCACCAACAAACACGCTTTAATGAAACGGATGGTCGCTACACAATCAGCACCGATCAAGGCACGAGTTCTGCCGCAATACTCCCGCTGCAATACACTTTTGGCGTTTTTCCCTTGCAGCAATATCTCACGGCGTTGCCAGAGGGGCGTTGGCAGAGCCTACCGTTTGCTTGGGATTCACGCCCTGCTGCGCAAGGCGGGCAACACTGGTTTCATTTGTACGCGGATGAACCCATCGTGCCCGGCGATGTTTTGCATTGGCGCTCCCCTTCGCATAACGCCAATCACATGTGCATTGAATGTCACAGCACCGATTTCAAAAAAAACTTTCATCCTACTGACAATACCTTTGCATCAACATGGATAGAAACTGGTGTGGGTTGTGAATCCTGTCACGGACCTGGCTCAAAACATTTGGCATGGGCAAAAAATCCCAACGCATCATTCGATAAAAACAAAGGCTGGGCTTTCACGCTTACTTCGGGTTCTGCAGCATTGTGGAAACCGCAAACTGCAACAGAAATTCCCACTCGCACAATAGCTTCTGACAATTCACAAATTGATCGCTGCGCACAGTGCCACAGCAGACGCAGCCGCATTGATACACGCAATGACAAAGAAAAATTTCTCGACGCGTTTATGCCCGTTTTATTGGATGAATCGCTATATTTTCCCGATGGACAAATTCAAGATGAAGTTTATGAATACGGTTCATTTTTACAAAGCAAAATGGCAGCACACGGCGTTACTTGTAGCAACTGCCACAACCCTCACAGCGGCAAAGTAAAAATTGAAGGCAACGGCTTATGTTTGCAATGCCACAGCGCCGATCACAACACACCTAAACACACCATGCACCAACCCAACACAGCGGGAAGTTTTTGTGTCGATTGTCACATGCAGACTAGAACCTACATGACAGTCGATGTGCGCCGCGATCACAGTATGCGCATTCCACGCCCTGATTTAAGCGCGAGTCTCAACACACCGAACGCCTGCAACAACTGCCATACGGATAAATCTTCTGCATGGGCAACAAACGCAATCGACAAACATACCAATAAAAATTGGAAAACATCCCACTACGGTAGCGTGATTGCTCAGGCTCGCGCTGGCATTCCGACCGCGTACACTGCGCTAGCTAATCTGATTCAAGACAACACACAGCCTGCCATTGTGCGCGCCACAGCAATCAGCCTTTTACCTAATTTTCCTACACGTAATTACTTTGTGTTGCTAATGGATGCGTTAAAAAGTAACGAGGACTTAATCAAACTGGGGACATTGCGCGCGACAGAAACACTGCCACCGAATCAACAATCTGTGCTATTACCTTTACTGAATGACGCAACGAAAGCCGTGCGCATCGAAGCAGCGCGCCAGTTGGCAGGCAATTCCATCGTACAAAACAACGCTTTGTTTACCAAAGCACGACAGGAATATATCGACAGCCAAAACATAGACGCAGATCGCGCACCCGCACTAACCAATCTCGCTAATTTAGCAATGCGAGAACAGCGCGCGCAAGACGCAGAGAAATTATTACAAACCGCAATCGAATGCGAGCCTTACTACATCCCCGCATCAGCCAATTTAGCGGATTTATACAGAGCGTTAAAAAGAGAAAATGACGCAGAAACTGTTTTGAAAAAAGCAATGCAGCTTGCACCCAACAATACGGAGCTGATGATGTCTTATGCACTGTGGCTGGTGCGCAATGGAAAAATTGATGAAGCGGTCGCGCAACTACAGAAAGCCACACAGCAGTCAAACAACCCCCACCTCTACTATCTTTATGCGCTGGCATTGCAACAAACAGGAAAAATTGATGAAGCTCTGCGCAGCTTGGACAAGGCTGCCGCACTCCCCACCTATAACCGCGATGTGCAACTCACTCGCATCAACATTGCCATTGACACCAAACAATACGACAAAGCCAACGCTTATCTAAAAGCATGGCAAGCATTGGATCCACAAGATCCTGCGGTGATTGAATTAACGAGAAAACGTTGATCAGTTTTTAGGTTGCTTGCGCAACATCGGCGTCACATTGGAGGCTGCGCCAGAGGTGTTTTCATTCGATGCGTGACTGCGCTGCCAAACAATATCGTAAATAGGTTGATCAGAGAAACTCCCTACCACCTCACTCATCAAATTTTTAATGGTTTGGCAATCGCTCTCTAGGCAAGCCTGCTGAAGCTGCTCCAAACAAACCAATAAATTGGACAAGGGTAAAAAACTTTCCTCTGCGCGCATAATCATCGGATGCCCCGTGCCAGATACTTTGTCACCCAAAATTAATTCTTCGTAGAGTTTTTCACCTGGGCGCAATCCGCTAATCACAATTTCGATATCGCCCTTGGGATTTTTTTCATTGCGCAGCGTGCGCCCCAATAGAGCAATCATGCGCTCTGCCAGTTCTATGATGCGCACCGGCTTGCCCATATCCAACACAAAAACTTCACCACCTTCACCCATGCTGCCTGCTTGTAACACCAATTGCGCCGCTTCAGGAATGGTCATGAAATAACGCATTACATCAGGATGCGTCACAGTGACGGGGCCACCAGAATGGATTTGCTCAAAAAATAGCGGTACGACAGAACCTGAAGAACCCAACACATTACCGAAACGCACAATACCAAATCGCGTACCCGTTTTTTCATTGGCGTAGGCTTGGCAAATTAATTCTGCACAACGTTTACTAGCACCCATCACACTAACGGGGCGCACCGCTTTATCCGTTGAAATCAATACAAAAGTTTCAACGGCATTTTCAGTAGCAGCTTTCACCAAAGACCAAGTGCCTATCACATTATTGCGCACACCTTCTGCCATATTGTTTTCAACAATGGGCACATGCTTATAAGCACCAGCGTGATAAATCGTTTTTACATTAAAATTTTTGATGATGTGCGCCATCTGTTGTTGATTTGCGGTATTACTCAACAACGACACTAATTCAATATTTGGCAACTCCATGCCTGCTAGCGACTGTCGCAACTCCATATCAATTTGATACAAACCAAACTCATTGGTATCCACTAACAGCAACGTGCTGGGTGCACTCAGCAAAATTTGTCGGCACAACTCACTGCCAATCGAACCCGCTGCACCTGTCACCATGACAACATGATCGCGGATACAGCGATCTAACAAATGTGAATCGGGGGCGACGGGGACGCGCCCCAAAATATTGTCGTAAACATGCGAAACATCGCTGCCGCGCAAAGAGCTATCCAACAGTTCCTCGATACCGGGAACCATTTGCGACTTCACGCCCATTTCCGTTAATTCTTGAATAATTTCTCTGCGGCGCTGTAACGAAGCGGATGGCATAGCTACCAACACTTTGGTAATGCCATGTCGCTCTAATAGCAAAGAAATATTGAGCGCGGCGTAAACAGGCAAGCCATCGAGAATCATGCCTTGTTTAGCCAAATTATCGTCAACGAATAGCACGGGCTTGTATTCGTTGCTGCGCTCTAGCGCCTGATACACCTGTAAGCCCGAAGAACCTGCACCATAAATAGCGACACGTTCACGATGAATTTGCACACCTTTGTGATAGTAAGTGCGAATCGCCATGCGCGATCCACCAATAAGAATATAAGCGAAGCACAGATAAATGACCGGCACGGAGCGCGGCATAAACATATCGCTCATGTAGGCAATTACAGCGACAATCAAGGCAGAAACTAAAACGCCCTGCATCACCGCAAAAATGGCTTGCTGCCCCATGTAGCGAATGATGGAGCGGTACAAGCCCAAGCGACCAAAAGAAAAAAGTGTCAGCAGTAAACTCAAAGCCAGCAAAACGTACTGGGATGATTCTTGCGGCAACCACGCTTCACCCAAACGCGCCCAAAACGCAAATAACAGCGCCGTGCTTAACAAAGCAAAATCCACAATCAGCATTACGATTTGTTTGTAATACTGATGCAAAAAGTGACTGATGGTTTGAAATATTTTCACTACTAACCTTTACAGCTTTTTTCTAACAACGTTGTTCTGCTACTTTTTCGACCGTTCTCAGTTTTTGCTCAGACCAGTACGCAATTGAACCGTAACACACAAACCAAGCCAATGGCAGCCCAAAGCTATCCCAATAAAAGTCGCAGGCTTGTGCCACAACAACCGTTGTCGCACACAGCAACATCAGCCCTATATTGATACTCACCACACGACGATGACTATAACCAACCAGTACCCACCTCTGATAGTAATGCTGCCGATGCGCGCGCCAAACTTTCTCGCCTCTGTATAAGCGTCGCAACAAAGTGATTGTCGCATCCACCCAAAACGGAGAAAAAATAACAGCAGGCACCCAGAGTGAAAAAAGATTCATTTTCCAACCCTGCACACTCAACGCCCCCATCGCCAACCCCAGCAAGGTAGAACCGCTATCACCCATAAAAATACGTGCCGGCGGAAAATTAAAGCAGAGAAAGCCAAGGCAAGCTGCTGCGATAACGGCGCACGATGTTGAATACTCCATCTGCCCTTGTATCGCTCCCAAACAAGCCAACGCAGCAAAGCCAATGGCTCCCATGCTGCCAGCAAAGCCGTCCATGCCATCCATGAAATTATATAAATTGATGCACCACATCAAAGCTAAAATACCAAAAACCGGCGACAACACAGGCAGCCACTTCATATCAACATATAGCTTTTCACCCCACACCAACAAGAGCGCAGCGACACATTGCACAGACAAGCGCACCAATGGCGGCAAGTTTTTTTTGTCATCCCACAGTGCCGCCAGCAGCAATGCGACCACAGCTACACAGGCATAAACGCTGGGTGTTTCCGACAGCAAAACGCTGTACGCAATCACGCTGCAAACAACACCCGCCACAATCGCAACGCCGCCTAAGCGCGGCACTGGCACTTTATGCAATGAGCGGTTATTGGGATGGTCGAGCAAAAACTTTTTGCCGCGCGTCACTATCCAATAACAGCCACAAAATGAAACAACGAATGCAAACGCGACAACAATGACAGATAACATTGTCACTCAATCACCTTGCTTCAATGTACGCTGCAATCATTTGCGGCAATTCACGATAAAAAGTCGCGCTGGGCTCCCAACCTATTTTTTTTAATTGATCGGATGAATACATTGCACTTTCTGTTAGACGAGAGATTGTTTGACTATTTATTGGCGATGAAAAATGGAACTGCTGTATCACATCCCCGCCAAAGCCTGCGGCATAAAGTAGCGGCAAAGGCACTCTCCATTTTGCAGGCGGCATACCCAATGCTTCACGAATGGCATCATACAAATCGCTTGCGGCGTAGAATTCATCATCCGACACAATGAATGTTTGGCGATTTGCAGAAACATCTTTAGCTACGTGCAATAAGGCATTTGCCACATCACCAGCGAATACCATAGAGCGACGAGAAGATAATTTTGGTAGCGGCGGAAAATAGCCTTTATCAATCGCGCGAATCATTTTTAATAAATTGCCTTTTGCGCCAGCACCATAAATCAAACTAGGGCGCACTATTACTAAATGCGGAATTTCCATATTGAGCAACTGTTCTTCTGTTTTACGCTTCCAGTAACCGTAGGCATCGGTTGGCCAAGCATCCCAAGATTCATCGTAAACTTGATCATCAATAGGATCTGCCGCAGCTTTGGTTGTACTAACAAAAATGAATCTCTTAACGCCCATGCGCGCGGCTTTCTGCGCTAATTGAACAGTGATTAAATAATCGCGTTGATACTGTTCTGGTGATGCAGATAAATGAGCCGTCCCTGCCAAGTGAAATACGGTATCAATTCCTTCTAGCCAATCTTCGCCTATTGAATTGGGCGACAACCCACCGACTACCACTTGATTATTTGTTACAGGATGATTGCTTGGAGAACGCAATAACGTCCGTGTGTTTATTTTGTTTTGTTGCAGTTTTTCCAACAAATAACCACCTAGAAAGCCATTACTTCCTGTCACAAAACAGCAATCCAATTTCTGTTGTTTCTTCATCACTGACATCCTAAAACAAAAAACCAGGGCAAGCCCTGGTTCTTCGCTATTACCGTGGTTAAAACTTGCTTAGCCTTTGCCCATATTACGCAAGTTAGCTGGCGTGTAGTAATCACCGTTATGTCTTTCTTTAGGAATTTTCTGAATGCCACCCTCTTCGTTGACGAGGTTGTTCAACAGATATGCACCTTTCTGGAGATCGTGATAAATCTCTTGACGAGGTGCCATGCCAGGCATGTCATACGCGTTTACAAAAGTACGCATGGTAGTGCGCCATAAGCTGCCTTGGCTGTCGTAGTTATCCGCCAACAATGCTGCCCATGAATCTTCATCCATATACAAACGGCGTTTTGCATAAATATGACGCTTGCCTTCTTTCAGCGTAGCAACCACTACCCAGACGCGGTGCAATTCATAGCGCATAAACTCTGGGTTGGGGTGATTGACTTTCAAGATGTCCGCATATTTGTGCTCTGGAGAATCCGCTTCCGTGTTGTTGTAAGGAACGAAAATTTCGCGTTGAGCTTCCAATTTCCAATCGTAACGATCAGTTGCACCGATAAATGCCAACGCATCATCAACCGTTCTTAAACCACCAGGACCGTCTGGGAAGTCATAAGCAATAGTTGGTGCACGACGCACGCGGCGCGTACCTGGCAGATACTGCCATGCGTTACGTGGCAACTCAGTCAAATCTTGGAACTCGTGAACCAGAGTGACCTTACCTTTTTCACGTGGAGGGTCAGTAACCGTTACCAACACTTTAGCATTGAAGTTGGCTTTGATAACTTCATCACGTGTCAGGCTAGGATCAAACACAGGGAAATAGCGGCTCTCGATCTGCTTACGCATAGAGATACTGCCGTTATTAAATACCGCGCCACTCGCTACCTGACCTTCAGTGAAGTAGATGTTTGGTGAGTATTCGTGGTTCCACACTACTTCCACGCCGTTCTGAGGAATTGGGAATGGAGGACCACCTACGCCGCCGTGCACACCGTTACCGCTTGGTACGATTTCTGCTTCAACAGCATTTTGTTTAACATTTTTCCAAATCCAATCGTTGTAGCGCACATCACGTTTGGTTGGATAGATTTTCATTTTGAAAGTATCAGGATACTTTTTGAACAAAGCGAGTTCGCCATCGGACAAATTTGCTTTGTATTTTTCGTAGTTTTTGCCGTCGATTACATACAGTGGTTTTTCACCTGGATAAGGGTTTGGGTAGTAAGTCCCTGTGCCTTTGTAATCCACATTTTTAGGCGCGCCCAATACCGTACCTGTATAAGCAGGGATAGTGCCTGCGGCGTTACCTTTAGGGTTTGCACCCATTGGTGTTAACTCTGTGCCCAATTTGTTTGCTTCAGCCTGTGAGACTTTGGCGTTTACCTGTACCGCAGATGCCATCAGTAAAATACCTGCGGATACTGCTACCGTTATTTTTGTATTCATATGCTTCCGTGTACTCCAGAAAGGTGACGGGTTTACGGTCTACCCCAATTAATGAGGATGCCGTAGGTTACTCCAAAGATTCTCAGCGTGAAAGGCACTCCACCTTTTTTTATTAGACTTTGTGCTTGAGATAAATGTTGTAGGCAAAGAGAACCATCAGCGCGACTACAGTAGAATGCTTCCTCCTCTATTTAGCCTCCATTCGTTGGAATCGGATCACATGCAGCAAACTGTCAACAACGGCGTTGAGAACATCAATGTCGAATCACAAAATATTCTGATCACTCCGGCTGAACTGAAAGCACAACTGCCGCTAACAGATAAAGCGATTGCCACCGTCCAAGCTGGTCGCGAAGCCGTGCGCAATATTCTGGATGGTACAGACCCACGCCTTTTAGTTGTAATTGGCCCCTGCTCCATCCATGACACGAAAGCCGCGATGGACTACGCCAACCGCTTGAAGCAATTGGCGGAGCAAGTCAAAGACAGCATGTTGATTGTGATGCGCGTGTATTTTGAAAAGCCGCGTACCACCACGGGCTGGAAAGGCCTGATCAACGACCCACATATCGACGACTCCTTCAAAATTGAAGAAGGCCTGCACATCGGCAGAAAACTGTTGCTGGACATTTCAGAACTTGGCTTACCTACGGCTACCGAAGCACTCGACCCCATTTCACCGCAGTATTTGCAAGATTTGATTTCTTGGTCAGCCATCGGCGCGCGCACTACCGAGTCGCAAACCCACCGCGAGTTGGCTTCGGGCTTGTCTTGCGCTGTCGGCTTCAAAAACGGAACCGATGGCGGCATGACGGTCGCCGTCAACGCCATTAAATCCGCTGTATCGCCGCACCGCTTTCTCGGTATCAACAATGAAGGGCAAGTTGCCATCATCACGACCACCGGCAACCGCTACACCCATGTAGTGCTGCGCGGCGGCGATGGCAAGCCCAACTACGATTCCGTCAGCATCGCCCTTTGCGAGCAAGACCTGAATAAAGCCGGCATCAAACCCAACATTATGGTGGATTGCAGCCACGCCAACTCCAACAAGAATCACGACCTGCAAGTGTTGGTGATGGACAATGTCGTCAACCAAATTATTGAAGGCAACCAATCCATTATCGGCGTGATGATTGAGAGCCACTTAGGCGCGGGCAACCAGAAAATTCCAGACGACTTGAGCAAGCTCACCTATGGCGTGTCCATCACCGATGCCTGTATCGACTGGCCGACCACGGAAAAATGCCTACTTTCTGCCCATGACAAGCTGCTGAAAGTGCTGCCTAGCCGCCGCTAATTTCTTAATTATCCACATTAATAAACAACTATAACTTTTTGATTATATGGAGATTTTATGACGAAGCCACAATTCGATGCACAGATTTCTTCAACGCTTTACAACTTTGCCAGCCAAGATGTACCGAGCTTGGTGAAGCAATGGGCCACGCAGACACCCGACAAGCTGTTTCTCGCTTGGGAGCCCAAAGAAGGCGACAGCAAATCGTGGACATTCAAACAGTTTTGGGATGCAATCAACGAAGTCGCCTGCGGTCTTATCTCCAAAGGCGTAAAGAAAGGCGACAAGCTGCTGATCCACGCTGAAAACAGCCCTGAAATGATGATTGCTTGGTACGCCTCGGCCATCGTCGGCTCAGTTGGCGTTACCACCAATACCCGCTGTGTGGGCGACGAGCTGACCTACTTTGCCGAGCACTCCGAAGCGGTCGGCTGTATCACGCAACCCAAATTCATTCAAGCACTGGCCGAAAACGCCAAAAGCCTGCCGTGGTTCATCGTGTTAGATGACAACTCTGGCGAAGAGCCCACTGCCGAAGAAGCAGCTTTTGCCGCGAAATACGAGCGCTGGGATGCACTGTTCGGCAAAGGCAAAGAAGCACCCGCGCGCGAAGCCGAACCCCTGCTGCCCGTGGGCATTCAGTACACCTCTGGCACCACCTCACGCCCAAAAGCTGTCGTGCATACTCACGCCAACGCGCTGTGGGGCGGTCGTACCGGCTCACAAAATTTGCTGATGGCCTCGGATGATGTCTATCTCTGCTTCCTACCCTGCTTCCATGTCAACGCACAGAGCTGGACCTTCTGGAGCATGCTGTGGTGTGGCGGCACGGTCGTGTTGCAGCCCAAATTTTCTTCCAGCAAATTTTGGGAATTGTCACTGAAATACAAAGTGACGCGCGCCTCGATGATCCCTTTCACCATCAAAGCCATGTTTGCGCAAGCTGTGCCTGAACATTTTTACAAAACTTGGTCGACTGGCGTGAAGTTGCACATCATCGAGCAGCATTTCAAAGTCACCACTTTCGCCACTTGGGGCATGACAGAAACCGTCACGCATGCTACGCGCTCTGACATTCTGCAAGATTCACCGGAAATGAATATCGGCGTACCAACACCGGGCTACGAATACGCAATCATCAACCCAGAAACTGGAAAATATTGCGCAATCGGTGAAAACGGCGACTTGTGGGTGCGCGGCACTCGCGGCGTGCAATTGTTTTTGGAGTACTACAAAAATCCAGAGGCGATGAAAAAATCTTTCACCGAGGATGGTTGGTTTCAAACCGGCGACATGGCGCGTTTAGAAGCCGACGGCCACATGTATTTTGCCGATCGTGACAAAGATGTGCTGAAAGTCGGTGCGGAAAATGTTTCTGCTCGCCAAGTGGAAGAATTTATCGGCAACCTGCTCGGCATGGGTGTTCTGGATGAACACGCCGTGGTAGCGCAAAAGCACGATATGCTCGACGAAGTGCCCGTAGTATTCGCCATTAAGAGCCCGTGGACACAAATGAGCGAAGATGAAATTACTCAAAAAATAATGGAAGGCTGCGCCACTGGTCTAGCTGATTTTAAACGTCCGCGCGCTGTGTATTTCTTACAAGAAATGCCGCGCGCCACGCTGGAAAAAGTTGCCAAAAACAAATTGCGCGAAATGGCAGATGAACTGGCGGATCAAGCAAAATAATAATTTCGCTATCAGTCAACCAAAAAAAGCCCACTACTCAGTGGGCTTTTTTTATTGCGGCTGAACGGCAAGAGGAAAACTTTCTTCTGCCAAGTTGTAGTAGCGGCTACTAAAATAGCCATCACCAAACAATTGCCGCGTATCTCGTCCAAAGGTAGAAAAATAGCGAGGCTTGGCACTGGCGGGACAATAATGACTCACCAAACTGTAGCGCGTTTTCTCTGGCTGCGTAACCGCTGAGCCGCCGTGTGCGAGATTGGGATGCCACAACAACACATCGCCAGGTTCTGCCACAAAAGTTTTTGCAGTGATCTGCTTTTCACTGGCTTGATGATGTAAAAAATCGGTGTACTTTCGATGCACGCCTTTGCCATCTTGATTTGTCTGCCAAAAAAACCGCTCTTTGCCAAACAAGAAAAGTGGATCGCGATGACTGCCTGAGTAGTACATCAACTCGCCCTGCCCCGCTTCAATTTTCTCTAACGCGATCCACGTCGCCGTCAGAGTACAAGGTGGATCAACCACAACAAAAGCCGTATCTTTGTGCACGGATTGCTCTGTTCCCCAAGTAAACAGCAGTGATTGAAAAACCATTGCCGGTTCTTGATAGAGCAACTGTAAAAATTTTGTGATTGTCGATGACAAAACCATTTCACGCGCACGTAGATTGGGCACATAAAAATCCAGCAAACGACTGCGCCAAGGCAACATAGATTCCGTTGGCGATGCCAATATCTGTTTCTGTAAACGCATGAGGTAGCGATCAGGCTCGTGATGCAGCAGCAGTAATTCTGCTCTCAAGGCCTCTATTGCTTTCAACGAAATAACATTGCGCCAAACGATGTAGCCATCACGGTGGAAGCCGCGCAATCCATTGGCCTCTATTTCTGTGCAAGCACCGGAGGCTTGCAGTTGATCGATAACACTCAGCGCATCATCTCGATCAATCCAAAGTTGCGGTGGTGGAGCGCATGTATTTATCGGCTTCATGACACTCCGCTCACAAAAAAATTAAATCGCTTTGATCGTCCCTTTCGGCAATACCGCATGCACGGCTTGACGCTGAAATTTCAGTTCGATGTTGTCACCCGTATTCAACACCAAATAATCGCCGTCGATGCGAACAATTTTTCCTAATAAACCAGAAGTGAGCACTACTTCATCACCTTTATTTAAGCTGCCCATCAAAGCCTCTTGTTCTTTTTGTCTTTTGCGTTGCGGACGAATGATGACAAAATACATAAAAATAAACATGCCGCCCATAATCAGCAGCATGCTGTAAGGACTCTGCTGACCCGCTGCCGGCGCTGCGGTGGTCGTTTGTGCGACTGCATCAGAAATAAAAAAACTCATACCAACCTCAAATCAATGAAATAAAAAAACAAGCCAAAAAATTAAATATCCTTCAACTCGCCCTGCAACAGCGCGATAACATCATTGTGATGTGTCTTGGTCGCCACTTTGTTCATGATGTGACGCAATTTGCCGTCCACACCGATGATAAAAGTGGTGCGCAGTATACCCATGGATTCACGCCCCATGAATTTTTTTAACCCCCACACACCGTATTTCTCAGCAATGGCGTGATCAGGATCGGACAACAATTCAAAATTAAGTTGATCTCGTTCGCGAAACTTCAACAACGATTTTGGCTGATCAGGGCTAACACCCAAAGCCACAGCATTTAGTTTTGCCAAAGCTTTTGCGCTGTCGCGCAGACCGCAGGCTTGCACGGTGCAGCCTGGCGTCATCGCACGCGGATAAAAATACAAAACCACTCGCTGACCACGGAAATCTTTCAAAGAAACCGTTTCGCCGTTTTGATCGAGCAAACTGAACACAGGCGCAAGATTGCCGAGCTTTGGAAATGTCATGGCAAGAATCCTCCTACTTAGGCAGCGCACCATTATGCCAGAGCTTTTCAAGCGACAAATACGTCATCTGCTATGATGACCGCACTCAATTTCTCCGACACTTCTAGCACATGGCGCGCATTCTTATCTTCGATTCTGGCGTTGGCGGGCTGTCAATACTCGGCGCACTCAAAAATAATCCTGACATCAGCCAGACAACACATGAATGGTTGTTCTGCTCCGATAACGCTTTTTTTCCTTACGGTCTCAAAAAAGAAGATGAGCTGATTGCGCGGGTGACGCGCGTGCTGCAAGCCATCCATCGGCAATACCAGCCCGACATTATCGTGCTCGCCTGCAACACCGCCAGCACAGTAGCACTAGAAGCCGCGCGCCAGATCTTGCCCATACCCATCGTCGGCGTCGTGCCTGCTATCAAGCCAGCAGCACGGCTTACAAAGTCAGGCTGGATTGGTTTGCTGGCGACACCCGGCACCATCGCTCGCGCCTACACGGAACAACTGATTAAAGATTTTGCCAGCAACTGCAATGTAGTTCGTGTCGGTAGCAACGAGCTGGTTTGGCAGGCAGAGCAACAACTGCGCAATGGTTTCGCCGATCAAACCAAAGTCCACGAGGCGCTGATGCCTCTGCGCAACGCCATTACCAAACACCAGATGGATACCGTCGTACTCGCCTGCACGCACTTCCCACTAATTGCACCGCACTTACGCGAGCAACTGCCTGAAATTGAACACTGGGTCGATTCCAGCGAAGCCGTAGCGCGGCGCGTGGCGTGGCTACTACAGCAAAAAAATGAAGGCAGCGAGAAAAAAACAAGAGAACTTCACACTGCCGATACCGCATTGTTTACTCGCATGGATGAATCCATTGAACAACTACAACGCACGTTAAATTATTTTGGTTTAGAAAATATGCGTTTATTAACCATAGATAATTAAGGCTGCGATTGATCGCCATCTTCTCCATCAGGTTTGCGTGACAAGCCCATGCCGTTATTTCCAAACACGCCCAAATTTAATAAATTACCCGAACTAGAACCATACGGCCAAACATGCCATGCCGGATCATCAAGGATATCCGATTGCATCCGTATCAACGCAGATGCAGTAATAGGAATGGTGTACGGATCATTAGTACTCGCTTCACAATCCAGCAAATGATGGCCGATGTTATACGCCCGAATTGCCTCACGAACCGCGACGCGAATCACAGGAAAACTCATGTGATAGCAAAAAGTAACTTGCAGCTTTAATAAATTAGCATCTTGAATATTAACGCGTGACGCACCTGGCTTGGCATCGCGGTACATCAAGTTGTCATTGGGGATTTTTTTCCATCCCGTAACATCATCATCTTCACCAAATTCCAAAAATGCCAAGCGCGTAGGATTGATACGATCAAACTTAACGTATCCAGACCCCACCAAACCATCAACAATCCCTACTGCATCCGTCACGTTAAATGAATTGTTGTCCGTGGTATAAAACGGCGCCATACCAATAACAAATCCACGTCGCACTGATGTCAGCGTTGCGCCATTGACCGATGCAATACGAGCAGCATTAAACGCCGCATAATTCAATGTTGTTTTGGCTTGATAAATCAAAGCAAACTGCAAGCAACCAAATACCAGCATAAAAACCACAGGCGCGATAATAATAAACTCTGTCGCACTTTGGCCTCGTTGCCGAGCATAAGATTGCACGCTTTTCATTATTGAGCAGCCTGCTCACCTGTTGCTTTTAACAAAGGCGGATGCCACAAATTATTTTTCTCTGCATCTTCCTTACCTTTTGGGTTTTCTTTTTTCTCATCAGGCTTTGATGTTGTCTCGGTTGCTGTAGGTTGTGATGCATCAGAGTGTTGTTGCACTTCCTGCTCTTGCTCTTGCTGTTGCTCTATTTTCGCTGCCTCTAAAGCCTCTGGTGATGTTTGATCTGGCATCAGCACAGGCGGTAAATCAGAAATTTTTTGCGGTTTTCCATCTAAAACAATCATCTCTACCTTTTTGACATCAAGAGGTTTGGACTCCTCTTTGCTTTTTGATAATTTTTCTAATGCTTGATTCTGCTGCTCCATCAACTGCAACAATTGTTGGTTGTAAGATTTTGCTATCTGAAAAATAGGATCACTAGGTGGCAAATAACGCAAGGCTTCAGAAAATGTTTGTGCTGATGCGCGCAACTGATTAAAACCCGCGTTATACCACGCTTTAGCAAAGTGGTTATCGCGCAACACCGCTTCACGATAGGCTTTTACTGCCTCGTCAGTTTGATCCATACGCGCATGTGTATTGCCCAATCTAAACCAAATATCCGCCTCCGAAGGAGCTGCTTTAGATAACTTTTGGTAGTACTGCAAAGCAGTCGGATATTGCCCTTCTTGATAAGCCTTGTCGGCTTTTGCGCGCCACTCTGCGAGTGTTGTTAAATCAGGTGATGAAGCGCACCCTATAAAAAAAACAACTGCCAGCAGTAAAACAATTCTTTGTGTCATCACTCATTTACCTTTTGGGCAGAAACTCAACATAAGATCCCACTGTAAGCCCCAATTTTTCAGCATCACCCGCACGCAACTCCAAAACAGACTTTGCAGAAAAACACATCCGCAATCGCCAAGGAGCAACATGAGCAGAAACCTTTAGAACAACACCTTTCGTATTGATAAAAATCACATCGATGGTGTACCGCATAAAAAATGTATGGATTGAATTACAACGCGTAATCCATAAGGACTCATTAGCTATTGGCTCAGGGCGACCAATTAAGCCTCGCATGCGTTCAAAAATATTGGATGTCTGTTGACATTTCGTCAGAGGTAAAGATTCGTGATTGAGTTGCAAAATGCCTTGCAGCATTAGTGAAGCCCTTGACTCATAAATTTCATTACGATAGGAAATGCAAGAATCATGAATGTCACGGGAAAAATAAACGCCATCAGCGGGAAGATTAATTTTACAGGCGCTTCCATTGCCAGTTTTTCTGCGCGTTGAAACCGCTCATTGCGTCGCTGATCCGACTGCACTTTCAGCACTTTACTCATGCTAGAACCCAACTTTTCAGCTTGGATAACGGCGCGAACGAATGCGCTAACTGCTTTAATATCGAGGCGCTCCGCCATACGCGTTAATGCATCTGCCCTACTAGCTCCCGCGCGAATATCACGCATCACCGTTAAAAATTCGTGTTTCAAAGCGCCACTGGGACCTTTTTCTACCGCTTGGTTCATTGCGCCTGTAAGGTTTAAGCCCGCTTCCACACACATAGAAATAAACTCAAGGTACATTGGCAATGCCCGCATGACTTCTTTTTCGCGCTTGACTTTAGTTTCGCTCAACCAAATGACCGGCAAGAAAAAGCCCATCAAAATAGAACCCATAAAAATCAACAAAGAAAGCTTTTTCAACATCAATGCTGCAAGCAACACCAATATTGGAAAGAGAAACGCACTGAATACGCGAATTGCAAAAAACTCTTCCGCATTCACATAGTACGCGACACCGGTTTGCTGCAAACGTTTTTCCAGTCGATCTAAATAAGGAATGGGCAGGTTGGTGCAAAGGTAATAAGCAATAATTCGAATCATTGGCCATACAAATTTAAGCGCAGGTGGCAACTCGTCTTTGTATTCGCGGCTTTCAGGCGGGATACGCGAACCAAGAATTTTAACGACTAGAACAACTAGCGTTACTGAAACACCAATACCAATCGCCGATGTGTACATTAACACTGGAGCACTTAGGTTTAAGAAAATAAACCATAAGTCAGATAGCTCTTTTTGAACGGATAACCACATAGAGTTCACACATCAATCGTAGTAATTTTACGAATTATCGAAAAGCCGATACCAAGCATAACGACAATAACGCCAAGCACCACATACCCAGTGGTAGTGCTATACAACTTGCTCATCGCTTCTGGTTCAATTACATTCAACGCGCATGCCAGCAAAATAGGCAAGCCTGTCATCACATAACCCTGCATCTTTCCTTGAGAAGTTAAGCTAACAATTTTTCCTTCCATCGCGGCTTTTTGACGCAAGGTATCTGCCAATTTTTCCATCACTTCGACAAGATTTCCGCCCACTTCTCGTGAAATACGAATAGCAGACAGCGCCACTCTAAAATCTTGCGAAGGAATACGTTTTTCCATATCAACCAGCGCTTGATCAAAATTAACACCCAACTTAATTTTGCGCACCAACAAAGAAAACTCTTGCGCCAAGGGTGCAGGCTGCTCCGTTGCTAAGGTTTCGATCGCCCCCATTAGACTGGTTCCAGCACCGAGACTGCTAGCCAAAGACATAAATGCATCTGGAAGTTGCTCATCAAATTTCTTCATGCGCGACTTTTTGATGCTGCCATAAAACATTTTAGGCACGACAGCCATCACAACAACCGCAACAATAAAACTGAGAAAGTCATGTTTTATGATCAACACCAGAGCAGGCACAACAATCAATGCCGTGGTGTAATAACGCACCAACATATTGGGATCCATAAACATGAACATATCCGACAAGTTCATGTTCGCTTCTTCAGAAAGCTGAGACTCAAAACGCGCGCGTATTTTTGCTCCCACCGTCATTGCCAAGAAAAATAAAATGGACAAGCTGATGAACAGCAGAACAAAAATTACTAAGATACCTGTACCAGACATCGCTTTTTCTCAGCCAAATAAACTCATGTCAACTTCTAAACCGCGTTTGCGCATATCTTCGTAGAACTCAGGCACGCGCCCTGTCGCTACAAAATGACCGCGAACACGCCCTTCCGCATCATAACCTTCCTGCTGAAAACGAAAAATTTCTTGCATTTGGATAATACCCGTTTCCATACCTGTAATTTCATTGATGGCTGTCACACGACGACTACCATCAGAAAAACGCGACTGCTGCACAATCATATTAACGGCAGAAGAAATTTGCTCACGAATAGCTTGTATGGGTAAATCCATGCCCGCCATCATCACCATAACTTCCATACGCGAAATCATGTCGCGCGGCGTGTTGGCGTGACCTGTCGTCAATGAGCCTTCGTGACCGGTGTTCATTGCCTGCAACATATCCAAGGCTTCACCACCGCGACACTCACCAACAACAATTCTGTCTGGACGCATCCGCAAACAGTTTTTTACCAAATCACGAATCGTGATAGCACCGCGTCCCTCCATATTCGGCGGTCTTGCTTCCAAGGACACCAAGTGCGGCTGCGCCAGTTGCAATTCAGCAGCATCTTCAATGGTGATAACGCGTTCACCGTGAGGAATAAAGTTGGATAGAACATTCAATAGTGTTGTTTTGCCAGAACCAGTACCGCCTGAAATAACAATATTGCGTTTTTGCTCCACACAAATTTTCAAAAACTTCATCATATTTTCATTAACGGCTTTGAAGCCCACCAAATCAGAAGCCTGTAATTTTTTCTTAGAAAACTTTCGGATAGTGATACAAGGGCCTTTCAGCGCCAATGGCGGAATAATAGCGTTCACACGAGAGCCATCTTTTAAGCGCGCATCAACCATAGGAGAACTTTCGTCAATCCTTCTTCCTAATGGCGAAACAATGCGCTCGATAGTGGAAAGAACTGCTTTGTGGCTACTGTAATTCACATCTGATTTTTGCAAACGCCCACTGCGCTCGATGTAAATATCATTAAAACTGTTGACCATAATTTCTGTGACAGACTCATCTGCCAACAGCGCCTCCATAGGTCCCAGGCCCACCGCTTCATTCAACACATCCTCTGTCAAACGCGCTCGTGTAATAAAAGGCGGCAAAGCCCCTTCTAATCCATCCAACACTTCATCAATCAAGGCTTTGATGCGGTTGCGCAAATCTTCATCCGACATAGTGCCGACATCAATACGCTTCAAATCCATGCGTTTGAGCAACTCTTCATGCACATGGCTCTGCCACAAAATGAGTTGCTCTTGTTGCGCACTGCCGACAGCACCGAATGCTGGCGCGCTGGCGGCACTGCCGCCACCTGCATCAGCTACAGCGTCTTGCTCACCATCTTCATTAGCTGCTGCTAACGCATTACCCACATCTAATTGTTTGCAGCGTAAGTTGTACGCACCAATCGTAATCACATCGGATGTTGTCAGTGGCCCGTAAGCATCGACGCGCTTTCCGTTGACAAAAGTACCCGCATCAACCTGATCGCTAATGTGCAATCCATCATTGCGCTCTTCAATTTGCGCATGCAAGCCAGCCACTTTCCAACCGCGCAATTGCACAAGATTGTCTCTGGATTTTCCTATGCCGCAGCGGTTACCCATGCAGCGCACGAGATTATCACTTTCGCCTTTTGTGCTTACTGTAATTTCAAACATCGGCTAAATCTCTATTTCTAACTTAATTATTCAAACAGACCTTTTTCAAAAGAACTATTGAAGCGATTGATCATGTCATCACGACGCGCAGCTTCTTCACGATTGATGTCATGGTTCACATCAATAATGGTTGGCGTTACAAAAATAACCAATTCAGTTTTTTTCGTTTGGAAAAACTTAGAACGGAATAACTTTCCAAGGATAGGCAGATCACCCAGCCACTTCACCTTATCTAAACTTCGACTGATTTCAGAGTTAGTTAAGCCAGAAATAACCAAAGTTTCTCCATCCTTCATATTGACATCCGTTGTTGTGCCTCTGGTTTTGAATGCAGGATTTCCATCCACCGCATTCGCCGGATCCAACACGCTGACTTCGGTAGAAATTTTTGCGGAAATATTGCCGCGTGTATCCGCTTGCGGCGCAACACTCAACTTAATACCAAAATCTTTGTAATCAACAGATGAACCGTTGATATTGCTGGTCACCACCGGCACTTGTCCACCCGCTAAAAACTCTGCTTGACCACCACTGCGCGCACTCAAGCGTGGTGAAGCGAGCAAGAAAGCATCACCCGTGCTGACCAAATAACTAATCCGCGAAGTAATTTCAGTCGCAATGCCAAAATACGCTTGTCCATCACCATTCTTGAACGGCAGCGCAGTTAAATCGCCAGTGAAATCTTTGCTGGGTGCAGGACGATAAACTGAATTGGTTTTAACGCCTTTATAAAAAGCAGCAGTTGGACCTGCAATATCGGTCTGCCAGTTAATACCCAACTGTTCTAAATCATTGGTATTGAACTCGGTAATTTGCACATTCATGTAAACCATTTTTTCCGAGAAGGCATTAGAGACACGCGTGAGATTGATAACACTGGGATACAGCGCAACAACACGCTCTACCAACACTTTGTCGCGCTCGTAAATATCACCCTCAATCACCGGCCTGCCAGAAACAGATTTCACTGTGATACCTTCTACATCGCGCAGCAACGCGCTAATTTCAGCAACAGCGCGCGTGGTGCTGCCAGGTAAAACATAAACGGTGGTGTCGTGCTGCCAACCCGCCTTGCCCCAGAGGTGAATATTGGTCATCCCCTCCTCATCCGCGACGATAACCAATTCGCCGGTTGTCAATAAACGCGTGCTGATAACAGAGCCGCTACCCACAACCACGCGCTCCACGTCACCCACTTTCATGACATAAGTTTCACCTTTATACAAAGACAGCAAAACTTCTTTGGGTTGTAGTTCTGCCGCTTGAGCAGAATGCATCAGTAGAAATGCCATCAACATGGCAAAACATTTCATCCACTGTTTTTGAAAGTGAAATAATGCGTTCAGATTTTTTTTGAGATTCATATTAGTCATTCCAAAACTATGCATTACCGCCTCACTTGCCTTTCGGCAATGCTTGTGCATCTTGTGATGCAGATGAAATAGAAGTTTTATCCAGCTTCAGTACGCCATTTTCTTTGTTGCCGCCGCTCATATTTTCATAGCTGCGACCACTGATGCCGCCTTCTGAACCTGCTGCATCCACGTCGGGAATATTGCCATCAACTGTTGATAGTGGAGATGACTCTGGTGTACCCGCTTGCACGGTTACATCTAAAGTGCGGCCATCAGTTGTTGTCACAGAACCATCAGCGCCGACGGTTGCAACTACATTGCCTTTGTCGTCATACACTTTATCGCCAATCACTTTGCCGATAGATTTTCCATCGCTGCCGACAACTTCATTGGCGACGATATTGCCTTTGGCATCGACCAAGGCATCGCCCGCTGATTGTCCAATCACATTGCCATTGGCATCAGTGACAGAGCCATCCGCGTTGACTGTGCCGACAACATTGCCCATCGCGTCGATCACTTTTCCATCCAAGATGCGCCCTAAAGTTTTGCCATCTTTTCCAATGGCGACTTTAGATTGCTGCACACCGTCTGACACTTTACCGACAACCTTTCCATTCAGATCGACAACATTGCCGTTGGCATCAACGCGTGCTATCAATTTGCCATTTGCGTCATACACTTTGTCACCAACGACTTTGCCGATGGGTTTACCTTTAGCATCAACGGCAACTTTACCAACGGGTGAACCAATCACATTGCCTTTATCGTCAACCACTTGCCCTTTCGCATTCACTTTGCCGATGGGGTTGCCGTTCTTATCGTAAACAACGCCGTTGACGACATTGCCAATCACATTGCCTTTTGCGTCTACCGCAACCGATTCGCTGACATGACCCAACATGCGACCATCATTCGATACGACTTTGCCATCGACTACGCGACCAATTTGATTGCCGTTTGCGTCATACACTTTGTCACCAACCACTTGTCCAACCGGTCTGCCATCCGCACCTAAAGCCAATTGCGCTTTAACTTTTTCACCTAGCACTTTGCCTTTAGCATCAACCACTTGTCCTTTTGCATTCACTTTGCCGACAACATTGCCTTGTGCGTCATAAACAACACCGCCAACCACTTTTCCTATTACATTGCCATTAGCATCTCGAACCACTTCTGTGGATGCGCGCGCTAATTCTGCATTGCGTGCTTTTTTCATCAACGACATCAACTGCGAAGGTCGCACGGCATCAAAGCCACTGGAACTGCCATCATTACGATTGCGCAACGCAGCAATAATTCGCCCCGCCTCTTCCGCTACTTTTAGCATCGCCACTTGTTCTGGAAACAAATCAACCGTGACAGACGAATAATCTTTATCCGTCATCACAGCACCTGCGCGTTGTGATTGCATGGACTTCGCATCCTGACTACCCGTTGCAATGACCACCACATTTTCCAACACAGGGAAAACCACTTCTTCTGCGCCACCGTTTTCTAAACCCGGCGTTGGTTCTGCGCCTGCTTGATTGGCAGGCATACCAACGAGAATATCAATGTGATTGCCAGGACGAAGCATGCCATCCATTGAATTAATACGATCTACTTTAATAGTAATTGCTCGACGACCAGCGGCAATCGAATCAGAAAAATCGCCCATGTTGATACCAGACAGCGAGTTCAATGGAATCGGTTTGCCTCGCGCAGCCGGATATTGCAGGCGACGACCTTCTACTTTTTGGTAGTACTGCGCCGTAATGACATCAGGCCCTACATATTTTTCAGGAATTTTTCTCGCGGCCACGGTATCCAGCGCGATGATCTCTCCTGGCATTAAATCACGCACAGGTACGATGACCGTCACTTCAGCTTCTGGCGGCTTTTGATATTTTTTTGCTAATGCTGCTTCTCTATTTTTTAGGTACAACACAGCAAGCCCTGCTGCAATTAACCCTAAGAAGACAGACACTACAAACATAGACAGTGTGCTCTGTTTTTTAAACCCTTCGACCAGTGACATACCTTTCCTCTAGGAGAGACTTACCAAAATTATTCCAAAACGATTTTGCCGATTACATTACCGCCACCATCAACAATGTCGCCATTACCCGCAACCTTGCCAACTTTTCCGATAACGGTTGGTTTGTTGTTTTGATCCAATATCACATTACCCAACACATCGGTTTGCAAAACATCATCGCCATCGCGTTTGCCCACAATGTTGCCATCTTCATCAACAACAAAGCCGTCTTTATCTACTTTGCCTAATACTTTTCCATCTTTATCGACTGCAACGAAATTGCTCATACCGCCACCCGCAGCGGGATACGTACCAATTTTGTTGCCATCGTTATCAATCACATTGCCGTTGCTATCTATCGTGCCAATTAAATTGCCTTGATCGTCGTAAACATTGCCAGCTAATACCGTGCCGATAACTGTTTTCCCATCCAAACCGAGTGCTTCTGTGCCAGTTGGTGGCGTATAGGTTGAACCACCATCATCTGAACCACCGCCAGAACCGCCATTGCCGCCACCGTTACCGCCTGTTCCACCACCCGTACTGCCATTGCCGCCGTTATTAAAATTCACTAAAAAGTTGGGATATTCCGATGCAGAAATCGCAAAGGAATAACCTTCATAACGATTGCGCAATACTTGCCCCAATATTTCCATCACACTGCATTTGTTTTCGTGTTTTGACCAATCAGTGCGTATAGAGGAAGCAGGGCATTGCAAAGATCCTGGCGGTGAAATCGGTTGCATCAAAGCAAAGACAATCGCCGATGTCACTACGATATATTCCATACTGGATTGCCCCAGTTGTTGCTTTCTCCCTGCTATTTTTGAAGTGAAGTCATTCATATATTGCACTCAGAACACCGATTTCACTTCGTTAAACAAGACGACAGAAATACCCGCCTGTTCATGAATGGCAATATTGATATCCACACCGTCTTTTCTGTAAGACAGTGCCTGCGATCCTACGGAAGGATCCACTGGCGTTAAAAAAGAATTCCAGCCAGCATTTTCATAGTGCATGCGATAAAAATCCATGTTATCGACGATGCTTTTTTCATTCAGAAGTACAACTGTGCGCGCGCGTTTTCCCGGCATGGAATCACTGATGTCTGACACCACTTCCGAGCTTCCCATCATGGGCACGCCTGCACCCAACTCTACTTTAGCAGTGCGATTGCCCGGCAACTCTGTAATAACTAAACGCCCGACGGATTTTTCTGCATCATTAGGATCTGCTTTGACTTGCACAGAGAAGAAATATTTTTCATCACCGCGACTGATTTGTTTCAGTTCACCCAAATCATTTTCAACAAAGCCTTTGTCGTCTATCTCACCTTCTGCCCAATGCTTGCGGTAGTAATTGAGAATTTTTTCATACTGGCAATCACAGTGAATATTTTCGATATACATACGAACGCCGTTATACACCATGTCGTTGGCTGTCCAATCAGTTTCTACATAATCGGGACGCTCAAACGATGGCCACGCCTGCGCCCACGCAGGAAAAAGTAAGAAAATGCAAAGTGTCAGCCAGCGCTTATTCATTGAACGAACACACGCCATTTTTATCGCAAATATCGGCTTCATCCACGCCGATATTGAACGGGTCTGTGTTGTAGCCTCCCATATCCCAGCCGTCGGAACTTCCCGGTGCTGGTTGCTTTAACTTTGGCTCGAATAAAGCGATAGACAACACACGACGCATGGTGTTAAGCACATCGTTATTAAGGAACGAACTTGGCACCAAACCGCCCGTTTGTGTTTTGAACATAGCGGGACCTTGCGCACTCCAAGAATCCACTAATAGGGCAGAATCTGCATACATCGCTAAGTGAACAGTTTGTATTGTTTCAAGACCCGTTTTTTTCTGATTTTCCGGCACAGCATAAGAAATGTTATTCAGCGGAATAGCGACAATGTGATCATCACTTTCAAAATAACCATCTAAATTCGGTGAGAAATTACTGTGCTTACTCCCCAACCAACTGAATAATTTATAAACAGGTTGCAAAGTTTTAGTAAAGAAACGCAATACCTCGTAACCAATTCCTGGCGTTTCTTTTAATTTATCGACGTTGACTTGCACACCACCTACATCAACTAATGGCTTACCTTGATAATCAAACAAAAAAGGATTCAAAGAGGAATCATTCAACACAGCACCCGATTCCGACAAGATAGGCGCGTCTGGCGCTTCCAACATGCGCAATTTCGCTTCGTTAGCAATCACGCTGGATGTTTTTGCTGGAAATGTGCTGCCACCGACAATCTCCACACCAGCGGGAATTTTATCCGGCTCATGCCAAACGCTGCGCTCCCACGCCACATAGCGCGCCATTTCTACTGATGTTTGGCTGAGTTCGCCGTATTTAGTGAGCACGGGCAAAATTAAAAATAGCGGAACCAAAACAGCCGCCGCGACGATGGCGAATTCCGTCATCGCTTGACCGCGTTGCCGTTGGCGATTCACACGGTTCATAAACCAAAAATTCCTTTGATGGCATTTTCCACCATGTCTTTGGCGTAACCGTCCATGTCTGTCATTTCATCGGTGACCGATTTTTTGACGTTATCCACCTGCCCCGCCAAATCAAACGAACTTTGTTGAATGCCGGTAAAAGCCCATGCCAATTTGGGTTCTTGTGCGAACATGGCAGAGATCAACACCATGTTATCTACTTGCGCTAAACGCGCACCCCAATACGGGCTAAACGCATTGGGTTCTTCATCCAAACCATCGGTACGCTTGTAATAAATTTCGCCACTGGAAATCGCTTGCAAGCCAGGCTTTTGTCCAAAAGGCCCTAAAGAAACCGCATCATCTGAGGATTGCCCTGCTTCCATATTTTCGAGATGTAAATTTCCTGCGGGGCTTGCTGTGCCCATGTTGTCTGAAGTGCGTGTATTTTTTTCTGGCATATAAACCCACACCACATACGGTGGCGGAATGGTGCCGGGCCAATCAAATTGCCAACTTTGACCTGATGCGTTGAGATAATCAGGATCAATCGTATGAAACGGTGCTAAATCGCCGTAACTTTGCACTTGTGTGGTGTTGCCAGGCCCCCACGGATAAAACGCTTTTCCAGGCGAAGCCATGATGCTCGACAATAAATTGTTGCCCCAAGTATCGCCGTAAGCGGCTTCCCAGCCGGCAAGACCTAACTTAGTACCGCCCTTCGGCAAATCCATAATTTTGTATTGTTTTTTATCTTTTTTATCGGTGTGTGCCAATTGCATGGTTCCCCAACCTAGGGGCATCGGCAACTCAAATCCCATGTGCGCACCAAACAACCACACACCAATACCTAACTTAAATTCGTTGGTATCCATGGACGACCAGTTGAAATGCTCTCGATTGGCTGTTGGCCCTGTACCTGCGATATAACGCAAAGTCGTGCCACCTTCTTGAAACATACCAATTTTAAAATGGAAGCCAAATTTTCCCAGCAAAGGAATTTTCCAACTGACTTCCTCTTGCGCACCTAATTTATAGTTGGAGCGGTTTTTACTCCATAAATCACGCGAATCATTCACGGCCGCTGCCATTTGTCGCATACACGCGCGATTGGTGTCACGATCTTCTGCCGTTGCTGATTTACTCATCGCATCAGCCGGTTTACAGCTTTTGTTGTACTGCTCAAACAAAAACATATTGAGGTATTGCACAAACTCAGACACCGTACCCATCTTGGCACCAGGGGCATTTTTTTGTACCAAACTATCGCTGATGCTCAACATCGTTTCATAAGTACCGAAACGAAATGCCAACTGTGAATAACCATAAAAAGTATTCAAACCAGCAACTAATTTTGAAAAAATACCCGCAAATTGCCCTACCAAATTAGAAAACTCAGCAACTGCATTGCCGAATGCTGTGAAAGCAGCTTTTACAGCAGCCGCTAAAATTGGTCCAACAATCGGTATAGGCGCTAAAGCCTGATTTAAAATATTGCCGAGGCTGATAAAGGTTCCGCCCCATTTCATCAACCAAGTTGCAAGACCAATGGTTTGTGCCAATGCCACTTCATTGGCGATCATGGCGCGATTGGTATAAGCGGTAAAATTAAGATGGCGCGCCTCTAACAAGGCTGCGCTGTAGGCAACAGAATCAGCGGCATTTTGTACTTCCATTTTGTCGCGCGTTAATTGCGATGTATTGAACAATACCAACAGCGACAACATCAAAACCGTGAGAAACAATAAAACCAGTAGCATGGCCTGACCGCGCTGTTGCAAAGCAACAGCGGGCCACGATTGCCATAACCAGCGCGGCTTCATCCCTGATAATCGCAATACAAAAACAGCCGATTATTTTTGACCTTGCTGGGTATCATCAAAGTTACCCATACCTTTTACTACGCCAGCTTCTTTTTCAGCCGAAGCAGCACCCACTTTTGCTGTGTCTTTTGATTGCTGACCAGACAATTCGGTAGAAACATCTGCTACAGCACCCTGCATGGTTTGACCGAAATAGCTGTACGCAGCAATACCAGCAATCGCAATCAAGGCAACGATGATGATGTATTCCGTCATACCTTGACCGAGCTGTTTCAATTTACCTTTTACAGAAATGTTTTTCATAACGCACTCCACGCTGTTACGACTTGGAAAGGAATCAAACAGAATAAGCCGCCAATCCTGCTGATAAAAAATCAAATATTGCAATCTGTGTCGTATTTCCAATCAAAAACACGCGCTTGATTGGTGCTCAGTTTGAATACTTGCTCTGGCACCACAACACCTTCGCGATCAAAACCGGAAACATGCAATTTCATATAAGAGCCAGCGACACCTTTGACATTAAACTCCAGCACATAAGCATTGAACTCTCCGCTCTGGGCGGGCAATTTTTCACGCGAAATATCTAAAACTTTTTCACGATTTTCATGGTTAACCGAATAGTGGCGCGACACTTTTACCGGATGCAAAACCTTGCCGCCTGTTTCTAACCACATTTGTGATGGCGTAAAAAAGTAGCCAGTGCGAAAAGGCAGCGGATAAACCGCCAACTTCACAGTATTGAATTGCCCCTCTGGTGCGCTGCGGTATTGCGCCGCTCTGCTATTGCCCACGGGATCAGGAATCACTGGCAGTGGCACCAACACACCAGGACCAACACTGTGATGATTGAGTCTGCGCGGCTCCAACATTTGCAAACGCACAGTTAAATCATCTTGCGGTTGGTATTTTGCAAAATACGCAGGTGTTGCACCTTCATAGCGACGCACTTGCGCGCAAAAAGGATCGGGGCGGTTGGGATTATCAATGGCATTTTCTGGCGCGAATACATAGCCACTTTCAGTAGAGACAGAAGCGCAGCCGAATAACAAGCTGATGCTGCATGCAAGAACTGAACAAGGTAATGCAAAGCGCAAACGACGACTTTCCATGATGGTACCTTTCCTCTATTTTTTAGTTTTAATAATTTATTTGAAAAAAAATTATTTGAGCAGATCGACAAAATCTTCTGATAATTCACGAATCTTGACGCTCATCATCTTGGCAAGGCTGCGCAAAATTACCACACCAATATCGGGGTGTTGCGCCAATAACAATTCAAACCCCTTACGCGTCAGCACCATCAGCACGGTTTCATTCAAAGCTTTGACTGTGGCAAAACGCGGAGCGTGCTCAATCATTGCCATCTCACCGATGAGCTGCCCTTGCTTCAAAACAGCCAGTTCTACGACCTTACCCGCTTGGTTTTGCTTGGTGATTTGCAGGCTGCCTTCGACCACATAGCAGAGGAAGTCGCCTTGTTCTCCTTCAGAAAACAGCACTTCGCCTGCGTCGAGATGGGTTTCATACATATGCTCTTCGACAATATCTCTATCTGCGCGGCTTAAACCGGCAAACAAAAAAGAGTCTTCAAGAAAGGTTTCGATGGCGTTTTCCATGCGCGCCCTATTATTCCAACTAAATAAGTCAGGCTATCCTATCAAAATTTTGTGAAATGATGGAAGCCCCCAATCAAACCCCTACAAAATCCCGCCTTAATAATCAGCCAGTTATCGCATGACAACGCGCTAATTCGTTGACTAAGAACCCTCAAAAAAGTATCGTTCCGCGTCTTTTATTTTCCGTTTTTCAAGCCATCCACCGAGCTACCTATGAGCAAAACACCTGCTGTCTCGCCCTCCCTGAAAAACCCCTTTGCTGAAGCCAAAGAAGTCGCATTCAAAATCCCCGGTCAGTGCGACTACGAGCCGGGTTTGTACGAAGCCACACTCAAAACGGGCTACGATTTAATCCAACGCCCCAAACTCGCCGCAGGTGTGAGCAACACTCAACGCCAACATTTGAAGAAGCGCATGACGGTATGGGAGCGCATTCGCGTGCTGGCTGACCACGGTAGCGAACCCAACGTGCTGTACCAAAACTGGGGGCCCAACCTCGACGGTGCCAGCTTGGTCACCGCCATCATCAAAGTCAAAGGTCGCGACGTAGCCGTTTACGGTCACGACTTCACCGTGCGCGCAGGCTCTATGGATGCCACCAATGGCGAAAAAATTGCACGCCTATTTACCCTTGCAGGCAAGCTCGGCATTCCTTTGGTGGGCATGAACGATTCGGCCGGCGCTTATGTACCTGCTGGCGTCGGCGGCTTGGACGGCTATGCCGAGGCCTTCACCGCACTGCGCAAAATCTCCGGTCGCGTACCTTCTTTAATGTGCATGTTCGGCTTCAACGCGGGTGGCGGCTCTTACTTGCCGCGCCAAGGCAGCTTCGTCATCCAACCTAATGAAACATTCTTCGGTCTGACTGGCCCTGGCGTGGTGAAATCCGTGCTCGGTGAAGATGTCACGCCCGATGAGCTCGGCGGCCCCGCCGTGCATTCACAATCGGGTGTCACCGATTTTGTCGTGCAAGATGAAGCAGGTGCGCTGACTTTAGTGCGCGAATTACTCGACTACTTACCCGCCAACAACGAGAGTATGGCGCCGTTTCGCGCCACCAGTGATCCGGTTGATCGCAAAACTTGGGATATCGACATCCTGCTGAAAAAAGCGTTCAACTCACCGAGCGGCTTTAACACGCCCGTTGATATTTCGATTTTGATTCAGCAAATTTGCGATCACGGCGACTTTTTTGAAATCCAACCAGAACGCGCACGCAACACGATTTGTGCGTTTGGTCGCGTGGGCGGTCATGTGGCAGGTTTTGTCGCCAATAACTCCGCTGTCGCGTCAGGGCAGATTGATATTGCTGCTGCTTACAAAAACGCGCGCTTTATTCGCTTCTGTAATCTGTACAACATTCCCGTTATTTTTATGGAAGACACCACTGGCTTTTTGCCTGGTCGCGAGCAAGAAACTGGAGGCATTGTGCAAGCCGGTCGCGCGATGCTGGATGCAATCATTGATCTGCGCACACCGCGTTTCCTCGTCATTATTCGCAACGCTTTTGGCGGCGCTTACGCTTCTTACAACAACTACCCAACAGGTGCGGATCATGTCATCGCGCTGCCAACTACTCGCCTCGCAGTAATGGGCCCTGCTGGTGTCGAGTTTGTTTACAAAGATGAATTACGCAAAATTCGTGCGGAAGTCAAAACGCGCGCAGTGAAAGATCCACAAAGCGCTGCCGCATGGGGCAAACAAGAAGAAGCCCTGCTCGCACAACGCTATGAGCGCGAATTGATGAACCCGAATGAAGCGCTGTCACTCGGCTCGATTTCTTCTATCGTCATGCCATCTGATTTACGCAAAGAAATTGCATTGAACCTCGAGCTGCATTTGCGCAGCTACAAACCATCGCCGCTGACAGACATTCAGCGCGAATTTTTTTAAAAATATCCACATGATATGTCACAGAAAGACAGAGACCACATATCACACAAGAGGAAAAATTATGCCACAGTTAAATACTATCAAAAGCAAAAAAGCAATACTTACCCTAATTATTGTAGCCATTTCCGGCTGTGCATCACAATCTGCGCCAAAGTTAATTTCAGAAATCAACGCTAACAGAGATGACTATTTAAGGAAAAATTTTAACGCAACAAACCTTCCGCCAAAAATACTGCAAAGCCTACCAAGCAATAATCCATTGCCTTTTCACTTAATAACCATACAAGAAAAAGTTGAAGCCAAAGACAAGGACAAGGACGGAAAAAAAACACTCATTGGTAGCACAACAAAGATCTACAACATAGGTGGAGGCTTGACTCAATCTGTACAAGTTACGAGCTTGAACGACATACCGGTCAAGTATAATTTTGATACGTCATATCGTAATACTTACCTGTTATCCCATCAATCCGCAATTCCATCAAAAAAATATGCGAACCCTATAGTTAGGGCAAAAGAAATTAAGAAAATAGATGCCTTCCCAGAGAAAATTGGCGAGAGGTCAACCTATATATTTGACGTTGTTATGGTGTCAACATTTAACGGAAATACTTATACCAATAAAAGCGAATGTAAAACTGATAAATACTACCCAGGGTCAACATTAAATAAAAATATAGAGGGTTTAGCTATAAACATGCAATGTGGGAATTATCTCAACACCTCGTTATCTGGTTTTGATAATTGGATTTATCTTGAGAAATATGGAATTTCCATACATAGCGGCAAAAAGGATACTGGAGGAGAAGTAATAAAAACCCTTCAAAGCTTTGTCGTTGAGTAATTCTCCTGTCGAAGATAACTATACCCAAACAAAAACGTCAGCTCCAAAGACAAAAAATCATTTAGAGAATTAACACATGGGCAGCAAAAAGAACTACGCAAATAATCCACTGATTCATAGCGACCGCCGTCTCGACCAAAACGTATCCGAGTGGGTGCGTAGTTTTGATTGTCGCGATATGAAACCCCTCATCATCTGCCGTGGCCCTATCCGCAAGGAAGCCATGGATGTATTTGATGAAATGGGTATACACGGCTACGGCATTTTGCTGTCAGAAAAAGATTCCATTACCTACACCAACGCGCTGGCACCAGAGCTGCGCAAACTGACCGACCCTTCGCGCGTACACCGTGTGCCCGATTACACCGGTGCCAACAAAGAAGAGCGCCATCAGCGCATCCAACAAATCGTGTGCATTGCTAAAGACAATGGCTACAACAGTATTTTTGCGGGCTACGGCTTTATGTCGGAAGACGCAGAAATGGTGTCTGCGATGGAAGATGCCGGTTTAATTTTTATCGGCCCCGGCTCGTTCACACAAAGCGCCGCAGGTTTGAAAGACGAAGCGAAACGCACGGCTTTGGCCGCTGGCGTTTCTGTTACGCCAGGTGTGAATAACGGCACTACGCTGGCCTTGCTTGCGAAAGCCAAAAACGAAGCTGGGCTCGCCAAAATCGCCAAAGAGTTCAAACTCGATGTCAAACTTGACAAGTTGAAAACACTGGATGAAAAAGCCGAAGCCGTTTTGGCTGCGTCTTACAAAGCGCGTGTCGATGTCATTACCGTGGATGATTTGGGTACAACCCTGCATCAACAAATGTTGAAAATTTTTGCCGAAAACCCCAACAACCGCTTCCGTTTGAAAGCCATTTCCGGCGGCGGCGGTAAAGGTCAGCGCATACTCAATGCGCCCTCTTCTTACAAAGGCAGTAAAGAAGAGCAAATCAAACAAGCGGCTGCGGTAACCCCTGCACTGGTGCGTGAAGTGCTCGCCGAAGTGAAATGCAACGGCGTGGGCGACAACAAAAACGTGTTGA